>NZ_JAHCMY010000002.1:0-539284 GCF_018449405.1 Litoribacter ruber
TGCAATCCTGCCATCTTCCCGCTACCCACTTTCATCCCGCGTGCGCCCAGCGCTCAGTGCGCAGTTCCCGATAGCCCATCCGCTGAGCGTAGCCCATCGGGAGGCTCCCGTAAATAAAAACGCCGGCAAACCGCAACCGCCAAAACTGCCAAAAAAACCTCCGCCCTAGAATACCTGGTACCTGGTACGTGGTACCTGGTACCCAAAATCCAATCTGGACATCAAAAGCTTAAACTAAAAATCTCACCTAATCGAACTTCGTTTCGTTTATTTCGTTTATATTTATATAAACCTTAGAATATGAATTCCCTTAACGACCTCAAGAAGCCATCAAAGGATGAGCAAATGATTGCATTGGAATCTTACAATGCACTCGCGTCAATGCTAAGCCAACTGAGATCCGATAATCCAGAGATAGAAATAGAGGAAACACAGGAAAAGATCAAAATTCCGATGGAAGCTCTAAAACTTTTTGCCAAGGTTTTGAAGGCAATGGGTCAGGGTAAGCCTATATCAATAGTGCCAATGGCTACTGAGTTGACTACCCAGGCAGCAGCAGAATTCCTAGGCTGTTCCAGGCCCCATTTCGTCAAACTTCTTGAGGAAGGTAAAATTCCATTTACCAAAATTGGAAAGCACAGGCGTGTGAAATTTGAAGATGTCGCCGAGTACAAGGCTGTTCAGAAAAAGAACCAAGAGGCTCTCCTCCAGGATATAATGAAATCCGACGAAGACCTGGGGCTGTATGATTCATAGTGTAAGGTTCACCTGTGTGTTGGATACCAATGTGATATATCCCATAGAAATAAGGGATATACTTTTCTGGTTTGCCCATTTTGACTTGTACACTCCCAAATGGAGTGAAAATAGATTCCTTCCATCTTCCAGCTTAAATAATTCAGACAAAGAAACTTTGAATTGAGCTCAGTAAGGCAATTCTTTTCAGAAGATTATAACATTAACTATTGAATTTTCAAATCAGACTGGTTATATTTTGAAAAAAGGGAGGTATTGAAAAATATAATTGTAAAAAGTACAGATTGGGATTATCGACCAGGATATCAGTTATCAATCATAAGGAATTTTTTGAGAGAAAATTCGGCTGGGAAAAATTACTTAGATTTTTCAAATTTTAAATTTTGTCCGCCCTTATTATCGACCTATTTTTCTTGCCTAGTAGATAATAACCCTGGATTTGGGCATTACAGTAAGCCTCATTATAGTTATTGCCAAACCATAAATTTCTTGCAAGGCTATAGTCCTTCTTCAGCAGATGACTGGCAAAGATATCTAAATGGGTTTTCCAGTAAAAGTTATCTCCCCCTAATCAAATTTTCCACTGGTAAAAGTGAAGTAGAAACAATTACAAGGGATAATTTAATCAGTCATGTGTGTCAGATGATACGCCAAATTGCTAAGTTGCCTATGAATTATTACATTGCTATTAATTACTTGCTGTCAGAGTTGACGGATAATATTGTAGATCATTCTGGGCATGATTTTGGTTGGATTTCATTTCAGTATTATCCCTCAAAAGGCTTTTTGGATATTTCACTGGCAGATTCAGGGATAGGGGTTTTAAATTCTTATTTAGCCTATAGTGGAGAAAAAGACTATTCTCATGTTGCAACTCATTTAGATGCAATTGAAACGATGATCCGGGGAGGATCCACGAAAAGTTTAAAGGAAAGGGGGTTTGGAGTCCATACTTCTAGGGAAATGCTGGTCGATGGCCTGAATGGAACCTTTGTTTTTTTGAGTGGAAATGGTCTATTAATTAATTACAGGTTGGTTGATTTTGGAGTTGCTTCGCAAGGGGCATTGGCTTTTTTAAGAGTTCCTGTAGTGAACTTAAATGAAACTTTTAACATTTATGAATATACAGAGTAGTATAATTAGACTTATCTTTGTAATGCTATGAATAATCCATCAAATATCAGACTTTCTACTTTTTATGCTGATTCCATAAGTAACAGGGAGTCTATAAGGATCATTTTTGATAAGGTTAGTGAGGTAGATAACTTTTCTGTAGACTTTGAAAATATTGATTTTATTTCACGTGCCGCAGCTCATGAGCTTGCAGTTTACCTGGAAAGGTATCAAAATCGCGGTAAATCAATTTCATTATTGAACGTAGCCCCTTCAGTAAACCAAATGCTAGAGACTGTTGCTGAATCAAAGAAAGTTGATTATAAAAAAGCCACATTCATCGAAAGAATCAGTTTTAAAAACGAAAATGAGATGGAAGCTTATTTGCTTTCGATCTAAATCATTCTGCATTCTTAGCCCTGAGGGGGATTTCGCAATTGATGTGGGGTTCACCTCAATTGTGCATTCTTCTTCTTCCTTCATTCCATTCAGAGCAGCATGGATTGTTCACGTTCCAAGCGCTGAGCTCTGTGTACTGAGCCCTGAGAGGGATTCGGCAAATGATGTTGTGTTCACATCAAATGTTAATATCTACCATCTTCCCGCTACCCACTTTCATCCCGCGCAGTGCTCCGCGCGCAGTGCATTACTTTCAACCCTTGTCGTCGCTTTGCGCTAAACCTGCCTGGCGCAGACAGGCTCCTAAACCGTCTCGCTTGAGGCGGAGCCGAAAGCGGACTTAACCTCCCTAACCACCGTGGCAATTTCCCAGTGCTCAGTGCTCCGTGCGCAGTGCATATCCCGGAGCGTGGTCCCTGAGCGAAGTCGATGGGGAGCCGAAGGGCCAGCGTATTGTTGATCCCCCAGCCCTTACTCAGAATTAATATGGTGCGTCCCTCTGGGACTTACAGCTCGGTAGGTATTTGCTGCCCGCCGGTTGCCACCGGCGGTTATTATATCGGCCGCTCCTAACGGAGCTGGGGCATACGGTTGTTCCAAGGCTGTGCCTTGGAACTGTGAAAGTAGAGGCTGTGCCTCCATTTTGACCCCCCCAGCCCTTTCGAACAGCGGAGAGGGGGGAATTAGTTAAAGGGTTGAAGTCTTGATAGCGCTGCGCACATCAGGGATTAATAGAATAACGTTAATCCCTTAATCAGTCCCGCTGGCATCTAATGCAATAATGCCAGCGGGACGATCAACCATTAAACCACTATTCCGTTGTGCGAATGTCTTCAGACTTCGAACTATTGAGTGTAGAGTCTCCGACTCGGGTCAATTATCACCGCAAAGCTTGGAAGAAGCGCAAAGAGAAAAGTCTTATCCTTCAGTACCCGATAGCCCATCCGCTGGGCGCAGCCCAGCGGGAGGCTCCCGTAAATAAAAACGCCGGCAAACCGCAACCGCCAAAACTGCCAAAAAAACCTCCGTCCTAGAATACCTGGTACCTGGTACGTGGTACTTGATACCCTGACTCTTGCTGGAGCTCAGTCTGGTTAACGTTCCAAGCACTGCGCTCTGTGCACTGCACGCTGAGAGAGAATTCCGCAATTGATGGAGTGTTCACTTCACTGGTATAATCTTGCCATCCTCCCGTTACCCACTTTCATCCCGCGCAGTGCTCAGAGCTCCATGCGCAGTGCACGTACGTGAGCTCTGTGCACTGAGCGCTGAGAGAGAATTCCGCAATTGATGGAGTGTTCACTTCAATGGTATAATCTTGCCATCCTCCCGTTACCCACTTTCATCCCGCTCAGTGCTCAGTGCTCCATGCGCAGTGCACGTACTTGAGCTCTGTGCACTGAGCGCTGAGAGAGAATTCCGCAATTGTTGGAGTTTTCACTTCAATGGTATATCCTGCCATCGTCCCGTTACTCACTTTCATCCCGCGCAGGGCCCAGCGCTCCGTGCGCAGTGCGCGTACGTGAGCTCTGTGCACTGAGCGCTGCGAGAGAATTCCGCAATTGAGGGAGTGTTCACTTCAATGGTATAATCGTGCCATCCTCCCGTTACCCACTTTCATCCCGCGCAGGGCCCAGCGCTCCGTGCGCAGTGCGCGTACGTGAGCTCTGTGCACTGAGCGCTGCGAGAGAATTCCGCAATTGAGGGAGTGTTCACTTCAATGGTATAATCGTGCCATCCTCCCGTTACCCACTTTCATCCCGCGCAGTGCCCAGCGCTCCATGCGCAGTGCGCGTTCGTGAGCTCTGTGCACTGAGCACTGAGAGAGAATTCCAAAATTGATGGAGTATTCACTTCAATGGTATATCCTGCCATCTTCCCGTTACCCACTTTCATCCCGCGCAGTGCCCAGCGCTCAGTGCGCAGTGCGCAGTGCGCGTACGTGAGCCCTGTGCACTGAGCACTGAGAGAGAAGTCCAAAATTGATGGAGTATTCTCTTCTATGGTATATCCTGCCATCGTCCCGTTACCCACTTTCATCCCGCGCCGTGCCCAGCGCTCAGTGCGCAGGGCGCAGTGCGCGTACGTGAGCCGTGTGCACTGAGCACTGAGAGACAATTCCAATATTGATGGAGTATTCACTTCAATGGGATATCCTGCCATCTTCCCGGTACCCACTTTCATCCCGCGCAGTGCTCAGCGCGCAGTGCACGTACGTGTGCTCCTCTGTGAACTGAGCACTGAGAGAGAATTCCGCAATTGATGGAGTATTCACTTCAAAGGTATAATCCTGCCATCCTCCCGATACCTTATTTCATCCCGCGCAGTGCCCAGCGCGCAGTGCACGTACGTGTGCTCCTCTGTGTACTGAGCACTGAGAGAGAATTCCGCAATTGATGGAGTATTCACTTCAATGGTATAATCCTGCCATCCTCCCGTTACCTTATTTCATCCCGCGCAGTGCCCATCAGGAGGTTTAATAGTTTAACGTAAGATATTCAATCATTAATCCCATAATCAGTCCCAGAGGATATAGAGCGAAGCTATATCATCTGGGACATTCAACCCTTCAACCAATTTCCAATCTTGTCGTCGCATCGCGATTTCTAACCCCCTAACCTAGGCCGCAGGCCGGCTAACCTTCTAAACCACGAATTAATAATCAAACGAAAACATCTTCCTCACTTTGAACTGCACATTCATCGGATAATCATCAAAGCGGTTGTACCCGGTGTGTCCGTCAATATCATCCCTTAATGTAATCAAAACCGTGCCCTCTAAGGCAAAGTCTAACTGGGGACGGAAGCGGTAGGATATGCCTGCCCGGGCGGGGAAGGTGGCTATGACCATGTCGTTGTTGACATTTTGGGATTCACCGTTGACCATGATGTCATAATCTCCCATAATTCCCATCACACCCACACCAATACCACCATAGATATTCACCTGGCTACGGTTGATGTGGCGCGGTCCACCTACAAAATTGAAGACAGGCATGAAATCAAAGTAATAAATCTGCCCTTCAAAATGGTAGGCATTGCCCTGCTCTCCCATCCGGACTTTTCTGGCTTCATCAGCGTTGAAGTTCCCTTCCATCTGCTGAAAACCTATGGTCCCACGGAGGGATACAGCAGGGGAAATATTTCTAGCCAGAGAAACCGATGCAGCCGGATGTAGGGAAAATCCCGCTCTTCTAAAGGCACTGGAATTATCCGCATAGGTCCATCCAGGCCCCACGCCTACCTCCACAGCCCACGGCCTGTCAAGTGATTGGAAATTGAAGTTCTGGGCCAATACGGCCTGAAATCCCCCAATGAAAAATAGGAGGAATAGGGGTAAAAATCTTGCTTTCATATGATAATGGTCTAAAAGTAACTAGTAAAATGAATACAAAAAAAGAGCCATATTTGAATAGTTTAGAGGGTTATTTCCCGATTACCGCTTCGCGGATCGGGAGGATTAGGAGGTTAGAGAACCGTGGGAAGGTTGAATTTCTGATGGCGCTGGGTCCAAAAGGAAATTGGCTGCTGTCATCATTGCGGATAACCACGAATTTATTATATTTACACCTATAACAATCAGTAATTCAAACTTTTTGGTCATGAGAGCATTTTTTATAGTTTTTTTATGCTGCCTCTGCCACCTATCTTATGGACAGGCATTCAACAGGAATTTATCGTTAAGGGGCAACTCCACGGTTTCTATTGGTTCGGGACTCGGTGTGATGGCCGGTGACAATACCGGCGGGATCAGAAGGAATATCACCAATTTCCTTCCCGCAGTTTCGCTTTCTTATGCAAGACAGTTAAACTCCACCTTGGACCTTAGGGCCACCGTGGGCGGTCAAGTAATCGGTAGCAAACATGCTATTGTGTATGAAAACTTTTTCCCCAATTGGATAGAGAATGGCTATGCCCTTTCTTTCACCGGCAGGACATATTTTGCCGACATCATGCCAGTGGTATATCTATTTTCCAATTCCCCCTACGAAGCCATCAGGAGCGATATCAATGTGTATGCGGGAGCGGGATTTGGCTACCTTACCGTCTTCCGAAGCCAAAACATGGTAGGGGAAACCACAAGGGAAGATGTGCAAACCTCCACCCCATATATCCCTCTAAGGCTTGGAGTGAGCCGCCAGTTATCCCCATTTTGGAACCTGAGCCTGGAAGGCAGTGCTTTTATAACCTTCTCCGACTACTTGGACGGCAATGCCGGTACCAACACCAGAAACGACCATTTTATCCAAGCGCAACTTATGCTTACTAGGTATTTATCTAGGTATAGATGAATTGGTTTAGGGGTTTATATCCGCTCTCGGCCTCCCCCGGGAGGTAAACTTCGCCTCTAGCGAGACGTTTAGGGGTTTAGGCGCGAGGCGACGACAGCCGTGGCAGACTTAGTTTCGAGCACTCCACACGTAGTCTGCCGTAACTACCTATTAATAAGAAAAGCCATGAAGTTCAGTAAGAGGCCGAAGAGCACCGTCCGGCAGGCCTGCATCAACTAAACCTCTAAACCGTCCCGATAAGCGTAGCGCCAATCGGGACTTAACCCCCTAAACCAATTTGGTAGGAGGTTTGCAGAAGAAACAGTAAAAAAGAGATTCTGATGAAAAAAAATCTTTGGATATTGTTTTTTCTAACCTGCCTGAATTTGGATGGTTTAGCCCAGGGCTACAGCAATAAAACCCCTCGGCATAGCCTTTTTTTTGCCGCCGGCCCAGGCTTCATGTATGCGGATAACGGCGGAAGGCTCTCCATGCTGGATTTCAAAACAAGGCCGACCTTTGATGCGGGATACATTTATCATTTAACCCCAAAACTAGGCATACGGGCAACTCTCGGCACCCAATGGCTGCAGAGCAATACCCAAGTGCCGGATCGGACAATTGAGAAATGGGGGGAAAGAAACCAGGCTTTTGCCTTTTCCGGTAACGCTTACTATTTTGATATAATGCCTGAAATTACCATCGGAGACCCCTATAAAAAATCGCCGAACCGCTTTTACGGGGGTGTCGGATTGGGGATTTTGCAGGTGTATAGAACCCAGCAAACGCTCATCGCCGAAAATATCATAACAAAGGATGCCTTTACCCAAACGGCCTATTTCCCTATCAGGTTTGGTTACCTTAGGCAACTCAACTTAAACTGGTCTGCTGGGGCTGAAGGATCATTTTTCTTCACACTTTCAGATGATTTGGACGGAAATGTGGGCTATAACACTTTTGGAAACGATTATCTGTTTCAATTCAAGCTCGCCATTCGAAGAACCCTTTATCAATAATCAAAGGAGAAAAGCTTTCTTAATTTAAATTTGAAGGTCAAAATATGGTCATCGATGCTGTTGTTATTGGTCCGCCCATCTATGTTGTTGGAAAAAGTGAATAACAGGCCGGCCTCCAGGGAGGCTTCATATAGGGGCAAAAACCTATACGACACCCCAGTTCGAAGTGGCAAAATTGGCGTCAAGAAATTGTTTTTGCGTTTTTGATTGCCTGATCCGGTCTGAATCTGGTTGTCTGTAAGCACCATCATAGCACCTACCCCCAGACTTGTGTACATGTTGATATGGGATCGGCTATTGATGAAAGTGCGATTCAGGTATTTTATCTCAGGAGCAATATCCGCAAAAATCGTATACCCGTAAAATTGGTAAGCCTGATCGTTGAGCCCCATGGCCAGTCTTTCTTCCCTAGACACCAACGCCTCACCCAATACTTTTTGATAGCCTACTGTTCCCTTCAAACCCAGATTATTTCTGATGTTTCTGGTTAGACCAAGTGATCCCCCAAAGGTAGGTCTGAAAGTTAACTGGTCATCAAAAGGAAATGAATTGTCGGCCAACACAAATGAGGCCCCTGCCCCAATTTCGGCAGCCCAAGGCCTATCGGGACTTTTGTAGTTGAAACTTTGTGCTTGAGCCTGGACAAGGCACAGACTGAAGAAAGACAGAAGAAGGAAAAAATGCTTCATAGTAATAATGGCTGGGTAATAAGTTCAGCGCAAAAAAAGTTAGCGCTCCTCTCATCTATTGCAAAAAACCTTCCAATAATTACTTTTTACCAGCAAAAAATTCCAATTATTTAGGCTGTTGCCATCATGTAAGCAGGCCGGGGAAGTGTCTTAAAGCTTTTATAGATCAGACTTTTATCTTCATTGAAAATGGAATACAGCGTCAAAAACAGAATCTTGTTGTCAGTTGAAAAAGAAACGTTTTTCTGATACCACATCTCCAATTCCCCTTTATAAGGATAAATCTGGTTGACATAAAATTCCCAAACATCCTCCCCCCGCTCCTTTACATCGGTAATGAGTTGCTCCTCATTGCTGAAAATGATCGAGCCGATCCCTGTCAAACCTGGAGGAAGATTGTAGATGACACTTTTTACTTCCTCAGGATATTGGTCAAAACTTTTCTTCATAACCGGTCTTGGGCCGACCAGACTCATTTGGCCTAATAGAATATTCAAAAGCTGGGGAATTTCATTGATCTTGGTAGACCTGAGAAAAGGTCCCAGAGGCGTCATGCGGGGATCTTTTGCCGTAGTAATGATGCCGCCTGCCATGTTTGGGCTGTCCTTCAGCATAGTAGCAAATTTGTAAATGAAAAATGGCCTGTTGAACTGCCCGATTCTTTCCTGTTTATAAAAAACATAGCCCTCGCCGGTGAGGCGTAGGGCAATGATGATCGGTACCAATAAGGGTAAAAACAAAAGGAGCGTCACCAGTGACACCGTGATATCAAAAGTTCTTTTCATAAACAGATCAAAGGATCCCATACAATTACATTTGCTGATCTAAGGATTTTCCGGTTTCCACATGGTTGAAATCCCCCATATGAAGGGCAAGAAGGTTTACCAAGTCCGCTTTCTCCGCATTGGTGCAGTCCAGAAGTTCGCGGATCTGGTTAAGAACATTGACGATTTTGCCCATTTCAACCTGGTTGTCATTTCTGATTATGCCCAGGCCTTTGAAAGCCGAATCGTTGATAATATCCAATGGCGAATAAAACTCCTCTACCAACTTTTCCCCCGTGGTGTGGGATGGAAAGAAGTAAACGGGGTATTCGGAGCTTGAAGGCACATAATCTTTTGCTTCTGCCTCAGAATTACACGTTTTTATATTTAATCCAAGCTCTTTTATCAATGCTTCGGTGATGGATTTGAAGGAAACGAGCTGATTTTCGTTCAGTTTTGGGAAAAACACATCCCCGCTCTGTCCAAAAATTGTCGCCAAAAGACACAGCTGGCCACTTTCCTGCTGGGAAAGAAAATACCTTTGGATGTCTTCAGGACAGGACAAAGGCTGGTTGTTTTTAATTCTATAAATATAACCATCCAACAGGCTACCATTGCTGAAGGCAACATTCGCAAACCTTGCGGTAGTGATTTTGAAATCATTCCGGTAGGCCAACATGATATTTTCCATCAGCTTTTTGCTGGCACCCATGATATTGATGGGGTTGGCGGCTTTGTCAGTGGACACGCAAAAGAAATGCTTTGGCGGTCTGAGGCTCAAGAGTTCCAAAAGTTTTTTGGTCTTAAACACATTGTTGTCCAGCATGGCCTCTATTGCAAAAATATCCTTTTCGCTTCTAACATGCTTGTGGGCGGCAAAATTGGCGATGATGTCAAACTTGCTTTCTCTCAGGTAAAGTTTCTGAAATGCCAAAGAGCCAAAGTCCATGGGGTAGGTCTTGTAGGCATCCGGCACATTCAAGCATGGCGTGCTGCGAAGATCCCGGGTGAGTTCGGTCAGCCCGTTTTCGTTGATGTCCACCACAAACAATCGGCTAGGGGAAAACTCCAATGCCGCCTTGATAAATGCTGAACCGATGGTACCTGCGCCACCGATGACTAGTATTGATTTGCCTTCAATTTCCTTACGGAGCAGCGGTCTCTTGCTTTCAAAATCCTCTGAGAAAAAACTCCGCTCTCTTTTTGTAATATGTTTGTCAATAAACTCCTCTACACGTAAAAATCCTACCATAACAATTCCATTGTATTAATAAATTCATTTGTTAGATAAAGAAGAATAAAAATTTAGATATTCAAAAGTAAAAGCGATTATTTTATTGAGAATTAAAATATTATTTCCAATCAGAAGTGATTCACTCCTAGAAATTCTTTTATTTTACCAATAACATGAATTATTTGACTCTCTGTAATGCCCACTGAACAGGGTAAACTCAGGGCTTTTTTATACAGAAGGTCGCTCTGATCTTTACCTGAAATATAATGCAGAGTGCTGTGCATAGGAAGCTGGTTCATCGGCACCCAAAGTTTCCGGGTTTGGATTCCCTGCTTCTGTAAAAAAGCCTGAAGGCCAGCAGGATTTTCTAATAGAATGGTAAAAAGCCAATCGTTGCTATCAACCTTTGGCGAGATTCTTTGGAAAGATATCTCTGTAACATCCTTCAAGCCAACCCTGTAGGCTTCCGCGATTTCTTTTTTCCTCGATAGGTGGGAGGAAAACTGTTCGGCCTGTGCCAGCCCAATGGCAGCAAGCACATTCACCATGCGGAAATTATAGCCTGTCTCATCATGGGTGTACTCTTCGGAATGGGACTTTGCTTGATTGATCAGATGCTTCAACTTTGCGGCATCTGCAGGGTTTTTGCAAACCACCATTCCCCCACCGCCGGTGCTGATTATTTTATTTCCGTTGAAACTAAAAACTCCAAAATCTCCAAATGTGCCGGCATGCTGTCCCTTATAAGTACTCCCCAAGGCCTCCGTGCTGTCTTCCACGATCTTGAGATGGTACTTTTCGGCTATTTTTGCCAACCTATCCATATCTCCCATGTAACCCAAAACATGGACTGGCATGAGGAAAGCTATTCGTTTTTTAGTAATTAAATAATAGGTCGAAATACCAGTCTCATCCTCTATCTGAAAAGTTTGGCTGGCCAAAAAATCCTCCAGTAGATCCAGATCCATTTGCCAGAAATCCTTGTCCACATCGATCAAAATGGGCTTCCCTCCCGCGTGGTGCACCGCATTGGCTGTCGCCACGAAAGTCAGGTTGGGTATCAGCACATGCTCCCCGGGATTCAAACCGCCGACTTGCAGGGCCATTTGGAGTCCCACCGTGCCATTGACGCAGGCCACGGTATGGGCACAGCCCACTATCTGGCCAATAGCCTCCTCAAACTTGCCCACAAAATCACCCGATGAAGAGATCCAGCCTGTATCCAGGCATTCTTTAACATACTGCCATTCATTCCCGGCTAGATATGGAGTTGAAAGTGGTATCATGGTTTAGGTTATTTAAACCACAGAGAACTAGAGGCTCAGAGCGTAGAAACGAATTCAAAATTAATTCTCTGCGTCCTGCGCGTCTCTGCGGTTATTTTAATTTTCTTTGTGTGTCTTAGCTTCTTTGCGGTTAATTTCAACACATTAGTTATGAACCCTCAAAGTACAAAATCCTTTCTCTGAAGTTCTCCGCGACTCCTCTATGGTTTTATAATATTTATAATTTTTCTTTGCGAACCTTAGCTCTCTTTGCGGTTAATTCTAAATCACCTCATTCAATCCGAAATAGAAAGCTCTTTGGTCCCCATAGGCCAAGTCAAGCCGGATATTGAGACCTTCGGAATTGAGGCGGTAGCGGAAGCCGACCCCGGCCCCGTAGCGCATTCGGGAAAAGCTATAGGTGGAAAACCTGTCGGCCACTTGCCCGGCACTGCCGAAAGCTACCATTCCTAGGTTTCTATACACTTTGAAGCGGTACTCGGCCTGCTGCACCATCGCCAAATTGTCCCGGTACCGCCCTTCAAAATACCCCCTCATCAGGTCACTGCCCCCTATCAAACTCACATGCTGAAAGGGAGGGCCTCCCGTAGTGAAACTCCACCAGCTCTGCAGGGCCAGCACGTTTTGGTTTTTGAAACCCACGTATTTTCTGAAATCTACATCAAATTGGTCAAATGTGAAATTACTTCCCAAAAATGGTTGAAAGGTCATGTAGGAAAACTGGTGAAAGCTGCCCCTAGTGGGCTGAAAGATATTGTTTCTGGAATCCCAGTTGACCTTCAAGCCCAATCCGGAAAGCCTTTGTCCAGCCGACCCGGGCACCAATCCCCGGTCCAAGATTCCCTCCTGCTCCTTTTCATAAATGTCGTCTGCCCTGAATTCATACCTTGGTCCAACATAAAGCCTAGGCAACACCTCCCTTTCGTAATTCAGATGCATGTAGAAATAGCGGGTAGCATAAAACTCCTCCTGCGCGGCAGGCAAGTCATTACCGATTCCATAAAACTTGAAGGGATAATCTGTTAGTTCTATTCGGGCATTCAGAAAGTCCCGGTTTTCGTTAAGCCAATAGTTAAGTTCTCCGGTGAGGATAATTTGGCGGTTAAGAGTATATAGAAAAGTAATGGGTAGCGTACTGGGTCTTACAATCCCAGAAGTATCGCTTTGGTGGCGAAATACGCGGATGGCCCTTACGCCCAGTCCCAGGCTTGTTTCCGGGGAATAGGTGACTGCCGGGATAAAGCTCCACTTTTCCCCGCTCACAAACCCCACCACGCCATCGGCTGCGTCAAAAAGCTTCTCAAACACCTTCCCCCTACTCTCCCCTCCCTCGACAGGTTCAGATTGGGCACAAACACTCAAAGGCACAAGAAAAAATGCCCACAACAAAAACTTCCTCATGCGCAAAAATAAAATTAATTACGTTGACGCAATAAGTTTTTCAATAAATCACAACGTCGCACAAAGTATTAAAAACAAGTCGCACAAAGTTTTATATATTATTCTTAACCCAAGAAGCGGTTTTAATAGAATGTCACATGAATTTACAAATCCTCGAGATCTGTTTAAAGAACAAACCTTTTAATACCGTTTTTGAGGGACCTTTCATTGAAATTAATCAGCAGTCCAATTTTACACTGGGTTAACCTTAAGTAGGTTAAAATCTGGGAGGTGTGGATATCTTTCAAGCTGTCTATAGATTTAATTTCTACAACAACTTTATTTTCAACTAGAAGGTCTAACCTGTAACCTGCTTTAATCTCTAAGTCAAAATAAAGAAAAGGCAAAATTTTCTGTTTTTCAACAGCTATACCCGCTTTTGAAAGCTCATAATACAAACATTCCTCGTATGCACTTTCAAATAACCCTGGCCCTAAATGCGTATGGACTTTATAAGCACAGTCTAATACTGCTTTGGCAACAATCTCTGTCTCCATAAAAAAATCAGTTGAGAAAAAACATCTATAATAAAAAAAACACCTACCTGAAGTGGTTGACTTCAACTAAATTAAGAAATTATTTTTTCATAATTATACATGCTTTTTAATATTTCCCAAAAGTTAAACTGTATGCGCCTTCATCGTAACTTTGTGCGACTTAGTGACCAACTTTGTGCGACTTAGTGGACAATTTACTAAAGTGCCCGTTGTGCCCCTTTCTAACTTTTCCTCAACAACTCTTCAATCTCCTCGGATTGCAGGTGGCAGTTGAACCAGCCGCCTTCCATGTAGGTGCTGTATTTTTCGTAGAAATTGATCGCGGGGGCGTTCCAGTCGAGGACCTGCCACATCATGCCGGTGCAGTTCTCCTCAAGGGATTTTTGGAGCACTGTTTCAAACAAGAGCTTGCCTGCGCCTTTTCCTCTTTCCTTTTCGGTCACAATGTAATCCTCCAGATAAAGTCTTTTGCCCTTCCAGGTGCTGTACCTATAATAATATATGGCCGTACCGATGATATCGCTGGTCTCATCTTTGATGAGAACAAAAAACCCAAATACCGGGTTGTCACCAAAACCGTCCTTTTCCATCATTTCGACGGTGTTGGTCACTTGTTCAGGGGCCTTTTCGTAAAGGGCTAGTTCCTGAATAAGCTCAAACACCCTCGGCAAATCTTCTTTTTTTCCTTCTCTGATCGTATACATGGCGCTGAAGTTAATAAAAATGAAGAAAGATGCATGGGTTTTATATCTTTATGTCTTTGGATCTGAAAAATTAACTACATGTTTTTAGCAATCGATATAGGAAACTCGAACATCGTATTCGGGTTGTACGATCAGGAAAATAGAAAATGGAAGGCTGAGTTGAGGGTAGAAACCAGACCCGGCCTTTTGGTTTCATCTCTACAGGAAAAAGTGCACCTCTATTTTTTAGAGAAAGATTATCATGTAAGCGATATTGAGGAGATTGGTGTAAGTTCGGTGGTGCCGGAACTCAATGTCACCATCATAGAATTCTGCAAGTCTTTCTTGGGAAGGGAGCCCTATATCATTGCAGGAAAAAGTTACGACAACCTCAAGGTCAGCGTGGCCCGACCTGATGAAATCGGCACCGACCTCATGGCCAATGTCACCGCCGCATATGTAAAATACAATCAGGCCACTATCATTGTAGACTTTGGAACCGCCTTGACATTTACCATTGTTTCAGCTTCCGGCGAAGTGATGGGAGTCAACATTGTCCCAGGGATCAAAACAGCCATCAAGAGCCTTTTCAACAATACCGCAAAACTTCCCGAGGTCGACTTGGAGTGGCCGGAGTCGGTAATCGGAAAGGGAACCGTCCATTCAATTCAGGCCGGTATATTACATGGATATACCGGTTTGGTAAAGGGAATGCTAGCCGATATCCAAAACGAACTCGCTGATATGGATTTCAAGATCGTCGCCACGGGAGGACTGTCGTCGATTTTGGTCAAACTTGAAAGTGAATTTGACGAGGTGGACAGGAATTTAACCTTGGAGGGGATCAGGTTGATTACGATGGGGAATAAGTAAAATTGGTACCAAGTACGAAGTACCAGGTACCAAGTATTCGCGGCGGAAATTCAAGGTGACCCACTGCGTGGGTTTTGACGAAAGAGTTCTAAAGGCCTAAATCCCCGGATTGGAAGAACCGTAATCCTTCTTAGTACCAGGTACTTGATACCCTTAAACTGTTTCCAGCAAAGACCTAAACACTACATATTTGCCATCATATCTCTTCTTAACTTCTTCCTGAAGCTTTGTGGCAAATTCAGTTTGGTACTGCTCTATTCTGTCAATGCTTTCCGCAAAATATTGAACTGAATAATTAACACCACCATCCTCTGTTTCATGTAGCAGTCGGTAAAACTTATATTCCACAAACATTCCCGTGGCCATGACATCTGGAATGTGCTCACTTTTCATCCAGTCTAGCCATTCATTTTCAACATCCGTGTCAATATTTACAGTTACGCTATATAGTATCATAAATTATATATTTGATTCTAAATTTTAACTTTATAACAAAGATAGGGGAATTGGGTTATCCAATGAACCCTTTTTATCAGGTTTAAAAAATATGCCCCTTTCAGAAGTTAAGTTCACCAGCCACCCAGTTTTGAAGAATTTGGGTCTTTGGAAAATCATTACCGTTTTACTTTATGGTGTTGGAATCATTGGAATGTCCATACCGGACCTTCGTCCGATATTCCAGTTCCTGACACCATTTCACCTGGCCATCAGCACATTTTCCCTCCTGCTTTTTCATGCCGGTTGGAACAAAAACTTTATCGTATTTGCTATCGGAACATTTTTGATCGGCTTTCTAGCAGAAGTGTTGGGCGTGCAGACAGGCATCCTGTTTGGCGAATATATTTACGGTCCGGTGCTGGGAATTCAACTCTGGGGAGTGCCCCTAATGATCGGGGTCAATTGGTTTTTATTGACCTATCTGACAGGAAATTTGGCTGAGCGCTACATTGCCAATGATTTTTTGGCAGCCTTAGGTGCAGCATTTATGATGGTGGGCTTGGATATTTTAATTGAGCCAGTGGCAGTGGCTTTGGATTTCTGGCAATGGGAAGGCGGTGTCATTCCTATCAGCAATTATCTTGGCTGGCTAGGTGTGGCATTTTTGTTACAGTTGTTTTACAAAAAGGCACAATTTCCTAAACAAAATCCCCTCGCTATGACTTTACTTTTAGCGATGACATTCTTTTTCGGAGTGTTAGCAATTATCCTGTAATGGAAACCTTACAGAATTTTACATGGTTTTATCATCGGACATAATAGCAATTTGGCCTAATAAAATAATATATCAGATGAAGCTTAGGTTAAGGCACTCAAACTTAAATACCTATAAGTGGTAATAAAAAAGTATTATTTCTAGTCTTGCTTAATAAAACAAGCAAGCTCAATAATTCTCATTTTTTTTTATAAAATTTATCTCTTCATTAATCTATTCTCTTCAAAGGTGAAGTCGGTAGTGGAAGGATCATAAAGGAAGGATCAATAATTTAATCAACATCATAGTGAGTACATATTCGATAAAAGATCTGGAACAGCTGTCGGGCATCAAAGCCCACACGCTCAGGATATGGGAGCAGCGGTACAACCTGCTTAGTCCTAAAAGGACGGACACCAATATTCGATTTTACGATGATGATGATCTAAAATTGATCCTCAATGTAGCCCTCCTCAATGAGAACGGCTATAAAATCAGCAAGATTGCCAAAATGAGCATGGAGGAAATGCGAGAGGAGGTATACAGCCTTACCAAACGTACCATCACCCATGAGGACCAGATCTACGCCCTTACCATCAGCATGGTGGAAATGGACGAGGAGCGGTTTGACAAAATTCTTTCGACCAATATTTTAAAGATCGGTTTTGAGCAAACCATGATCTACATCATCTACCCTTTTCTGGCCAAAATAGGCATCCTCTGGCAAACGGGGGCCATCAACCCCTCGCATGAGCATTTTATAAGCAATTTGGTCAGACAGAAACTAATCGTGGCGATAGATGGACAGATGTATAGGGACAGCGGAAAAAAATGGTTATTATTTCTGCCTGAGGGAGAACTACACGAAATTGGACTATTATTTGCGGCGTATATAATTAAGTCTAAGGGACACAAGGTCATTTACTTAGGCCAAAGTACACCAAATGATGATTTGTTGTCGGTTTATAACATTCATAAACCTGATTTTTTACTGACCATTGTCACCACATCACCGAGCAGTGAATATGTCCAAGATTATGTTGAGGCATTGTGTGACAGGTTCCAAAAATCGCAAATCCTGCTTACTGGATTTCAAGTCTTGAATCAAGATTTAAAAATCCCGGAAAATGCCAAAGTGTTTAAGCACATCCGGCAGATTAAAGAGCTTTTAGAGGATCTTGAAACCGTCGGAGAAAATAAGTAACCGCTTACCATACACTTGACTTTGCAAGCAGGAATATTTCGTATTCCTGCTTTTTTTGTTTTATGCCCTAATGGCATTTATAAGGCATTTTTATTAGGAAACAACAGATTATCAAAAATTTTTCTGCAAATTTTCTTATTCACTATTGGATGTTTGTTTAAACTTTACTAACTTTACTTAAACAAAACCATTAAACACCACGTAAACTACTACACCATGACAACACTAGAATTCAGCTACTCACTACACAAGATGTCCAAATCACTGAAGCCTTTTGCCCTGAAGTTGACCAGAGATATGGATGATGCCAATGACCTGATGCAGGATACCATCGTCAAAGCGTTTACCAACAAGGATAAGTTTACGGATGGCACCAATCTGAAGGCATGGTTATATACCATCATGAAAAACACCTTCATCACCAATTACCAGCGCATGATCAGAAGGGGAACTTTCGTAGATACCACTGATAATCTTCATTACATCAACTCTGGGGACAGTCTGATTGAAAATGGGGCATATGGTGATTTTGCGATGGAGGACATTCAAAGCGCTATTGCTAAGCTAGATGATGTGTATAAAACACCATTTATGATGCATTTTAGAGGTTTTAAATACCACGAAATAGCAGATAAGTTATGTATACCAATTGGAACTGTCAAAAATAGAATCCATATTGCTAGGAAGATCCTAAAAGAAGAACTCAACGTATATAAGAATAAAAATTAGTATGGTAAAAAACCAAGTAGTAGTGATCGGAGCCGGTTTTGCCGGATTATCTGCCGCTACTCATTTAGCCCATCAGGGTTATCAGGTGACCTTGTTGGAAAAAAACGGAACCCCCGGCGGACGAGCTCGCAAGTTCGAGGCCGAGGGTTTTATTTTTGACATGGGGCCAAGCTGGTATTGGATGCCGGATGTGTTTGACAAGTATTTTTCATTCTTTGGAAAAAAAACGTCTGATTATTATGACCTCATCAGGTTAGACCCCTCTTATTCAGTTTTTTTCGGGGATAGGGACCGTATGGATGTACCTGCTTCTCTGGCTGAGCTAATGGAGATCTTCGAAAGCATAGAACCGGGAAGTGCCAAGCAACTTGAGCTATTTTTGGAGCAGGCTGCATACAAGTATCAGGTCGGCATACAGGACTTTGTCTACAGGCCTAGTAAGTCCATGATGGAATTTACCCAGGTATCTCTAGTTAAAGATCTAGTCAAACTGGACCTGTTCCAGTCCATGTCAAAACACCTCAGAAAATATTTCAAATCCCCCAGAATCCTCCAGTTGCTAGAGTTTCCAGTGCTTTTTCTTGGACAAACTGCAGAAAAAATTCCAGCATTATATAGTTTGATGAACTATGCCGACATTAAGCTCGGCACATGGTATCCCATGGGTGGCATGCATGAAATCATCGCCGCCATGGTTTCACTTGCTGAGGAAAAAGGCGTAAACATCATTTATAACGCAGAAGTCGATTATATTGAAACCAAAAATGGTCAGGCAACTGCGGTAGTTTTAAAGGATGATTCCCGTCTTGAATTAGAGGTTCTCATTGGCGGAGCGGATTACCACCATGTGGATAGGCACCTTTTACCACCCAATTTAAGCAACTACCAGGCAAATTATTGGAATAAGCGCGTGATGGCGCCATCGAGTCTGATTTTCTATCTGGGAGTGGATAAAAAACTCAAAGGTTTGCACCACCACAACCTCTTCTTTGATGAGTCCCTGAGTGAGCACGCAGATGCTATCTATACCCGTCCACGTTGGCCAGAAAAGCCTTTGTTTTATGTCTGTGCACCGTCGGTCACGGACCCAAGCGTGGCACCGGAAGGCAAGGAAAACCTGTTTGTATTGATCCCATTAGCACCAGACCTTCAAGATGATGAGGAAACCAGGGAAAAATATTACCACATGGTAATGCAGAGGCTGGAAAAATATATTGATGAACCTGTTAGAAAACATATTGTCTATAAACGCAGTTATGCTCATACAGACTTCAGCAAGGACTATCACGCCTTTAAGGGCAATGCATATGGACTTGCTAACACACTGACCCAAACCGCCTTTTTAAAGCCTACTTTAAAGAACAAGAATTTAAACAACCTTTATTATACCGGACAGCTAACTGTTCCCGGCCCTGGGGTACCCCCTTCCTTGATATCAGGGGAAGTGGTGGCTAGGGAAGTAATGAAGGACTTTAAAAAAACACCAGTAACTATTTAGGCTATGGATGCGATCAAACTCTTTGACTCTACTTCTTTGGAGTGCAGCAAACTTATCACGCAGCGGTACAGTACTTCTTTTTCATTGGGCATCAAATCTCTGGACAAGGTATTTCATGAGCCCATTTATGGCATATATGGTTTTGTCAGATTTGCTGATGAGATTGTGGACACCTTTCACGATAAAGATCGAAGAAAATTACTGGATACCTTTAAGGCTGAAACATACAAAGCAATTGAGGAAAAGATAAGCTTCAACCCAGTGCTGCATGCATTTCAGCTGGTCATCCACAAGTACGATATAGGGCTAGATTTGGTAGAGGCTTTCTTGAAGAGTATGGCCATGGACTTGGAAGATTTGGTGTATGACAAGGCCACCTACGAGGAATACATCTATGGCTCAGCAGAAGTTGTGGGTTTGATGTGCCTGAAGGTATTCTGCAAGGATGACCCGAAACAATACAAAGAACTAAAAGGCTATGCCTGCAAGTTGGGTGCAGCCTTCCAAAAGGTGAACTTCCTTCGGGACATGAAGAGCGATTTTGAGGAAAGAGGCCGCGTTTATTTTCCAGGTTTGGAATACAGCAAATTCAACGAACTCGCCAAAACCCAAATAGAAGAGGATATAGAAAAAGATTTTCAGGAAGCTTTGATCGGAATCAAAAAGCTACCTGAAGGAGCACGAACTGGGGTGTACCTGGCCTACAAATATTACCGCTCGCTCTTCAATAAAATCAGGGACTGCAGTCCGGAAACAATCTCCTCGATGCGGGTGAGAATTCCGAATTCCAGGAAATTGTCATTGTTAGTGGGTACCTACTTCGGTACAAAATTAGGCCTTGAGTGATGGAAAAGTATCTTTATCTTGCCATAAACCTTCTGACTATTTCGGTGCCTTTGATCCGCTCATTTGAGCCAAGGATTAATTATGCCAAAAAATGGAAAGCTTTATTTCCTGCCTTAATCCTGACTGGGGCAGTTTTCATCATATGGGATCATTTTTTCACTGAGACCGGGGTTTGGGGTTTCAATTCCACCTATTTGGTTGATTTGTTCGTCTTCTCTCTGCCATTAGAGGAATGGATGTTCTTTTTCACCGTTCCTTTTGCCTGCATATTTATATATGAAGTACTGAATTATTTTGTGCCTAAAGACTATTTCAAAAATTTCAGCCAGCCATTGACGCTGGTTTTGATTGCCGCATTTCTTATGATAGGATTGTGGAATTTGGACAAATGGTACACTAGCTTGAATTTTCTGTTTGCAGCTATGGTGCTGGGAGCACATTTGGCTTTCTTTGGAAACAAGCACTTGGGGAGATTTTATATGGCTTACCTTATCCATCTGATCCCTTTCTTAATAGTAAATAGCATATTGACCGGCACTTGGATAGAAAATCCGATAGTATGGTATAATAATGCCGAAAACCTGAGTATCCGACTGGGAACCATCCCCGTGGAGGACATCGTTTATTCTATGAGCCTTCTATTGATGAATATTTCCCTTTATGAGATGTTCTTAAAAAAAGTTGACCACCCTGTAATTACAGAGAAATTGTATGTTAAATCTTAAGGTAGACATAGACAAGCATTCAGGCTTTTGCTTTGGGGTGGTATACGCCATTGAAATGGCGGAGGCGATCTTGGAAGAGGAGGAGTATCTTTACTGCTTAGGTGACATTGTGCACAACGATGAAGAGGTACATAGGCTTGAAAAGAAGGGACTGAAGATCATCACCCATGAGCAACTCAAGGAGCTCCAAGGCGAAAAAGTTCTCATCAGAGCCCATGGGGAGCCACCCTCCACCTATCAACTTGCCCTTCACAACAATTTGACTTTGATAGACGCCAGCTGTCCAGTAGTGCTGAAGCTACAAAACAGGGTGAAAAATTCCTTCGACAAGTCTGAAAAGATTTACATCTATGGCAAGCCAGGCCATGCGGAGATTGAAGGACTTTTGGGCCAGACCTCCAATGAGGCGGTTGTATTTCAGGATTTAGATGAGCTAGATATCGCCACACTTCCGAAAAGTATTACTTTATATAGCCAGACCACAAAAAGTACAGACAAGTTCTACGAGATCCACAAAATGCTGCAAGAGCGCGGCATTCAGGTCAATTTCAATGACACCATCTGCCGTCAGGTTTCCAACAGAGACAAAGAACTGCGTGAATATTCTAAAAAATTCGATCAGATCGTCTTCGTGAGTGGTACCAAATCTTCCAATGGTAAGGTCTTGTACCACGTCTGTAAAAACACCAACCCTAATACGCATTTTATTTCCAATATTGATCAACTCGACCCTTCATGGTTTTCAGACAACCAAAGTGTGGGTATCTGTGGGGCCACTTCTACGCCCATGTGGCTGATGGAAGATGTGAGGGAAAAGCTTCTTACCTTTTGATCATGAAAACTTATGAGCACAAAAGAGTTGACCCTACCGGTGTGATCATTGCCTTGTCCATAATCTTCTTATGGACCGGCTCTCTTGCGCTTTTGCTACAAGTCGAAATAAATTATACTAACCCCTTAGTGTATTTGGCAATTTTGATTCAGATGCATTTATATACCGGGCTCTTTATTACCGCCCACGATGCCATGCATGGGGTGGTGAGCAGTAATAAAAAATTAAATCATGCCATCGGTTTCTTCTCTGCATTGCTTTTCAGCTTCAATTTTTACCATCGCCTTTACCCCAAACACCACGAACATCATAAGCATGTAGCCACTGATGATGATCCCGACTACCACCATTCTGGAAACTTTTGGCGCTGGTATTTATCATTTATCACGACCTATGTAAATATTTGGCAAATTCTGATGATGGCCATTACCTTCAATGTGCTCAAGCTGTTTTTTCCTGTTGAGAACCTGGTGTTATTCTGGATGCTTCCTGCCATCATTTCTACATTCCAATTATTCTACTTTGGAACCTACATTCCCCACAAGGGCGAGCACAACAACAAACACAAATCAGGCAGCATGAAGGGAAACCACGTGTGGGGTTTCTTGAGCTGCTATTTTTTTGGATACCACTACGAGCACCACGACAGCCCCGGCACCCCTTGGTGGAGGTTGTGGAGGTTGAAAGAAACCACAGAGGAGTCTCAGAGTACTCAGAGAAATTGATTCAATTTTCTATTTTAATGTGAAGATTCTTCATCCCCTCGGAAAAGCAGGTTTATGACCTAATTCTAAAAATTAGGCCTAAATTTTAGAACGTAATCGAAATATTAGGCCTAATTTTTAGAACATAATCGAAATATTAGGCCTAAATTTAGGAATATGTGGTGAATGTTTTGTAAATTCACTTATAAATCAATGAATTATGGTCCCTCGAAAGCTCAAAGAAAGAATAATCGCCTCTTGTTTTAAAAAGAAGGTGATTATATTATTAGGGGCAAGGCAAGTTGGTAAAACCACTTTGCTCCGAGAGGTAGTGAAGGAATTGGATGTACCTTACGCATGGTTAAATGCCGATGAGGCGGATGTTATGGAAGCCTTTACTACTGCGGCAACCAGCTCACAGTTATTACAACTGATGGGTTCAACAAATAAACTGGTCATCATTGATGAGGCACAGCAGATTCCTGAAATCGGCAAAAAGCTCAAGCTGATTTTTGATACAAAACCTGACTTACAAATCATCGCAACGGGATCTTCAGCCTTCGAACTGCAGAATAACACGGCTGAACCTTTGACAGGGAGAAAAAAGACATTCCACTTGTTTCCCCTCAGTTACCAGGAAACCATAGAGGGTAGCTCCTTAATGGAAGCCAAAAGACTGCTGGATACACGACTGGTGTATGGGTTTTATCCGGACGTGGTCAATAATCCCGGAAGTGAAAAAGATATCCTCATTGAAATAGCCCAAAGCTATCTCTACAAAGATGTCTTGCAGCTTGAAAACATCAGAAAACCTAGCCACTTAGAGAAACTTTTGCGGGCCTTGGCTTTTCAGGTAGGCAGTGAGGTCAGTCATTATGAGTTGTCCCAAACTATAGGAAACATTGATACAGCCACTGTTGAAAAGTACTTGGACCTACTGGAAAAAGCCTTTGTAATCTACAAGCTTCCGGCATTCAGCAGAAATCTAAGAAATGAAATCAAGAAGGGCAGAAAATATTACTTCTATGATAATGGAATCAGGAATGTCTTGATCAGTAATTTTACTATACCAGAAATGAGGCAGGACAAAGGTGCGCTATGGGAGAATTTTCTGATTTCTGAGCGGTTAAAAAATAATTCCTACGATGGAAAGCATGTAAATTCTTACTTTTGGCGCACCCATGACAGGGCAGAAATTGACTACATCGAAGAGACGGATGGAGTCCTGAATGCATTTGAATTCAAATGGAAAGAGCAGAAGGCTAGATTCCCTGCCTCCTTTCTTCAAGCCTATCCCGACCATACAACTTCCCTAATAAACCGGGCGGGATTTGAAGATTTTATTGGGGTATGAAATTTAAAACGATGGATGCGGAAAAAATGCGCTCGATAAGAGCTCCGTTATTAAAAACTTCGCGCCTTCCCGCCTTTGTGGCTATTGAAAACATAAAAAAAGCGAGACCTTATTCGGCCTCGCTTTTTACTTGAAGTTCTATTGCATCTCCTGCTTCATCCAGGAATTTGTACTCCGTCACTGGTAGTGAGGAATCTTTGATCAATTTCACCCATTTGAAATACTTAAAAAACCACTTGACCCTCTTGGATACTATACCGTGGGTAAAGTATGCGTACAGATAAGGGTGCAAGCCTATTTTGATATCTGGATGGTTTTGGTTTGAAATCATGTAATCAAGGTCTTTTTCCAGTTTATCCGCCACCAAAATGGAGGCTTGGATTTTACCGGTGCCGTTACAAGATGGACAGGTTTCCTTGGTAACAATATTCATCTCAGGTCTCACCCGTTGTCGTGTGATCTGTAAAAGACCAAACTTGGTAAGGGGTAGGACGGTGTTTTTTGACCTGTCAGACTTCATTTCTTCCTTCATGGCTTCATAGATGGCCTTTTTGTGGTCGGCCCTTTTCATATCTATAAAGTCGATGACGATAATGCCTCCCATATCCCGGAGGCGAAGTTGTCTGGCAATTTCTTTGGCAGCTACCAGGTTGGTTTTAAATGCTGTTGTTTCCTGGTCACTTTCTTGATTGGACTTATTGCCACTATTGACGTCGATGACGTGCAGGGCCTCTGTATGTTCTATGATCACATAGCCCCCTTGGGGTAAACTTACAGATTGTCCGAAAAGACTTTTGATTTGCTTTTCAATTCCAAAACTTTCAAAGAGCTTAGCTTTTCCGTTGTAAAGCTTAACAATTTTTTCCTTTTCAGGGGCGATAGACTTAATATAAGATCTAATCTGATCATAAATTACCTCATCCTCCACCGTGATTGCGTCGAATGATTCGTTGAGCAGGTCCCTTATGATCGAGGATGCCATGCTCATTTCTCCTATTACCTTGTCCCTGGGCTTGGCTTTGGCCAGCTTGGCCATGCCTTCTTCCCAACTGGTGAGCAGGTTTCTCAAGTCCTTGTCCAATTCGGTAACCGATTGGCCTTCTGCCACAGTGCGGATGATTACTCCGAAATTGGCAGGTTTGATGGACGTGATCAATCTGGCTAGTCTTCTTCTTTCTTCTGCGCTTCGGATCTTTTTGGATACGTTGACGGAGTTGGAAAAAGGCACCAATACGAGATAGCGACCGGCTAAGGAGAGCTCACAGGATAGTCGCGGACCTTTCGTTGAGATCGGTTCCTTCACAACCTGAACTAAAATTTGATTGTTTTTAGAAAGGACTTGGGAAATTTTTCCCAGCTTTTCTATTTCAGGTTCTGGATCAAACCCTTTTAAATTGTAGCTGGTGTAATTATTATTCCGCACCATTTTGATGTACTTGCTCAGGCTCTTGACCTGTGGGCCAAGATCCTGGTAATGCAAGAAGGCATCTTTCTCGTATCCTACATCAATGAAGGCCGCATTTAGCCCACTGACGATTTTACGAACGGTGCCCAGATAAATATCACCAACCTTGAACTTGGAGTCGTCTTCTTCTGTGTGAAGCTCCACCAGGCTCTTGTTCTTTAAAAGAGCTATTCGACTACCGTTTTGAGCAGAATCGATTAATAATTCCGTACTCAAATCGTGTCTCCTTTCTTATGTTAATGAACGTTTGGTTTAAAAACTCAAAAAGAAGAAGTAGTTACTACTTCTTCTTATGTCTGTTTTTTCTAAGTCTTTTCTTACGCTTGTGCGTAGCGATCTTATGTCTCTTTCTTTTTTTACCGCAAGGCATAGTCTTGTTGATTTTAAGTGTAACAATTATATTCTATCCAAGTAGTTTTCCACACTGTTGAGGATCATAGAATCCTGGGTCATGCTTTTGACTAACTCAAATTGTTTTTTCGCTTTGTTTTTCTGCTTGGATTCAAAGTAGCTTACCCCTAAGTAAAACTGCCCCTGAATATGCTCAGGATGATAACTGACCAAATCCTCAAATCGTTCGGCTGCTCTTTTATACTGGCCCGACTGCATAGACAGCACGCCCATATTGAAGAGAGCAGATCCGTTTTGCGGATCCTGTTCCAAAATCTCCCTCAGCATGCCTATTGCCTGCATGGGGTTTTCCGATGTCACATAAGTCATCGCCACTTTGGTCTTCAGATCCAATCTTTCAGGATGTTGCTCCAATACCTTATTAAGGTAATCTTGCGTTTTGCCTGCAAGGGTGTTGATCTTCTCCTGGTTCATGGCAAAACCGTAGGCCTCATAATAGGCATTTCCGGCTTTTTCCCACCTAGCGGGTGCAGGAACTTTATCGGCAGCTTGGGCATAATAATATGCCGCACTATCGTATTTTCCCGAACTTGCATAAAGCGAGCCAATTGAATCTGCAAATATAGCAAAATTTTCTTTATTTTCCTCAACTTCCATTTTTGACCTCAATTCCGCTACCTGATCGTAATCTACGGCCTTGGCGTTGGGGTTGTGCATATCTTCGGCAACTGGCGCTTCGGCGGCGGCGGTATTTTCTACCGACTGCCCTTCCTCGGCATTGTCTACCACCACTCTAGGCAGGGTATACAATCCGGCCACTAAGGCCACTCCGGCTGTCAAAACGATGATTTGCGATTTTTTCATGAATAGGGGGAGGATAAAGAATTGTGGCCATGGGTGAGATGGCCACAAGGCATTTTATGGCTTCCTACTCCTGAGGAGCCAATTCTTTTACTTTCTTGCTGTTTTTGATTTTGTCAATAAACACTTTAGATGGCTTGAAAGCCGGAACATAGTGCTCATCGATTACAATTGCCGTGTTTTTGGAGATATTACGGGCAATTTTTTTGGCTCTTTTCTTATTGATAAAGCTTCCAAAACCTCTGACATAAATGTTCTCTCCTTCTGACATGGAGTCTTTTACTACTTTGAAAAATGCCTCAATAGTTTGAGTCACATCGTCCTTCTGGATTCCGGTCTTATCCGAAATCTTTGTGATTACCTCTGCTTTAGTCACCTTCTGTTTAATTTAAATTAAGTATTATCTAATAAGCTAATAACCTATTAACCAACTCATTTTGGGATTGCAAATTTATACCAATGATTACAATATAAAAACAAATTCAGGAAAATTAGCGTCATTTGTTTAACGTAAAGTCATTCCCTAAATTTTCAAAAGTTTTGAATTTCAAGCATTTCACTAGGCAGCTTCTACATTGGTACCCCCAAAACAAGCGCGATCTGCCTTGGCGCAACACCCAAAATCCATACATCATTTGGCTTTCCGAAATTATTCTTCAACAAACCCGTGTGGCTCAGGGCCTCCCCTATTTTGAAAGTTTTCTGGAAAAATACCCAACAGTTCAGGATTTGGCCAAGGCCCCACTCGACGATGTCCTACGTCTTTGGCAGGGATTGGGATACTATAGCCGCGCGCGAAACCTCCACCACTGTGCCATTCAGGTAAGTGATGAATTCAATGGCCAATTTCCCGATAATTATAAAGATCTGTTGAAACTCAAAGGTGTGGGAAGCTATACCGCCGCCGCCATCGCCTCTTTTGCCTACAGGGAAAAAGTCGCCGTGGTAGACGGGAATGTTTTCAGGGTACTGGCCCGCTACTTTGGAGTAAGCGAGGATATTTCTTCGCCCAAGGGCAAAAAAGAATTTGAACGCCTAGCCAATGAGCTGATTCCCGCAGACCAGCCTGATGAATTCAACCAGGCCATCATGGAATTTGGCGCCCTCCAATGCACCCCTAAAAACCCTGATTGCTCCAGTTGCCCTTTGCAGGAAAACTGCCTTGCATTCCAAAACGACCTGATTGGCGAGTTGCCCGTCAAAAAGGGGAAAGTGAAGGTACGAACCAGAAATTTTGTTTACTACGCCATATCCTGCGGGGAAAATCTGATGATGAAAAAAAGGGGCGGACAGGATATCTGGGAAGGACTCCACGATTTTCCTCTTGAGGAAATAGAGGAGCTGGATGATTTTGAGCTGGCCAGCTCCAAATATTACCGGGAATTGGAAGCCATAAGCGCCTCAGTTCTCTACGAGCCCGAAATCAAATACCGTCATATTCTTTCCCATCAAAGAATTTTTTCAACCTTTGTGGAGATCAAAGTTCAAAAGGATTCCCTCTCCCAACTCGTAGAATTGGGGCAAAAACATGGCTGGAGGCTGCTTTCGGCCAAAGAGGTGGAGGAGCTGGGCAAACCCAAACTCATTGTGAACTATTTGAACGATCAGAATATTTGACTAAATTGAAGAAAAACTTTTTGTTCATCATTTAAACATACAAACTAATGGCAGGAGTAAACAAAGTCATCTTGGTAGGTAATTTGGGCGCAGACCCGGAGGTAAAGCACTTGGAAGGTGACAAGGTAGTCGCGAATCTGCGACTGGCCACTACCGAGTCTTATAAAGACAAAATGGGCAACCGAGTAGAGAACACCGAGTGGCATGACTTGGAGCTATGGGACGGGCAGGCAAAAATTGCCGAGCAATACTTAAGAAAGGGCAGCCAGATCTTTGTGGAAGGCAAAATCAAAAGCGATACCTGGCAGGATGACCAAGGGCAAAACCGAAAAAGAACCAAAATCCGGGTGCTGAGCTTTACCATGTTGGGAAGCAGGGGCGACAGCCAAGGCGGCGGTGCCCCAAGCCAAAATCCAAATACCATGCACCAACAACCAGCCCAATCGGCCTCCATGCCGAGCAATTCCGGTGGAATGGACGACAGTTCGGATGATGATCTACCATTCTAAGAATGGATTATTGATTTTTTAATCCTTAATTTTGTAAAAAAGATTAAAATAAATTAATGGACGACGACCCCTATCCGAGTATTTTATTGCTGGCTGAGGCCTTACAGGCTTCAGCCGGTTATATTGTGATAAACAGTTTCATTTTTATCCTTTTGCTGATTTTTTCCGCCCTCGTGTCGGGCTCTGAGGTGGCCTTCTTTTCCCTTTCCCACGATGATCTCAACCAGCTCAATGAGGAAAACGACGGCCAATCCCAGAAAGTGATCCAGTTGGTAGAGACCCCGCAAAAGCTTCTCAGCACCATCCTAATCCTAAATAACCTCATTAATATCGGTATAGTCATGCTGACTACCTTTATTACCTGGTCTATCATGGGTACTTCTGTGGCTTCAGCGGTGGTGATATTTGTGCAAACCGTAGGGGTGACTTTTGCGATCGTGTTCTTTGGGGAGATTGTACCTAAAGTGTATGCCAACAAGGCCAGAATCCCTTTCTCCAAAGCAATGGCCTCCACCATCGGCTTTTTCTCCACTTTACTAAAACCCCTTTCGGTAACGCTAATGGCTCTAAGCAACGTAATCGAAAACAGGATTGAAAAGAAGGGTTACACGCTCTCGGTGGATGAATTGCACAAAGCACTGGAGATTACCAGCCAAGACACCACCACGGAAGAAAAAGATTTTCTGAAAGGGATTGTTAATTTCAGTACCCTTTCCGTACGGCAGGTGATGCAGTCCAGAATGGACATCACGGCAGTGGATGTGGATATGGACTTCCACGAGCTCATGGACAAGATTAACAAAAGTGGGTATTCTAGGATCCCGGTTTATAAAGACACCATTGATAATATACAGGGCATCCTTTACATCAAGGACTTGCTGAATTTTATTGAAAAGGACGAGCATTTCAAATGGCAGGAATTGATCCGAAAGGGGATGTTTGTGCCGGAAAACAAAAAGGTGGATACCCTACTGAAAGACTTTCAGAAAAAGAGGGTTCACATGGCCATCGTGGTCGACGAATACGGGGGAACATCCGGTCTGGTGACTTTGGAAGACCTTATTGAGGAGATAATCGGGGAGATCAACGATGAATTTGACGACAAGGATGACATCTTTTTCCAGCAATTGGATGAGAATACTTTTGTTTTTGAGGGCAAAATCTCCCTCCACGATTTCTGTAAAAAACTAGACCTGGACGCTCAAATTTTTGACGAGGTAAAAGGCGACAGCGAATCCCTTGGCGGCCTTCTGCTGGAAATCAACTCCAAGCTTCCGAAAGGTGGAGCCAAAATCAAATATGACCGCTTCGTGTTCACCATCATGGCTGTAGACACCAAAAGGATCAAAAAAGTAAAAGTCCACATCCTTCCACAAAAAGAAGAAATAGACAACTACAATTCCCACGAAGACTAAAATACAAATCCGGTAGCCACAAGTCCCCGGATTTTTTTTACACCACTTTTTCAAACTTTACCCAAATTATTTTTCAAATTTTCAAATAAAACAATCTTTACATCAATTTTCTTTATATAAATAGCCTTTATATCATCTTAAATTTCAGAATATAGAATATATTTTGTAATTTTTATAATTCGATTCAAACCTATTTAGCTATTTTGACAATGAACCAAGGAATGTATGTGCCATCCATGGAGCACGATGCCTGTGGCATTGGCGCCGTGGTGAATATCCAGAATAAAAAAAGCCACGAAACCATCAGCGACGCCTTACTGATGCTATCAAACATGGAACACCGAGGCGGGCGGGGAAGCGATCCCAAAACAGGGGATGGGGCCGGAATCCTCATCCAGATCCCAGATGATTTTTTAAGGACTGTCTTACCCATTAGCCAAATCGAACTCCCTGAGGCTGGATATTATGGGTTGGGTATGGTCTTTTTTCCCAACAATCCACAGATCCACAAGAAGTCCAAAAGGCTGTTGAATAAAATCATCGGTGAGCTGGGCTTTGAGCTTCTGGGCTACCGTGAGGTACCGGTGGATATCACCGTGCCCGGTTCCGGGGCCCTAGAGGTGATGCCCACTATCGAACAGGTGTTTGTAAAGCATAAAGAAAACCTTCAAGGCATTGAGTTGGAAAGAAAACTTTATGTCCTTCGTAACTATGCCAGCCATCAAATCAACAAATTGGTCCCCGGGGTCAACAATGGTTTTTATATTGCCAGCTTCAGCTGCAGAACAGTAATATACAAAGGTCAGCTGAGAACCGACCAGGTACTTCCATTCTACAAGGACCTGCAGAACAAGAAAATCAGCTCGGCACTGGCGATAGTGCACTCCAGGTTTTCCACCAACACCTTCCCCAATTGGCGTTTGGCTCAGCCGTTCCGCTTTATTTCCCACAACGGTGAGATCAATACCATACGCGGAAACCTGAACAAGATGCGGTCCAAGGAATACCTGATGAAATCGGCCAATTTCACCGACCAGGAAATCAACATGCTCATGCCTGTGACTAGCAATTCCTACTCGGATTCAGCCAACTTAGATGCTATGGTGGAGCTGCTGACGCTTAGCGGGCGGGAACTCCCCCATGTCATGATGATGCTGGTACCTGAAGCATGGCAGGACAATAAAACCATGGATAAGAAACGCAAGGACTTCTATAAATTCCACGCCTCACTGATGGAGCCTTGGGATGGTCCGGCGGCCTTGATCTTTTCTGATGGCAAATCCATGGGCGCTACGCTGGATCGTAACGGCCTCAGACCCCTTCGGTATTTTATTACCGACGATTCCAGGATCATCTTTTCATCCGAAGCCGGCGCTTTGCCCATCCGCCCTTCCACAATCACCCAAACTGGCCGGGTAAGTCCAGGAAGGATGATTTGGGTGGACCTGGAGGAAAACAAGGTCAGGTTTGATGAAGAAATCAAAGGCCAAATAAGTTCGCAACAGCCTTACGGCAAATGGATCAGCAAGGAAAGGATCAAATTGCGCCTCCGCCCAAATCCGGAGCATTTGACATTTCCCTATAAGCTGGACAATCTCAAAACCCGTCAAAAGTTATTTGGCTATACCGAGGAGGATATCAAAATCCTGCTGGTCCCAGTGGCTCAAAATGGCCAAGAGCCATTAGGCTCAATGGGCGCTGATACGCCTTTGGCAGTCCTATCCACCCAAAGCCAGCACATCAGCAATTATTTCAAGCAACTGTTTGCCCAAGTGAGCAACCCTCCTATTGACCCCATAAGGGAGAGATTGGTCATGTCACTTTTTACCCGCTTGGGAGAAAGTTATAACATCCTAGAAGAAAGTGCCGAACATACCAAACAAATCCACATCAGTCAGCCAGTGCTTCTCAATGAAGACCTGGAAAAAATCAAGAGCCTGGACGGATACAAAGCGGCCACTTTGCCTATTCTCTTTCCTGCCGACCACCAGCCAAACCGGCTTTTGAATGCTTTAGATGAAATCTGCAAAATGGCAGAAAAGGCCATCTTGGAAGACGGTTGCAACATTATCATCCTTTCAGACAGAGACGCCAACCCAACCGAAGCTCCGATTCCGTCGCTTATTGCCACAGGTGCCGTCCATCACTATTTGGTGGGCAAAAAAATCAGAACCAAAGCCGGTATTTTGGTAGAGGCAGCGGACATTTTGGAAACACACCACTTTGCCACCGTGATCGGCTACGGGGCCAGTGCGATCAACCCTTACTTGGCTCTGGAGTCCATCTTGGATCTACAAAACGCCGGTCTGGTGTCGCAGGACCTTTCCAGGGAAAAATTATTCGAAAATTACCAATACGCCATCGGCAAGGGCTTGCTTAAAATCCTTTCCAAAATGGGCATCAGCACCCTACAATCCTATCAGGGAGCGCAGATTTTTGAAGCTTTGGGACTTGGACCGGAAGTGATTGAGAAGTGTTTCAAAGGAACACTTAGCCGGATAAGTGGTATTTCCTTTGACCAGCTGGCTCAGGAGGTACTTATCAAGCATTCGGCCGCCTACCTCACCGATATGCCCGTGCTGGAAGCTGGCGGGGTCTATCAATGGAAAAGAAGGGGCGAAAAGCACCTTTTCAATCCTGAAACCATCCATTTGCTCCAAAAATCCACCCGTACAAACGACTACAAACTTTATAAAAAATTTGCCGAAAAAATCAACGACCAAAGTCGGGCAGCACTGACCTTACGAGGGCTATTTGAATTTAAGAAATGCCCCTCCATCCCCATTGAAGAGGTGGAGCCAGCTGAAAGCATATTCAAGCGTTTTGCCACCGGGGCCATGTCATTTGGCTCCATTAGCCATGAGGCACATTCTACTCTTTCCATTGCCATGAACCGCATCGGCGGCAAGAGCAACAGCGGCGAAGGCGGGGAAGATGAAATCAGGTTTGAGAGAAAAGAAAATGGGGACTGGGAGCGATCAGCCATCAAGCAGGTTGCTTCCGGCAGATTTGGCGTGACCAGTAATTATCTCACCAACGCCGAAGAATTGCAGATCAAAATGGCCCAAGGCGCCAAGCCGGGGGAAGGCGGACAGCTGCCTGGCCATAAAGTGGATGACTGGATTGGGCGTGTGCGGCATTCCACGCCCGGAGTGGGACTCATTTCCCCCCCACCCCATCACGATATTTATTCGATTGAGGATCTGGCACAGCTAATCTATGACCTAAAAAATGCCAACCGCAAAGCCCGTATCAATGTCAAGCTGGTCGCACAAGCCGGTGTAGGCACCGTGGCGGCTGGGGTTTCCAAAGCCAATGCGGATGTGATCCTTATTTCCGGGGCCGATGGGGGCACAGGAGCCTCCCCGCTCAGTTCCATACGCCATGCAGGTCTGCCATGGGAGTTGGGGCTTTCCGAAGCTCACCAAACCTTGGTGAAAAACAACCTTAGGAACCGGGTTGTGCTCCAGACCGATGGGCAAATCCGGACGGGTAGGGATTTGGCAATAGCGGCCCTTCTCGGCGCTGAGGAATGGGGCGTTTCAACCGCTGCCCTCGTGGTGGAAGGCTGCATCATGATGAGGAAATGTCATCTTAATACCTGTCCTGTGGGCATAGCCACCCAAAATCCTGAATTGAGAAAGCTCTTCACGGGCAATCCTGACCATGTGGTCAATTATTTCAGGTTCTTGGCTGAGGACCTCCGGGAAATTATGGCTGATTTAGGATTCAGGACTGTTGAAGAAATGGTAGGCCAGAGCAATATCCTCAAGGCTGCCCCCATTCATGGGCATTGGAAATGGGATACCGTAGACCTCAGCCCAATTTTCCACAAGGTGGTAGTTCCCGAACATGTGGGCATATTCAAGCAGATTGACCAAGATTTCAAGCTCAAAAAAGTGCTGGACCGAAAACTCATTGAGGCTGCAAAATTGGCCTTGGAGCAGGGTGGCCGAGTTAAGGGGGAGTTTTCCATCAATAATATTGACCGGACTGTGGGTGCAATGCTGAGCAATGAGATTTCGAAAATCTATGGCAGCAAAGGCCTGGAGGAAGATACGATCGAGTTTGGATTCAGGGGTTCTGCAGGCCAGACTTTTGGTGGTTTTTTAACCAAAGGAGCTACATTCAAACTGGAAGGGGAGGCCAACGACTACTTTGGAAAAGGCCTTTCGGGAGGAAAACTCATCGTCTTCCCCGACCGTAACGCCACTTTTGCCCCGGAGGATAATATCATCATAGGTAATGTGGCATTTTATGGTGCCACTTCCGGCACCGCCTACATCAATGGCAAAGGTGGGGAGCGTTTCTGCGTGAGAAATTCGGGAGTTAAGGCCGTGGTGGAAGGCATTGGCGACCACGGTTGCGAATACATGACCGGAGGGCAAGTGCTTATCTTGGGAGAAATAGGACGAAATTTCGCCGCCGGTATGAGTGGAGGAGTTGCCTATATCTACAAGGATTTCAAAAAGCTGGTCAACCCTGAAATGGTGGACCTCGATCCCTTGGATGAGGATGACTGCCAAGAAATCCATCTCCAAATCACCAAACATGCTCAATTGACTGGCAGCGGTGTGGCCAATAAATTATTGGAGGATTGGGATGTGGTGAAAAGTCAATTTATCAAGGTGTTTCCAAGGGATTACAAGCGGGTACTTCAAAAACAGCGTGAAATCAAACAAACTGTAGCTTAAAATGGGAGAGAAAGAAGGATTTATCAAATATAAAAGAGAACTGCCGCAAACCAGACCGGTAGAAGAAAGGGTGGGCGATTATCAGGAAATCTACCAACCTTTGGATGAAAAAAAGCTTAACCAACAGGCCGCCAGATGCATGGATTGCGGGATTCCCTTTTGCCACCAGGGTTGCCCGCTGGGAAATGTAATTCCGGATTTTAACGAGGCAGTCTATCAGGAAAGGTGGGACGAGGCTTTTGACATTTTAAAAAGTACCAACAATTTCCCCGAATTCACAGGCCGGATCTGTCCGGCGCCCTGCGAGTCCAGTTGCGTCCTGGGAATCAACAAAGATCCTGTGACCATAGAGTTGATCGAAAAGAGCATTGCCGAAAAAGCCTATGAATTGGGCTTGGCCAAACCCAACCCCCCTGCCAAAAGAACAAGTAAGCATGTGGCGGTGATCGGTTCGGGGCCTGCAGGATTGGCTGCTGCCGACCAACTCAATAAAGCCGGCCATGAGGTAACTGTTTTTGAGAAAAACGCCAAGGTTGGTGGGCTATTGAGGTACGGCATTCCCGATTTTAAAATGGAAAAGTGGGTGATAGACCGCAGGATTTCCCTTATGCGTGAAGAAGGCATCACCTTTACCACCAATACGGAAGTAGGTTTTAACATTAAAGCAGAAAACATCCTCCAGAATTTCGACGCCGTGGTTTTATCCACCGGGGCCGAGGAGCCAAGAGTGTTGAAAATACCAGGTCATGAACTGGAAGGCGTGCATTTTGCCATGGATTTTTTGGGCAACCAAAATCGCGTGGTTGGCGGGGAAAGGGGAAATAATCCCATTTCTGCAAAAGACAAACATGTGCTGGTGATTGGAGGGGGAGATACCGGTAGCGACTGCATAGGCACTTCCCGAAGGCATGGCGCAGCATCGGTGACCCAGCTGGAGCTTTTACCCAAGCCACCACAAAAGCGGACTGAAAGCAATCCTTGGCCTGAGTGGCCCATGACTTTGCGCACTTCAAGTTCACACGAAGAAGGGGCGGAAAGGGTATGGTCGGTGCTTACCAAGAGATTTTTGGAAGGAGAAAAAGGCAAAGTCAGCGGGCTCGAAGTGGTAGAGATTGAATGGAAGGAAAAGGGAGATGGCTCATTTGGTTTTGAAGAGGTGGAAGGCACCGAGAAAGTGATTCCCTGTGATTTGGCTTTCATAGCTATTGGCTATTCAGGCCCCAAAAAGGATGGTTTGCTTGAATCTTTTGGGGTGGAATTTTTGGATAATGGCTTGCCTTATTCCAAAGATTACCAAAGCAGTGAGGAAAAAGTATTTTTGGCCGGTGACATGAGGAAAGGCCAATCCTTAGTAGTTTGGGCCATTTCGGAAGGACGAGAGGCAGCCTATCATGTGGATAAATTTCTGCAAGGAAAAAGCTCCCTACCCCAGAAAGATCACTCCTATTATGAATTTGGGAGTTAAATTAAAAGTCTTGCGCGGAGTTTATCACTGAGCTTCATGGAGAAAAGTTGAAAAACTGGAAAAGTCAAGAAAAAAGGGATGGTTACCTAACCATCCCTTTTTAGTTTAACATAAACCTAATTTCACCCTACAAACACTATTATTTTCTCCAAGCGCCACCGCCTCTTTTGCCTCTGTGCTTTCTGACCTTTTCAGTATCATCATTGCCTCTGGCGTCACGGTATTTACGCATTTTCTCACGGTCTTCATTTCTGATTTCCTCCCACTTCTCTTTCTGCTCAGGAGTCAATACCTTCTCAATTTCAGCCTGCTGGGCTTTTCTTTCCTCCTGCATAGCTGCTCTTCTTTCTTCCTGTTGAGCTCTTCTGGTCTCCCGGGCTTCTTTTTGCACTTCAGCCCTTTCCATATGGATTTGCTTCACCTGCTCTTTTTGCTCTTCAGTAAGTTCGAGCTGTTCAGCCATCCGATTGACTCTCATTTCTACCCTTTTTTCAGGGTCCATTCTTTCCTGTCCTCTACGCTCGCCTCTCTTTTGGGCATCAGCGGTAAATGACATTACAGTAAATATTGCGGCAAATAACATTAGCTTTTTCATATCCTTCTTTGTTTTGGTTTGTACTTCTTAGACCCAGTCCATACCCCAAGGTTTAAGCGGGTTTATCCAATAAATTGTTAACAAATCTTAATGATGATTTGGGAGAGCCCACTGAAAGGCGTAAATTAATTGGATGAAAAAGATTCTATATTTTGCCTATGCGAGCAATTTGAAGCAGGAGCTCTTCGAAGAGAGGCTGGGTCGTACAGCCGAATACAAGGGCGTGGGAATTTTGCCCAAATATGGATTTAGATTCAACCACCCCATGGAAGACGGCTCCGCCAGAGCAAACATTGTGAGCAGCCCCAATGAACATGTGTACGGCGCCATCTATGAAATCAGCGAAGAGGATTTGCAGCATTTTTTGAAAAACGAGCCAGGGTATAATTATCAACAAGTGGACATTCATACCAACAAGGGAAAAATCCAAGCTGGCACCTTCCTCAGTCCCGAAAACCAGCCCAACATATTCCCTTCAGAAACCTATCTAGCCTCCATTATAGAGGGAGGAAAGCAATTTAAGCTCCCCAATGATTACCTTGAAAATATAGTCAACCGAAGTGGAGCCAGGATCTTTTAATCCTTATCCTCCACCAGTTCCTTGCTTTCATGGTCCTTGACCATCCTAGGCCTGATCAAAAGACGAAGGGACACATCAAAGGAAAAGTAATTCCACGCCCAATTGAGCAGAATAAACAGTTTGTTCCTGACGCCCAAAATGGCCATCAAATGGACAAAAAGCCAGGTCACCCAGGCAAAAAAGCCCTGGAATCTGATAAAAGGAAGGTCCACCACCGCCAGTTTTTTACCCACGGTAGCCATTGATCCTAGGTCTTTGTATTTGAAGGGCCGAAGGGGCTGATTTTTATGTAAGGAAACCAGATTTTTGGCCAAGTTGGTTGCCTGCTGAATGGCCACTTGGGCCACCTGGGGGTGACCGCGGGGATAATCTTCAGAGGCCATCAAACACTGGTCCCCCAAGGCAAAAATGTAATCCGCCCCAGCCAACTGGTTAAATTCATTGACCAGCAATCGGCCATTTCCTGCCACCTGATCAGCATGGATTCCGTCCACAGCGTTGGGTTTCACCCCGGCTGCCCACACCAGAGTGCGGCTATTGAAATTCGGGTAATTCTTCACCTTGACGGTAAGGCCGTCATAATCGGTCACGGCCGCCTTGAATATGACCTCCACCCCCAGGTTTTTCAGATATTTCAATGCGTGCGCACTGGCTTGAGGAGTCATCCCCGCAAGTAAGCTCTCTCCTGCCTCAGCCAGAATCACCTGCATCTGATGAAAATCCAGCTCTGGGTAGTCTTTAGGCAGAATCCTGTTTCTCAGTTCCGCCATCGCACCGGCAAGCTCCACCCCAGTAGGCCCACCCCCTACGATTACGATGTTCATCAAGGCCCTTTTCTCGTTTTCATCCTGCGTATTGATGGCCTTTTCATAATTGGCGATGATGCGATTTCGGATATAAAGGGCTTCCGAAACGGACTTCATGGGTGTGCTTTTCTGTTTGATGTTTTCGATCCCGAAATAATTGGTATCCGCCCCCATGGCCAAAACCAAATAATCAAAATCGACAAATCCCATTTTGGTAAAAACCCTTTTTTCATCGGGCGAGATGGACTCCACTTCTGTCATCCGGAAAGTCACATTTTTACTGTGATGGAAGATTTTCCTCAGGGGAAAAGAAATGGCACTGGGCTCCAAAGCGGAGGTGGCCACCTGGTAAAAGAGGGGTTGAAACTGATGGTAATTGTTTTTATCCAAAAGGACAACCTGATAGGGTTTGCCCGAAAGTTTTTTGGCAAGTTGGAGACCTGCAAAGCCTCCGCCCAGAATCACGACTCTTTTATGATTGCTCTGCGGGAGGTTGGGAAGTGGGTAAGCTGAGGAAAAAGTCATAAGGCTAGCGTTGATTCTTTAATAGTACGGTTTTAGGGGGTTTTCGTTCTTAAATCCCTGTACTATATTTCTTATAAGCCCAAGCATTAAAACTTCCTCGGGAGGAAATGAAAAGATTTGTTATTTTTACATTAAATTAAAGCTTAGAAACACAAACACAACCGAGGAAGACCCGAGAAATAAATCTATATGGGAAGAGCATTTGAGTTCAGGAAAGAGAGAAAATTCAAACGTTGGAACAAGATGTCCAAGGTCTTTACCCGATTGGGTAAAGAAATCGTGATGGCCGTGAAAGTGGGCGGACCAGACCCGGACAACAATGCCAAGCTGCGTACGGTGATCCAAAACGCCAAAGGTGCATCCATGCCCAAGGACAGGATCGAAGCCGCCATTGCACGTGCAAGCAACAAAGATGAGAAGGATTACGAAGAAGTAGTATATGAAGGCTACGGACCTCACGGGATTGCCGTAATTGTGGAAACCTCCACAGACAATATCAACAGAACGGTGGCCAATGTGCGCCATTTCTTTTCCAAGGCAGGAGGCTCGTTGGGCACTTCTGGTTCGGTGAGCTTCATGTTTGAGCACAAAGCCGTTTTCCGTTTCCCAAAGGGAGACTGGGATTTGGAGGAATTAGAGCTTGAACTGATTGATTTTGGGCTTTCCGATATCGATGAGAATGAGGGTGAAATCTTCATTTATACCGAATTTGAGGACTTTGGCAACATGCAGAAAGCCCTTGAAGATAAGGGCATCGAAGTCACCAACGCTGATTTTCAAAGATTTCCAATGTCTACCAAAGAGCTCACTGAGGAGCAGGAAGAAGACATCCATAAGATGATCGAGCGCATGGAAGAAGACGACGATGTAAACAACGTTTATCATAACATGGCATAATTACTTCAGCCTTCGGGAACCAACCGAAGGCTGTTTATTTTTACCCCAGTAGGATACAATTGAACTGGACCTCTCCAAACATTTAGCGTCCAATCCTTTTAATTAAATATGAGCTTTCCAAAAAGAGAAAACCTTCAGAAAAAGAAAAGACAACTCCTGATTATCGTCGGAAGCCGAAATCCGGTCAAAATCAACAGCACCGATGCAGCCTTCCACCAGTGCTTTGAAGATAGTTTTATCGTACAGGGCATCAACGTGACCTCAGATGTGGCTGATCAGCCAGTGGGGGATGCTGAAACACTTCAGGGTGCATTGAATCGCGCGGAGAACGCCAAAAACGCCTTTCCGGAAGCAGACTTTTGGTTGGGCATTGAAGGCGGCGTGGATGAAGACAGGCATGGAATGAATGCTTTTGCCTGGGTGGTGGTGTTGGACAAAGCCGATAAAATCGGTAAAGCCAAAACGTCTACCTTTTATCTACCGGAAGTTATATCTAAATTAGTAAAAGGAGGAATGGAACTTGGAAAGGCCGATGACAGTTTTTTTAATCGGGAAAACTCTAAAGAGACGGATGGTGCTGTGGGCATTCTTACCAATGGGGCCGTCAATAGGAAGACCTATTACGAGCAGGCCATAATTCTAGCTTTAGTCCCATTTATGAATGCCAAGATATATTAATTGAGACACTCTATCTTGTATAGATATTTTCAATTGGACTTTTATTTTAATAGACAGTACCTTTGTGCTCAATTTTAGTCTTACAATCATAACTATTAGATATGCTACAAGAATTAGAAAACGACAACCTAAAGGAAATTATCACAGAAAAAAGTAAAGTTGTGGTACAATACGGTGCCAGCTGGTGCGGAAGTTGCAGAATTATGAAGCCAAAGATGAAAAGATTGGCCAAAGATTATGATTCGGTCACATTTTTGTACGTAGATGCAGAGAAACTTCCTGAATCAAGGAAACTAGCTGCGGTGACCAATCTTCCTACTTTTGCTACATTTAAGGACGGCTTATTAGTCAACCAAACACAGACAAACAAGGAAGAAAACCTAAAAGCACTTATAGATGAGATTGCCAATAATTAAGCATGTCCTGGGCTTCATTGAGGAAAACGATGAGGACTGGGTGAATGAAACCATTGAACTTTTGGAATCCATGACTGAAATTCCTTCGCTAAAAGATGAAGAAATAGAAGTTATGGGCGAATTGCTATCCAACTTATATGGTACTCTGGAGGTCCACAAGATGATCAAGGATGGCATGGATAAAAAAGAAGCCATGAATGCCTTTATGAAAAGGGTCATGGGCTCTATAGATAATTAATAGTAAGCTGAAAGTTGCATTGACCACCCAATTCGATAGCTTGAGGTGTACCTTCCTGGTACACCTTTTTGCTTTTTAGGGGTTGAGGTTTTGGAGAAAATTGGTCAAGGCCACCTGCCAGTTAGCATCCGCATCCCATTTGGGGCCAATGTAGAGCTCATCCCTCACCAAGAAGTGGATATAATATTTGACCACTACTTTTTCCGGGTTGGGACTCTGACCCGACACGCCCATGCTTTTCATCAAATCACCTTCTCTGCCTTCCACCCTTCTGAGGACAAACTGAACCCGGTCACGGATGAGCTCCTGGGAAGTTTTAGCCTCGGTCAGAAAGACCACTTGATGTGGATAGCTGGTTTCAAAGACCGCCTGAAGCTGCTCTTTTTCCCTTTCTTGGGATCGTGCCCTTTCCGCATCGCTTCTCCCTAGCAAGTCATAGCGAAAGGAAGTCAGGTGGCTGCCCTCCCCCCCTGCCCCGCTTAGGGGAATCCCCAATCTGAAAACATTCAAGTTTAAGGGATTGCGGCTAATGTAGCTACTTGAGCCGGATTGACTGCCTTGAGGAAACTCAGGTACCTCCAGCACCAACAGGTTTTTGGATTGGGTAACTTCACCGATTTTGATCAAAGATTCATTTAATTCTTTAATATTTGATCCCCTCATGCTCCAGGAAGATCCTGGGTTTACAATGTTTTTATTGTTGGAAAAAGGCGCCATGTTCATTTCAAAAGCACCATTGGGAAGGCGGGTTAGGATAACTATTCCGTTGATCAGCCTTTTGGCAAACAGGGAGGCGTATCCAGCTTGGATTTCTTCATTAAGCACTATCTCCTCAAGCTCAAAATACCCCACCGGATCCCCACCTGCCTCTACCAAGCCCTGGTGGACCTGGTGTGCGATTTCCTCAAATCCCATAACCGGTCGGGCCGATGGTGCGTTAGAAATTAGCACCACGGACTTGCCATCCAGAAAGAAATCAGGCACACCGCTTTGGGCAAATGAGTTTGAAATACAAAAAAAGATTAAAACGAGGAGTTTTGACTTCATAATACGTTATAATTGCCTCATAATAGACAAAGGAAAGAATTGTTCCTGTTACCTACAAAACTTAAAAATAGGTCTCTTTATTGTGATAGGCCAAATTGCTACAAATTTTGACAACTAGTATTAACACAATTTAATTATTTGAAGTGAAATACCAATTTAAATTTATTTGCCTCCTATTGATCCTGGGGGTAGCGCTGGATTTTGCGGCTGTTGCGCAAAACATTGATAAGGACAAGCTTATCGCGGATATTGAATACCTCTCTTCAGATGAGCTGGAAGGAAGAAAACCTCTTTCGGAAGGCAATATAAAAGCTCAAAAGCATATTAGGGAGAGGTTTGGAAGCTTGAATCTGACCAGCCAATATAGCGATTTTACCCAGTATTTTTCTTTCATGAATCCACGTGACAGCGTGCAATATGAGGGGGCTGCCAATATCGTGGGCTTCATTCCCGGCAGCGAGTCTGAATACCTGATCGTAATCACGGCCCACTTTGACCACCTTGGAGTGATCAACGGGCAAATTTTCAATGGGGCTGACGACAATGCCAGCGGTACCGCGGCACTTTTGGCCATGGCGGAATATTTCTCCGTCAACAGACCCAAACATTCCATCATGTTTGCCGCCGTGGATGCAGAGGAGATGGGCCATCAAGGAGCCAAAGCACTTGTGGCAGACTTCCCTTTTCCATTGGAACAGGTCAAACTCAACATCAACATGGACATGATTTCCAGAAATGAGAACAATGAGCTTTATGCTTCTGGCACTTTTCACAATCCCAAATTGAAGCCTGTATTGGAATCTCTGGAGCCTTTTGGGCAAGTCACCCTCAAGTTGGGCCATGATGATCCGGAAATGGGCAAGGATGATTGGACATTCAGCTCCGATCATGCGCAATTCCACTTGAAAGATATCCCGCATATCTATTTCGGCGTGGAAGACCATCCCGACTACCACAAGCCAACCGACACCTTCGAAAACATTGACCAAGACTTCTACCACCAAGCCGCAGAAACGGTATTGAGAGCGGTAAAGGCCTTTGACGAAAATTTGTAAAAGACGGGAGACGGAAGACGGAAGACGGAAGACGGAAACTGCGATCTCCGGTCTTCAGTCTTCTGTATCCACTACTTGGCGAAAATCTGCTCCCTATCTTGGAATGCCTTAAACTCAAGGGCATTTCCGCTGGGGTCTAGGAAGAACATGGTGGCCTGCTCCCCTACTTCACCCTTGAAGCGGATATAGGGTTCGATGATGAAATCTATGCCGTGAGCTTTCAGTTTGTCGGCTAATTCATGCCAGGCATCCCACTCCAAAATGGCTCCGAAATGCCTTACCGGTACATTCTTCCCGTCCACCTCATTGGATTTCGCTTGCTGCAGTTCTTCAGGTTTGACATGGGCAGAAAGCTGGTGGCCGAAGAAATTAAAGTCAATCCACTTGTCTGTGCTTCTTCCAATCTCGCAGCCAAGCAGCTCTTGATAAAATTTCCGGGTCTCCTCAATATCCCTGATCGGGAAAGCCAAATGAAAGGGGTTATACTGTGTCATTTTATTGTAAATTTAGGTTTCGGTTTAAAGCATTTGCTCAAATCGGAAAGAAAAACTTTGCGGACCTTCGCGTACTTTGTGGTTAATTAAAAACGAATTTAATTAAATACTATGGATCAAAAAACCGTTTCTTTAGTCCTTTCAAGCGGTGGCGCCAGGGGTTTGGCACATATAGGTGCCATAGAAGTGCTGGAGGAAAACGGTTTTCAGATCAGTTCCGTGGCCGGCTGCTCCATGGGGGCATTGATCGCCGGGGTATACGCCAAAGGCAACCTGCCCCAATTCAAGGAATGGATCAGCAATCTTGATAGGGTCGACGTGTTTTCCCTCATGGATTTCACGATTTCCACCTCCGGATTTATCAAGGGGGAAAAGGTCTTCCAAGTGATCCAGGCCCTTTTGGGAGATTGCCTTATTGAAGATCTTCCGATTCCCTTTGCCTGCAATGCGGTGGATATTATCAGCGGACAGGAAAAAGTTTTCACCGAGGGCAGCCTTTTTTCTGCCATAAGGGCCTCGGCAGCCATCCCTACCGTGATTCAACCCGCCTTGATCGATAATATTTCTTACATAGACGGCGGAATCTTAAATCCCATTCCAGTAGAGTTGATCAAAGACAACCAGGCTACCCTGAGGATTGCCTCTGATGTAAACGGGCCACAACAATGTCTAGTAAGACAAAAAGTATTGGAAGAAGGTAGCAGCAGAATTGCCATCCCTGCCTGGGTCAATGAATACAAGGCAAAAGTCTCCAAATACCTGCCCAGAGAGAAAAAGGCACCTAAGGTCAAAACCCTGAGCTTTTTGGACCTGATGAACCTGTCCATGGACATGATGCAGGACAGAATATCCGATTACATCCTCGAGCAGCACCCTGTGGATGTACACGTGAAAATCAGCAGGAAACAATGCGGCACTTTTGAATTTTACAGAGCAAAGGAAATAATTGAAATCGGTCGTGAAATAACCATAGAGGCTTTGCAGGAAAAGAAACTGATATGAACATCGCCCAGCTTAACCACCTATTAGGTAATATTGACATCTACCTGCTGGATCAGATTTTGAAAGGCAGGTTTACCAAAGAAATGAAAATTCTGGACGCAGGATGCGGTGAAGGGAGAAACACCCATTATTTCATAAGGGAGGGATTCCAGATTTTTGGGGTGGACAACAATCCCATCGCCATCCAAATGGCCCGGATCTATGCCCAAACCATCCTACCGGAATATGATACCCAACGGTTTCAGACAGGTATGGTGGAGGACATGATCTTTCACAGGGGAGCCTTTGATGCGGTCATTTCCTCGGCTGTCATGCATTTTGCCAAAAATGAAGAGCACTTTGTCCAACTGTGGGATGAAATGATGCGTGTGTTGAAACCAGGAGGTATATTCTTTCTTCGATGCTGCACTGCCATGGGGGGAATAGTGGAGGAAAGCCAAAGAACCGAAGAAGGGCAGCATCTACTACCAGATGGCAATACACGGTTTCTGCTTTCTGAGAGCTTGCTGGACATACTAATGCACCGACACAATTTACAGCACCTGGAAGACCCAAAAACCGTATTGGTGCACCACAAGCGAACCATGGGGACTTTTGTAATGAAGAAATTAAAATAACCACAGAGGATCAGAGGGCCCAGAGAAACAAAAAAGCGAGAACATCCCGTCTCCGGTCCTCTTCCGTCTGCTAAATGATAAGCAAATGGACATTCAATACCCACTTGAATTAATCGGTACCTTCATGTTTGCCATATCCGGTGCCTTGGCCGTGCAGGATAGGGAGCATGATTTATTTGGGGCCGGCTTCACGGGCTTCATTACGGCAATCGGCGGTGGTAGCCTCAGGGATATTATACTAGGCAGTTACCCTTTGGTATGGGTGGGCGATGTCTGGTTCCTTTACGCCATATTCTTGGGTATCTTAACGGCTTTTCTTTTTCACCGGAGTTTGGGGAAGTTACGTCGAACTCTATTCCTGTTTGATACTTTTGGGATTGGGTTTTTCACTATTCTTGGAGTGGAAAAAGCATTGAGTCTAGGGGTACAGGTGGAAATAGCCGCCATCATGGGCATGTTTTCTGCCGTGATGGGAGGCGTGATCCGGGACACGCTGACCAATGAGGTCCCCATCCTCTTTAGAAGGGAAGTGTATGCCAGTGCCTGCCTAGCCGGTGCGATCATTTATTTGGTGCTCAACCATTTTGGCCTGGACAGAGATCCCAACATGCTCATTTCCATCGGCATCGTGATCATCATCAGGTTGGTAGCGGTTAAGTACAAGTTGAGCTTGCCGAGGTTGGAGTAGAGAAAAAAGGACACAGAGTTGCACCGAGTTTAAACAGGAGTTTCGCAGAGTTTCTTTGCGGAGAAATCAAAATAAGTTTTTTTTTTAGGGATTTCTTATATCTGATCAAACCTCAGTAATAGAAAGGACAATGAAGCCCAATTCATCGTTTATATTTTCATAAAGGTATAATTTGCCTTCCCTCACGAACGGCTTGAAATACTTTTTCTTCAAGGGTGTCACTCCCTCATACACCTGCTGAAATTCCTTGTCAAGAATGGTTAATACTGTTTTGAATTCTTTTTGTCCATCCACTTCCTTATCCAAAAGGTAGGTTAACCTGTAAAACCTTTCGGCGGTAGAATCAAATATCCATTGACTGAAAAATATATCATTTCGAAAAGAGTTGCCTATTTCCATTAATTCATCCTGCGTATCTACTTCTCTTCTCGCAAACTCCTTAGGCGTGTTGGCTGTCAGTTTAGCTTGGAAATCATGTTGAATAATACTATTCTCTTCAGGATCATATATTAAAAGCTGATTATCCACGGAATTGCTTATAAGTACTTTTTCCCCATATGAAGACAAATATTTACCTACCCAATTAATTTCTGTCTGCGTTTTATCATGAACTTTAACAGTAAACCTATCCAAGGCTGTTAATTGATCAACGGGTAACTTAATTGCTTCATTGGACTCCAAATCAAACTTTACAATTCCATCTGTTACTGCCCAACCTTTTGCATAAAAAGTTACATATGTTTTTCCATTTTTTAATAAAATACCCTCAGGTGAGACAATCTCACCCTTTTCCATGACCTCTTCTGATAGTGTAGAAAATTTATGGTATTCCTTTCTATGAGCTTTGTCTGTAAAAATACCTATTGAAGTAAAATTTGATATAAGATAATTCCCATTAGTCAAATCTTGAAATCTATATACTTGTCCGGTACCATGTGGCCCCTCCTTTTCAAAGGGGATTTTGTGAGAAAGCCTAAGATTATCCATATCAATCACCTCGAGCAGATTTTCATTGTCATTGAAATTATACAATGCTCTGCCATCAGAACTAAGCTCCGCACGATAGAGCCCACTTCTTAAATAAATAAAATCCTCCCCCGCATCCACCATCACGGTGTCCACTTCAAAAGTCAGGGTTAGTTGCTGAGCTCCTTCTTCGGAACCCTTGTCAGAGCAGGCGATGCCAAACATCAGAGATAGGGGCAATAAAAATCTTTTCATATTATGCTTCATTGATGGTAAGGACGATAAATGCAAGTTCGTCATTGATGTTTTCGAAGAGGTAAAGCTTTCCACCTCTTACAAACGGATTGAAGTAATTACTTTTCAATGGTGTGAGACCTTCATACAACTGCTGAAAATCCTTGTCAAAAACTGTCAGCACTACTTTATATTCCTCCTGGTCTTCCCCAACCTCCCTTTCAAATATATGGCTCAGTCTGTAAAATCTTTCAGATAGAGGATCACAAAGCCATTTTCCAAAGTAGACCTCGTTACGGTAAGTCTCACCCACTTCTCCTATTTCTTCAAATGTATCAAAATCCCTCTTATTAGGCTCCTTAGAATAGTTAGGTGTCAATAGAGCTTCATAAGAATGTTGAGAAATGCTATTATGGTTAGGGTCAATAACCAAAAGTTGATTTTCTACTGAATTGCTGATGAGCAACTTTTCCTCATGCCACGAAAGATGGTTGGCCACCATACTTATTTCCATTTTATATTCATCATGGGATTTCATCGTATACCTATCCAAAGCTTTCAATTGATCTACAGGAAATCTTAAGATCTCACGGGTTTCAAGGTCTAGCTTGGCGATACCATGGGCACCTGCCCATCCTTTAGCATAAAATGACACAAAGTACTTTCCATCCTCTGATAAAATACCATCCGACGAAACGACTTCACCCTCTTCGAGAATACCTGAAGGAACCTTCGAAAAATCATATGAATCCTCCCTTTGGCCTTGCTCTGAAAAAATACCAATTGATGTAAAATTGGACAAAAGGTACCTCCCATCACTCAAATTTTGAACTCCATATACGTTTCCGGTACCATTTGGTCCTTCCTTCTCAAATGGGATTTTATGAGAGAGCCGAAGATTATCCAGATCAATGACCTCGAGAAGATTCTCATTGAAATCAAAATTATAAAATGTCGTTCCATCAGAACTCAAGTCCGATTGATGGAGTCCACCTGCCAAAAAAATAATATCATCCCCCGCATCCACCATCACGGTGTCAAGCTCAAAGTTGAGAGAAAGTGATTGGCTTTGGGAAAGATCCTTTGGGTTTTCTGAACAAGCAAAAAACAAAGCCGCTGCAAAAATTGGATAAAACTTTTTCATAACTTGGTTATAAATATGACTAAAAAATTAAAACTCTGCACTAATCATTAATAAATTTTAAGTTTTAAAAAGTCATAGATACGACAATTTATTAGTGCATTGAAGGCAAAGTAGGTTTTTGTACCTTCTTAGCCATCTTTTCCTGGATTTGTTTTAATTTGGGAAGTTTTTAAAACATACCCCTTTCAACCCGTGCCCGGCTACTTCGATACCAAAATAGAATTTCTGAAAGGCGTAGGCCCCCAAAAAGCTGAGTTGCTCAACAAAGAACTCAACATTTTTACTTTTGGGGAATTGCTGCAGCACTACCCTTTCCGGTATGAGGACCGCACCAAGTTTTACAAAATCCGCCACCTTACTGCCGAACTTGATCACGTACAGATATTGGGCAGGTTGGTCAAAATAGAAACCATCGGTGACGGGAGAAGGAAGCGGCTGGTAGGCTACTTCAGAGACGAAACCGGGGAAATGGAACTGACCTGGTTTAAAGGGGTACAATGGGTGGTCAAAAAACTTACCGTTGGAGCGGTTTATATTGCTTTTGGAAAGCCCAATCAATACGGCCGTAAATTCAGCATCGCCCACCCCGAACTCGAAATCTATACAGCGGCAACAGAAAACCGAAATGCCTTTCAGCCGATCTATTCCACTACCGAAAAACTACGGGCAAAATTTCTCGACAGCAAGGGCATTTCCAAAATCATGGAAATCCTGCTGCAAAATGCCCTACCTCAGATCCACGAAACTTTACCGACAAGCATTTTGGAGAGGTTCAACCTTCTGGCAAAAAAGCCTGCGATCAAAGAAATACACTTTCCCTCAAACCCTGAGGTTTTGAGAAAAGCCATTTATAGGCTAAAGTTTGAGGAGTTTTTTTATGTACAGCTCAGGTTGTTGAAACTTAAATTGACCCGAACGGAGAAATCCCAGGGGCAGATTCTTTCAGATACCAACCTGCTGACGGAATTTTATAAAAACCATATCCCGTTTGAACTTACCGGAGCGCAGAAAAGGGTGATCAAGGAGGCTTATAACGACATGCGATCGGGAAAGCAGATGAACCGGTTGATCCAAGGCGATGTAGGGAGCGGCAAAACCATGGTGGCTTTTATCTGCTGCCTGGTGGCCATAGGCTCATCGTCACAGGCTTGTCTGATGGCACCCACGGAGATTTTGGCCAACCAGCATCATGAGGGCTTGAAGGAATTTGCGGATATGATGGGGCTCAATATTGCCTTGCTGACAGGCAGCACCAAGAAGTCGGAACGGAAAAAGATCCATGCAGCTTTGTTGAGCGGAGAACTCCATATACTCATCGGCACCCATGCGCTTTTGGAAGATATCGTCCAGTTCAAGAATCTTGGCCTAGCCATCGTGGATGAGCAGCACAGATTCGGTGTGGCCCAGCGGGCAAAACTTTGGGCCAAAAACAAGCAGTTTGTTCCGCATGTACTGGTCATGACCGCCACGCCTATTCCCAGGACTTTGGCGATGACCCTTTACGGGGATCTCGACATTTCGGTCATTGATGAGCTACCGGCTGGCAGAAAACCTATCCAGACTGTACACCGCTATGACAAGGACAGGCTCAAGGTTTTTGGGTTTATCAAGAAAGAAATCGAATTGGGCAGGCAGGTTTATATAGTCTATCCGCTCATTGAGGAATCGGAAAAGATGGATTTAAAGAGCTTGATGGACGGATATGAAAGTATCGCCAGGGCCTTTCCGCAATATCCACTCAGCATCGTGCACGGAGCAATGAAGCCGGCTGACAAGGATTACGAGATGCAGCGGTTTGTCAAAGGAGAAACCAAGATCATGGTGGCCACCACCGTGATTGAGGTGGGTGTAAATGTGCCCAATGCCTCAGTCATGATCATTGAAAATGCGGAAAGGTTTGGCCTCTCCCAGCTCCACCAGCTCAGAGGGCGCGTGGGACGTGGCGCCGAGCAGTCCTATTGTGTGCTGATGAGCAAATATGAACTCTCCAAAGACAGCCGAATCCGCCTTGATACCATGGTCAGAACAAATAACGGTTTTGAGATTGCAGATGTAGATCTCAAACTGCGTGGCCCTGGTGACCTGATGGGCACACAGCAGAGTGGCATCATGGACCTGCTGATCGGTGACCTAAGCAAGGATGCCCCTATCTTGGCCATTGCAAGAGATGCCGCCCAGAATATCCTGGCCGAGGACCCTGATCTCAGCCACCCCAGCAATGCCCTGATCCTACGGCAGGTTCAAAGCCAAAGAAAACATCAGGTCAATTGGAGCAGGATAAGTTGAGGCGTAAAAGAAAAGGACACAGAGTTTAAATGGGTTTTAAAAAAAAATAGTTTCACAGAGTTTTTTGCTGAAGCCTGACAAACACCTCCCCTTTAATAATTTTCAGCTTTTGGAAAATCTCAGCTAGGAAATCCGTAAATTTAATCTCCACTAATTTTCTTCACCATGAACATCAAAAAAAGACTTTTAATCGCTTTATTTTTCTTTTCCATCACCAACCTTGCCCTTTCCCAAACCCGTGCCCTTGACCTGGAGGCTGCACAGAAGATTTCAGATGCGGCTGAGGAGCGGGCCAGACAGGACAACTGGAACGTGGTCATTGCCATTTTGGATGAAGGTGGGCATTTGCTGGCCTTGAGGCGCATGGACGGCACCCAGGTGGGCAGCGTGGAAGTGGCCATTGCCAAAGCAAAAACTTCTGTCTATTTCAAGCGGTCTACCAAGGTTTTTGAAGATGGAGCCAAGAGCGGAAACAGCCATTTAATGAGTTTGCCGAATGTGGTAGCCGTGGAAGGTGGGTTGCCAATCAAAGATGGAGACCGCGTGATAGGAGCCATCGGAATCAGTGGGGTAACAAGCGAACAGGATGGAATCATCGCCGAAGCGGCTCTAAAAGCTTGGCCATAAATTGCCTTCGATGGCAGGATTTACTAACTTAGTTCCCATAATCAAACTTTAGGGGTGCCCAGTTGGGCTGAGATTATACCCTTTGAACCTGATGCAGTTCGCACTGCCGAAGGAAAAAGTTGCGTATTGACTTTTCAAAGGGACTCCTAACTAAACCCACAACTACCATGGAGTCTATTATCAAAAACCTACAGCTTGTAAGGCAAAAAAGCCCGCTGGTTCACAACATCACCAATTTTGTGGTGATGAACAATACGGCCAACGCCATATTGGCCATTGGGGCCTCCCCCATCATGGCACATGCCCACCCTGAGGTGGAAGATCTCATTGACTTGGTTGGCGCCTCGGTAATCAATATCGGCACATTGGACGAATATTGGGTAGACAGCATGATGCTCGCCGCCAAAAAGGCCAACTCCATTGGCAAACCCTGGATTTTGGATCCTGTAGGTGCTGGTGCCTCCAAATACCGCAATGATACCCTTGCCGAGCTTCTCCACCACAAACCGACCGTCATCCGAGGCAACGCCTCCGAGATCATGTCTTTGGCCAAAATCGACATCGCATCCAAAGGTGTGGACAGCGCCAACACCTCCGATGAGGCCGTTGAGGCTGGAAAAAACCTCTCCAATTCTACCGGTGCCGTGGTGTGCATTTCAGGGGAAAAGGACTATGTAATCCAAGGCGACAGGGTTTCGATGATAGAAAATGGCCACGAACTCATGGGCCAAATCACGGGAATGGGCTGCACAGCCTCGGCGTTGATAGGGGCATTTGCCGCTGTAATAGATGACCCATTTGATGCCACCGTATCGGCTATGGCGGTTTTGGGCATGGCAGGGCAGATGGCCTCTGAGATGGCATCCGGTCCTGGGACCATGCAACTCTACATTTACGACTGCCTCCACCAGATGGGCGACACCGATATCACCAACCTTGCCAAAATCAGCATGCTCTAAATGGATTTTGCAGATTTTCCATTCCGCCTGTATTTAGTAACTGACCAAAAAGCCTGTCTGGGAAGGGATTTCTTTTGGGTAATGGAAGAGGCAATCAAAGGCGGCGTGGAGATCATACAGCTACGTGAAAAGGATCTTGCCACACCTGCTTTCACCGAAAAAGCCCTTCGTCTAAAGGAAATTTGTTCGAAATACAACGTGCCGTTGATAATCAATGACAACGTGGAAGTGGCCAAAGCAGTAGAGGCGACAGGACTTCATATCGGGCAGAAAGATGAAAGTCTGCAACAGGTAAAAAGCCTCTTGGGCAGCCACTACCCTGTGGGCCTTTCGCTGGAACAGGCCTCAGAATTGACAAAGGCAGGCAGCGAGTTTGCCTGGTATTATGGAGTAAGCCCAATTTTCACCACTCCCACCAAAGCTGACACCTACACGGAGTGGGGCTTGAATGGGCTGCAAAACCTGAGACAGATGACCAGCAAGCCCCTGGTGGCAATAGGCAATATCAAAGTGAGCAATGCGGAGTCGGTAATTCGGGCCGGAGCGGATTGCCTGGCGGTGGTCTCCGGCATCTGCAGTGACCCTAGCCCCGCCAAGGCTGCCGAGGAATTTCGAAATCAAATTGAAAAGAGTATAAGTTAAAACCTGCCAGATTGGATAAATTTCACGAATAACCTGGCAGGTTTTATAATAAGTCACCCATGAAAAACTATTTAAGAAATAAATATATTCCCGTCCTCACCATTGCCGGATCGGACAGTGGGGGGGGCGCGGGGATACAGGCCGACCTCAAGACCTTTTCCGCACTCGGTTGCTTTGGCACCTCTGCCATTACAGCAATCACGGTTCAAAACACCTTGGGTGTGACAGCAATCCACTCCATTCCTCCTGATATCATCAAAGGGCAAATTTTGGCCGTGATTGAGGACATCAAGCCCAAGGCCATCAAAATAGGCATGCTGGACAGGCCTGAAGTTGTGGATGTCATTGTAGAAACACTTAAGAGGTATCCGAAAATCCCGGTAGTGTTTGATCCCGTGATGGTGGCCACCAGCGGGGACAAGCTCATCCAGGATGAAACCGTGGAGGCACTCGCCAAAAAACTAATCCCCCTCTGCAAAGTAATTACCCCTAATCTGGATGAGGCGGAAATACTGACCGGGATGAAAATCACTGACAAGGACGAGATGGAGATTGCCGGGCTAAAACTGATTTCTAAAGGAGCAAAGGCGGTATTGCTCAAAGGAGGGCACTTGGCTGGGGAAACGGTATACGATGTGTTGGTAAAAGATGGCAATGCCCATTTGACCTTCGACAGCCCGAAGATCCACACCAGAAATGTACACGGCACAGGCTGCACGCTCTCCTCGGCGATTGCAGCAGAATTGGCCAAAGGCCATAACTTGGAGGATGCAGTGCACAATGCTCGTGAGTACATCTGGCAGGCCATAGATCAGGGCAAAGATGTGGTGACAGGATCCGGCAATGGACCTTTAAACCATTTTTATAATCCAAAAAAACAGATTAAGCATGAAATTTAGCCAACGCGCTTGGGAGCGGATCACGCCCCTGTATGAGAAAATTTTAGCCATGCCTTTCAATCAGGAGTTGATGGAAGGAACTTTGGAAATAGAAAAGTTTAAATTTTATATGGCCCAGGATGCCTACTATCTAGGTGAATTTGGCAAAACCCTCAGCACTTTGAGCGGTCGCCTGCATGACCTCAACCATGTGCTTGCCTTTTCGGAATTTGCCAGTGGCGCCATAGTGGTGGAAAGAGCCCTACATGAAAGTTATTTTAAAGAATTCGGCATACCGGATCTGGTTAACCCCTCCCCCACCTGCCTGCTTTATACCAATTACATTCTCAATCAAGCGGCCTATTCCAATGTGGAAGTGGGTGTGGCGGGTGTATTGCCCTGCTTTTGGATTTACAAAAAAGTGGGGGATTATATTTATGAAAACCATCACCACGAGGGCCATCGATACAAAAAATGGATCGAAACCTACGCAGGTGAGGAATTTGCACAATCGGTAAAACTTGCCATTGACATCACCGATGCCCTGGCCGAGAAAGCCAGCCCCGAAGCCCAGGAAAAGATGCTGGATGCCTTCGAAATGGCCAGCAAGCTGGAGTGGATGTTTTGGGATAGCGCTTATAAAATAGAGAAATGGGAGGTTTAATTTCAAAATTAACCGCTGAGGCCCAGAGGTACCAGAGATTAAAAATTAACTGCTGAGAAACGCAAAGTGAGTGAGAAGTAAAAAATGAAAGGTTTGAGGTTATTTCAAAAATCCACTTTTTACTTCTCACTTCTTACTAATTTTCTCCGAGCTCTCCGCGCCTCTGTGGTTTTTAAAAATTATTCCTATTTAAAGTCAAATTTTTCACTCGTTTTTCACGTAAGTCCGATTCTCGAGCCAGTCTTTTACTTGTAGGAATTGTTGCCATTTTAGGGTCTGGGTAATGTCGACTACCGATTGGATTTCGTCGAAAAGTTCTTGGGCAGCCCTGTAATTTCCCTCTTTAAAAGCTGCGAAAGCATACCTACAGGCCACAAATGCCCGTGCATATTCCAATTCCTGCTCAATGTAAATGGAGTCTGACTGTTGCTTGCTGAAATTTAGACTATCGGGACTGACTTTGACGCTATTTTCCCAAATTTTTCCTTTAAGCACCAGGCCCTCCAAATTGGTACATCTGCTCAATGCCACATATACCTGCCCCGCCTCAAAGCTTCTGCTGATATCCAGAATAGCCTTGTCAAAGGTTAGGCCTTGGCTTTTATGCACCGTGATTGCCCAGGCAAGTTTCAGGGGAAATTGGGACAGGGTACCTACTGTTTCTGAGTCCAAATGATCCTCTTTTTCATTGTATTTGTATTCGATATTTTCCCACAGCTCTCTTTTAACTTCATATATCCTCCCCCGGTCGTTCTGCACCTTGATTACATCCTGCTTCAACTCAAGCACTTTCCCGATCATACCATTGTAAAAGCCGGAATCCGGATTGTTTTTCATAAAAATCACTTGGGCACCAGCTTTTAAAACAAGTTCCAGGGGATCAAAGGGCTTGAGACTGGCTGGAAAATTTCCCGTTATCTCCGGAGAATATTTCCATTCCTTTCCCTTCAGCTCCTTTAATTTCATTTCATTTATCCCATTGATCGTATGATTATGGGTTCCCAAAAGGATATATCCCTCGTCTAGGAGTTTAAAGTCGTACTTGGAGGTGGTTTGGTTGAGAAGCTGTATGTCCTGATAGGTATGCTGGTTTTCCCTGACCCTATTCAACAGGTTTTTAAAATCTTCGTCTTTTTGCCTATATATTTTCTGGAGTTCTATATGAATGGGAGCGAGTTCCTGAAAGGCCCTTGAGCCAAAGAAAAAACGGGTTTGATAAAAAGGCTCCAAATGCTGCCACTCTTCATTTCTCACTACGGGCGGAAGCTGAAACGGATCCCCAATCAGGATCAGCTGCACCCCGCCAAAAGGCAAATGGTGTTTTTTTCTAAAAACCCTCAGAATTTTGTCAATTACATCCAACATCTCCACTCTGACCATGGAAACCTCATCAATGACAAGCAAGTCCAGCTTTTTGAAAATATTGATCTTCTCCCTGGAATATTGGAATGTATTGTATATCGAAACTTTTTTATCGTGGGTTTTGGCGCTTAGCCTTGGATCGTCGGGCAAAAACAGCTGCCGAGGATCGATGCGGAAAAAGGAATGAAGGGTCTTTCCCTTGGCGTTAATCGCGGCCACGCCCGTTGGGGCCACCACGGCCATTCTCTTGTCTATGCCCAGGTGCTTGAGGGTATGCAAAAAGGTGGTCTTACCCGTTCCGGCTTTCCCTGTAAGGAAAAGCGACCGGTCAGAAAAAAGGGCAATCTCCATGGCCTGGATGAATTGATGGTTGTCAATATCCAAACCCTTTGAGACAAACTCCTTGTGAAAAAAGTCTTTAATGCTAAATGCCATAGACCTTAAAGATACCCAAATTTAAGTTCAACCGGAAAAATTAAACGTTTAAACCGAATTGGAATGCCGGTAGCGGAAGACTCTCATTTTCCAGTATCCCATCTTGAAATACACGAATGCGACAATTGCAGCCACAAGATTGGAAGCAGGAAATGCCCACCAAATCCCCTCGTAGCCCAAGGGGGTTTTATAGGCCAAAACATAAGCCAATGGAAAACGGATCACCCAAAGGCTCAAAATGGAAATGAACATGGAGGCTTTGGTAAAGCCCGCCCCGTTGAACACCCCGTTCAATATTTGCTGCACACCCAATAGCCCAAAGCTTGGAGCCATGATTTTTATAAATAATGCACCGTCACGGATTACCGTGGGTTCATTGGGCACAAAAAAGGCCGTCAGGGGTTCTGCAAATATGAAAAGTAAGATCCCGATAAAGGTAAGTCCAAAAAAAGCGATGTTTGCACTGAGGTTTCCGACTTTCTCCGCTCTTTTGATTTTTCTTGCCCCTATATTTTGGCCTACCAGCGAGGTGGTGGCAATGGCGAATCCCAATGCCGGTATGATCACAAAACTGAGTATCCTGGCCCCGATTCCATAGGCAGCCACCACTTCACTCCCAAAACTAGTGACCAATATTATCATCATCACCATGGCCAAAGCGCGGGTAGATTGCTCCACACTGGAGGGTATCCCCAGGTAAACCATTTTTTTGACCCAAGGAAAGTCAAAACGCATCATGGAAAGCTTGACCCTAATCCCAATTTTGCCTCTAAACAAGAGGTAAATTCCTGTGGCAGCCGAAAGCCCTTGGGTGATCACACTGGCCACCGCAGCTCCTGCCACACCGAAACCTGGAATGGGCCCAAAGCCAAATATGAATAACGGGTCAAGAACGAGATTTAGGAAAACCGTGACCAAGATGACATACACCGGCAACATGACATTTCCAATCCCACGCATGAGGGATTGAAAGACAAAAAACATGAACAGGAAAATAAAGCCGATGGAGGACACTTTGAAATAAGACACTGAGTCTTCCAAAATCTCCGGCCCCGCCCCTACCAAGGTCATCATGGGCCGAGCGGCAAAAAAACCGATTACCGATAGGACAAGTGAAACCCAGAAAATGACTATCACCGTTTGGCTGGAGCTATAATTCACCTGTTCTTGGTCTTCGGCTCCATGGTGTTGCGCCACCATCACGGTGCCAGCTAGGGTAAGCCCGCCACCGATTGCCAAGATGAGAAACAAGATCGGAAAGCTCAAACTCACGGCCGCCACAGCATTTGCACCCAACCTTCCCAGCCAAAAGGTGTCGATCAGTTGGTAAGCGGTCTGTAAAATATTTGCCAAAATGATGGGGCCAGCCAAGCTGACCAATGAACTCAGGATTTTCCCTTCAGTAAATTTTTTCCTTTTTCCTGATGCCATAAAAATTGTTTGAATCCATAAATAACCACCTGCCGGCCCGGATTAGTTTCTTCAAATCGAAATCTTATCCAAATCTGTTCCTCAAAGGATCTAATCGTTTAAAAAACGTAAATTGTATTTTGTAGATGGTAAAAAGTGAGTGTTAATTTTTAACATTTTTGCAGAAAACACAGTTGGAGTATCATTTCATCCAGTTAATAATTTATTACACCCATTTCACTAAGTAATTTGATTAATTGGTTGATAGAATGATTCGTTGGAAATGAAAAGCAAAAATGGCAATCTCAGAAACAAATTTCATAATATTTTGATATTGAAATAAATTAAAAAGGTTTTCCATATAAAATTTTTTCGCAAAATTGTGGCTTTTGAATTATCCTAAGTTGATACAGTTCAAATTCAATATTGACAATTGACAATTCATTTAAGCCATTTCATTAACTTTCCTTTAGGAAAAAGAGAATTGAAAGTGAAAAGGGTTAATCGCTCAAAAATGATTACCTTCGTGGTTCGGAAATAATTTAAAACAGATATATATGGAAATCAGCGGAAAAATTATTCAGGTACTTCCTGAGCAAGGCGGAACGGGTAGAAACGGTGCTTGGAGAAAGCAGGACTACATCCTTGAAACCACCGGACAGTATCCAAAGAAAGTTTGTATGACCGTGTGGGGAGACAAGATCGACCAGTTCGGCATGAAAGAAGGTATGGATGTGACGGCCGGGATCGAAGTGGAAAGCAGAGAATATAATGGCAGATGGTACACCGACGTGAAGGCTTGGAGAGTTGACGCTCAAGGCGGCCAAGGTGGCGGAAATGCAGCATCTCCAAACAAGATGCCTGAAGTAACCACATTCAACGAAGACAGCGGAGACGATGTACTCCCTTTCTAAAAATCTTAAAGCGGCTCTTAGCCGCTTTTTTTCTTGCTATTTCATGCAGACTTCCATCATTGATTTTTAAAACTGATTTTGCCCGAAGGTAAATCCCAGGTAGGCCCCACCAATCATCAGCAGCAACGTGATGCCACCAACGAGCAATAGCACACCCAAGGGCACCTCCCACAATTCGCCTCCTATTTTAAACCTTATGATTTTATTAAAGTCCATATTATTTCCTTTTCTGCAAAGTTAATTTTTTTAGATGAAAGTGCAGAACTCCAGAATTTCTGCGAAAGTTTAGTATATTCAGATTGACATTCATGGATCGCTTTACCAGTAATTTTTAACCCCTTTGTTATGACAGATTCTTCCTTGTTTGAACATACCTGGTTTATCATTTTTATACTCTTAGCGGCAGCGTGGGAACTGACATGGAAAGGAATCGCCATGTGGCGTGCTGCACAAGTCAGGCAAAAGGGCTGGTTTGTGGCCTTGCTGATTCTCAATACCGCAGGCATCTTGCCTATCATCTATCTATTGATAACCCCAAAAAAATAGCCGGCGTCAACCGGCTATTTTTCTATTTCACCCAATAGACTTTCTCTTCAATTGGTTTTCTTCTGGCGGCTGGCCAATGGTCTGAGGCAGGCTTTGCTATGTAGAAAAAACCCATTAGTCTGTCTTCCTCTTCAAGCCCTAGATGCTTTTTGGCTTCAGGGTAGAAAGTAACCCCACCTGTTCCCCAATAAGCCGCCAATCCATGTGCGGATGCCGTCAGATACATATTTTGAACGGCCATGGCTACTGCGGCAATCTCCTCCATCTCGGGCAGGTTGACTTTCAGGTCCCGCTTCATGCCAATCGCAATGATGTGGGAGGCCTTTAGCGGATTTTCCTGAAGCTTTTTGTAGGTAGCTTCATTAAATGTGCCTTCGCGATCGGCTTTTTCTTTATAAAGTTGGGATTGAAAATCGGCAAATTTCTGAAGTCCCTTACCAGCAAAAACCGTAAACCTCCACGGCTCGGTCAGTTTGTGGGTGGGCGCATAATTGGCATTTTCCAACATCTCCTCAATTATGCTCTCATCTACGGGGTCATTTTCCTTAAATTGAGCCACAAACATACTTCTCCTGTTCCGGATAATCTTATTTACTTCCTCAATATTAAAATCAGGTCTTTCCATAAAGTCATTATATTTTTCTATTCAGCAAAATATCAAATTTTCATTCGATCCAAAACTCTGTCAATATCTAAATCCAACTTTTAGACCGCCAAAATAATTCCTTCCCGGAGCAGGTTGGTAGTACCTGCCGGCAAAGGCATTCAAATCATTTCCCAAACTATACGATTCATCGAGCAAGTTTTCGCCACCAGCATAGACTTCCAGATCCCATCTATTGATGAAAGTTTTCCTCCATCCCAATCTGGCACTTACCAGATTGTAAGCCTCCTGAAAGACCGTGTTGCCATCATTCAATGGAATCTCATCCACGAAATGGTGGGTGAGATTCAAGTAGAATCCCAAACTGGTAGTCAAATCAAACTGGTTAACCAAACTATTTGGGGCAACCCCCGTCAGCTTATTTCCGGAAAAATCATTCCCCCCGCTTTCGTAGTTCCTGAATTCGAAATAATGACCAGTAAAGGCATGGGTAAATTTCAGGTTGGAAAGGAAAGCATTGGGATTTTGCACCAAGGTATAATCCAGCAGGGCCTCTATACCCCTTTGGTCAGTCGCACCGGCATTTCTAAACAACACCACCCCCTGCTCATTGGTAAAGGAAGTGATAGTCTGGTCCAGTCGGAAATAAAATAAGCTGGCATCCAGGTTTACCCTGCCTTGCCACCAACCGGCTCTATAACCTGCCTCATAATTTACCCCTCTTTCGGCATCGAGGTCCAAATTGATGGAGCCCTCGTTGGTCCGCACCTCGGCAATGGTAGGCGGGGAAAATCCTGAACTGACGCTGGCATGCACTGCAGCATTGTTTCCAATCCTCTTCACCACTGCAATTCTGGGAATGATCACCGGGTCAAATCTCCTTTCGGCACCCGATGGCACTCCGGTTTGTGCATCAATACTTCTGTTTATGTCATACCGGGAAAAATTTTCACTAAATGCCAACGTCAAAATCAAATCAGAGGGAAGCTCAAATTCCGCTTGCTGAAACAAGAAACCCTGTGTGGTAATCAGGTCATCAGCAAACCTCACCGTATCGGCCACCCCATCACGGTTGCCAAAGTTCTGGGCAGCTGTCTTGCCATATTGGTATTCCCCACCCGCTATCAACCTCAAGCCCACCGAGCCCAATTGGTCCTGAAAGACAAATTTGGTCCTTCCTCCGTAACTATGCTGCAATTCCCGCTTGTAATCCAATATGAAAGGGTTTTCAAATTCACTGGTCTGCACGTATGCACTGGTGACATTTTCCAGGTTTTCCAAAATCTGATAGGAATGCGTGACTCCTGCATAAAGGGATTTTTGGGCGATAGAGGAATTTTGCTCAACGGAACCCGGTCTGGCCATTTGCGGATTTTCCAAAAGCTGCCCCTCAGTCAGTGCACCAGGAATCTGATAATTTAGGTCACTGTAAAGAATGTTGGTAGAAATGGTTTGTTTGGCAGATGGGGAAAAATGCCCTCCCAATTGGAAAACCTTGCGGTCAACAGCACTGTGGTCTCGATAGCCATCAGATTGCTGGTGCACATAAGAAGCGCTGATCCCTCCATTTTCAGTGCGCTGATCTACGGCAAACCTATACCGAAGCATTCCAAAATCGCCAAAACCCAGCTCTGAGCTGATTTTGTTTTGATTGGGCTGTTGCAGGCTCTGTAGATTAATGACCCCACCATTTCCTGCTCCATAAATGCTTCCAGCTGGACCTTTGATGATTTCGGAATTTTGGATGTTCGAAAGATCCAGCAGATTCAGGGGCGTAGTGCCATCAGGAAAGGTAAAAGGCATGTCATTCCAATAGACCTTTACATTTCTTACTCCAAAAGGAGATCTCAAAGCACTCCCCCGGATAGAAATCCTATAACTTGCGGGCGCCCTTTCCTCTACTCTAATGCCTGGCTTGGTGTTGAAAGCCTGAACGATTGATCTTTCATTGAATCTATAAAGATCCGCTTCAGACACCCTGCTAATGGCCGCACCCTGTTCAAGCAGTGGCCTGTCTGTCTCAAATGCCGACACCACTACCTCACCTAAAGCGGTGCTTTTTCTTTCTAGCAGCACCTCCCTTGTCATCCCTGGCCTCAGCTGGAAGCTTTGGCTTTCGTAAGCCACATGACTCACCTTTACAAAGTAGTTCTGGGCGGGTATAAAACTTATTAATCCATTATTATTCGAAACTTGGGTTTCCAGATTTTCGGCCTGCAAAGTTGCTCCGGGGAGTGTTTCACGTGTATCCTTATCTAAAATGACTAACTGGACTTCTTGGGCTAATAGCGTGATAGGCGCCAGAAGGAGCAAAAGGAAAAAAGTAATTTTGTAAAATTTCATATAATACTCAATATTAATTTAGCGAAAAGGTTTCGTGGGAGAAGCAAAAAAGACGGCCTTGAGCCGTCTTTTATAAATTTATCAATGTTGGTGACCTCCTGGGCCATGCACGTGTCCATGCTCGAGTTCCTCAGGTTCTGCATCACGGATAGCTACGATCTCACCTTTGAAATAAAGATCGTAACCCGCCAGCGGGGAATTAAAGTCCATATGGACACCTTTATAATCCACCTTTAAAATTTCCCCTCTCAGACGATTGCCCTTGTCATCTTTCATCGGGATCACATTTCCGACTTTCAGCAGGTCTTTATTTTTTTTGTTCTGTTCTTTAAAATTGGATTTCGGGATGATCACTTTTCTGGCCTCGTCATAGTCGCCATAGCCGTTTTCATAATCAATAAAAACTTCAAAAGAATCTCCAACAGTTTTGCCGGAAATCGCTTCTTCAAGCTTTGGCAGAATATTGTCAGCTCCAAAAAGAAAAGGAAAAGGTTCTTCCTTAGTTACTTTTTCACGGAATTCTTTCCCGTTTTCGCCATCATCCACATGTAGCTCATAGGCCACACTCACTACTTTGTTGTTTTCAGCTATCATAAAGCAAATTTAAGCAGGCAGGTATCAAATAGTGAAACCCAGCGATACTTATTTTTTATACGCTTCTTTGTAGGGAGACCAGATTTCGTAAATAGGGTCACCTTTGGAGCTTTTGCCGCTGTGGTGCCATTCGCCATCTTTCACCTCATAATCAAACTCCAAACTGGCGCCCACTCGGCTATCATCTCTGGAGAAAAATTCAATGTTCTCCGTGTATTTGCCATTTTCAGCAGAATAAGTTCCTCCCCCTGTGCCCATAAACTGCTTGGTCTCTGAGTTGAAAGCAATCCATTGGAACCGGCCTCCACCGAGGATTTTTACTGTTCTTCTAGCTCCAGGCGTAGATCGGCTCATTTCACCGTTGTTTTGACGGCCGGTGAAAACCCAGTTTCCGGTTAGGTCATCCCTGTCGTCACTGATTTTCTCCCAAATTTCAATTCTCTCCCTGCCATCATCCTGGCCTGTGATCACCAACTTGCCTTCTACCCAGTCCACCTGATGGGAATTGGAGGTGCCAATGAGGCCTTCGTTGTCGGTATGGAAGTCAAAGGTTTCCGAATAGCTACTGCCATCAAGTTCAAATTCCCCGCCACCGGCACTGTGGAACTTGTCCCCTTCTTTTTCTTTTGCTCCAAAGGCAAAATACCCATCTTGGTAAATTTTGACGAATTCATGTTGGGGCATGTCCTGTCCATTTACATGAGTCAACCTCCACGCTCCTTCCAAATCCTGACCATATGCCAGTCCACTAATCATAAATAAAGCTATTAATAGTAATCTTGTCATGATATTAAAGGTTATTTGGTTAAAAATAATTGTTTCTTTGCAGCGTCAAATAAATCTTGGCAGGCTGACCTCTTATGGTGCGGAACTTGCACTTAGGCAAAATAGATTAAAAGCCTTACAGGCAACCTTATGCTAATTTACTTTGTTTCTCCAAGGATTAAAAATTGGAATTATTTTTAAAATGTTAATGGAACAGGAACTACGAGTTCATTCTCAAAAAGAGAAAAGAGCTTATTTAATTAAAAACATCATCAAAGGTCTCGCTATGTTTGCCCTGCTGATCGGGACATTCATCATCGCAGGCAAAACCATAGATGCCGAGCGCTTTGCTTGGTTACAGCCTTTTTTTGGAAGAGTCACTTTAATTATTTCTATTTTTATCGCCTCTGAAGGCTTATCCGGCCTGTTGCCACCAGAAATTTTCATAATTTGGGCATTGCAAGATGGTACATTTTTGCACTTTATGTTCAAGGTGCTATTTCTCTCCTTGATCTCCTATGCTGCAGGTTTTCTGCTTTACACGGTAGGTAGAAACTTGCGAAACAATCAGAAATTCAGAGCTATTAAGCTCAAATTTTTCTCCAAATACGACAAGCTATTCCGTGAATATGGAGGTTTTCTGATCATAGTGGCTGCCTTGAGCCCACTTCCTTTTGGGATAATCTGTCTAATGGGTGGTGCCTCAGCATATAACCGCAAAAAGTACCTGAGATACAGTCTATGGCGGGTGGCCAGATTTATAATTTACGGAGTGATCCTTTGGCAAATAGACGAGCTCCGCTATGTCTAAGAAATTTACGTTGGGTACCGATAGGGCTTCCGCACTCAGCATGCTCCCCGAGCGGGCCATACGAAAAGTTCAACTGGGCAGTGATTTGGTTTGCCTGGCTAGAGTGGGGGAAAAAGTCTTTGCCTTTCAGCATTTGTGTCCCCATCAATCCGCATCTTTGGCTGATGGAAAGATTAACGGATTTGAGGAAGTCATTTGCCCCCTCCACCATTACCGCTTTGACCTGCATACAGGCGACCTCAGATCCGGGGGTAATTGCCCAGATCTGAAGGTCTTTTCTGCGGAATTGACAGACGAAGGAATAAATATTTTGATTTAAGCCTGATCTGTAGGTCTGACAATTATTTCATTTACATTGGCTCTCTTGCTGGCGCAAATGGCATATAAAACAGTGCCCGCCACATCTTCTGGGAGCAACATCCTCATCTCTTCCATCCCGCTTATCTTTCGGTTTTCAATCACTTTAGGATCTTCTATCGTTGAGGAAATCTCGGAAATGGTCGCCCCTGGCATCACACAGGTTACCCTGATACCCTTGCTTGCCGATAGCTCGGCTCTTAGTCCTTCGGTAAATACATTTACAGCAGCTTTGGTGGCGGTGTACACCGACCCACCCGGAAAGGTTTTCAGTGCGGCATCTGAGGAAATGTTGATGATATGCCCATCACCTTGGTCCAAAAAAGCCGGCAGCACGGCGCCGCAGCCATAGATCACGCCTTTAAAATTGGTGTCCACCATGGCATCCCAGCCATCATGGTCCAAGCTTTCAAAATAGGATAATGGCATCACCCCGGCATTATTGATCATCACATCGATCCTACCGAACTTGTCCAGGGTGAATTTTACTATTCTTTCCAAATCTCCCCTAAAGGTCACATCGGTAGGAACATAGCAGGCATTGCCTCCACGCTGGTTGATTTTTTCACAGTTTTGCTCCAGTATATCTTCGCGCCTAGCACCCATCACCACAGTGGCACCTTCCTCGGCCAATTTGAAACAAATGGCCTCACCGATGCCGCTTGAGGCTCCCGTTACAATCACTACTTTCTTGTCCAATTTCATCCTAAAGAGGTTTTTCCAATAATTAAGGTTAGGCTTATTTACATATCAAAAAAGAATCCAAAAATATTTTTTCTCAGTTTTGGCATTTTGGATTGATTTTAAAGGATAATAAACTGTACATTGATATGAGATTACCATTGACGTATGAATAAGAATTTTATCACCGGGCTGATTTTGGCGGTCATGATTGGCTGCCAGGCCCCGCAAACCAGCACTGAGGCTCCCATGCCGTCCAACGAACCAATGGATACGGTAACCAATGGCGGAGAGGAGCGCAAGGTTTCAGAGATTAAGCCCAAGTTGGAACAGATGCTATCGGCCGCCCATTCGGCTTTGGATGCCAAGGAGCAGGAAAAACAGGATTCACTGGGACAGCAAGAATTATTGGTATTACGGTCAGACGGAGAAAGCTGGCCAGTAGTAATGGAGGTAGACCGGCCTGAAGGCAAGTTTGTCTATTATTTCCAAAATCAGCAGTTATTGGCCGTGGATAACCCTCGGGGCCATTTCATCATCGAGGATAACAAGATGAAGGTTTGGGCTGATAAAAATTGGAAACCTCTTACCGACAAAAGTACCGAAGAATGGATTGACCAAGAAAACCAAATTCTACTGGAAACGAAAAACTACTTGGCCTCCTTTGATATTAATTATGAATATTGAGCGTTGGGAAGTATAATTACATCATACTATGCGTATGTGTAGATAATTATAGGCTAACTTGATTTTTATGAAGTGGATTTGGGTGTTGATGGGCATATTTTTTTTCCAAGGAGCTGATACCTGGGCGCAGAGCTATGGCACATCTGCCGGCCTAAGGCTGGGAAGCAACAAAAACCACCGGACTATCGGCCTTAGTGTGCAGCAGCGGGTATTTGACAATATCACCCTTGAAGGTATAGCCCAAACGGATTTTAACAACAACACTACCTTTCACGCTTTGGTACAAAAGCATTCCAGGATAATTTCCAGGAGGTTTAATTATTATTATGGCACCGGGGTAGGCTTTGGCTGGGAAGAAAGCACCCACCGGAATCCGGAAACACGGGAAATCGTAACCACCTATGGTAATAACACCCTGAATGCTGAATTAATCTTAGGAGTCGAAATGACCCTGCTGCGAACCAATATTAGCCTGGATTATAAGCCCAATGTTAACATCGTGGGGTCCAGAACACCTTGGTACAGCGGCCAAGTAGGCATTTCGGCCCGACATGTCATTGTGAAAAGTAAAGAGCAGAAAAAGAAGCAACGCCAGAGACAGCGGATGAAGAAACGCAACCAGAGAGGTAACGTTTGGGAAAACCTGAGGGAAAAAGTAAGGGGATATTAAATCCCCTTACTTTTTCCCTCATTGGATTTTACTTAAGTTAAGCGTCAATATCGGATTGTCAAGGTGGTTGATCAGGCTTTCTGTCAAGCTCGGTGAAAAAAGCTGTTTGATGCTCGATTTACCTTCTGTCGCAATCGCCAGCAGATCCATCCCTTTGTTGGTCATAAAATTACTGATGCCCCGCTCTTCATTGAAGGCATTATAAATATGCTTTTGGAAATTGTTGTTGGGAAAGCCTTCAGCAAAGCTATTCAACATATACTCCATATCTTCCGTCTCCTTGAAGTAATAAGGGGTATTGATATAAAGAAGGTGTATGGGAGCGGCAAGATTTTCTCCTAGCTCAATGATCTTCTGAAAGCTAGCTATATGCCCATCTTGGTAGGTGGATGCAAAAACTATGTTTCTGAAAGTGTATTCATCCGGCGGGGTTTTCACTACCAGCACTGGCACGGCGCTGTTTCGGATTACCTTTTGCGCATTTGACCCAATCATGAATTCCCTGATGCCTCTTGCGCCATGCGAACCCATTACCACCAAGTCAAATTCACCCTTAATGATGTGCTCTTCGATGGCCTCCCGGCTTTTGTTGAATTGGAGGCTAGTCTCTACTGCCACCCCCTTAGCATGGGCATTATTTTCCAACTCTTGCAAAGCCCGTTTCGCATTGGCTATTTCCGCTTTTGTCTCGGGATAGAGTTTTTCTTTTTCAAGGGGCAGGTTGACCCAGTCTAGCGGGGTGACTACAATGTGGAGAAAAACGATGGAGGTGTTGCACATTTCGGCAATGGCCAAGGCATATTCCGTTGCGATTTTGGAACCTTGGGAGAAATCGGTGGGGACAAGGATTTTTTTCATAATACTCAGGAAAAGTGGATGTTAAAACTTGCTACATAAAAGTGCGCAGGAAAAAAATTGGCACTTTACCGGACTGCACCAAAACACATGAATAAATATACTTAAATTCTGCCATAAGGTAAATTTTCACGGGTAAAAATTATTCTTTTATCATGACCCCAAACCCTTCTGGAGCAGAGAGTTGATTGAGGTCCAATTGTGGTGGGATGCCGGCCGGAAAACGGGAAAACTTCATAAAACTCAGCCTATCATCCTCAAAAGTATGGTAATTCTTAAACTCATTTTCAATCCCCATGGCGGGAAGCGCGCCAAGCATGTTAAATCCGGAGGCAACGAGCGTAAAAAGCAAGGGTGCCCCTCCATATTCGGCAATATGCACCAAGGGCAATAGTGTGGGGATGGAAGAATAAAGCCAAATATTTATAAAATTGTACGGCTGAAAATAAATAACCTTGCCACTCGCAATATTTTCCATGGGAAGTAGATTCAGCTGGCTGTTTATAATTACCAAAGTATCGTTTCTGCTACCAATCAACTCACCATAAAATACCTGGTTATCTCGGTCGTAAATTACAGTATACCCCCCATAGGGAGATTTATCAATTTTTGTCCTCATGGGCACACTGTTTTTGGGAGCCTTATTAAATTTATTGCTGCAGTTGGTAAAACCAAGCAGCAATAAAATCAGCAGGATACAGAAAAACAGTTTCATGGGTTGGTATATCTGCTGCTCCAAAACGCCTCTTCCATCTCAGGTTCTATTTCTTTAAAAACAGGGGCCATCGCTCTCAAATACCAAGAAGGCCACATGATTACCTTTTTTGCCATACGGATATTCGCATCCTTCATCCACTCCTCCCTCAGCCACTCCAAGTAGTAGCCCTTGCTTTCAATAAAATATTCCGTGTTTTCAGTGATTGTGGACGGATATAGCACGGTAAATTCATCTCCAGGAAATGTCACCACATATTCATCGGAGTGCAATTTGGCCAACAGCTCATCTGCTGCCTTGCCATTTACCAGTACATTGGCAGGATGCAGCTTTTCGGGCGTTATTTCCCCCACAATCGTCCCCAAACTTAATTCATTTATCCTCCAGAGCCCTTCAGTGAGCCTCAACCTGATTTGGATTTTATCTTGAGCAGGGCTACTTGGCAGGGGCACAAAGTGGGAGTCTGTCACAATTGGGCCTGCTTCGCGCAGGTTGGTACATTTCTCCCACTTCCCTCTATCATTCCGTATTTCCACCTCTATACCCCCCAATAACCCATACATTTTTTCGATCCGCTTTTTGAGGTAAGGTTTGTTTAATTCCATTTCCGAAATGTAATAGCCGGTCGTTTGCCCCATCAAGGATATTAAGTTATAGAATAAAAAAGTGGTCATCAGAGATTGCCGCTTGTCAATAATGAGTCCAACAGGCTCCCCAGTCTGCTCAAATTCCAAATAAATCTCCTCTTTGGTATTTAAATTCTTATCATTAGCCAGGCTAAACCATTCCAGCTCATCCTTTTCCTCCACATAGGACAAAATGGACTTGCCCTTGTTTGTAGCCAAAGAAGGTTGCCTAATTCCTGATACTTCATAAAACCTGCCTTCATTGCTATAATATATCTTGTTTCCCGCACTACTTTGAGCCTGATAGATATTCAGCTTCCTTATCATATGCGTCTCCAAGGCCTCATTTTTGACCGTCAGGGAAACCGGTGAACCCAATATCATTTTAGCATCGATTCTATCCACATCTGTATCTTCCAGAGACCTGCTTACGCTGGAGGAAAAACCTTCCCCCACAAGCTGAAGCCCATCTTCAGTGGGTACAAAGAATGTTGGGCAGGAGCCAAAGCAGGATTTGGGATTTACGAGACAATTGACGGAAATAATCATGGTGGTCAGCCCGGTAATGGATAAGGTTGCCACCCCGGCATTGAAGCCACGGGAATTTGTTTCCACCATCAAAATCTGATCATAGGGAATGAAAAAGGGAACTACACTGGATCTTCTACTCTCTTGGGATTCCTTGGGAAGCTTGCTTTGGATCAGCTGCCTGTTGGGATCGAGGTAGCGTCCATTGCCGGAGACATATTTGTGATCCAAATCATATCGCCAGTCCTGCAAGATATAGAGGTGCCCATCCAGAAGATGAACTTTCAAATATTGCCTTTGGGCTTCCTTATTAAGGTTTTGGATTTCTTCTACGTGTCGGAGTTCCCTTTTCACTTTGGTCGATGAGGCACATTGGAAAAAAAGCATTGCCAGGGGGATGAAAAGTAAATTGATCCCTCCAAATCTATTAGCCAATTGCATCAGGGTACCCATAAAACAATGATAAAAGTATATAAATATACTAAAAATCAATGTTTTTTAAAAATATTATTTATGTAAATTAAAATATTATAAAATCATCATTTAGCCAATTCATTTATCATCCTTCTGAAAATTATCCCATGAAAAGGCAATACGGAATACCAATATGCCCTTCCGGCAACACCAAGTGGCCGGAAGGTGGCCGTCTGCACGATTTTGTTGTCTTTGATCTCAAATTCTAGCCATGCTTCCCCGGGAAGTTTCATTTCTGCATAAAGCAGAAGGCGTTTTTCTTCCCTATTGGCATATAGGACCCGCCAAAAATCAAGCGAATCTCCGGCAAATATCGCAGACTTATGCTTTCTCCCCCTACGCAGCCCTACTCCACCAAAAAGCTTGTCCAAAAAGCCCCTGAACCTCCAAAGCCAATCCGAGGTATACCAACCCGTATCACCACCTATAGTCCAGATTTTCATCAGCGTATCCTCTACACTTCGGACTTCTTTTTCCCGTTTGTCTACAAAGCAACCGTAGGTGGGCACTTGGGATAGCTGGGATATCCCACCTGCCAGCACATTTCTGGCCTGGGCATCTATCCAGCTCGACACTACCTCCTCATTTTGGATCTTGTCAAAGGCCACCCTTATGGCCTCCTCATAGGTCAAAAGTTTAATATCCAGCCACTTTGCCAGATCATTTTCCTCCACCACCACTTCCACACTCATGCTGCTTACCAAATTGACGGCCAATGAATAGGAAACAGAGGTAACAAAATACAGCCAATAGGAACTCAGCTTCGGTGTCATGACCGGAACAGTAATGATTTTGCGTTTGAGGTTTCTCACTTGGGCAAAGCGAAGAAGCATTTCTTTATAGGTCAGGATTTCGGGGCCGCCAATGTCAAAATGCTGATTATAGGTTTTTTCCAATCCTACCACGCCTTTCAAAAATTGGATGACATTCCGAATGGCGATGGGCTGTGATTTGGTATTGAGCCATTTTGGCGCCACCATCACGGGCAATTTTTCGACTAAATCCCGGATAATCTCAAAAGAAGCGCTTCCGGACCCCAGAATAATCCCCGCCCTCAAAGTGGTCAAGGCAAACTTTCCCTTGCCCAAAGTATCCTCCACCAGCTTTCTGGAGCGGAGATGCTTGGAAAGTTGTTTGTCATTGACAATACCGCCTAGGTAAATTACCTGCTTTACATGGGTTTTTTCCATGGCTTTCACAAAATTCTTAGCCGACTTTTCCTCCAGGGATTCAAAATCTCCTTTACTGCTTGACATGCTATGGATTAGGTAAAATGCCACATCAATATCCTCGGGTACAGAATCCAGAGTGTCCTCTTTCAGGAAGTCAATCTCAACTATGGATAGGTTTTTTTGCTCATACTTACTGGCGTCAAACCGCTGCTTGTCCCGTGTGCAACAGGCAACCTGATGGCCATCAGCTAACAGTGCTGGGAGCAGTCTTTGCCCAATATATCCGGTAGTTCCGGTAAGAAGGATCTTCATGCAGATTAGAATTTTGTGTGTAGTGACAACAATCACCTATTTGATTTGTTGAAATAGTGACCAAATCAATTTTTAGCAAATGGATATCAGAGACGCATCAGATTTAATATTTACCAAACTAGAAGATTGGGCAACTACGATAATAGCCATGTTGCCAAATTTTGTATTGGCGGTGATCGTGGTGTTCATCGGTGCGATCATTGCCAAGGGGGCCAGAAACCTAATTTATAAGGCCCTACGAAAAGTCACCAGGCATGAGTCTTTGCTATCTTTGATCACGACCACTATCCATGTAGCCATCATTTTGGTGGCCTGCTTCATCGCACTGGGTGTGCTGGATCTTACCAGGACGGTCACCACCCTTTTGGCTGGTGCCGGTATCATCGGTCTGGCCCTGGGCTTTGCTTTTCAGGATATCATGGCAAATTTCATGTCGGGGGTGATCATGGCTATCCGCAGGCCATTTGAAGAAGGTGACCTGATCGAAACGCAGGGCTCAAAAGGCATCGTGCAGCGGCTCAATCTCCGCTCCACCATCATCCGCTCCCTGCAGGGTCAAATTCACATTGTGCCAAACAAGGAAGTTTTTGAAAACACCATAATCAACTACAACACCCATGGCAAGCGGAGAATAGACTTGGAATGTGGCGTATCGTATGGAGACGATCTCCAAAAAGTAAAAGAGGTCACTTTAAAAGCGGTAAAGTCAGTGAACAACGTGCTTTCAGATGAAGACATTTCCCTTTATTTCACGGAGTTTGGCGACAGCTCCATAAATTATGTGGTGCGTTTTTGGGTAAAATTTAAAAAACAACCCGACTTTCTACAGGCTCGCAGTGAGGCAATCATGGCCATTAAGCAACAGTATGATGAAAACGACATCATGATCCCTTTCCCCATCAGAACCTTGGATTTTGGAATCAAGGGTGGGGAAAAGCTTCATGAGGTATGGCCAAAAGAAAACCACAACAACTCGGAAAATTAGTCAAAAACCATATGGACCAGTGGATAACCCAATCCCCAGTGGTCCTTTTCTATTTTGTTGACTATTCTGAATCCCTGATGCTCATAAAAGGCCAAAGCGGAGCGGTTTTGCTCGTTCACCTCCACCGCATCAATTTTTTCAAATTTTCGGGCATGTTGCAGCAAAGCCTTGCCGTAGCCCTGGCCAATATAATTGGGAAGCACATAGAGCATCTCGAGCTTGCTTGATCGGGTGCCATAAAACCCAATCAGCCCCCCCTTGTACAGGCCCACCAGGTTGAGGGACTGCAAGTAGGTGTTTATTAGCATGGGTTTCATAAGGGAAATATCTTCCTCTTTCAAAAAATCGTGAGAAAAGCGGACCGAGGCCTCCCAGAGTTGGATTACTTCAGGAAAATTTTCTGCAGTGAGTTTTTCAAATTCCATTACCATTCAGCTTTAATGAGGGTTTTGCCCATTGTTATGAATTATTGGCGCAGGCTTTGCACATTTTTAAAGTAATACTATTTATTAAAATTATTCAGTTATAAATTCAAAATTATGATTTTGAATTGAGATTCCTAAAAAAATCACAAAAGAATAATTTTGTAAACTACTGACCACTACCATATGAACATTCAAACTGAAGCCTTGGCATCGGGAATTCTAGCCACCATAGGCCATACTCCGCTTGTTCCCCTCACTAAACTCTTTCCTGGAGAGCAGGTGTTTGGCAAACTTGAGGCATTCAATCCGGCAGGATCCATCAAGGACCGCACGGCTCTAAATATAATACAACGGGGCATAGCGGAGGGCAAAATAAACTCCACAACCAGAATTGTAGAAAGCACATCGGGCAATATGGGGATTGGGTTGGCACAAATCTGCCTTTGCCATAGCATTCCCCTGACTTTGGTAGTTGACCCTTACATCAATCCGCAAACGGTGAAGATCTTAAAAACCTATGGGGCCAAAGTGGAAAAAGTCACCCAACCCGATGACACTGGGGGTTATCTTAAGGCCCGACTGAAAAAAGTAGAACAGCTGCTGGACAGCATCCCCAATTCCTTTTGGCCCAATCAATACGCCAATCCGGCTAACCCCGAGGCCCACCACCAAACTGTGGATGAAATATTGGACGAACTGTACGGGAACTTGGATTATCTATTTGTGGCCACCAGCACCTGTGGCACTATTATGGGCTGTGCGGACCGTATTCACATGAAAGGCACCAAAACGAAAGTTGTCCCTGTGGATTCCAAAGGAAGCATCATTTTTGGCGACAGTCCTGCCAAAAGAGTTATTCCGGGTATTGGGGCTGGCCGAAAAAGCCAATTCCTCAATGAATCCCTGGTCGAACAGGCCATCCTTATGAGCGAGCAGGATAGCATAAGAGGGTGCCGGGAACTGTTAAAAAAGGAAGCCATCTTAGCTGGAGGGTCTTCTGGAGCCATCGTGAGTGCTATCCAATATGCTCTTCCCCATCTACCAAAAGGAAGTACGATTGCCGGCATCATCTGCGACCGAGGGGAAAGGTATCTAGACACGGTGTATAACAACCGATGGGTGAAAGATCATTTTGGTGAGGAATTTGAAAAATCATTAAAATTTTAAACTTACGCATGATCTGGAAGACAAATCACATCTATACCAAACGAATTGAAGAAAACCATCAGGTCATTGATCAATTTATCCTTCCTGGCACTGGATTAGCTTCAACTCCGGATATCCCCAGGGTTGCTATTATTGGCGGCGGACCAAAGGGTTTTTATGCATTGGAGAGACTGGTGGCCTATATGCATGATGCTACGCATGCCCTTATAGTGGACTGGTTTAATGAAACCCCTCATTTTGCTGCTGGTAACAATTACCGTGTGGACCAGCCGGAATATTTGCTGATTAACTATAATATCGGCAACATCAATATTTGGATCGATGAACCGGATCAGATCTCCTGTGAAAAGTTGAGCCTGTGGCAATGGGTAGAAAGAATGAATCTCACCGACTGCCCAGCTAAGTTTACCGATTATGCCAGCAGATCGCTGGTGGGGGCATACTTGCAGGATGGGCTGAGGAAAGTCCTTGAAAACTTACCAGCAAACATGCAGGTAAATCTTATCGCTGCGCCTGTTCAAGATATAGAGATTGAAGCCGGAAATTACTACTTAACCACAAATTCAGAAACTCATTTGGGTGGTTATGAAAAAATCCTGATTGCATCTGGGCATTCCCAGAACTTTGATACAGAATTGGAAAAAAGTCTTAAGGATTTTGCTACCAAACACGCCACATTTAAATTCATACCTAAAGCTTATCCTGTAGCCCCACAACTAACCGAGCTGCCAGCAAAAGAGGTAGTAGCCATCAAAGGTGTGGGGCTCACATTTATTGATGCTGCCTTGGCGCTTACGGAGGGCAGAGGCGGGACATTTATGCAGATAGAGGATAAATTGACGTATTTTCCATCGGGTAAAGAGCCGAATAAAATTTATTGTTTTTCCAGAAGCAGTCTACCCATGCTTCCTCGAGGACCAATTCCGGAGGGTAAGAAATATGAATTGAAACATCTCACAGAGCCATATTTTGATGATTTAATCAAGCATTCAGCTGAAAATCAAATTGACTTCCAAAAATCCATTTTTCCTTTGTTGAAAAAGGAGGTTGAGGAGGCCTATTATTCCACAGTGAAAAATACAGACAATGATGGTTTTACATTTGAAAGCTTTTTGGATCCCTTCCACAACAAAAAATTTGAATCCCAAGATGAGTTTCATTCATCAGTTCGGGATTATATCGCCCATTCCATAGAAGAAGCCAAATTGGGAGAACTTGAAAGCCCACTTATGGCCGCAGTTGCGATATGGCGGGAGGTAACGGTTCATTTGGGCAGGATCTATAATTTTGGCGGTTTTTCATCCGATTCACAAAGGGCTTTGGACAAATTGAACGGCAGCCTGTGTCGGGTCACCTATGGTCCCCCTGTGGCCAATATGGAGAAAATATTAGCCCTTGTGGATGCAGGGATCATATCTTTTGAATTGGGCCCTTCTCCAAATTTTGAAATTGATAAAACCCGACCAAAACCAATGCTTTCAGGTTCAAAATTTCCATTTTCGATTGAAGTGGATACGCTAATCGATGCGAGAATGGCCCGACCGGATTTCAGGCAGGGTCTTAACCCACTTATGAAAAAGCTATACACTGAAGGATTGCTCAAGCCATTTTACAACGGCGAGTATGCACCCGGATGCTTCGAAATTTCCAAAGAAGGTGCGGCAATTGATTCCACTGGCATTCCTAATCCCAGCCTCCATCTGGCCGGCACCCCAACGGAGGGTATTACTTTTGACAATGACACCCTGTCTCGATACAGAAACAATCTAACGAGTAGTTGGGCGAAAAGCGTCATTTCTATCCTGCAAAACGAAAAAATAAAGCCGATTGCTTAATTTAATTGTAAAGTCAAATCATTTTACCTTCATATGAGCTTACCAAAATTGACTCCCATCATCCACGAATGGATATCTGAATTTTTGAAGAACAAAAAGAAGTTGGCCGAGCTGGTGGATAAACACCACTCCCCTATCAATGTGCACAATCCACAGCCGTTTAAAGAGAATTTTGAAGAGTTTAGCCAGGTTTTCAAAAAATACAATATCAAACATAAAATATACTTTGCCAGAAAGGCCAATAAAAGCCGGTCCATGGTAAAGGAAGCCAAAAAACTGGGGTTTGGGGTCGATACGGCCAGCTACAGGGAACTTGAACAGTGCATACATGAAGGGCTTGACCCAGAAAATATTGCCATTACCGCAGCTGTCAAAAATAGACGCTTGATAGATCTTGCCATTCAAAACCAAGTGCCAATTGTATTGGACAACCTGGATGAATGTGAACTTGCAAATGCGACAGCCATACAGTTGGGCAAAAAGATAAATATCGGGATAAGACTGGGAGGTTTTGAGCATGAAGGGGAAATCCTGTATACCCGTTTCGGATTCACCTTTTCCCAAGCCTTCCACCTTATTAAAGAAGGTTTTAAAGATCAATTTCAAAACTTAAACTTTACCGGATTCCATTTCCACCTCAACGGTTATTCTCCAGAGCAAAGGGCAAATGCCCTGTTTCAAACACTTAATATGGTGGACCTTTTGGCAGAGAAGGAAATTAAAACCCAATTTATCGATATCGGAGGTGGATTCCTGATGAATTATCTGCATGATAAAAATGAGTGGGAAGACTTCCATCAGTCATTAAAAAATGCCGTTTTAGGGAAAAGATCCCCTATCACTTTTGCCAACGATCCCTTGGGGATGGCATTAGTGGATGGCAAGCTTCACGGAGAGCCCAAAGTTTATCCCTACTACAACACCACTCCCCGGGCGGTATTCTTAGAGCAAATTTTGACTTTCGAAAATGCGGAAGGTATTGCCCTTTATGAGGTTTTGAATAAGCATGCTGAGATAGAGATCAGAATTGAGCCGGGAAGGTCACTTTTGGATCAGGTGGGGATTACAGTAGCCCGGGTGGCATTTAGAAAGCAGGATATGAACGGTGATTGGCTAGTAGGTTTGGAAATGAACCGCACGCAGATGTTCAGCTCAAGTGCTGACTTTCTTTTAGATCCCATCATCATTTCAATGGAAACAAAACAGACTCAGCAACCAGTAGAGGGGTTTTTGGTTGGTGCGTATTGCCTTGAGCAGGAATTGATCCTGAAACGCAAACTGGCTTTTGAAAACCTGCCTGAGATCGGTGACCTCATCTGCTTCCCCAATACAGCGGGGTATATGATGCACTTTTATGAATCCGAGGCACACCTTTTCGAGCTGGCGACCAATTTGGTGGCTACAAAGGATAACGGAGAATTTAAAGTGGCCAGGGATGAGGAATATTAAGCTTTGGAAAATTCTTCACTTACTTCAATAAAAGTAGTAAAAGCTTTTTCGGCGCCTATTACCATTTGTTTTTCCTTATCGGGTGAAATAGGCAGGGCGTTGAGCTCTTGTGTAAAAAGTTTCCAGTTTTCCATCACCTCCTCATGCTCAAATCCATAAAACTCCAAGGAGGTTTTTTCCCAGTTTTGGGATACTTTATGTAGATGTTTATAAATGAATTTTCCGCCCAATGTTGATCCTTTGAGCACATAGAGTGCACCCAAGGCCTGATTGGTGTTTTCCAAATCAAACACGACATTGGAATTTGAGGGAATATCAGCAGAAAGGTTTTGCAGATCCTTTTCAAGCAAACCTTTGCGCATCAGGTAATGCCTTTGCATTAAGTCTGCAAATTCGGGGTTTTCCTGCTCCATGAGCTTTTTTTCAATGAGCTCATGGGCAAGATAAAGATTTTTTAAAATGTGGATGTAGGCTTCTAAATCAAACGATTCCTGGAAAATCTGTTTGGAGTTTAGCGCTTTTTCGGTGAGAGAATGGTGTTTTTTGGTGGATTCCTTAAGGGTTTCAGTTACCATTATAATTTTCAAGAATGATGTTGGGATCCAAGGGCTTGTTGAAATAGCCATCGAAACCTGCCTCTATACACTTCTTTTCCCATTCATCGCCGGCATAAGAAGTCAAGGCAAATAGTTTTGAGGAGCTGCATTTTTGGCAATAGCCATTTTCCCTCAAGGATTTCAATACATCAAACCCGTCCATTTTGGGATCATTAAGGTTCAAATCGATGACAATCATTTCATAGCAGTCTTTGGCAGCCATCTCTAGGCCGGCGGGACCATTTTCTGCACAAGCAATGTCAGCTCTCGGAGACAGAAGCGTCTCGAATATCATCCTGTTAATATTATTATCCTCGATATACAGAATTTTCATATACTCTTGATTAAAACCTTTTTTAAGCTTTGACGACTGGTATCTGAACAAGAAACATGCTCCCTACCCCTTTTTCGCTTTCCACGCGGATTTTTCCGTTGAGATATTCGGAGTATTTCTTTACCAAGAACAAACCTAAACCAGAACTGTTATCCGAATGTTTGGTAATTTCTCCCTCTTTAAAGAATGGTTCGAAGATTCTTTCTAAATTTTCTTCCCAAATTCCTATACCGTTATCTTCAACCGCAATTTCTAAAATTTCTTTCAAATTTTTACTAACCAATTTGATATTTAATTGTATCACTCCCTTCTCGGGTGTAAACTTTATCGCATTGGTTATCAAATTAGAAATAATTTGTTCCAGCAAGATCTGATCGGATATTATTTGCATTTCCTCCTCATGGTTGATCAAAAGGAGCTTTTGCCTCTTTTTTGATGCCGTCTCTTTTAGGGGCTTCACAGTCTCGTTGAGAAAATTATTTAAATCAAATGCATCCAGGATAGGTTTAGTTCCATCGCTTTGAATTTTTGCAAGTTCCAAAACCCTATTCAAGGTTTTGGTCATCCTTTTGGTCGTCTCAATTTGCATGCTGGCAAATTCCTTCAGTTCCGGGGAAACAGATTTCTCCTGAATCATCAACGATAGCCCCATGATTCCATTTAGAGGTGTCCGCATTTCGTGGCTCAAGGTGGATGGAAATTCCGTCTGCATTTTGTTCATTTGCTCAGCGGCTTCCTTGGCAATTCGAAGGTTGTTCTGTGATTTCGTTTTCTCCTCCAGTTCCTTTTTAAGCAATGAATTGAGCCTGTTCAGCTCCTTATTCCGCTCAAAAAGAAGGTTTCTGTAGTGCTCTGTGGCTTCTTCCACTTCAGTGCCAGTGGAATAAACCTGCTTGAGGTGTTCTATCTCAAAAGTGATAAAGGCATCCCTGAGGATATTGGCATATTCTACATCCTGCGCACTCCAGTCTTCGGATTGCCCTTCTACCAGCTGTTCCCATTTGGAAAACGATTTGCGGGGGGTAAGGCCTTCTTGCCCATTTTCCTCTACCAGTACTGGCTTATTGGGGTTGCCCGCCCAATTTATTTTCTTTTTCTTCTCCTTTCGAAAAAGGTATACAAATTCTTTATTCTCCTCGCTAATTGTGAGCCTCAAAAATCCAGAATAAGGAAACAAACCCTCTGTATTGTTCATACCCTCGTTTGAAAGGGAATTACTGGTGTACACCAGATCTTGGTTATATTCCATGGCTGAGTCCAGCACTTCAATCTGCTTTTCACTGATTTGCTCACCTGACTGATAGGTGCCAAGCGGGGACTGGAGAAAATAACCGTCACATTTGATCAAATCGCCTATTTCCTGCCAATGCGTTTGGATAGCCACCCCAAGATCATCATGGGTAGTAAACTTCAGTGAATTTACGATGGTATTTAGCTTTTCGAACTCCTCATTCTTTTTGTTGGAATTAATCAAGGCTATCCTGTTGGACATCAAGTCCCCAAAGAATTGGGTAGTCAAGCGCTGCTCAATCGATAAAAATTTTGATTTGGTATGGTCGTGGCAAAGTAGCATACCCCACAGCTTTTTATTGATAATAAGTGAAACCCCATGGGTGGACTTTACTCCCATGTTGTTCAAATATTGAAGGTGAATTGGACTCACACTACGGAACACCGAATAACTAAGATCCAGCCTTTCTTCTGCATGGGACCCATCTAGGCTAAAAATGTCCTTTCCTTCATCCTCCACATCATAGATCGCACGCACTTTGTTTTTCAAATAGAGCAATCTTGCCTGCTTTGGAATGTCACTAGCGGGATAATGAAGCCCCAAAAAAGGTTCAAGGCCAAATTTTTTATCCTCGGCAATGACCTTTCCGTCACCATTATCATTGAATTTGTAAACCATCACTCTATCATAACCGGTATAGGTTCTCAAAAGTGAGGCTGCATTGATCGCCAATTTGGTTTCATCATTGATATTTTCAAAGACCTGACTGGCTTCGTCAATGAAACTCAGGCCTTCATTAGCATAGGCATTGTATTTTTGAAGATTGGTGACATCTTCCAGTTCAATCAAGAGGTATCCGTTGGATTTGGATAGAATTGCTTTAAAGAAAGAGTTCCCTTTTATAATCAGGTCTTTTACAATTTGATAATTCTTGGACGTGGTTGCGTACTTCTTCACTTCATCGAGAAACCACGGCCCAAAGGTGTTACCAATATCCATTTTAAAAATTTCCTCCACAGACATGTTGAGAGACTCATCTAAGCCCTCACTCACAAATGCGACTTTAAGAGAATCCACCTCCACTGCTATCAGATGCCCGTTACGCTGTAACTTGCCAAGAAGGTGAATTGGCTCTTTATCACAATTATTTAGATTTATCATATATCTGGGAATTTATATTGAACCTTAAAGTTATATAATAAGATTCATAAAAAAGAAATAAACGGCACTTATTTGTAAATGTAGAGTAAGTATCACCTAGAAGGAATCTTTTATCGATACTTATTGGGTATTTAATGAGGTAAAAAATAAAAGCCCTCATTTTGAGGGCTTTTAGTTACTTTTAAGAGAAAGGATATTTCCCTTTTTCAATCATATAATCAGCAATTTCCCTCCGCAGGGTTTTGGTATCCACAAGATCCATCTTGGTAAATCGCTTCAGTCCCATGAGCATTACTTTCTGCTCATCACCTGAAGTAAAGGAACCGATTGCCTCCTTGGCTGCTGCGTTAATTTTATCGGCTGCCTGCGACATATATACCTTTGTCATGGCGATTTGATGTTTGCAGTTTTCCTCACCTTTTTGGCTTACCAATTTTTCGGTTCTCAAAATGGTGGATTCTACAGCGTAAATTTCAATCATCACATCCGCAAGATTCATCATGATCTCCTGTTCCGTCTCGATCTTATCCTGAAGCACCATGGCAGCTTTTCCGCCAACCATAAGAAAAACTTTTTTCAGTTTTTTCAATACTTCTTTCTCTGCCGCAAAAAGCTCGGAAGTATCCACTGTGTCAAATGATGGTACAGAGGTCAACTCTTTACTTACAGCCATTGCCGGCTCGTAAATATTAACCTCGCCTTTCATGGCCCTTTTAAGAACCATACCCACCATTAGCATACGGTTGATCTCATTGGTACCTTCATAGATTCTTGAGATTCTAGCATCACGGTAGGCTCTTTCCATGGGAGCATCCGCCGAATAGCCCATGCCACCGTACACCTGTACACCTTGGTCCACCACATAATCCAACACCTCAGATCCATGAACCTTCGAGATGGCGCATTCGATTGCAAATTGCTCCACACCTTTCAGTTTAGCCTGGCTATCTTCCATGCCTTCTGAGATCAAAGAGCTAATTCTATCCTCTATATCCTGTCCAACTCTGTAAGAAAGCGATTCACTGGCGTATGTTCTCACCGCCATTTCTGCCAATTTATGCTTTATGGCTCCAAACGTATTGATAGAGGTACCAAATTGCTTACGCTCAGTGGAATATTTAATGGATTGGGAAATAACTGTTCTACAACCGCCTAACACACCTGCTCCAAGTTTTACCCTACCGATGTTAAGAATGTTCACGGCGATCTTAAAGCCATTACCTCTTTCGGAAAGCATATTCTCAACCGGTACTTTGCAATCATTGAAGAAAACCTGACGGGTGGAAGATCCCTTGATACCCATCTTTTTCTCTTCCTCATTCATAGTGATGCCTCCAAAATCCTTTTCCACAATAAATGCGGTCAGGTTTTTATCGTCCTCAATCTTGGCAAACACAATGAATATATCCGCAAATCCTGCATTGGAAATCCACATCTTTTGCCCGTTCAGCAAGTAATGCTTTCCGTCTCCGGTCAGGTCCGCTTTGGTTTTACCGCTGTTGGCATCTGATCCAGCATCTGGTTCTGTCAAGCAATAGCACGCAGCCCATTCCCCACTTGCCAATTTTGGCAGATACTTCTGCTTTTGCTCCTCCGTACCGTAGTACAGTATCGGCAAGGTACCGATACCGGTATGTGCTCCATAAGTGGTGGAAAACGATCCCGCCGCACCTATGATATCAGCAATCAACATGGAGGTGTTAAAACTCATTCCCATACCTCCAAACTCCTCAGGTACCGAAATACCCAAAAGTCCAAGTTCTCCGGCTTTTCTAAAAATACTAGGAACAAGCTCAGGATCCTTCATGCTGTCGATTTCTTCGGCCTTTGGAGTAATCTCCGTTTCGATAAAATCCTGACAGGCCTGAGCCATCATCCTTTGCTCTTCGGTAAATTCCTCAGGTATAAAAATGTCCTGTGCAGGTGTGTCCTTAACCAAGAACTCTCCTCCATTAATTGATTTTTTTATGGTTTCCATGATAATATAGTTCAATTTTTATTTCAACAATTCAATAACACCGGCAACACCTTGTCCACCGCCCACACAGGCAGTTACCAAGCCGTATTTGCCATTTCGGCGGCGGAGCTCGTTAATGATCTGCACAGAAAGTTTCGCTCCAGTGCATCCCAGTGGGTGGCCCAAGGCCACAGCGCCACCATTCACATTTACGATATCCGGATTCATGTCCAGCGATTTGATCACTGCCAATGCCTGAGCGGCAAAAGCCTCATTTAGCTCTACCAAGTTGATATCATTCATGGTGATACCAGCTTGCTTCAAAGCTTTTGGAACAGCCTCCTTAGGACCTATACCCATGATTCTAGGCTCAACACCGGCCACGCTATAAGAAACAAGTCTGGCCACTGGCTCTAAATTCAGTTCTTTCACCATTCTCTCCGACATCACCATTACAAAGGCAGCCCCGTCTGAAGTCTGGGAGCTGTTCCCTGCCGTCACTTGGCCCCCTTGTTTGAAAGCGGGCTTCAGATTGCTCAGTACGTCCATGCTCGTACCCTTCCTAGGTCCCTCATCAGTATCTACGGTAAATTTGCGAGTTTTACGTTTGCCTTTTTCATCCACGTAAGTTTCCTCAACTTCCACAGGCACGATTTCATCTTTAAATTTACCGCTCTCAATAGCGGCTAGGGCCTTTTCGTGGGATTTGACCGAAAACTGATCCGAATCCTCACGCGTGATGTCATAATCCTTGGCAAGTTCCTCAGCTGTCAAACCCATGCTTAGGTAATAATCCGGGTTCTGGGAAGCAATTTTCCAGTTCAAAGCAGTCTTGTATCCCATCATTGGCAACAGGGACATGGATTCTGTCCCGCCAGCAATGATACAATCCGCCATTCCGGATTTGATTTTGGCGGTGGCCAAGGCTATAGCTTCTAATCCTGACCCGCAATAACGGTTGATAATAAATCCTGGTACCTCCTGAGGCAGAGCCAATAGGGAGATCATTCTTCCCATCTGCATGCCCTGCTCAGCCTCAGGAATGGCGTTTCCTACGATAAGGTCATCTACCCTTTTTGGGTCCAATCCCGGAATCTCACTGACTAGATGTGTGATTACATCCGCTGCGAGGTCATCAGGTCTATAAAACCTAAAACCTCCTTTTTTGGCCTTTCCTACGGCCGATCTATATCCATTTACAATATATGCTTCCATTATTTCTGATTATAAGTGATTGTTTTTTAATTAAATCGTATCAATTTTCTAGTCTTGATAGCTTTTCAATTAATTTCTAAGTGGTTTGCCCTTGAACAAGATGCTATGGATTCTCTCCAGAGTTTTCTTTTCACCCGTCAGGCTCAAAAAGGCTTCCCTTTCCAAATCCAGCAGATAGCGTTCGCTTACCTCAGTTGGCTGCGAAAGGTCCCCACCACTCATCACATAGGCCAGTTTGCGGGCAATTTTTGCATCGTGCTCCGAGATATATTTTCCGTATCTCATGCCCGTAATACCAGCCTCAAACAAGGCTAAGGAGGTTTTTCCCAACACTCTTATATTGGTTTTCTGAACCGGTTGGGTATAACCTGCATGGTTCAAAGCCAAAACTTTCTGCTTGGCATCGGCCAATACCCTTTTCCTGTTCAAAGTGATACTGTCTTTGGTTTGAAGAAATCCGAGACCTCTTGCTTCCTCAGCAGAGGTGGACACTTTTGCCATGGCAATATTCATGAAGGTATCCTGAAGCCTGTTGAGTTCCACATCCCCATCTTTGATGCTTTCTGAGAATCTTAGCGTCATTTCCTTGGTTCCGCCACCTGCAGGAATCAAGCCTACCCCCACTTCGACTAATCCCATGTAGAGTTCAGCATGCGCCTGTACGGCATCCGCATGAAGGGAAAGCTCGCAACCGCCACCCAAGGCCATGTTGTGCGGAGCTACCACTACCGGCACAGATGAATATCTGGCGCGCATCATGGTGTTTTGGAACTGGGCAATCATCAGGTTGATCTCATCAAAATCCTGGTCGCCGGCAAACATGAACAGCATGGCTAAGTTAGCACCTGCCGAGAAATTTGGTCCTTCGTTTCCGATCACCAGACCTTTGTATTGCTTTTCGGCCATTGAAATCGCGGTATTGATACCTTCGATCACCTCAGCACCCAGAGAGTTCATCTTGGTGTGGAACTCCAGGCCGATCACATCGTCACCCATGTCATATATGGTCGATCCGGCATTGCCCCAAAGTTTCTTATTGGCCAATTTGAGGGTATCCAAGAGGATGAATTCATCCATTCCAGGTACGGCTTTGTAAGACTTGCTCGGGATGTCGTAGTATTTCTTCACACCGTTTTCTACTTTGTAGAAAGACTCGTGGCCCGCAGCAAGCATTTCGTCCACCCAATCGGCAGGTGTCTCGCCAGCTTCCTTCATCTTGGCCACGGTTTCTTTTACGCCAAGGATGTCCCAATTTTCAAATGGTCCATACTCCCAGCCAAACCCTGCCGTCACCGCCTGGTCAATTCTGTACAATTCGTCAGCGATCTCAGGAATTCTGTTGCTGCAATAGCGGAAAAGATCATAAAAAGTCGCTCTGTAAAACTCCCCGGCCCTATCGTCAAAGTTTACCAAGAATTTGATCCTCTTTTTCAGATCGTCAATCTCCTTCGAGCCTTCCAGCGCCTTGAACTTAGGCTTTTCTACATCGTTGTATTCAAAAGTTTCAAAATCGATTTCCTTCAGCTCCTTGGAGCCATCCTTATGACGGATCATGTTGAAATAACCCTTTCCCGTCTTGTCTCCCCACCATTTTTTCTCATAGAGTACTTCCATGATTTTAGGCAGTTTAAACTTCTCCCTTGATTCATCGTGCTCAAGAGTTTTGTAAAGGTTGTTGGCCACATTCACGGTGGTGTCCAAACCAACTACGTCCATGGTTCTGAAAGTCGCGGATTTGGCCCGACCTATCACCGTTCCAGTGAGTTTATCTACTTCAGATACGCCCATGCCCATTTTTTCGACAGTATGCATGCCACTGATAATGGCATATACACCAATTCTATTGGCAATAAAGGCTGGAGTATCCTTACAAAGCACAGTTTCCTTGCCCAAATACCTATCACCATAATCCATCAAGAAGTCAATGATGGTCGGATCGGTTTCTGGTGCAGGAATGATTTCCAATAAGCGCAGGTAACGCGGAGGGTTGAAAAAATGAGTCCCTGCAAAGTTTTTCTTAAAGTCCTCGCTTCTTCCCTCACACATCATGTGCATTGGAATTCCCGAGGTATTCGAGGTAATTAGCGTACCAGGTTTGCGGTGCAGCTCTACCTTTTCGAAAAGCGACTGTTTTATATCCAGCCTTTCCACTACCACTTCCATTACCCAGTCATAATCTTTGATCTTGGGGAGATCATCGTCAAAATTCCCGGTAGTGATCCTGCTAGCAAAATCCTTGTTATAAATTGGCGATGGCTTAGATTTTAATGCCGTTTGAAGGGCATCATTTACAATACGGTTCCGGACCTGCTTGTCTTCCAAGGAAAGGCCTTTCTTTTGTTCATCTTCATTAAGCTCCCTGGGTACGATATCCAAAAGCAACACTTCCACGCCGATATTGGCAAAATGGCTGGCTATCCTGGATCCCATGACACCGGAACCTAAAATGGCGATTTTTTTAATTGTTCGTTTCATATTGTTTTAGTGATTTCTGAAAAAAGGTCTAATAATCTAATCCCTAATTTCAATCGTTGTTTGAGGGTTTATAGTTGACGACTGTATTTTTTCTACTACTTGGTTGATCTTGTCAAATACCTTGAAAAACCTGTCCAGTTCTTCTTTTCCCACGGCCTTTTGGACCTCCTCGTTAAATTCTTTGATCGTTTTGACGCTGATCTCTTTTTTCTTCTTTCCTTCTGGAGTCAAAAATATCCTAACCGACCTTTTGTCCTGCAGATCAGGCCTGCGGATGATCAGCCCTTTCTCCTCCATCGTTTTGAGCATCCGGGTAAGGCTTCTTGCCTCCAGCCCCATCAGCGGGGCGATCTTGGTGGCCGGCGTCCCTTCTTTGGAATTGATGTTTATCAAAACAAATCCAATGGATGTTGTAAAATCATCCTGCACAGCCCGCTGGTTATACATCCGATTGATGGCGTGCCAGGCAGATTTGATATGATAATCCACTGTTTCTTCTCTCTTCATTATGCTTTATGCTCTAGCGGGTTTAAGAATTACCTAAGTTAAGAAAAATAAAGTATGCATGCATACTATTTATTCAAAAATTTCAACTGCTTTCAATACTTAAAAGAGGTAAACAACCACTTATTCCTGATTATATTTTAAAATATAGTAAAAAATGGCTTTCAAATAAAAATAAATACTTAAAAAACTGAAAATACAGAATTAAGTTTCTTATAAAAATATTTATTTTTTTTCATTGACTAATGACATTTATCCGCGCTTTAAAATACACGCTGGTCAGGTTAAGGTCAGGGTGATCTGCAAGATTTGGCTGCATACCAAATTGGTGAAGTAACAAGTTAGATCCAATTTCAAGGGAAAAGAAATCAAACACCCCTCTTGTAGGCTCAGGATGGAAATGATTGGGGCTGATCAGGACATTGACATTCAAACCAACACTGCTTTGGCTCAATCTCAACTCATTAAAATTCCTTTGACCCAAAAAACCGTCGAAACTCCCCAATTCATCCGTGGACTTTACAGTATAGCGTCCATTGGCAAACAAAAGGCCTAAGCCAGGCTCGAAGCGAAACAAATGCGTGCCTGGAAGCACATTGTATGCCCCTCCTATTCTGGCGTTGGAATAAAAAACATTTTCCTTTAACCCTTCTACGTCTCCAATATCATTACTGTTGGCAAATCCAAAATCCACTTGAAAAACAGTCCATTTTTCTTTTTGAATATTAAATCCCAAGCCATTTACAAAATTTCTATCAGGAAATGGAGTCAAACCATTACTCTCCAATCTTTCGGAAAATTGCTGCAAAGAAAATAAACTCTCCAAGCCCATTGAGAAAAAGAAGTTCATTGAAGATGGAGGGGATTCACTTTTTTCCTGATGCAATTTTTCAAGAAAATCAGCTGGCACTTCCTCCTGGGCAAAAATCAAACAAGGAAAAATCAAAAATAGAATAGTGAAAAAAACTTGGCGCATAATCAATAATCGGCTTCTTTTTCAGATTTAATGGTCCTTTTAAATTTGCCCAAACCAATATTGGCTTTGATGTAAAAAGCACTTGGATCAAATGTGGGTGAATTTCTAATGGCAAAATCATCCCGAATATCTGGATTGAAATTCCTTCTGAGTTTTGTCCTGCTGTTTAGCACATTCCAAATATAACCCGCCTGAAGGGAAAAACGGCTATAAATTCCAACTTGAGTGGTTGGCTTTATAAAAGCGCCGATAATTTTATCCGCATTCAAACTGAAATTCAAGCCATAATTTCTCTGATAAAGAAAGCTTGAATTCATGGCGCCAGTAATATTATCATCAAAATCCCTATTAAGGTTATTTGCTAACAGATCCAATGAAGTGGTTCCGTAAAACAGCCCAAGTCGGGGATAAAAATTCCATTGGGAAAAGCCTCTTTCTGGAAATAATCGGTATTGTACACCGGCAGTGACATGTAGCGGTAAATACCTATAATTAACCTCGTCATTGGACGATCTCTTTTTATGAAGGGTTAGTTCGCTTTCAGCAAATAAACCCCACCTTGAGCTGTTAAAATGATTGATACCTATACCTACGATTCCGGCATGCTCTCCGAAATCCTGATAGCCGGCATTTTGCAATCTTTGATTTAAGGCTTTATAGGGTTGGTTGCGATATCCGCCCGAGACGTAAAAATCAGTAAAATGTAAAAACTCTTGGGCCGCCAAGTCATGGCCCAACGTCACAAGAAAAACCAGCCATAAAATCCTTTTCATTGATTGAGCATTTAAAGAGCCTTTATAATTTTCTAAAAAACTCCGAAGCCTGTAACATGTTCACTTTTTCAGTTATCCACTTCTCTATATATATACTATTTTATTTAATTAAATAAAAACTATTAAAGTTATTAAGGTGTGGATTTGTGGACAATTAACTGGCAAAAACTTTCCCACAAGCTTATAATCATTTATCCCCTTGCTATTCACGTCTCATTCACATTTTATCCACTTGTAAGTTGTTAAGGCTCAATGAGCAATGGACTTATGCCCATTATGGTGTAGAATATACGCCAAAGTTGAATGTGTATGAATAGCTGTGGGGGAAAATGTGGATTAAGGTGCAGAATATTGTGGTTATCCATAGGCCTCAAAAAAATCCCCCAATGAAAAATATCACTGGGGGATAACTCTGCTTTTATCCATAAGTTGTCGACACTTATTCACACTTTCTAGGCAAGTTATCGACAGCGGTTGCTATAGTTCTTCCGGGATGATAAATTCCGGTATTTCTATCTCAAAATCCATGCCTTCTTCCTCTTGATCAGTCGTTTGTGTTAAACCTGTTTCAGGAATAGCGGCAATATTAAGGTCCACATTAGACCAATTGGGCCTAATAGTGAATTCTCGGGTTCCATTCGCCGGATTTACATAATAGTAGACCGGTTCGGGTTGGCTGAGGTCGTTATAGTTGCCAGGGTCCCATCTGCGGTTGCTGTTCCTGTCTATTATTGCCCGTAATCTATATTCTCCAGCCTCTATATTGGTTATTCTAAACCTGTTTGATTCTGTCAGATAAGTGGTATAAACAATCTCATTTCGCTTGTTGAGCAGTTGCAAAATGATTGGCAATTCATCACTTTCGATTACTCCTGAAATTTCATCCGAAAGGTTATCAGACTTGATTTTTCTATAATTGGCCTCTACTTCATTTTCATTCCATAGCCCTTCCACATCCTGGAAGGTGGAATCTGCTGCAAATAAAGTATAGGTGCCAGCTGGCAAAGTATCCGGTAAGGCTACCCTGACAATGTACTTTGTATAATTGCTGCTATCCAGTAAACTCAAGTTTTCACGCGTAATAGGTATAAAGCTCGCCGTATCATACCGAACCATCAAAGAATCGTAATTGATGTTTACCACAGGTTTGTTGAAGTCCAACTGTGCGGTGAGATTGCGTATAAAGCCTTTGCCGCTATCCACCGTTAGTTCGAGCTTTTGCTTGTTTCTCGTACTCTCTTCAAAGGTTGCATACAGCGCAGTATCAATGCTGAAGCCCACAGTGTCCTTGAGCGATAATCTGACCTCTGTGCTGTCCTCCCGCATCTCAGTATGGTAAAGTCTGATTGTCCTTTCTGATAGCCTATAAAATAGCTTATCATTCAAATCCGGGTGGTCCAAATTGATTTCAGCCGGTGCCTTGCTCAGTACAATGTCATAATTGGTTGCAGTAGGGCTTGAACGGTTGATGGAAAATGCCGATAAATCAGCCCTGAAAAGGTTGAAATGGGCGCCATCTATATTTTCATCAATCACTACAGAATCGGAGAAATAAGCATAAGGTTCCACTTTAGACTCCACTTTCAATGTATTGTTTTCATCCTGCCAGGCTACTGCCCTATAGGTTCCAGCTTTGATATTAGTTATTTCAAACCTTCCGCTTGTATCAGCCTGGGCTATATAATATGGAGGATCATTGAATAAATCTGTGGTGTCGGCTATGTCATACAAGCCGACCAGCACATCCTTGATAACCTTTTCCTTTTGTGGAAATACAAATCTTACCCTTCCTGAAAATTTCAAGCTGTCGATTTCATTACCTGTCGAGAAAACCAGTTTAAGATTTTCTGCTGGATTGTTTTCGGTAATATCCTTAATGCTTTGTTGAAAGTTGAAAACATAAGTAGTACTATCCTCCAGTTCCTGATTAAGTTTTATCCTCACTCGGTTTCTAAGGGCCACCACTTCCATTTCCTGGGTATTGATCCTAGGGGTGATGATGATCTGCTTGTTTGGATTTTCTACCTTGATAAACTCGCTAAACTCCAAATTAATCTCTTCAGGTCTTACATTTAAGGATTCATGTGCTGGATCGGATTTGAGTAGCTTGGGAGGCTCTTCATCCTTTGGGCCTCCCATTGGGGCGCTTTCCCTTGCGCAGGCAAGCAGGGCAATAATTGCTATAAATAATAACAGCAGGTTATTTACTTTCATTTTTTCTTCAAAATATATAGCAAGCTAGAATAATTCTGGTTGTTCTTTTTTGCATAATTGTTGGATTTAAATCCATTCCTTAATGCATTTATAAAATTTTTCTTTTGATTTTTATGACTCTCTGATAAAAGTGAGACATAAAAACTATCGAATTTCATAGGGATGGTCTCTTTTATTTTTAGATTGAAGGTTTCTGCCAAAGATTGCATGGTCCCTTGTGTGAAATGGTACAAGTGGCGAGGCACATCCAATGCCGCCCAATTTTCACCGTATTCCTTGCTGTCCCATGAGGAGTAATTTGGGACGGCCAGCAGGAGCACTCCCCGCTTCTTCAATTTGTCCAAAAGAACCTCCATGGTTTCCTGCAGATCATGTACATGTTCCAATACGTGGAATAACGTAATAACATCGAATTTCTTCTCTATTTGTAGGTCTTCCCGATCCGAGTAAACAGTCAGACCATTTCTATCTTTGGCAATTTTGGCTGCTGTTGGATTTGGCTCTAATCCTATAGTCTCCCATCCATCTTCTTTAGCCTTGTTAAGAAAATATCCTGTACCGCAACCGAAATCGAGGACTCTCCCCTTCTTATTCGAAAACCTGTTGATCCAGGATACTTTTTGCCTTAAAGTATAGGAGCGAACCAATTTATAGATCAAATTGGTGAGATTGGTAGCCGAATCGTTATGTGAAATATAATCCTCAGATTCGTAATACTTCTGTATACTTTTTACGTCCGGTCGGGGATTGGTAAAAAGCAGCTCACATTTTTTGCATTTACATATTGTAAATGACTCTTGAGATACGCTGTGATCCTTTACGATTAAGGTATTATTAAAATGCCCACTTTTGCAAAGCGGGCATTTGGTCAATCTTTCGTACATACTTTTATCTTCCAAGATATACAGTTAATATGGACATGTCAGCAGGCGACACACCGCTGATTCTTGAAGCCTGTCCCATTGTTTCAGGTCTGATTTTATTAAGCTTTTGCTTTGCCTCAGCGGAAAGGGCAGGAATGGATAAATAATCAAAACTTTCTGGTATCCTGAAATTCTCCATGCTGTTCAATTTATCTACCATGGCCTGCTCTTTTTCCAGGTAGCTGTCGTATTTAATCTGGATCTCCGCTTGTTCCAATACTTCCTTATCGTAGGAATCCAGAAACGCATCGAAATCAGCATCCATTCCTTTTAATTGATCCAATCCCAATTGAGGTCTTTTGATCAGCTTTTCAATGGTAGCCTTTTCCTTGATAGTAGCCGTCTGTTGCTTTTCCAAGCCCTCATTGATCACTTCGGGGGAAAGCTTTCTTTCCTTCAGTTCTTTTATAAGCTGCTTAGTGGCATTCTTTTTATCGAGCATATTTTCCAATCGCTCATCAGACGCCAACCCTATCTTATGGCCAAGTTCCGTGAGTCTAAGATCTGCGTTGTCCTGTCGAAGCAGCAACCTGAACTCAGCCCTGGATGTAAACATCCTATAAGGTTCCTCAGTGCCTTTATTGATCAAATCATCAATCAATACTGATATATAGGCATCTGATCGCTTCAGTAAGAATGGTTCTTCCTCTTTGACTTTATTGTGAGCATTTATTCCTGCGATTAGTCCCTGACAGGCCGCTTCTTCGTATCCTGTCGTGCCGTTGATTTGTCCTGCAAAGTATAGGTTCTCGATCAGCTGCGTCTCCAGTGTCAACTTCAATTGAGTCGGTGGAAAATAATCGTACTCTATGGCATAACCAGGTCTGAACATCTTGGCGTTTTCAAATCCCGCTATTTTCCTGATTGCTTTATATTGCACGTCTTCGGGAAGAGAAGTTGAAAATCCATTCACATAGATTTCCACAGTATTCCATCCTTCAGGTTCTACAAATATCTGGTGGCGTTCCCTTTCGGCGAAACGGTTGATTTTATCCTCTATAGAGGGACAATATCTAGGACCCAATCCCTGTATTCTCCCATTGAACATTGGTGATCTATCGAATCCTGTTTCCAGTGTTTCATGTACCTCTTTATTGGTATAGGTGATCCAACAGGTATGTTGTTTCTCCAAAGGTTTGGTTTCATTGGAATAAGAGAATTTTTCCGGAGACTCATCTCCATGTTGGACTTCCATTTTGGTATAGTCCAAACTTCTGCCATCTACTCTTGGAGGCGTGCCTGTTTTCATTCTGCCCGCTTCGAAGCCCAGTTCCACAAGTTGCTCAGTGATGCCTTTTGCTGCAGCTTCACCGGTTCTTCCCCCTCCAAATTTCTTTTCTCCGATATGAATGATCCCATTTAGAAATGTTCCATTTGTCAAAACCACGGATTTTGCCTCAATATCTAGCCCCATTCCCGTCCTCACACCTACTACCCTTTTGTCTTTAACTACGAGTCCTGTGATCATTTCCTGCCAAAAATCTAAGTTTTGCGTAGCTTCTAGTGCCAGTCTCCACTCTTCCGCAAAGCGCATCCGGTCGTTTTGTGATCTGGGCGACCACATAGCCGGACCTTTGGAGCGGTTGAGCATCCTGAACTGGATCATGGATTTATCCGAAATGATTCCCGACATCCCGCCTAAGGCATCAATTTCCCTTACTATCTGGCCTTTTGCCACCCCGCCCATTGCCGGGTTGCAGGACATTTGCGCAATAGTGTTCATGTTCATGGTACAAAGCAGAACCTTGGAACCCATCTTTGCAGCAGCATGTGCGGCTTCACAACCCGCATGCCCTGCCCCTACTACTATTACGTCATATACTGGAAACATACTCGTCTGTAATTATAATGTTCCACGTGGAACGTTGATTTATTTTTGAAAATTCTCCCAGTGTTCCACGTGGAACACTTGTGTTGTTGAATGATATGGATAAGGTGAGAAGACACTGTTTCACGTGGAACAGTTTAGAATTTACCAATAGCCTGGTTTTCTTTTTCTCTCATTAATCTCTCCTCTTCCTCTGTTTTGTCCTTGTATCCCATAAGGTGTAGCAAGCCGTGACTGAGAACTCTTTTTAATTCTTCCGTTTCATCTGTCCCTTGGGTTTTGGCATTGTCCCTGACTCTTTCGATACTGATGAAAATATCTCCTTCAATAATGTCTTCATCTTCGGAGTTGTCAAAGGTGATAATGTCCGTATAGGTGTCATGATTGAGGTATTCCAGGTTAATGGAATACAAGTACTCGTCTGAACAGAATATATAGCTCAATTCACCTATCTTAAAACCCTCCTCGCCCGCAATTTCTCTCAGCCACTTCTTGTAGCTGTTTTTTGGTTTGAGATCAAAGGGTATATCTTCACTGAAGAAATTTATCGCCATTTCAATTAACTCATGTAAAATGTCAGGATAGTCTTACGTCCGTCATCTTCGAAGGCTACTTCATCACTGAGGTGCTTCATGATGAATACTCCCCTTCCTCCGTATTTTTCAATATTTTCGGGGGAGGTCGGATCTACCAATGCATTCTGATCAAAGCCATTGCCTTCATCTTCCACGATGAACTTCAACTCGCTATCCAAGAATTTTAGTTCCAGATTTACCGTTTTTTTGGGATCATTACCATTGCCGTGGATAATGGCATTGCTTACACACTCTGTGACCGAAATCATAATGTTTCCATATATGTCATCATTGATATGGAATTTTTCCTTTGCATTATCTATGAAACTTTCGACAATTTTAATATTGTCTATCAGAGAAGGTATTGAAATTTTGATAGATTTCATTAAGTTTCTGTTCAGATTTATATTTTATTTAATCTTTTATTAGTATAATTCAGTCACGCAAATTATTCGATTTCCAGTACAATTGGGCAGTGGTCGCTATGTTTTGCTTCACTCAAAATTTCTACCTTTCTCAACCGGTCCTTAATGGATTTTGTGGTCATGTGATAATCGATCCGCCATCCCAAATTCTTTGCCCGAGCATTGGCCCTGTAGCTCCACCAGGTGTAATTGTGCGGGTCAGGGTTGAATAATCTGAAACTGTCATCAAACCCCGATTCGGTAAACTTGTCCATCCATGCCCTCTCCTCTGGTAAAAACCCAGACGAATTTTTGTTGCTTACTGGATTGTGGATATCAATCGCCTTATGGCAAATATTATAATCCCCGCTAAAGATCAGGTTAGGTATTTTTTGGATCAAATCCTGGCTATATCCATAGATGTCATCCAAAAACTGGTATTTGAAATCCTGCCTGATGTCCCCTGTGGTTCCTGATGGAAAATATGCGCTAATGAAAGATACATCATCAAAATCAGCTCTGATCATCCTTCCTTCATCATCATAAGTGCTTACACCCATGCCATATTCCACAAAATTTGGCTTCACTTTACTGAGTATGGCCACACCACTGTATCCTTTTTTCACAGCTGGATACCAGAAAACATGGTATCCAAGGTCTTCGAAAATACTTATATCAACTTGGTCAGGCATGGCTTTTACCTCTTGAAGACCGATCACGTCGGCGTCTGTATCTTTAAGCCACTCTGCAAAACCTTTATTTAATGCTGCTCTAATGCCATTGACATTATAGGATACGAATTTCATTCTCTTGTGGTGAATTAATTATTTGATTTCTATATCAAATTCGATTTCAAAATATTCAATTACGTGGATCTTCAACAACTTTTCCTGATCCAATATGTCAAAGTGGGGCAATTTATTGACCAATTTCCAATGTGGCCAACCGTCTTGATCGATATAATCCAATTCATAAAAGCCGCCCAAGCTTAATACCTTGCATATGCCTATATGTATCAGATCCTGTTTTTGCTCCTTGGAAAAGGTTCTCAGACCCTGTCCCAATTCCTGTACTCCTATCAAAAACAGTACTCCATTGAGATCGGCGGGCTTTTTCCCAATCAGATCTTTCAATCCGTTTAGCAATTTGCCCCACCTTACTTCAAGGTCATAATCCTTTTTAATCATTTGTCTGGTTTTCTAGCTCCTCCCAAAATTCAACTGCCCTTCTCAAATGAGGGATCACGATAGATCCGCCAACGATCATGGAAACCGAAAAGACCTCAAATACCTGTGCTTTGGTCACTCCTGCGTCAAAACATTTTTCCAAATGATACTTTATGCAGTCATCACATCTGAGCACCATGGAACTGGAAAGGCCTAGCATTTCCTTGGTTTTTACATCCAAGGCACCTTCCGCATAGGCATTGGTGTCCAGATTGAAAAAACGCTTGATGACTTTGTTGTCCTCAGCCAAGATTTTTTCATTCATCTTGGTTCTATAAGCATTGAATTCTTCTCTTAAATTCATTAATTTCCTTAACTTTTAGATTAACCGGTAAATATAACAGGTATTTTCCTGTCATTCAGAACAAACAAGCCTTTTTCATGATGCGTTTCAATTTTTTGGAGGATTTTTTGGCCCTGGTGTTTCCCCAGACCTGTAGTGGCTGTAAAACAAGCCTGTATGCTTTCGAATTTCAGCTTTGCCGAAAATGCGAAGCTTCCCTTCCCATCACCTCTTACCACCTGCGGCCGAAAGAAAATGACCTGACCGTCAAATTGCTTGGTCTTACCAAGGCGGATAGGGTTCTTGCCTTCCTTAGATTTTCCAAAAATGGCTTAAGTCAAAAGCTTCTCCACCAGCTCAAATACAAGAATAAACCACAATTGGGAGTGGTTTTGGGAAAATTGTATGGGCAGAAGCTGATTCAGGCTGAGTTTGATGTCAATTGGGATTTCATTATCGCTGTGCCTCTGCACCCAGCTAAGTTGCGCAGGCGGGGATATAACCAAAGTGCTAAATTCGCCATGGGGATTTCTGCTGCTTTGGCAGTGCCCGTACATGAGGGATTGCAAAGGACCAAATTCACTCAAACACAAACTAAGAAATCCAGGATGGAACGGTGGGAAAATGTTAAGAATGTTTTTCACTTTGGTGGTAAAGAGCTAGAAGGCAAATACGTATTGTTGGTCGATGATGTGATGACCACCGGGGCCACACTCGCCGCTTGTGCCAATGCACTCTTGGCTGCCGGAGTTAAAAAAGTTGATCTGGCCGTGATAGCAGCGGGAACTGTCTAAACTTTATACCGTCGGCATGGCTTTATTTCCCAAGGCTTTTTAAATTGCTTACTTAACTTGAATTGATTCAAATATGCATATAAACCTTTCAGGCCATAGAATTCTCGTCACGGGGGCTTCCCGGGGAATTGGGAAGGCTATAGCCCAACAATTATCGGCATCTGGTGCGGAAGTACTTCTGCATTATAATAATAGTGAGAAGGATGTTTTGGAGTTGCAGAAAAGCCTTCCAAACCCCTCCCACCCCGTAGCTTGTGATCTTTCGGATCTGGATGCAGTAATGGGTTGGATACCGGTTTTGGTGGAAACCTACGGAAAGATTGATGCGGTGGTTAACAATGCGGGCATTGCCATTTCTACGCCTGACAATGCCCCAACCATCGATTGGACCAGCTCATGGCTCAAAACCATGAATGTCAATATCAATGCAATGGCAATTATCAGTAAGGAGTTTGTCGAGCATGCCAGAAATAACAAGAATGGGCGTATTGTAAACATTTCCTCCAGGGCTGCATTTAGGGGTGACACCCCTGATTATTTGGCCTATGCCGCTTCCAAAGCCGCTATTGTAAGTTTTACACGATCTCTTGCCCGATATTACGGAAAAGAAGGAATCAAGGCTTTCATTATAGCCCCTGGCTTTACCAAAACCGATATGGCTCAGGATTTTATGGATCAATATGGTGAGGATTTCGCTTTAAACGATATTGCTCTGTCACAACTCACTGAACCTAAGGATATTGCACCGATGGTGACCTTGCTTTGTTCTGGATTAGCTGACCATTCTACAGGCTGTACTATCGATATGAATGCCGGATCTTACGTACATTGAATATGGATAAAGAGGAATTCAGAAAGCGAGCCCATGAAATGGTTGATTGGATGGCGGATTATTTGGAAAACAAAGAAAAGTATCCAGTTACACCTAAAATAGAGCCTGGTGAAATTTTAAAGCAATTGCCTTCCTCCGCTCCAGAGGAGGGTGAAGATTTTGACCGCATATTTGCTGATTTCAAAGATGTCATCCTGCCGGGAATGACTCATTGGCAACATCCATCCTTTTTCGGCTACTTTCCGGCCAACAATTCCGAGCCGTCCATATTGGCCGAATTACTGATGTCTACTTTGGGTGCCCAGTGTATGTCTTGGCTCACCTCCCCTGCCGCAACTGAATTAGAGGAGCGGGTTTTAGATTGGTTGAGGGATGCAAAAGGCATATGTTCCACGTGGAAAGGTGTGATTCATGACACGGCCAGTACTGCCACGCTTAGTGCGATTCTTGCTGCCAGAGAGAGGGTTACCGGCTATAGAATCAACCAATCAGGTTTTGAAGGCTTTGCAAAATTCAGGGTTTATAGCTCAGAACATGTTCATTCCTCCATCGACAAGGCATTAAGGATTGCCGGGATCGGTCAGTTCAATCTGATTAGAATAAGGGTGGATGATAATTATGCTTTAATACCGGAGCTTTTGGAAAAAGCCATTCAAGCCGATGTTGAGAAGGGTTACATCCCTCTCTGCGTGGTTTCTGCTTTAGGGACTACCAGTTCGACAGCCATTGATCCGATCGATAAAATTGGTGATATATGCCAAAAATACAGTATTTGGCACCATATAGACGCGGCTTTTGCAGGTACAGCCTTGCTTTTACCTGAATTTCGATGGATGAATGAAGGGCATGAAAAAGCTGATAGTTATGTCTTTAACCCTCATAAATGGATGTTCACCAACTTTGACTGCTCTGTTCTATTTCTAAAAGAGCCCCAACACCTGATCAAAACCTTCAGCCTCACTCCCGAATATCTACGGACACAACTGGATGAGCAGGTCAACAATTACCGGGATTGGGGTATTCAACTGGGAAGAAGGTTTCGGGCGCTGAAACTTTGGTTTGTCATCCGCCATTATGGGTTAAATGGCCTGAGGAAAAAGTTGCGCCACCATCTTAAGCTTACTAAGAAGGCGGTAGAATGGATTGAAAGGCATCCAAACCTTGAAATTTTGGCACCTGTACCTTTAAATACCATTTGCTTTAGGTTTGTGGAAACTGGTTTGTCAACTGAAAAACTCAATCAGCTCAATGAAAAATGGATGGCTGAAGTGAACCAAACCGGCCTTGCATTTTTTACACATACAAAGCTTGACGGAAAATTTGTGATCCGCTGGGTGATCGGGCAGACGGACGTGGAAGAAACCCATATCAAAAATGCCTGGGAGTTGTTGTTAGAAAAGATGCCAAAAAAGGAAAATGTCCAAGGATAAATCATTTGACCCGGAACTTATAAAACTGTTCAAAATCTTCGGGATCGGAACGTTGATCTGGGTCTTTGCTTTATCATTTTTCAACACCAAAACGGTGGAACTGGAGGAAGGAGAAATAAGGACCTCCATCACGGCTGCGAGCCGCCTGTATTTCATGAATGTGCGGCAGCCTTTCTATGACCGAGAAAACCGCAACGATGCCAAAATGAACGTTTTCAGGTTGTCCAAAAGGGTGGTGGATGACAGCAGGCCTGTGATCAACCTTTCGATTATTCTGAATCGGGTGAAGGAAGATGCCTATATTTATTTGGAGCCATCCGAGGCAATATTGGATGGCAGGATTAATTTGAAGTATAGTTTTGATGAAAGTGACAGCTCGGGCATTATTCAATTTGGTGGTGGTGACAGGTTTGATCATTTCAGGTTTGTGGATCAGGTTTATCCTTTATTGCTCCAGGATGCCCATTTTGAAATAGAGACTTCCGATGGCTGGGAGCCCATTTTGGTGGAAAGAAAGGAAAGAGATGCTTTTAAAACCACCTCATTTGATTATTTTAGATTATTGGAACAAGAGGACAGGAACAAATGATGGAATTGAAGCGGATAGAAAACTTATGGAATTTTTGTAAAATCAAGACCAATCTGCCTTTTCAGAAGGAAGTGGGAAGTAAGGTCACCTATCGCTTTATCAAGTCCGGCATTACTTTAATCCATTCCTTTAATCCTAAATTTCTCCAGGACTCCACTCTGGAAATTCAGGAGCGGGGTTTTAATGACAGAATCGTTGGCCAAACCTATGGAAAGGTCAAAAAACAGTTTGGAATGAAAAACAGTCCAGTCAAAATGCCCCAACAGGTTTTTTTCCCGGAGGAAATTCTCAAACTGAAGGATAAGTACAGCCTCATTATCCAGCAGGACAAAAACCGGCATTATAAGGTTACCCTCTCCCCTTTTGTGCCCAAAAACATTTATGAAATTTTCGATACCGTCAATCTGATCAGCCTTTACCTATGGAAGACAATATATTTCTCAGAAATTACAAAAAACTAATCGGTACCACCATCAATCATTCCCCTTCCAAGGCCGGCAACTGGCTGGAAGGAGTCCTCAGAGAGGTAGAATACGGCTTATTGGTCATGGAGTACACCGTGAGGGAAGAATTTTGCAATCCCGGCAACATCTTGCATGGCGGGGTGGCCTCTCTCATGTTGGACGACGTGATCGGCGGGGCCAACTACGTGACCGGAAATGAATACCTGATGACCAGCATCAACCTGAACATCGACTTTTTGGCTGCGGCCCATGTAGGCGAAAAACTCACCGTAGAAGCCAAACTGGTGAGGGGTGGACGAAATGTGAACCATTGGAAAGCCAAAATCACCAATGCGGAAGGCAAGCTCATAGCCAAAGGAAGCAGCAACCTTATCGTGACGCAAGTGCCCATTTCCTCACTTAGTGACAATTCTTCCCGATAAAATTAGTAATATTGCAGGGTGAAAAATTCGTATTTGACCCAAGATAATTTACAAAAATTCATCAAATCTGCCCTGCTGGAAGACGTGGGGACAGGTGATCACTCTACCTTGGCCGCCTTGCCTGAAAATGTGCAGGGTGCCGCCCAGCTATTGATCAAGGAAGAGGGCATCATTGCCGGTTTGGACTTGGCCAAGATGATTTTTGAGCATTATGATCCACATTTGCAGGTGGAGCTTTTACTCAAAGATGGTGACAAAGTCAAAGCTGGCGATATAGGTCTTAAAGTATCTGGAAGTGCAGCCTCGATTTTGACTACCGAGCGCCTGGTGCTCAACTGCATGCAGCGTATGAGCGCCATTGCCACCAAAACGTACAAGCTAAACCAGCTGATCAAGCACACCCGCACCAAATTATTGGATACCCGCAAAACCACACCAAATTTCCGCATGCTGGAAAAATGGGCTGTGGCGATCGGGGGTGGCCAAAATCATAGGTTTGCCCTTTATGACATGATCATGCTGAAGGATAACCATGTGGACTTTGCCGGTGGGATAGCCGCAGCCATTAAGGCCACTCAGGAATACCTGAAAGCCAATAAGCTGAAACTCAAGATTGAGGTGGAAACCCGAAATCTCGATGAAGTGAAGCAGGTGTTGGAAACTGGGGGTGTGGATGTGATTATGTTGGACAACATGGATTGTCCAACTATGAAGGAGGCTGTAAGACTCATCGGTGGAAAATATAAAACCGAGGCCTCTGGTGGAATTACAGAAGAAACGCTAAAAGATGTCGCAGAATGCGGCGTAGACTTTATTTCAGTGGGTGCTTTGACACATCATGTAAAAAGTCTTGATATTAGCCTGAAAGCTGTTTAGTTTTCGGACGGAAATTATCCAAGAGTAGCAAAATGGGAGTAGAAAACCAGTTCATTAATTGCATCATCGTACACCGGAGTGAGGATGGCTATAAATGGAGCCATAAATTCCAGAATGTTAACCCTTTTTTGAAAACTGTAGAAGTATTGGCCTCCTGGGAGGAAGCCTACAACTATGTAGAAAAGGGCAATAAGGTGGACCTGATTGTGGGGAGTTATGACCTGACAGATATGCATCCCTTTATATTTGAGAAACTGGACATGAGGATTCCGGTGATCTTCACTTCCCCTAAGCCTTTTATCACCGAAAAGGCTTTAAGTCTTAATTGCCTGGATTTCATCAATGAGAATGCGGATCAGGAAAGGATCCGAAAGAGCTTTGAAAAGTTTCAGGTGCTCTATTCGATACAGACGGGCAGGTCCCCATCCGGTCCCTTCTCGAGTGAGCCCCAACTAAACAGCAACCAGAAATCTAGGTTTATGGTGAAATCCGGGGATTCCTTTTTGGCCAAAATGCCCTCAGAAGTGGCGTTTTTCCTTGCCGATAACGGTCAGACCTATCTGTACGAAATGGGCACGGGCGAAAGATTCACCATCAACCAAAAACTCATGGATCTGGAGGCCGATGTGCTCGATCCGAGAGAATTTTTTAGGATCAACCGCAGTGTGTTGATCAATATCAATGCTATAGGTCCCATTCAAAAACACATCAACAGCAGACTTAAAATTACCCCCAAAATCCAATTTCATGAAGAGCTTGTGGTAAGCAGGGAAAAGGTAACTGCTTTCAAGAAGTGGGTGAATCAATAGAGATTCCTTTTATATTTTAGTAGGGCTGCTTACATTTGGTTTTCCCAAATTTAAGCCCATGATTCCCACACAAGAAAAAAAGCAAAAATCCCTTCTAGACAGGTTTCTAGATGTAATCGAATATGCAGGCAATAAACTCCCTGACCCTGCTATCCTTTTCCTGATTCTAATGCTAGCCACCTGGGTGCTTTCCGCCATGTTGGCCCCCATCGACTTTGGTGAAATCGACCCCAGAACAGGCGAGGACCTCAAGGTTCTAAATCTTTTGACTGGAACTCAGCTGGCGGCATTTCTTTCTAACATGGTGAATGTATTCATTACTTTCCCTCCTATGGGCGTAGTGCTGGTGGCCATGTTGGGTGTTGGTGTGGCGGAACATTCGGGTTACATCAATGCAGGGCTTAAATATCTGCTCAATTTTACCCCCCAAATGCTGCTCACGCCTATTTTGGTGTTGGTGGCCATTGTCAGCCATACCGCTGCTGATGCAGGGTATGTGTTGGTAATTCCCTTGGGAGGCGTGATATTTTATGCAGCAGGTCGCCACCCCTTGGCGGGAATTGCAGCGGCTTTTGCCGGGGTTTCAGGTGGTTTTAGCGCCAATTTTATTCCTTCAGGCATAGATCCCTTAATTCAAAGCTTCACCCAATCAGCAGCAAGAATTATTGACCCTACTATTAGCCTAAACCCATTAAATAACTGGTTTTTCACCGGTTCATCCAGTATTGTGGTGGTGGCGGTTGCTTGGTTTTTGACTGATAGGGTGATCGAGCCTAGGCTGAATAAAACAGCCAAAGTGGATGAAGACATGACCGATGCCCCCAAGATGGAAGAAATCGGCTCAAAGGAAAAGAAAGCTTTTTGGCTGGCTTCCCTAGTGATGATTTTGGGTTTGACAGGATTGGTAGTGTGGGCTTATCCGTTGGATTCCGCTTTGAGAGATGCAGATGGTGAGATTACTTCCCTTGCGGCTCCTTTGATGAAATCCATCGTACCATTGATATTTTTCCTTTTCTGGCTTCCAGGTTTGGTATATGGATTCGCCTCGGGCACATATAAAGAAATGAAAGACGCCATAGCCTCCATGAGCAAAGCCATGGGAAGTATGGCCCACTATATCGTGATGGCATTTTTCTGCGCTTTATTTATAGATGCCTTTGCCAAATCCAACATTGGTGCAATGACTGCATTGAAGGGGGCCAACTTCTTGGAAAGCATGAACCTCCCTGGACAGGTGACTATTGTTGGGATTGTATTCCTTACTGCTTTTGTAAATCTTTTGGTGGGCTCGGCTTCCGCTAAATGGGCGCTGATTAGCCCCATATTTGTTCCGATGCTGATGCAGTTGGGTATTTCTCCAGATTTAACTCAAGCCGCCTATCGTGTTGGGGATTCCGTCTCGAATATCATCACACCTCTGTTGCCTTATTTCCCATTGGTGGTGGTCTTCTGCCAGCGTTATGTCAAGTCCACTGGAATCGGAACCCTCGTATCGATTATGATCCCATATTCAGTGGTTCTACTTATCGTCTGGACAATCTTTCTGCTTGGCTACTGGGCTGTGGGATACCCGCTGGGACTGCAGTCCTCGTATGAATATATCATGGTGAGATAAGCATTTAATCCTGCCTGGTTTTGAAAAAAATAGGTCAAACCTGGCAGGTTTTCAAATTCAATTTGAAATTTGCAATCCTTATTTTTATTAAAATTAAATTCTATATAATAAAATCAAATACAGATATAAATTTGTAAATTTAGATATAAAGTAGAGTATGAAGTGATAATCGTATTAATACCATTTACTTCACTTTGAAACTTATATCGTGAAAAATGCTCTGTTTTGCTCGATCTTTAGCCTCATTTTGATTTTGAACTTGGGGTGTTCTGCTTATCAGAATGTCGGACCTCATAAGAGATCTGATCCTGAACATATTGATTGGACGGATAGGAGAAATTTGGATTTTTTAGAGATTGGGAAAAGGTATAAGATCACTATGAACAGTGGTAATACCATTCAAGCCAAAATCCTTTCCTTTGAAGAAAATTCTTTAAAGGTTGAAAGTGCGGATAACAAAGACCGCGCTTCACGTGGAATGGTTATAGACATTCCTTTCGAAAGAATTGTTGAAATACAGCAAAATAAAGTATCTCCAGGATTAACGATCGGGATACTTGGTGGCACAGCACTCTTGATTTATTTGGCTGGCAGAAACTTCAACTTAGCTCCAGGGTTCTCTTTTTAAGAAATTATCTTGTTGAATTGAAAATCTCCATCGCAAACAAACTCATTGCCTTAATCCCTGTTTTCAATGTGGGCTCCACTTCTGGAGCGAAAAGCGGACTGTGTAAGCCAGGTATTTCCTTGCCGTTTTCTTTAGCCTGCTTGAAAAGGTCATTTGGCGTAGCCCCCAAAAAAAACATGGATATCGGAACCGCTGGCTCTTGAATGCCATAACGGCTAAAGTCCTCCCCTATCATTTCGGCTTCAATTTCCACTATCTTATTTTCTTCAAAATTGGCCTTAAATACCCCAACCATCAGCTCAGTGAGTTCATCATCGTTTATCAAAGGCGGTGTGTAGGGCTCCCTGATCCAGTAGGTAGGCAGTTTGTCCTCTGGCATTCCTGCTGATCGGGCTACATGTTCGCTGATTTTTTTGATGTTTTCAATTAAAGTTTCCCTGATTTCAGGATTGTAATACCTTAAGGTCAGCTGCATTTCCACTTCGTCAGGAATAATGTTGTGCACATGGCCCCCGCGGATGGAGCCAACTGATACCACTGCTGGCTCAGTAGGAGCGATTCTTCGGCTTACGATGGATTGGTAAGCCTGAATCATCTGGGCACTCATCACCACAGGATCTATGGTCATATGGGGTGCTGCCCCATGGCCACCCTCACCGTGAACCTTCACATTCATCATATCCACACCCGCCATGAGCGGCCCGGCCTTGTATCCGATGCTTCCCGCAGGCAAATGGGGCGTATCATGCAGGGCGATGGCGTAATCGGGGTAAGGAAAACGCTCAAATAAACCGTCATTTAACATATTGTATGCACCCAATCCATTTTCCTCAGCTGGTTGGCCGATCATCATTAGCGTTCCCTGCCACTCGTTCTTGAAATTCATCAGCATGCGGGCCGTGCCCAAAAACACACTCATATGCACATCGTGACCGCAGGCCTGCATGATAAAGGTTTCCTTCCCATCACCGGTCACTCCCTTTTGCTTGCTAGCATAGGGAAGGCCGGTCTTTTCTTCCAAAGGCAAGGCGTCCATATCTGTCCTGACAAGCAGGGTTGGGCCTTCACCGTTTTCAAATATCCCCACTACACCATGACCGCCAATGCCCTCAGTGACCTCAAAACCTAAATTTTTCAGCTCCTCAGCTATCTTTGCGGCAGTTTTTTCCTCTTGTAGGGATAGCTCCGGATATTGGTGGAAATGTTTATAAAGCTCTTCTATTTCTGGAAAAATTTCTTCCAAATAAGACTCCTGTGTTTGGGCTTGGGTGTGATAACCGACCATTGTCAAACAGCCTATCAGAATGAAAAGATATTTCATGAGTGGATAAAGTTTGGTAGAACAAAGTAATAAATATAGCCTATTTACAATTGTAAGTAGAAGCTAATGCCCAAAAGTTGGAAAGGGTATGCTATTGCCAAATGAGGAATAGGCATTTGGGCACAATTTAATCAGGCTTCAGTTCGCCTGAAATATGTAAAAACCCATAGGGGACCCGACGAGGACCCGAAGGGGAGGCGACGAGGACCCGTGTTGGATGTATAATAAAAGTAAGGAATCCCATGCAGTTGGGATTCGTTGTTCTGGGGATGCTATTCGGCAAACTGCAACCTTACCAAGTTGGCATAGAAGCCTTCATCCTTGTGCGCTAGAGAGTCATGGGTGCCTTCTTCCACGATCTGGCCTTCCTTCAATACATAAATTCGGTCTACCTTTCTGATGGTGGACAATCTGTGGGCGATAATGATGGTGGTCCGGCCTTTCATCAGTTCATCCATGGCTTCTTGAACCAGGGATTCGGATTCGGAATCCAGGGAGCTGGTGGCCTCGTCTAGGATCAATATGCTTGGATTTTTGAGAATGGCCCTGGCAATGGCAACTCTTTGACGCTGGCCTCCTGACAATTTTACGCCTCTTTCCCCTACCAATGTGTCCAAACCATCGGGGAAGCTTTGGATAAACTGCCAAGCGTTGGCTTTTTTGGCGGCAAGCATGATGTCTTCCTCTGTGGCGTCAGGTTTTGCATAGGCAATGTTTTCACGGATGCTCCCGCCAAAGAGCAATACCTCCTGGGGCACGATCCCCACGTTGGACCTCAACTGTTTCAAGTTCCACTTATCCACATTTTGGCCGTCAATCTTGATCGCACCGGCACCTACTTGGTAAAATTTGAGCAAAAGCTGAATGATAGTAGACTTACCCGCTCCACTGTGGCCTGCAAGGGCGATTTTCTGACCCGGAGCAATGTGGAAAGATATATTCCGAAGGACCTGCACATCAGGCCGGGTTGGATAATTAAAGGCAACATTCTGAAAGGCCACCTCACCCTTTAGCTTGGTATGCTGAAAATCGGTCAAGGATTCCTCAGGCTTCTCATCCAAAATCTCCAATACCCTCTCTGAAGAACCAATTGCCTTCTGTACCTGGCCATAAATATCCCCTAACCCAGCTATTGAGCCTCCGATGAAGGTGGTGTAAAGCACAAAAGAAACCAAGTCACCGATGCTCATGGCTCCTGTAGCCACCAATGTTGCCCCGTACCACATCACCGCCACGATCCCGCCAAAAAGGGCAAAGATGATGAAGGATATGAATGCGCCTCGGAAACTGGCCGCCTTTAGGGCTACTTTTACCACCCTGTTGAGTCCGGTTCCGTATCTTCGTGTTTCATAATCTTCTCCAGCAAAGGATTTTACCGTCATGATGGACTGCAGGGTTTCTTCCACGATCACATTGGCAGAAGCAAGCTCATCCTGGGTAGCCTTGCTCAATTTTCGGATATATTTTCCAAAAACCATGGCAATCAGTACCAACACCGGGAAGGTGGCCAACATGAATAAGGTGAGTTTCGGGGTGGTGTAAAAAAGAAAAACCGTACCTGCTAGAAGGGTGATCAATTGCCTGATCAGCTCCGCCAAAGTCACCGAAAAGGTGTCCTGCAAAAGTGAAATATCAGCCGTGATTCTACTGATCAATTCTCCGGTTCTCCTCTTGTCGAAAAATGACATAGGAAGATGGACTAACCGGTCATAAAGGGCCACTCGGATATCACGCATGGATTTTTCGCTCACTTGAGCGAAAAGCCACACGCGGAAAAATGAAAATACACTTTGGACAAAGAGGATTCCGACAAGAATCAGCGCAATGCTGTTGATATCATTCACAATCCAGGCTTGCCCGGAAGCCGTGTCGATAAGTTTGCCTGCTACAAAGGGGAAAGCGAGCAAGGTCAGGCTGGATAGGACCAAAAAAAGAAGGCCCAGGATGAAAGGTGCCTTGTAGGGCATCATGAAGCCGAAAATTCCACCTAATTTGCGAAAATTATCTTTGTTTAGCTTCCTTTTCTCGTGTTCTTCCAGCGCGGTTCCTCTTTTCTTAGCCATAGAATATACTAACCCAATTTAAATCGGGGACAAAGGTAAGGCTTTTTTTATATTAATAACTCCACAAACTTCCTTAGGCTGGGGTTGGGGTTGTTTTTAAACCAAACCGCCGTGATTTCGGCCCTTTGCGGAATCTGCTTAAGCTCAATGAATTTGACATTCACATTGGTGACTTTTTGAAATGAGGTAGGCAAAAATGTAATGCCCAACCCATGGTCCACAAGACTTAACACCGTATGTCCATGGACGGTTTCATGGGCAATGTCCGGCAAAAATCCCGCATCCTCACATATGCTCAACTGCACCTTATAATATAGGTCCCCATCCGTTTTTGGAGGAAGTATAAACTTTTCAGTCTTGAGCTCCGAAAGGTTAGGTGGGTCAGGAGCGGGATGATGGTGGGGTAAAACAAGTGAAAAGGTTTCACTAAAGACAAGCCTCTCCCCCATTTCTGGACTTGGAATCGGATTCCGTACGAAGGCCACATCCAAGTCCCCGTTTTCCAGGGCGGCCAACTGGGCAGAGGAGGTCATTTCGTTGAGATAGGTCTGGATTTGGGGAAAATTGGCATTTAAGGAAGTAAGCAAGTCAGGTAAAAACGTGTGGATACAGGATCCTACATATCCAATTTTAAGCTCACCCTTTTCCCCAGACTGTACAAGATGAGTTTGGTTTTTCAGCTTGTCCAATCTGTGCAGGATATCTTTAGCTTCATGGAAAAAATACACCCCAGCCTCTGTAAGCTCGACTTTCCGCTTAGTCCGATTCATCAATCGCACCCCCAACTCCTGCTCTAGCTGCTGCAATTGCTTGGAAAGCGCAGGTTGCACGATGTGAAGCTTTTCTGCTGCCCGGTTGAAGTGCAGCTCCTCAGCCAACACCACGAAATACTGTAACTGTCTTATCTCCATTGATCACTTAAAGTTATTAATGGGTTAAGATAATACTATTTTTTATTATTAATGGAATTGGGGAAATTTGGAGGGAGACGGGAGACCGAAGACGGAAGACCGAAGACGGGAGACGGGAGAGAGCTGCTATTTAGCATCTAGCCTTGATTCGAGTAAAACATAGTACATAGTACTTAGTACCTAGTACAATACATAAAACGACATGGATAAAATTTCGCAGAAGAAAACCCACCAAATTGGCTCACAGTGGCTGAGTTTGCAGGAGATTGAGCATATAGTAGAGAAAAAAATGGGCATTGAGCTTTCAGAGGAGGCTATTGAAAAGATTACTGCTTGTCGGGATTACTTGGACAGGAAGATTGCCGAGGATGACGATGCACTTTTTTATGGGATCAACACTGGATTTGGATATCTTCAAAATGTAAGGATCGAAAAAGACCAGATCAGTGAGCTCCAGTATAACCTGCTAAAGTCTCACGCCTGTGGGGTGGGCGAAAAGGTGCCAAAAGCGATTGTCAAGCTCATGCTCCTGACAAAAATCCAGTCTCTGGCTTATGGCAACAGTGGTGTACAACTGATTACCGTTCAGCGATTGGTGGACTTTTATAATCATGATGTTTTGCCGGTGGTCTATCGACAGGGCTCCTTGGGGGCATCCGGTGATTTGGCCCCGCTTTCTCACCTGAGTTTGCCACTGATTGGCTTGGGCGAGGTTTATTTTGAAGGGAAAATTGTAGAGGCAGGCGAAGTTTTGAAGAATTTCAGCTGGACTCCGATTACGTTAAAGTCCAAAGAGGGCCTTTCCCTGATCAACGGGACGCAGTTTATGCTTGCCTATGGTATTCATTGTCTCATGAGCAGCAAGCGCCTTTTGGAATGGGCTGATATTATAGCAGCCATTTGTATCGATGGATTTAATTGCACCATGCAGCCATTCAACCCAAATATCCATGCCATAAGGCCTCATCCGGGACAGGTGGAGACGGCCGCCAAAATGAGAAGGCTGCTGAAAGGAAGTGAAATTTCCGAATCTAAAAGCAAGGCGGTTCAGGATCCTTATTCCTTCCGCTGCATCCCGCAAGTACATGGTGCTTCCCGCGATACGTTTAATTATGTTTTGGGGGTTTTTGAAAGGGAAATCAATGCGGTGACCGATAACCCGAATATTTTCCCTGAGGAAGATCAAATTGTGTCAGGTGGAAATTTCCACGGACAGCCCTTGGCCTTGGGTTTTGACTTTTTGGCCATAGCCATGGCAGAAATCGGAAATATTGCTGAAAGAAGAACCTATCAGCTCCTATCAGGGCAGAGGGGTTTGCCCCTGTTTTTGATCAAAAATCCCGGTTTGCACTCTGGGATGATGATTCCCCAATATACCGCAGCCAGCGTGGTGAGTGAAAACAAGCAACTTTGCACCCCATCTTCGGTGGATTCCATCACTTCCTCCAATGGGCAGGAAGACCATGTGAGCATGGGCGCCAATGGGGCAACCAAATGCTTTAGGGTGATAGAAAATGTGGAGAAGGTTTTGGCCATTGAGCTATTCTCCGCGACACAGGCTTTGGAATTCCGACGCCCGTCCAAGAGCTCAGATTTTATTGAAGGTATCGTGTCCAGCTACCGCAAGGAAGTTCCTTTCAACGATGTGGACAGGGTTTTATCCACTGACATTGCCAAGTCGATCGCCTTTATCAAAAACAAACCCGCTTTACTACAGTCATCATATTAACCATTAATTATCAACATTTATGGAAACGCTCAATAAGAAATATACCAAAGAAAAATATGCAACCCCTACCGGTACTGAGCTAACCTGCAAAGGCTGGGTTCAGGAGGCTGCTCTTAGAATGCTGCTCAACAACCTTGATCCGGAAGTGGCGGAATTGCCAGAGGAACTGATCGTATATGGTGGCCGAGGAAAGGCCGCCCGTAACTTTGAGGCTTTGGACAAAATCATCCAAGGTTTGAAGATCCTTGAGGATGACGAAACCCTTTTGATTCAATCCGGAAAGCCAGTTGGGATCGTGCCTACCCATAAAGATGCTCCAAAGGTGTTGATCTCCAATTCACAATTGGTGCCGAATTGGGCCAATTGGGAGCATTTTGATAAGTTGGAAAAGGCCGGTTTGATGATGTATGGGCAGATGACCGCGGGTTCCTGGATTTACATCGGCTCGCAGGGAATTGTACAAGGGACTTACGAAACTTTTGGAGAGTTGGCTAGGCAGCATTTCGGTGGGTCGTTGAAGGGCACTTTGAACGTTACTGCCGGTCTTGGCGGCATGGGTGGCGCGCAGCCACTGGCCATTACGATGAATGATGGGGTTTGTTTGGTCGCTGAGGTTGAAAACTGGAGAATCGAGAAGAGGCTTCAGACCAGGTATCTGGATGAAAAAATCGATGATTTGGATGAGGCCATTGACCGGGCTTTGGAGGCGAAAAAGAAAGGTGAGAGGGTTTCGATCGGTGTGCCATGCAATGCGGTTCACCTTTTGGAGAGGCTAAAGACCAGAAATGTGGTGCCTGATACCCTAACGGACCAGACTTCTGCCCACGATCCTTTGACCGGATATATTCCCCACATGATTTCTCTAGAGGAATCCCTCGAATTGAGAAAAAGCAATCCGGAAAAATATGTGGAACTGGCTTATGAGTCCATGGTGGAGCATGTGAAACTTATGCTGGAACTTCAGTCCAAGGGGGCAATTACTTTTGATTACGGCAATAACCTGCGTGCCAGAGCGCATGAAAAAGGTGTGGAAAACGCTTTTGATTTTCCTGGTTTTGTGCCCGCTTACATCCGACCGCTATTTTGCGAGGGCAAGGGGCCATTCCGTTGGGCAGCTCTTTCTGGAGATCCGGCGGATATCAAGGCAACAGATGACCTGATTTTGGAACTTTTCCCTGAAAATGAAGGACTGAAAAAGTGGATAACCATGGCTCAGGACAGGATTGCTTTCCAGGGACTTCCTGCCAGAATCTGCTGGTTGGGTCAGGGAGAAAGGGAAAAAGCCGGCTTGGCTTTCAATGAATTGGTGAAAAGCGGCAAGGTAAAAGCGCCAATCGTGATCGGTCGTGACCATTTGGACACCGGTTCTGTGGCATCCCCAAACCGTGAAACCGAGGGCATGATGGATGGTTCTGATGCAGTAGCTGACTGGCCAATTTTGAATGCCTTGATGAATACCGCAGGTGGGGCTAGCTGGGTTTCTCTTCACCATGGTGGCGGGGTTGGAATGGGTTATTCCATCCATGCGGGCATGGTGATCGTGGCTGATGGTACTGATGAGGCGGCTGCCAGATTAAGGCGGGTACTGAGAAATGATCCGGGAATAGGGGTAATCCGCCATGCAGATGCGGGTTATGAAATCGCTCAAAATACGGCCAAAGAACACGGTTTGGATATGGATTCTAGATTAGGTTAATATGCTGATAAAGAATATAAAAGAATTATTTGGGGTCAGGGAAGAAACAGTTTTTCTCAAAGGAAAAGAGATGGATTCCCTGCCTTCTATAAAGAATGCATTTTTGAGGATTGAGGGAGATACCATTGTGGATTATGGCCAGATGGAAGATCTGGGCCCTCAAAACGGTGAGGAGGAAATAAATGCCGAGGGCCAGTTTATTTTGCCGGCTTGGTGCGATTCCCATACCCACCTGGTTTTTGACGGAAGTAGAGAAGAGGAATTTGTGGATAAAATCAAGGGGGTGAGCTATGAGGAAATCGCCAGAAAAGGCGGTGGAATCTTGAATTCGGCCAAAAGACTGCAAGAAGCCTCCGAAGATTCTCTATACGAACAGGCCTGGAAGAGGCTTCAGGAGGTGAAAAAACTGGGAACCGGTGCTATTGAAATCAAAAGCGGTTATGGACTGACCGTTGATGCAGAGCTTAAAATGCTGAGGGTGATCAAGAGGCTGAAGGAAAATGCCGATGTGGAAATCAAGGCGACTTTCTTGGGTGCCCATGCTTATCCAATGGAATATAAAGACAACCATCAAGGCTATTTGGATTTGGTTTGTAAGGAAATGATGCCCAAAGTGGCCCAGGAAGGTCTAGCGGAATATGTGGACATGTTTTGTGAGGCAGGGTTTTTCGGTTTGGAGGAATCCCAGCAGGTTATCGATGCGGCCAAAAAGTATGGTCTGAAGGTAAAATTGCATGCTAACCAACTTCAAAATAGCGGAGGCGTGCAGTTGGGTGTGAAAAACGGTGCGGTTTCCGTGGATCATTTGGAATGTATGGGGGAAGAGGAGATTGAGGTACTAAGAAATAGCGATACCATCCCTACCCTATTGCCATTTGCGGCGTTTTTTCTGAGATTCCCTTTCCAGCCTGCAAGGAAAATGATAGATGCCGGACTTGGGGTGGCCTTGGCGACCGATTACAATCCGGGCTCTGCGCCAAGTGGGAATATTCCGCTGATGATTGCCATGAGCTGCATCCAGATGAAAATGACGCCAGAAGAGGCCATCAACGCCGCTACGATCAATGGGGCTTTTGCTATGGGCGTAGAAAAAGAGATGGGAAGCATCACCAAAGGCAAAAAAGCCAATCTGATCTTCACCAAACCCATCCCTTCACTCGCCTATCTGCCCTACGCATTTGGCAGCAATTCCATAGATAAAGTCCTGATTAAAGGAAGGTTTTAAAAGCCTTCCTCCTATTTCAGTTTTCGGTCTCCGGTCTCCGGTCTTCCGTCCATCAAACGTCCAAAAACTCCCCTCCCCATGAACCACTTCCATCACTTCACTTCAGAAAATCTAAAAGAAATCGTAAACCCACGAGCAAACGAAACCAAACTCGGCGAGAAAATCAAAACCGGTTTTGAGGGAGAAAAATATGTGCTGCTCGGAATTCCGGAATCCTTCGGAGTAAAAGGAAATCTTGGCGTGGGCGGAACAGAATCCCTGTGGCCGGATTTTCTGAAGGCATTCCTCAACATCCAAAGCACCGACAAATTCCGAGGTGACGAAATTTCCATTGTGGGGCACTTCGATTTCAAGGGTTTGCTCGAGGGCCAAAAACTGCCTGTGGATAACTATCGAAAAGCGGTCGAAATTATCGATGCCGAAGTGAGTTCCTTAATTAAGGAAATAGTATTAAAAGGGAAAATTCCAATTGTCGTTGGCGGCGGTCACAACAATTGTTTCCCGATTTTGAAAGGTGTAAATGAAGGGCTTACTTCCACTGGCACTTTATCCACAGTAGGTATAAATGCGATAAACCTAGATGCGCATTCTGATTTCAGGCAGATGGAAGGAAGACATAGCGGCAACGGTTTTCGCTATGCCTATGAGGCTGGATATCTGAAAAAATATGCGATTGTAGGATTACACGAAAATTACAACAGCCAAATCCTGATAAATGAGCTCACTGAAAACCAAAATGTGCATTTCAGCCTGTTTGAAGATATTTTTTTGAGAGAGGTGCAAAGTTATCCACAAGCTTTGGAGCAAGCTATTTCTTTTACCCAGAATGAATTCACGGGAATAGAACTGGATCTGGACTGTATTGAAGGGGTGCTGTCAAGTGCTGCTACTCCTTCGGGAATCAGCAGCATACAGGCAAGAAAATACCTGTTTCAGACGGCCAAAAAATGCAAAGTAGGTTACGTACATATTTGTGAAGGTGCAACCCAATTAGAAAATGGACAAAAAAAACCAGGTGCCGCCAAATTGGTCAGTTACCTGGTAAGTGATTTTATTAAGGCAAACCTTACTGCTTAAATTCCAAGGTGTTCATCAGGTGCATCATGTCTACCTTGATGTATTCAATCACCGGGGCCAGGGAGTCATTTTTGTGTGCCACATTGAAGTACAGGGCTCCCCGCAGGAAATGCTGGGTGGAATCGGTGACAAAAAACTGAAACTGCGTCGGAACTTCTCCGGAAAGCTCTGCTACCACCCCTGTGTATCCATTTGGGGTTCTGAGAATCGATTCATCGATTCCGTAGGCCTTCACTTGGTGCTTGGATGTAAGGTTAATGGCATCGGCAAGGTAACTTTTCAATTTCTCCTCCTCCCCATCAATTGGCTTGTAGGTCAAATGCACTTTGGCCTCCATATCCTTATAATTTAGATTTATCCAAGCTTCTTCATTGGGATTAAATTCGTCCGACTCGACCAGACTATGGGCAGAATGTTCAAAACTATAGGGAAAACGTGCCTCCAGCTTTTCAAATTCACGTTCTGGCAAATCGATCCGATTAAATCCCTTGGGTTTGGGAAGGTAATCCGATCCACAGGCCATGCACATCGAAACACAGGTAAGAAGGAGTAATTTTTTCATAGGCTTTCAAAGATAGGAAAACCATTGCGAAAGGCGGAAAATTCCGTTTGATAACATAAATCTTTACGCCTGTATTCATAATTTTTAACAGTTTGCGAGTTTGGCAGTTTATTGGAGAGTATGGTTAATCACTTTTAAACCTAAACCTACCCGCAGCAAGAAATGAAGTATAGCTTAAAAAAAGCATTTTTATGGTTGGGCCTCTATACGGTCCTCGCTCTCATCCCTTTGGGTATCGCCTTAATGGGCGATAGACCGGAATACAGGTCATTTTGGATTGAATTTGGGGTGGCATTAGGCTTTATTGGGCTTTCTACCATGGGGCTTCAGGCGATTTTCAGCGGCAGATATAAGTTTATCGCTCCTACATTTGGGATGGACAATATATTGCAGTTTCACCGCGAAATTGGAATCATATCTTTTTTCTTTGTATTGGCCCACCCCATTATTCTGATCCTAGCCGATCCCGAATTTATCAAATATTATGACCCAACCGTAAACTTTCCCCGGGCCATGGCGCTAAGTTTTGCCACTGTTGGCATAGTAGGCATCACCGTGACGAGTTTGTGGAGGCAGGCGTTTAAGTTAAATTATGAATGGTGGAGGCTGATACATAGCGGGGTGGGTGCTTTGTTGGTTTTTGTGGGCATCACCCATTCTGTACAGGTGGCCCATTATCTGGATGAACTTTGGAAACAAATAGCGATTGTGGTCCTTATGGGGGGATGTGTTTACGCAGTGATCCATACCAGACTGGTAAGGCTTTATCTCAACGGCAAGAAACCCTATAGAATCGTGGATATCAAAGCTGAGCGAGGCGATAGCTATACGATGACTCTGGAGGCGGATGGGTTCAAAAGAGAAGACTTTATTTCTGGGCAGTTTTTTTGGATGACCGTTGGGGACAAGGTTTTCACCCTTCAGCAGCATCCTTTTTCAATTGTTTCCAGTGATGAAAGTGATAATATCTGCTTTACTGCCAAGGTCCTGGGGGATTTTACCGCCACTTGGAAAGACATGAAACCTGGAACAAAGGTAGTTTTGGAAGGTCCGTTTGGCTCTTTTACACCTAAGGGCAATGATCCGCTATTTATGATCATGGGGGGAATCGGTGTAACGCCGGGGGTGAGTATGATCAGAAGCATGGTGGACAGAGATGACAACCGGGAAATCATTTTGGTGTATGCCAACGAACATTGGGAAGAAACCCCCTTCAGGGAGGAACTGGAGGAGCTTGACAAATTGCCCAATATTGAAGTGATCAATGTGGTGGAAAGTCCGCCTGAAGGATATGTAGGTGAGACGGGTTTTGTGGATGAAGATTTCTTCAAAAAGCACCTGCCGAAGGATAAAAACGATTTTGTCTATTACATCTGTGGGCCTGAGCCGCTCATGGATGTGAGCGAAAAGAGCCTGAAAAAGTTAGGCGTAGACTGGAGGAGAATCTATTCTGAGCGATTTGAGATTGTTTAATGAAAAAGGACACGGAGTTTCGCTGAGTTTTAAACGGAGTTTCACAGAGTTCCCTCTTCGCGGAGCACTATATTAAAATAGAAATTTAATGACGCGGTGGTCTGTCCAAAAGGTCAAAAATAATAATTAACGTATAATAGCATGTATAAAATTCTCTATAAAAATATCAGGGCGATAGCCTATTTGGTCGGAGCCATACTCGTGGGTTTTTGTGTGTGGTTTGCAATGGGGTGAAAAAATAACCGCAGAGGCCCGGAGTGCGCTGAGAAAATATGACTCTCTCTGTTACCTCTGAGTCTCTACGGGTAAGAAACCTAGTTTAATCTTCGAGTCGGTCTCTCCAGCCTTTCATTTCTACTTCACGTGCGCTTTCCTCGACTTTCTCCTTAAGATCTTTCTTATACTTGTCCAGGTTTTCGGCGATTCTTGCATCAAAAGCCCCAATCATGGAGGCGGCAAGGATTCCTGCGTTTTTGGCTCCGTCAAGGGCAACTGTGGCCACGGGTATTCCGCCTGGCATTTGCAAAATGGAAAGAATGCTGTCCCAACCATCTATGGAATTGGATGATTTTACGGGAACGCCGATTACGGGAAGTGAAGTCAGGGAAGCGACCATTCCCGGAAGGTGAGCTGCCCCGCCTGCCCCGGCGATAATCACCTTGATACCTCTTTTACGTGCGTTTTCCGCATAATTGACCATCCTCATGGGTGTGCGGTGGGCTGACACAATGGTCAATTCATAACTTACCCCTAATTCATCCAATGCCTTTGCGGCCTCTGACATTATGGGCAAATCGGATTTGCTCCCCATGATGATGCCTACTTGTTTGCTCATGCTTCTGCTTTTATTTTAATCAAATTCTTAATTCTCAAAGCTTTAATTTTCAGCTCCTCAATATTTTCCTCCAAAATAGTCACGTGACCCATCTTTCGGAAAGGTTTTGTGATTTTCTTGCCGTATAGGTGGACATACACGCCCTTTTGGGTAAGCACTTCATCCAGGCCCTCAATAATGGCATCACCCTCGTGCCCGTCCTCACCGAGCAGGTTGACCATTGCCGCCGGCATTCTCAAGGTGGTGTCGCCAAGCGGCATATTTAGCACCGAGCGCAGATGCTGCTCAAATTGGGAAGTGAAATTAGCCTCAATGGTATGGTGCCCACTGTTGTGAGGTCGTGGGGCGATTTCGTTTACCAAAACCTCCCCAGTTTTGGTCACAAACATTTCCACAGCCAAAAGGCCCACCATATCCAGCTTTTCAATTACATTTTGCGCGATAGCCACTGCTCTCTCGCTAATGGCCACCGGGATATTAGCTGGGGCAAATAGAAACTCAACCAGATTAGCCGTGGGATGAAACGCGCAGGCCACCGGCGGATAGGCAAAAAGCTCCCCTCTTTCATTGCGCGACACGATTACGGCGATTTCAGTTTCAAAGTCAACCAGCTTTTCCAAGAGCCCTTGGGAATCAAAAGCTTTATCAAAGTCAGACTCATCTCTCAAAATCTGTACACCACGGCCATCGTAGCCATCTTTGCCCAGTTTGTTTACCGCCGGAAGAAAATCCTTGAAGGATACCACATCCTCTTTATCCTCTACCAGCACAAATTCCGCCGTGGGAATATCATGTTCCTGATAGAATTGCTTCTGGGTACGTTTGTCCTGAATTAGTCTAATGATGTGGGGTTGGGGAAACACTTTTTTACCCTCTTCCTGCAGCTTTTCCAGTGCCTCCGTGTTGACGCTTTCAATTTCGATGGTGATCACATCGCATTCTTTACCGAAATTATATACCGTATCAAAGTCGGTAAGCTTTCCCTGGGTAAACTTCTGGCAAATGGTTTTGCAGGGCGCATTTGCATCAGGATCTAGGATATGGATATCGATGTTATAATTGATGGCTGATTGGATAAGCATTCTGCCCAGCTGGCCGCCACCCAATACACCTAGTGTCTGCTTTTGATAGTTGGTCTGCACGATGGTTGTTGTTTTGTTCTTTGAAGAATAAAATAATAATAAATGATGCCTGTGGCCTATTTTCCTATAATTGGGAGGACGGAAGACCGAAGACCGAAGAAAGCTCCAACCTAGCATCAAACCTAGATTCTGGCAGTTTCAATGGTTTAAAAGCTATGCGGAAATAGATATAAAATTAAGACAATTATTAGCAATGGGGAAATTTTGCCATTTAAAATGGAAATTAAGCCCTTGGGGCTCGGTTTGAAGCAAAAAAAAGGAAGCCGAAGCTTCCTTGAATTATGCACTCGTACCAGAAGGGCTACACCCTTCCACCACTTATTACTCGGAACAAAACAGCAATTACGGCCAATACTAGCAAGATGTGAATCAATCCGCCAACGCTATAAACAAAGGCGCCGAAGATCCATCCAATCACTAGGATTACGGCGATGATATAAAGTATAGATCCCATAATAAAAATGTTTAGGTGAATGAATAATTTACTTTATATTCTCAAATTTTACGCCAAATAAGAAAATTCTGTTTTTTATTTTATTGATTTTCAATATTTTGGGCAGATTTTACAGATAATACCATAAAAAAAGCACCGCTTTAATGAACGGTGCTTTTTGTTGGAATCCATCGAGTGGCTATACCCTACGACCTCCTATGATATTAAATAGTACTGCGATTACTGCTAAGACTAATAGAATGTGTATCAGCCCGCCGGCACTATAAACAAATGCCCCGAAAATCCATCCTATTACAAGGATTACTGCGATGATATAAAGAATAGATCCCATAAGTTTAATGGTTTTAGTGGTTAAAATAAGTTATTGATATTGAACAAAATTTGCGCCAATTGCATAAATAAATCAAAAAATAATTAAAATATTTATATAACTGGTAATAAAAAAACCGCTGTGAAGCGGCTTTCCAATCTATAACTATACCCTGCTTCCCCCTATGATCCGGAACAGGACTGCAATTACTGCCAACACTAAGAGTATGTGAATCAGGCCACCCACACTGTAAACGAAGGCGCCAAAGATCCATCCGATAACTAGAATCAATGCGATTATATAAAGTAATGAACTCATCTTTTTAAATATTATGTGGTTAAATGATAATTTATTTATAAAAATGACAAGTTCAGTGCCAAAATGATTAATTGAATTTTATTCCCATCAATTCCATCAATTTATGGGCATTGAAGCTTGGACAAGGCCCTTTTTTAATTTTATAATCAAATATTATTTCGTCCTGCTGTATGGTAGAATGGAAGCTGAAATTCAGAACACCTGCTATTTCCAAGTCCGCCAGCTCAATGTCATGGGTAGAGATTATACCTTTGCTTTGGGTGCTTCGAAGCTGGTTGATTAGGGCTTCACTTCCCATCACCCGATCGGTGGTATTGGTACCTTTCAGGATTTCATCCAAAAGGAAAAAGATCGGTAAACCGCTTTCGGCCTGGTCGAGCAGCTTTTTGATCCTTGCCAGCTCTGCATAAAATGAACTTACGCTTTCTCCCAAACTATCCGTATTGCGCATGCTTGTAAACAACTGGAATGGCCCTGTGGCAAAGCTCTTTGCAAATGGGCTCAGCCCCATCCCGGCAAGAACCAAGTTGATACCAATCGTACGCATGAAGGTGGTTTTGCCTGACATGTTGCTCCCGGTGAGCAGCACGATTTTTTCTCCATCCTTGAGTTCAAAATCATTGGCCACACATTTATCTGGATGAATGAGGGGGTGCTTGACTTCTTGGGCTTTTAAGTTGAATTGGGAAGTCCATTCCACCGGTGTGTGGGTGCCTTCCTGCTCGGTAAATGCTGCCAAGGACACGAGTACCTGCCATTCGTTAAAACATGTTTCCCAAAAATGCACATGGCTTTTATTTCTTTTTTTCCACCTTTCCAATCTCCAAAGCACCACGTAATCCGTCCAGAAAAGGAAATTAAAAATCATATACACCAGGTTAGCCCTGTTTTGGACCATGAAACTTTGCTGCTCCAGGCTTTTCAGGGAATTGGAGGCCTTAAACTGATCGTCATAAATAGGCTTTTGCAGGGTTTGGAGCATCTCATCCTGAAAACTGATGCCTTCCAGGAGTCTGGCCCAAGCCGTGTAAGTTTTAAGGTCCCCTTCATCGGGCATTACCTTGCTGGCCGCCATTAGAGGTCGGAGAACCCAGCTTAATACTATCGCCCCGATTAGAACCCAAAGTGAAAACCACCCTGGTGTAATGTAACCCACTATGGTAGCCAATAGGACGGCCAGACCTACGATAGGGCCAATTATTATGGGAAGAAAAAAGATATCCTTCCATTTGTTGCCGGTGTTGATCCACTCATAAAAGCCTGTCTTGGCTTTTTCCTCCTTCAGAAATGCTTTTCCAAAGGCCTCAAAATGAAGCAAAAAATCCTTTTTTGTGGATAACTCTTGGATGGCCGAATGCCTCAACTGTGATTTTTCCACAGCATGATAGGCTTTCATCTCCTGTGCCAGCAGGTATCTTCCCTCCCCACTCACGGTATGGTTGAGCAATTGAAAAAGGGAATGCTCACCAAAAAGATCCAGGTCGTTGGAAAATGGGTGCTTCTTATCTATGAATTCCGTCCCCTGATCAAATCTGGAAAGGTCCCTGACCTTGCGGAAATGGTTTTCATCGTTTACGGCCAAGATGCCTTTCAAAAAGGCCTGTCTGTCTTTAAGCTTGTTAAACCTTTTGATCGAAAGGACGAATAGGATGCTGACGGGGAAAAACAGAAAGAGTACCCAGCGGATTTCGCTTAGCCCCACGATGATGATGGCAAGCATGGAAAAAAATAAGACCAGTCTTGATATGGATAAGCCAGCGATTCTTTTGCTTGTTTTTTTGAGCGTAACTTCCGGCTCTTTGTAGTTAAAATCTAAGATCATAGGCCAAATATAACTAATCTGTCAAATTTTATGTTTGAAAGTAAAAACAAGCGCAATATGGATAAGAAAAATGTAAAGCAGGATATGCCCAAGGAGGATCTTGCCGAGGAATGGGATTTCTCCGAAGGTTTCGGTGGCCTGCCTGATGATGCGGATTTGACTGGAAATATTGGATGTGCTTCTGGGAGACGGAAGGGGAAGGCAGAAAAAGATTCCGAGGATAAGGTTTAAAGGTTGAAGGGACTGATTAATGGATTAGAGTAAATACAGGGGATCTCACGTTTAATCATTAATCATCCGAAGGCGCTCAGTTCCTACCGAATATAAACTTTTAAACTATCAAAGGCCCGCTTAATAAGCAGGCCTTTGATAGTTTAATTGGAATTCTTCTCGGGAGAGAGCGTAAGTTCCGGTTTTCCTTCGGGGAAATAGTGGTTGACATCTCGCTGTGGGAACGGTACTTCTATATCATTGGCTTCAAAAGCTTCCTTGATGGCTTCCATATTGTCCCAATATACCGGCCAAAGGTCTGCGGCATTGGCCCAGCATCTGACGGAAAGATCCAGAGAGCTGTCGCCGAAATTGGTGAAGTAAACCACCGGGGCGGGGTCTTCCAATACCCTTTCATCCTTTTTGAGCACGTCGAGGATTATCTCCCTGGTCTTTTTGAGGTCTGTGCCATAAGCCACTCCCAAACTTAACTCCACCCTACGGGTAGGCTTCATGGAGAGGTTAATGATGCTGGAATTGGCCAATCCCCCATTAGGGATGATGACTACTCGGTTATCAAAATTGCGGACCGTTGTGTAAAGGATATCGATTCTTTCCACACTGCCCAAAGTCCCTTGCGCTTCAATGGTGTGGCCAACTTTGAAAGGCTTGAAGATCAAGATCAACACCCCTCCGGCAAAATTGGACAGGGAGCCCTGCAAGGCCAGACCGACTGCCAAACCCGCGGCACCCAAAATGGCGATAAAGGAAGTAATCGGGAAGCCCAGGGTCGATGCAACGGCCAATATCAGCACCACATAAAGAATGACACGAATGAAGCTGCTTAAGAATATGGCCAGAGAAACCTCTATTTCATATTTGGTAAAGATATTATTGACGGTTTTGACCAAAAACCGGATGATATACATACCAATAAAATAATATATTAAAGCTAAAATGATGCTCGGAACGACAATCCAGGCGGCATCTATAGCCCTTCTGGTGAAATGTTCAATCGTTGCAATATCTAAGTCCATAAGTTTATTGTTGATGAAGGAAGCCCAAAATTAAAAAGATTAGGCAGATAATTAAAGGAATCGGAAGGTTTTGCTTAATGCAGACCCAGAACCTGCCAGCGAAATGCCCAGTTCCATTTAATACTGTATCTTTCCCATCCTGAAAGGTTTAAGATTTCCTCCAGCTCTTTTTCTTTGAAGCTCCTCAATACCGATATGGGCCCGTCATTTTTGACCATGGGGGATTTGGAAAACAGTTTTGTGAGCAGTTTTATACTATAGTATGCCAAGGGGTGTCTGTGGAGGTCGTTGATCACAAAACCCAGTTGGGTATTTGCCTTGAAATTCTTGAGCATGGTGATCAATTCAGTGTCTGTAAAATGGTGGGTGAATAGTGTGCATGTAATGATATCCAGCGGTCGGTCGAGAAGGTTGGTATCAAATACATCGGCCACGTGAAACTCCACATTGGGATACTCCTCCAGGTTTTTTTTTGCCAACGCAATTATGTTGGGATTGGCATCAATGGCATGAAAAGTGACATGGATCCGGTTTTTCTCCGCCCAGCGCGCCATCACTTTGATCATGTCCCCTTGTCCGCAACCAATGTCGGCGATCTGGTAATGAGGCTGTGGATAACTTCCGATAAGCTGCTCCAGACCATCGGTAGAGACCTGGTTTCCACCTAGAAGGTGATTGATGGTTTTAAGCTCTTTAAGCGTCTGGACAAGTTCCTGACCACCACAATTGAGGTCATCCATCTGCTCCCTTTCAAAACTCCGCTTCTTAAACTTGCTCATTGCTTATCCAATAAAAGTGTTTCTAGCGTCAAGCCTGGTCCAAATCCCATGGCCAGGATTTCTCCGGGATTGCCATCTTGCTTCAATATCTTTTCCAAAACAAATAGAATGGTAGCCGAAGACATGTTTCCAAAATCCCTAAGCACCTGATGGGCAAAGCAATTCTGCTCTGAATCGATTCCAAAGCTCTCCTCGACTTTTTTGAGGATCATCTTGCCTCCTGGGTGTATAGCAAAGTTCTTAATTGTGGATAACTTAAATTTTTCCTCCAATTTTTTCCCCAAAGCCTCTATTCCCTTCTCCAAAAGGCCAGGGATATATTTACTCAGCTTCATTTCAAAGCCGAAATCCCCGATATGCCAAGCCATATCCCCTTCACCTTCTCTTACCAAGTTGCTTTGGTAATCCTTGATGCCTATGCCCTGTTTGGAATTGGCCACCAAGGCCGCTGCTGCCCCGTCACCAAAAAGGGCATTGGCCAATAAGTTATCCTCGTTGTAATCTTTTTGAAAATGTATGGTGCAGAGTTCCACGCAAGCCAGCACCACTTTGGCTTCCGGATCGCTGGTGCAGATTCTATCGGCCATCTTGATAGCGGTAAATGCAGCATAGCAACCCATAAAATGGATGCAATATCGCTCGACGGTGTCCTTGAACCCCATTTTTCCCATAATTTCCAATTCCAGTCCCGGTGCATACATGCCCGTGCAGCTCACCAGGATAAGGTGGGTGACCTCTTCAGCTTTTACCTCTGAATTGGAAAGGCAATTGCTGATAGCCTTAATGGCAAGGGAAGGAGCCTCTTGCTGAAATACTCGCATCCGGTCACGGGTGGAGGGAAAGGGTTCTAGGTTTTCAGATTGGGGGAAAAAACGAAAATCTTTAAAGTCGTTTTTTTCAAAGTCCTTCAGCACACTGTATCTGTTATCAATGCCGGACTGGCTATAGACAAACTGCAGCTTTCGGGCGTCCAAAGGTCCCAAGGAGTGGGCCATCTTCATAAATTCGCCAATGGATTTTTGTTGGATGGCCGCCCCGGGGTTTGCCGTACCGATAGAAATAATGGAGTTATTCATTAATTTGATTTAAATGCCTATATTGATTACAGAAAAATACTACTAACAGCCCCCACTTAACTTTGGCATAAGCTTATATGTTTAAACTATCCAACTGGAAGCTTTTAAGAATATCATTTTCCTTTTATCTGTTGCCTGTTTTTCTGTTTGCCTTAGCCCATTCCCCCAATTTGGATGGCTTTAGGTTATTAATAGTCTTTTTAGCCTTGCATCTTTTTCTTTACCCGTCCAGCAATGCCTACAACAGCTTTTTTGATAAGGATGAGCTGAGTATTGCCGGTATCAAGCATCCACCAAAAGTGACCCCTGGGCTGCTTTACCTTTCATTTATCTTTTTGTTTACTGCACTTGTTTTGGGCGTGTGGATAAACTTTGCCTTTGCCGGCATGGTGCTTTTGTACGCCTTAGTTTCAATGGCCTACAGCCATCCTGCCATCCGGTTAAAAAAATACCCCTTTATCGGCTGGATTACGGCTGGGTTTTTTCAGGGATTGTTCACATTTGCCATGGCCTATGCTGGGCTCAACGGTTTTGGGTGGAATGTCTTCGAAAAGCCCCATGTACTGATTCCGGGGCTGCTGACCAGCTTGATGATTTTGGGAAATTATCCCCTAACTCAGGTTTATCAACATGAGGAAGATGGGCGGAGGGGTGACCGCACCATGAGTTTATACCTCGGTTACACGGGCACATTCGTATTTTCCTCCATCTGGTTTTTGATAGCCGGGGCCGGGTTTATTTATTATTTTCTGGGCCAATCGCAAATATGGGCAGTTTGGGCCTTTCTTGCCGGCGTGGCTCCCGCCATATTGTTTTTCTACACCTGGTTCTATTTTGTGAGGCAAAATGCGGAGAAATATGCCACTTACCCCTGGGCCATGTGGATGATCCGGCTTTCGGCTTTGGGACTGAATGTCTTTTTTGCCTATTACTTTCTGGAAAGGACGCAAGTTTTGCAGGTAATTTGATCCCCTAATGAAAGGGGGCTCCGTGGGTCCTTTTCATGATGGAGTGGCCCACAGAGGGAAAGGTTTTCAATATCCCGACAGCAAGGCTTGCTGAAAAAGCAGAACCAAACAATTTTTGCACCTTGCGGCCTATCCACAATCTCCGCTTAAACCGCAGAGACCAGTGGTGGCTGTACCAGTTTTCAATAGCAGACCTCTCCTTATTGTGGATAATTGCCTCGGCGGCTAATTTGCCGGAGTGAATGGCGATGGCCATCCCATTTCCACAAAGCGGGGTAATAAGGCCTGCCGCATCCCCAGCCATCAGGATATGGTCCACCACTGGTGCCTTTTGGGAAAAATCAACTTCATTGATCACTACGGGCCTCTCCAAAAGCTGTTCGCTGTTGTTGAAAAGCTCCTTTATAAAAGGATTTTCATACAGGTACGTTTTCTCCATTTCTGCTATCGAGCCTATCTCCCTCAGCTGTTCTTTATTGCCCAGATAGCATACGTTATAAGCGCCATTTTCAATTTTGTTGATCCCAAGATATCCGCCGTTGTAATTGTGGAGGGCAACAGTATCGTGGGGGAAGTCGGTTTTCATATGGTATTTGATGCCGATGAAGGGGCTGCGGTTTTCCATAAAGGGCCGCTTGAGCGACTTGTCCATGCGGGATCTTTTGCCGAAGGCCCCTATGACCTGATCCGCCTGTAGTTCCTGTCCATTCTTTAGGAATATGGAAAAAGAGTTTTCATTTGGCACATAAGCGGTTTCCAAAACCTCGGTATTCAGGAGGAATTCTACGCCTGCCTGGGTACATTTCTCAAAGAGAAACTGGTCAAAGGCATACCTACTCAGGCCAAACCCGCCCAGGTCCAAGGGCATTTCTATTTTGCCGCCGCTTGGGGAGGTGAGCATAAAGCGGGTGATTTCTTTTGGCTCAAGATGGCTGGGAAACAGGTCGTGTTTTTGGAGGAAAGGCCTGACTTCATTGGAGATATACTCGCCGCATACTCGGTGGAAAGGATAGGATTGCTTTTCAACCAGGGTGGTTTTATGGCCTTGGCGGGCCAGCATATGAGCTGCCGTTAGGCCTGCCAGCCCACCCCCGATGATTACAATCTTCTGTTTTTGAGCCATGCAGACCTTTTAAGAGTTTGACAAACCGTTTATCAAAAATGACAAACTGTATGGATAGGGTTTTTAATTAAAATCATATTTTGTGCCCTACAACGAAATTATCAACCCAATAAATAATAAGATGTTTTCATCCCAAAACTTAAAACATGTAATCCTCGGCTCCTTGCTGGTGGGTGCAGTCTTCGCTACCGAAGATGTGCAAGCGCAGCGCAAGAAGAAAAAAGAGGCAGAGGCCCCAGCAGCCCAGCAGGCCAAGCCAGCCGCAAGCAAAAACGGCATCAAACCTTATAGCGAAGTCATCACTGCCAAGGCCAATACAAAAGATGGCCTTTTCAAAGTACATGAAATTGACGGCAAGTATTTCTATGAAATTGCCGACTCCCTGATCGGCAGAGAAATGCTGATCGTGACCACCATCGCCAAAACAGCCGAAGGTATAGGCTATGGCGGGGAGCGCACCAACACCCAAATGGTCAGATGGGACCGTGGAAACGGCAACCGCATCAACCTGAAAATGGTCAGCTACCGCAACACAGCCGCAGACTCATTGCCAATTTACCAAGCTGTAAAGAACTCCAACTTGGAGCCAATCATCCATTCTTTTGACATCAAAGCCAAATCTGAAGACGGTGATGGCGTGGTGATCGAGGCCACAGATCTTTTCAGCAAGGATGTACAGGCTCTTGGTTTGCCAAAAAACAGAAGAGAAAGCTATAAAGTAACCCGTCTGGATAATGACCGCTCTTACATCGAGCATATCCACACTTACCCGATCAACATCGAAAGTAGGTATATCATGACCTATTTGGCGAACAACCCGCCATCCAATGCAAGCACTGGTTCTATCACGGTGGAAATGAACAGCTCCATGCTTTTGCTTCCTAAAGAGCCTATGAAGCAGCGTCTGGCCGACCGCAGAGTAGGTTGGTTTAATACATCTGTGACTGATTATGGTTTGGATGAGCAAAAGGCAACGAGAAGAACCTATTTGGATCGTTGGAGACTTGAGGTGAAGGATGAGGACATCGAGAAGTTCAAGGCAGGCGAATTGGTAGAGCCAAAGAAGCCTATTGTTTACTACATTGATCCAGCTACACCGGATAAATGGAGACCTTATCTAAAACAAGGTGTGGAGGATTGGAACAGGGCTTTTGAGGCTGCAGGTTTTAAAAATGCCATACAGGCCAAAGATGCCCCTACCCCAGAAGAAGATCCAGGATGGAGCCCAGAGGATGCGCGTTATTCCGTGATCCGCTATTTTGCTTCTGATATTCAGAATGCTTATGGTCCCCACGTATCCGATCCCCGTTCTGGAGAGATTCTGGAATCTGATATCGGATGGTATCACAATGTGATGAATTTGTTGAGAAACTGGTATTTTATCCAAACCGCTGCGGTAAATCCTGATGCCAGAAATGTGAAATTCAAGGATGATGTGATGGGTAGATTGATCCGATTTGTGTCCGCTCACGAAGTTGGGCATACATTAGGTCTTCCACACAACTTTGCCTCTTCCAATGCAATACCTGTGGATTCTTTGCGTTCTGCTGAGTTTACCCAAAAGTATGGAACGGCCCCATCCATCATGGATTACGCCAGATTCAATTACGTAGCACAGCCAGAAGACAAGGGCGTGAGCCTTTTCCCTGATGTGGGGGTTTATGATAAATATGCCATCTCTTGGGGTTACAGACCAATTTTGGAAGCTGAAACTCCTGAGGACGAGCAGCCGATCCTGAACGAGTGGATAACTTCTAAAAACGGTGACCCACTATACAGATATGGCCGTCAAGGCAATTCATATGATCCAAGTGCCCAAAGTGAGGATTTGGGTGATAATGCCATGTTGGCCTCCGATTATGGGATCAAAAACCTTAAGCGGATTATGCCTAATTTGATCGAATGGACTTTCGAAGAAGATAAGCCTTTCAAAGATTATTCAGATCTAAATGAAATGTACGGTCAGGTAATCGGTCAGTTTAACCGCTACATGGGCCATGTTAAAACAAATGTAGGCGGTGTATATGAGCGCTACAGGTCTACCGGTGACGGTGAAGGCGTTTATACCCACACTGATAAAGCTACCCAAAAAGAAGCTGTGAAATTCCTGAATAAGGAATTGTTCAATACTCCTTCTTGGTTGATCGATAATGAGATCACTGCCAGGACCGCCGATTTTGGTGCTTTGGAAAAGATCAGAAGTATTCAGGTAGGTACCCTAAACAGCATTTTGGATCATGGCAGGTTAGGACGTGTAATTGAAAATGAAGCCATCAACGGTAGCAATGCCTATAACATGGTGGAACTGTTTGATGATTTGAGAGGCGGAATCTGGACAGAGCTTAGCAATGGCGCCCAGATCGACGTTTATAAAAGAGCGCTTCAGAGAGCTCACCTGGAAAGGTTGCAGGAGTTGATGACCAAAGATGAGCCGAATGTTCCTGCTAACTTCAGAAGGTTTGTAGGCCCGCAGATCAACGCTTCGCAGTCTGATATTCGTCCGATAGTAAGAGGAGAGCTGAAAACGCTGCAAAGACAGGTAAAAGCGGCCATTCCAAGAACTTCCGACAGGGTGTCTAAGCTCCACTTGGAGGATACCTTGGAAAGGATAAATGATATTTTAAACCCGAAAGCCTAATTAATTGGGGAGTCCTTGGCTCCCCAATTTTTTTATATTTCTCGCAAAGGGGCGGAGAAAATCGGAAAGGATGCAAAGAGTTTTTAGAGAAAGTTGCAATTGAGGAGTTATCTCATATTTTTCCACCTTTCTTTTTAAAGTCATACATTAGAATTATTTTTACTGCATTACCGTTGATCAGGTAGGACAGCAAATCACAGGACATGACTTTGAAAACTTCAGATATTCTAAAAGAAAACAAACTGAGAGTTACCAGTTGCAGAAGAGATGTGTTGAAAACATTTCTTAAGCGTCAGGAAGCCCTTTCCCATGCCGATCTTGAGGAAGAGCTGAAGGAAAACTTTGACCGGGTGACCATCTATAGGACTCTGAAGACTTTCCTGGAAAATGACATGGTCCATAAAGTCCTCGATGACAGTGGTGCTACCAAATACGCTTTATGTATGCACGAGCATCATGACAGCAGCGTTCACCATAATCATAGTCACGACCACGTGCATTTCAAATGCGAAAAATGTGGAAAAACCAATTGTATAGAAGAGCTCACCCTTCCGGCCATTAGCTTACCCAAAGGCTATATTGGCAAAGAGATGAACTTGCTTGTGCAGGGAGTATGTGATAAATGTAGTTAAGAGACGGAAGACGGAAGACCGAAGACCGAAGACGTGACACCGAAACTAGCCTGACTCGGTAGAGGCAGGACATACATGAATATCAAACCATAGGGGTGGTTTTTTTCCGTTTTGGGGCGTCTTTGGGCCAGATTACCCCTGGAGGTAAATCAATTTTTGGCGGGGTCATATCTTCTACGCCTCCATCTCCATCATCTGCGTCGTTGTTGCGGTTATTGAAGCGAGCTTTTGTCATGGTTGCTACAAAATAGATCAACACCACATAGGCAAGCGCACACAAAACCAAATCGATAAATAAGCTGCTCATGGTTAAAAGTTATTTTATTTCTACGCGAATAAGTTTTAATCCTCAAAAACCTAACCATAAGCACTTTGCCTTTGTTGCGATTTGACTAAAATATCCCAGCAATTGGGAGATAATTTGGTTTATAGCCGATATCGTTAGATATTTGCGTCAAATTTTATCGCCATGATTATCAAAACCAAAAAATATAAATTAGAAACTGGTACTTATATCAAATTGGGGCTTAGAAATGTCTTCAAGGAACAGTGGTGGGTGATCCTGATCGCTTTGGCTATTGCTTCGGGGTATTTTTGGATAGCTTCATGGTGGTGGATAAGTATGGCGATATTAGCCTATGTGCTATATTTATTGTTTTGGGTTATCCAGTTTGCGGGTGTGACGCAAATGGAGCAAAATAAAGTTATGTTCGAAAAGCTGGCCTATGAGATTGACAGCCGCCAGGTGTTGATGAAAGTCAATCCCAAGCAGGGTATGCCCATCAACTGGGACATGATCAAACAGGCCTATGTGGATAAAGATGCTTATGTGCTCATCATGTCCAAAGCCCAATTCCTTCACCTCCCCTTCCGCATTTTCAACACCGAAAACGAGAAGAAGTTTATGGAGACTATTTTGAGGAGAAAAGGATTGATTAAGGCAAGCGAAAAGTAAAGAAGTCGGGAGACCGAAGACAGGAGACGGAAATTTTTACATCCGACATCCAACATCCGACATCGGTCATCCAACATCCTACATCTTACAATATTTCCAACGTCGCTATCTTGCCATCCGCTCCGGAGGCCCAGATGGAGCCGTTGGATTTGGACCTTTTTACGGTGTGAAAACCCTCTGTTCCCAGATTTTCCCAGCTTTCGCCCCCGTTGGCGCTGAAATCCGTACCCGTAGGACCTACTGCTATCACCCAATGCAAACGGGGATAGTAGGCCACTCCTGATCGGTAGCCAGAAGGGGTATTTCCTTTATTCGGTTCCCAAGTCAACCCGTTGTCGTGAGATAGCACTACGTTGGCTGAATGGTTGGATGGATCCTGAAAATCACCACCCACTGCTATAATATTGCTGTTGTCAATAATAGTTAAGCTGAAAATTCCTTGTGAGGCCTCACCCTGCACCATAGGCGTGCTAGTAACAGCCCATTTATCGCCCCTATTGTGGGAATAATAGATGTTGCTCTCTTTTCCTCCGCTGGCTAAATAAAGATTATCCTGGTCTACCACCATAATTGACCCACTTGCCGCAAAACCGGCTTCCCCATCCACGGCCTTGGGAGGATTTTCTGAACGTATCCATGTTTCTCCTCCATCTATAGTTTTGATGATGGTCCACTTGCCATTTATGGGATCGCCATAAGCATAGCCTATTTTATCATCTTTGAAGGCCATGCCGTTCAAGAAATCCTCTTCCCTTCCCTGATAGACTTTCTGCCAATTATCCCCCCCGTCGGTGGTTCGGTAAATCACCGCTGGCTGCCCGGCTGATACGGCAATAGCCGTGCTGGCGCTAAAGGCTTCAATATCCCGAAAATCAACCGTATCCATACCGTCAATCACTCCGTGTTTCCAGCTTTTGCCCCCATCTGTAGTTCGCAGCCAAGTTCCATTGGCCCCGCTGGCCCACACGATATGCTCGGTCACGGGGGAAAGCCCTCGTAAAGAGGCCTCCACAGGTGTGTCTATCATCAGCCAATTTCCCGGCTCTGGATTCTCCACAGCCACTCGGGTATGACAGGATTGGAAATGGAGAGCCCCCCATATGATGGCCAAAGTGAATAATAATCGTCTCATATATTTTTAAAAAATTCCTATTGGTTCATGGATGATTCACTCAGGTATTTACCTGTATAGTTTTCTTTTTCTTGCAAAAGTTCCTCAGGAGTACCTTCAAATGTGACAAAGCCTCCTTTTTCACCCCCCTCAGGGCCAAGGTCAATCACCCAGTCTGCTGATTTGATCACTTCCGTATTATGCTCAATTATGATTACCGAATGCCCCTGGTCAATGAGGGCATTGATGGAATGGAGCAGTTTTTTGATGTCGTGAAAATGTAGTCCAGTGGTGGGCTCATCAAAAATGAACAAAATATGCTCATCCATCTTGGAAGTATTCTTCCCCAAATAGGAAGCCAATTTTACCCGTTGTGCCTCTCCTCCACTCAACGTGTTGGAGGACTGGCCCAAGCCGATGTACCCGAGTCCCACTTCCCATAGTGGCTCAAGCTTTCCAATAATGGCCTGCTTGTCTTTGAAGAAATCCATTGCCTCCTCTATGGTCAAATCCAGCACTTCGGAAATATCCTTATCCTTGAACTTGACATCGAGGATTTCATTCTTGAATCTTTTGCCTTTACAGGATTCGCAAGTCAGGTAGATGTCGGCCATAAACTGCATCTCTATCTTTTGGGTTCCTTCCCCCTGGCAGGCTTCACAGCGCCCACCATCCACATTGAAGCTGAAAAATGCCGGTTTGTACCCACGCTGCTTGGCGGTAGGCTGGTCTGCATAGAGGTTACGGATGGCATCATAGGCCTTCACGTAAGTCACAGGATTTGAACGTGAAGATTTTCCTATGGGATTTTGATCCACAAATTCAATCTGTGTGATTTTTTTGTATTCCCCTTCCAGTTTGTCAAATTTTCCCGTTTCCTCATTTACCGTACCCAGAATTTTGCCAATAGCAGGGTAAAGCACTTTTTTGATCAAGGTGGATTTTCCTGATCCGCTGACCCCGGTAACTACCGTAAGTACTCCCAAGGGAAAGCTTACCGTCAGGTTTTTCAGGTTGTTTTCCCTTGCTCCCTTGATGGTAAATTTGTTTTTCCAAGGGCGGGTTGACTTATTAAAGGCAATCGTTTCCTCACCTTTCAGGTATTTGGCCGTGTAGGTGTTCCCTTTGGTCAAGAGAGATTGCAGGTCACCCTGGAAAACAAGTTCCCCGCCGTGAGTACCGGCATCTGGGCCTATATCGATGATTTCATCAGCGGCTTTCATGATCTTTTCCTCATGCTCTACCACGATCACCGTATTACCCATATCTCGCAAACTTTCCAGAACCGTAATGAGGCGGTCCGTATCCCTGGGGTGAAGTCCTATGCTTGGCTCATCCAAGATGTACATGGAACCCACCAAGGCACTACCCAGAGAGGTAGCCAATTTGATACGCTGATATTCTCCACCGGAAAGCGTGGAGGTAAGCCTATTAAGTGTAAGGTACACCAATCCTACCTTGTTTATATATTCGAGCCTGTTGATGATTTCCTTCAGCAGACGGTTGGCCACCTTTTCTTCCTGTGGGGTCAATTTTAGGTTGAGAAAGTGCTCATAGGCCTTTTCGGTTGGCATGAGTACCACGTCTATGATGCTGTGGTTGTCGATTTTTACATAGGAAGCATCCTTTCTCAATCTCGTGCCCTTACAATCCGGGCAGGTGGTTCTTCCCCTAAATCGGGAAAGCATCACCCTGTATTGGATCTTATGGGTCTTGCTTTGCAGGTGGTCAAAGAAGTCATTCAACCCCTGAAAATATTTATTTCCAGTCCAGAGGAGCTGTTTGTGTTCCTCATCCAGGTCTTCATAGGCCCTGTGAATGGGGAAATCAAAGTTGATCCCATTTTTAATCAAGGGTTCCGCCCATTTCTTGGAGCTTTCCCCTCGCCAGGGTGCTATGGCACCTTCGTACACCGAAAGGCTTTTATCCGGAATCACCAAGTCCTCATTGATGCCCAAAACTGAACCAAATCCTTCACAGGTTTTACAGGCGCCGTAAGGGTTGTTGAAGCTGAAAAAGTTGACGGATGGATGCTCAAACGTCATCCCGTCAAGCTCAAACCTGTCGTTAAAGGATTTTTGGTCTTTTCCGGGAATCACCACATTACATTCTCCATGGCCCTCATAAAATGCCGTCTGCACACTGTCGGAAATCCTAAATTGGTTATCCTCATCATCATGCTGAACGGTCACCCGGTCGATAAGGATTTCGTAATCCCCTTTGGGAAAATCATTGTTTTCAAGAAGGTCTTCGACATAGAAAGCCTCACCGTTGATAAGGATCCGGCTGAAGCCTTTTTGGAGCAGGATTTCCAATTCTTTTTTAACTGTCCGGTCCGCTGCGATCTGAAGAGGACAGCTGATCATCACTTTATCGCCCTCATCGAAGCTGTGGATATAATCCACCACATCGGTGACCGTGTTATGCTTTACCTCTTCCCCGGAAATGGGTGAAATGGTCCGCCCAATTCGGCTGTAGAGGAGTTTGAGGTAATCGTATATCTCCGTGGTGGTTCCTACAGTGGATCTGGGGTTTCGGGTATTTACTTTTTGCTGGATGGCAATGGCGGGAGATACACCTTTAATATATTCCACCTCGGGTTTTTCCATGCGGCCTAGGAACTGCCGGGCGTAGGAGCTCAAGCTTTCCACATACATCCTTTGACCTTCGGCAAAAAGCGTATCGAAAGCCAAAGAGGACTTGCCTGAGCCAGATAGACCGGTCACCACTACCAGCTTGTTGCGGGGGATGGCGACACTCAAACTCTTCAGGTTATTGACTTTGGCGTTTTTGATGATAATGTAGGATCGGGGGTCAAGCTCTTCCAAAGCTCCGTGGTGGTGTTGCATGCTTTTGTCCATAATTACAAATATACCTACCAAACACGGCAAATGGTAATTTTGTTGAAAAGCCTATTCTTGAAGAAAGGCAATTTTTCTTAGTATATTCATAATGTTAAAATTCGTTAAATGCAAAATATAATTTTATAGTACAAATAGTTCCTCACTATTGATTTTCAACTAGTTAATTGGTAAATTTATCTATCAACTAAAAGAAAGCTCTTTTGAATTGCATTTTTTTGAGTTTGGTGGCACTGGGTTTGTGACTTTAAAAGGTTTTGTCAAAAATCTGGCGATTTAGATAATTTTGTAGGTTTAGGATATTCCGACGATAATTTTGTGATAAATTATTTTATCATTTATTTGGATAGAAAAAAATTGGATATTTGATTGCGTTGTATTTTTCTAATATATACATTTGGATTCTTAGATATTTGTTTCAAACATAAAATCACAATATGGGATAAACCTCTACGTTATTTTAAAAGTTAGAATTTATGAGTAAAAGGTTAGGGCCTAAGGACAGTGAACTTATCGCACAGTATAGAAATGGTAGCGAAGTTGCTTTTGAGTTGTTGGTAGATAAGTATAAATCCAGGGTATTTACGACTATTTACATGATCGTAAAGGATCAGGGTGTGGCAGAGGATTTACTACAGGACGTATTTGTCAAGGTAGTACAGACATTAAATTCCGATCGTTATAACGAGGAAGGGAAATTCCAACCATGGTTGATGAGGATAGCTCACAACTTGGCTATTGATTATTTTAGAAAGATGAAAAGGTACCCATCCATAGTCATGGAGGACGGTTCCAATCTATTTAATACGCTGAAGTTTGCTGATGAGTCTGTGGAAGACCTCCAGGTAAAGGATGAAACCCACAAATTGGTAAGGCAACTTGTTGACGAACTGCCGGAAACGCAGAAACAGGTGCTGATTATGAGGCATTACATGGATCTGAGCTTCCAGGAGATAGCTGAGCAGACAGGGGTAAGCATTAATACTGCTCTTGGCCGCATGCGCTATGCATTGATCAACATGCGGAAGAAGATGAAACAGATAAATTTTGCCTATGACAAAATCTTTTACCCCAAATGATCTGGTAAGTTACATTTACCAAGAGTTGAGTGAAACCGAGAGTGATCAACTGACCCAGGCACTTCATGCCAATGAAGCCCTAATGGAACAGTACATTGAACTCAGAAGCGCCATTGATCAGCTCGACCAAGTTTTTATGGAGCCCTCAGAAAAAGTAGTGGACGCCATCAAAAGAAAGTGTCTGACCAAAGAAAACGTCTGATTTTAAAATAAGATATTATATTAGCCACTCTAGCGTAATGCTGGAGTGGTTTTTTTGTGAAGTAGAAAGGAAGTACGAAATACGAAGTAAAAAAAAAACCACAGAGCCTTAAAGAACACAGAGAAAAAGTGTGAAGTAAAATTAGGACGTGACATGTAGTATACTTAGACCCCAGCCTTATGTGGAGCGAAGCGAGATGAAAGGCCGGGAGGGGCATACTCAGTCCCTCAAAAGGCCAACTGACAAAACATGGTCTCAAGGGCAGAACAAAACAGTCGTCCTAGAGGTACCTTGTACTTGGTACCTAGTACTTTGTACTCACAAACCCCCGTAAATAAAATGCTTAAAAAACAACGCTACCAAGCTTTCATCGATCATTTTTCCCAGCATATGCCCGAGGCAGAGACGGAACTGGAGTTTGAGACACCCTTTCAGTTGCTGATTGCCGTGGTGCTGAGTGCACAGTGCACCGACAAGCGGATCAACATGGTGACTCCGGCCATTTTCAGGGACTTTCCTACCCCCGAGCACCTGGCTGCCTCCAATTTTGATGAGCTATTCCCCTATATCAAATCGGTATCCTACCCCAACAACAAAACCAAGCACCTCCTGGGTTTGGGCAAAATGCTCGTGGAGGATTTCAACAGCGAGATTCCTTCCACGGTCAACGAATTGGTCAAATTGCCCGGAGTAGGCCGGAAAACCGCCAATGTGATCACCAGCGTAGTATGGAATCAGCCCAATATGGCTGTGGATACGCACGTTTTCCGGGTTTCAAAGCGATTGGGATTGGTACCTCAGAATGCGAAAACACCCTTGGAAGTTGAAAAACATCTGATCAAGCACATTCCCAAAGAGCATATACATGTGGCCCATCACTGGCTGATCCTGCATGGTCGATATATTTGCTTGGCCCGAAAGCCCAAATGTCAAGAATGCACCATCACCCATTTCTGTAGGTATTTCGAAAAAAACCAAAAAAACATGCAGCTGGAAGCCGATCTTATCCCTAAATCGAAGAAGTAAATGTGCGGCATCAACTTCTTGGTCAATCCGGGCAATGATGGCCAACAGAAAATTCGAGCCATGATGGAAGCAACCCAGCATCGGGGACCTGATCATTCCGACTGGGAGGGGGTGGATAATCACCTTTTTGTGGCCGGGAACCGGCTCAAGATTTTGGACTTGGGTGATTTGGCCAATCAGCCCATCATCACTTCCGACGGGAATGGCATTCTGGTGTGGAATGGCGCCCTATATAATTACCAGGATTTGAGAAATGAGCTGCTGGATCATGGTGTTAGCTTTGCTACCCAGTCTGATTCTGAGATGCTGATCCAATGGCTGAAACTTTTTGGTGCCGAAGGAGCCCTTAAGCTGGAAGGTATGTTTTCTTTTGTTTTTGTGGATAAGTCCAAAAAATCCATCCTAGTAGCCCGGGATGTCACGGGGAAAAAGCCGCTCTATTATTTTCATAAACAAAACCAATGGGCATTTTCATCGGAAACCGTGGGTATAATGGCATCAGAGTTAATAAATGCCCAATTGGATACCGAGCAATTGTTGCCCTATTTTTATTCAAGACATCCATTTCCGGAGAATAGTCTATATAAAGATGTCAAGCAGATGCGTCCTGGGAAACTTCTTGAGTTGAATTTTGAAGGAGAAATTGTTTCAGATATCAGACTGGAGCAAGGTATCGCGCAGACCGAAAAATTGCCCAATCTGGAGGAATTTGAAAACCTGCTACTTGATGCTGTCTTGAAGCATTTTCATGCCGAAGTTCCCGTGGGTGTGATCCTAAGTGGTGGGGCGGATAGCAGTTTGCTGCTCAAAACCTGGCATCGGGAGACCGGTACACCCCTGCATACGTACACGGCGATTTTTGAAAAGAAATACCAAAAGCTCTATCCAGATGCCCAGTTTGCTAGAGAAGTAGCCATTTCCATGCATTGCGGGCATCATGAGGTGTTGATAACCCAGCAATCCCTCTTGAATAATTGGCCAGCATATATAGCGAGTCTGGATCAGCCCATTGGGGATAGTGCCAGTTTTTTGACCTGGATGATTGGAAGGGAGGCCAAAAAGCAGGTCAAGGTGTTGATAAGTGGTGCTGGTGCGGATGAACTTTTTAGCGGATACAACCGACATCAGGCCTTCCGTAAATATTTAAAGCAACCAGGTCTTTACTATAACTTGGCCTCTATTGTCAATAAACTGGGACTTGGATCACGGTATATGAAAAAGTTTGCCGCATCCATTGATTCTGATCCGGTGGCTACCTACATGAATTTTTCTTCCCTTCAAAGCATTCCACCTGAACACCAAAATCAGTTTAGAAAGTACTATCCCAATGACTACAAAGAGCCTTACAAAAATGCTTTAGAATGGGATAGAGGCTATTATTTGGTTAATGATATTCTAAAAGTTCATGACAACGCCACCATGGCCCACGGCATTGAAGGCAGGGCCCCCTACCTTGATAAGGGCATTTTGAACCTGAGCAGATCCTTGAGCGGGGAGCTTCACCTGGGACTGGAACCGAAATTGTGGATAAAACAATTGTTGATAAAATATGGTCTTCAAAGGGTGGCCGGCCGTAAAAAACATGGTTTTGGCTTGCCACTGAAGGAATGGTTGTCGGAAGAGGGGGTTTTCAAGGCAACTGTTTTTCAAGACATTGAGGATTTTCACAGGACCCACGGCAGTCTTATGCCTACGGAAATGAGAAAAATAGCTGAAAATCCAGCCCTTTTTGTGAAAGCAGGATTTCTACAATTATTCAATCTATATATATTGGCCAGTTGGGTTAAGCATCGGGGATTATGAGAGTCATTTACATCCATCAATATTTTGTCACCCCCCAAGAAGGGGGTGCTGTGCGGTCTTATTACCTAGCCAAGGGCATGGTGGAGGATGGTATAGAGGTGGATATGATTACGGCCCACAATAAGGATTATTATGACCTCAAAATTATCGATGGGATAAGGGTTCATTATCTTCCCGTGTTTTACTATAACTATTATGGCTTTGGAAGAAGGGTGCGGGCATTTGTCCGATTTATGCGGAAAGCCAAAGCACTTATCAAGAAATTGCCGCGGCCGGACCTAATGTACATCACCTCTACCCCACTTACCACGGGACTGATCGGTGTGTGGGCCAAAATGAAATATGCACTTCCTTATATATTTGAAGTGAGGGATCTATGGCCGGAGGCACCCATACAGATGGGGGTGGTCAGAAATCCCCTGTTGATAAAGTTTTTGTACAAGCTGGAAAAGGGGATTTATAGACATGCGCTGAAAGTGGTCGCCCTTTCGCCGGGCATAAAGCATCACATAGAAAAAAGCTCACCCGATACCAGAGTATTTTTAGTACCCAATTTTGCCGATACTGAATTTTTTGAACCCTATGAACAGAGCAACATCAAATCTCTTAGGCCTTTGACAATTAGTTATGCGGGGGCTATTGGGCGAGTGAATGCGCTTCATGAATTGGTAAACTTGGCCGTGCAGGCCCAGTATCATCAGAAAAACTGGCATTTCAAAATCATGGGTGCAGGCGCCGACCTGCCTAGAATTCACCGCTTGGCCGAAGAAAAGGGATTGAGGAACCTGACCTTTTTACCATTTGGCAACAAAGAGGCGGTAAGGGATTTGATGGAAAGAAGCGATGTGATGTTTATAAGTTTTGCCCACCACCCAGTGTTGAAAACGAACAGTCCCAACAAGTTTTTCGATGCGCTGGCTATGGGTAAGCCGATTATAGTCAACCATGAGGGTTGGGTGGAGGAACTTATCCACAACCATAAACTAGGGGTGCTTTTTGATGCCTTGGAGCCTGAAAAGTCCTGGAGCCTTTTGGAAAGCTTTATTGAGGATAAGCAAGCCATGGCTAATGCCAGAAGAAATGCCAGGGCGTTGGCCGAGAATAATTTTTCCTCGACAATTGCGGTAAAACGAGTGTTGAATATCATCAATCCCGCCAAGCACCCGCTGAAGGTTAACGACGGGGTTTATATCCAGACTGCCTAAAAATGTGCTCCGACCGGCTTTCCTCCATCAATTCAGGTAGGCTCACGTTATTCTTATCCACATAATCATCGACGATGTTCCAGCCCACCCATCGGCCAATCCTTCCAGGAGCATCCGGGCTGATTTCATCTGTAGCAGGGGCTTCACCTGTATACTTTCGGATTTCGAAAGGGTTGGTTTCAAACAACAACTCGTTTTCAATAAAATGGCTCCAAATCAACCCTTCATTGGCATAGCTGGCTACAATCTGGTCCTGTGAATAACCCAGGATAAGGGAGTCAGGCGTGCAGGGCATAATGGCTTTGGTGAAATGGTAGCTTTTGCCATAAAAAATCATCTCCGCCAGCAAGGTGTTATCACGCATATTGGTCTTATTGTATCTGGCAGACATCGCGGTAATCAAGGTAGGAACCAAGTAATCCTTTTGGTATCTATTGCTGATGTATTGGGGAAGCTCATCTGGCTGAAACTGGTGGTCGGCCGGCAGAAAATAATCCAGACCAATAACGATGATGTCATCGCCTAAGTAAAAATCCGCACTGAACCCGCTGACAAATGTGTAGACCTTGGGGGCCTGAAAATCGGGGTAATAATACTTTATGTATTTAAAGGCATTTTCCAGATCCTGCTCGATTTGGTCAAAGTCCTCAAAATGTTTTAACACCTCGCTATTTAGCTCCTGCATGAGGGTGTCCTCAATGATAAACATCAATTCTTCTTCCAGCTCTTCCCTATTTGAATAGGCCTCCTCCTGCAGAAATTCATATGTGAAGTCGGGATGCTGGTCCAGAAATGTGGATAACTCTTGCCTGTTTTGGATGTTGAAAAACTGTTTTTCCAGCCTTTCTACCTGAAAATCAAGCGGCACATTCAGAATTTTATCCGAAAGGGTGCATTCATCCGCTGTTTTCCCGCATGAAGCAAAAATTGAAATCATCAAAAAAGGTATTAATAAGCGGAAGTATCTCATGGCAAATCAATGTTTGCGTGCAAAAATAAGGTTTTCTCACAAACAACCTTTTGCGAGAGCGTTAAAAAGTCCAAACACTTGGATAGAAATGGGGGTTTTCATTGAGGCTTAAATTGGCCACAAAGGCCACAAATTTCATTCTTTTTTAATTTCTAATTATTAATTCAGAATTCAGAATTCCATTTATAATACTATAAAATAAACCAACTATGAGATCAATAGCTTTATTAATGTGCCTGGCAATACTAGGCCTGATGTCCTGTCATCAGGATATAGATGAGGTGCTGGAAGAACGCACTATTATTCAGATCCTACAGGAAAACGCCAATTTCAGCTTGCTAGAGGAGGCCTTGATTGCCGCAGATCTGGCCGATGACCTGATGTCTGATGGGCCGTTTACTCTTTTTGCCCCTAGCAATGATGCCTTTAACAGTTACCTTAGTGCTCATGGGGAGGATATGGAAATGTTTCTCGCCCGGCCGGGTGTAAGGGACCTGTTGTTGTACCACCTATTGAGTGGCGAGCTGCTTTCAGCTCAAATCCCCAATGCGGCGATGGAATCCCTACTCCCAAACAAAGCGCTGACATTCCAGTCCAGCGGCACAAATATCACCATCAACGACTCCGCCTCTATACTGACCCCGGATGTGGAAGCAAGCAATGGGGTAATCCACGGAATCGATCAAATATTGATCCCGCCGGTGGATAGTGTGGGGGTGAATTTTGAGCGCTGAGCACTTAGCCCTGTGCTATGCAAAGATAGCAGTTTCTTTCCTAAAGGTTGTAGATTGGGGTTTTACTAGGTTTGGGACTAAAGGTCTAATTAATAGTCAATTAGAATGGTATTACGTTTGAAGAAATTTTACTATCTTTAGGTTATGGAAGCGAAAGTAAAAAATATTCATAGACAGATTCAGATTTATAAATCAAAGCTTAAAGCTGAAATGCCAAGAATTAAAAAAGAAATCCAGATATACGAAGAAAAAGTTGCCAAGGGATTGACTACAAAAAGCCCGCCTCCTTCCCCTCAGTTCAATAATGGATAAACCCCAACTTTTAATTGTTGCAGGATGTAATGGATCTGGAAAGTCATCATATTCTAATGCATTTACTCCAGAGGGAGTTGTTCCATTCGATTACGATCAGCATTTTTTAGGCATATACAATTCATTAGTTCCTACTGAGTTTCAAGATACCATGGCCCACAATAAGGCTTTTGCTGAGCTGGAGCGCCAAATACAGAATGCTTGGTCAGATAAAAGTCCATTCTGCTACGAAACCAACTTTAACTCCACCCCATTATACTGGCCAGCTAGGTTTAAGCAGAAGGGTTATGAAATTAATATGGTTTACTTTTTCCTAAATTCAATTGCGGAGGCGAAAAGAAGAGTCGCTATAAGAGTAGAAAATGGGGGCCATTTTGTTCCAGAGAAGGAAATAGAACAAAGGTTTTATGATGGTTATAGTAACCTGAATATTAACCTTAGTTTTTTTGATAATTTACACCTATTTGATTCCTCAAGATATAAAAAAGAGCCCCAGTATTGCCTTTCACTGGCAAATGGTAAGCTTGCTAAGTTTGAAACCTGTCCTGATCACATTATCAAATATATTCCTAAACTGAAAGAATTAGGCCTTAGGTAGTCAAGTATATTTTTTCTAGATCTATACCCATCTAAATCTGTACGCTTACCGAGAGCATTAGAAGCAGGAACGCGAGTGAAAACGCCAAAAGACAGGCCAGCGTCAAAAGGGCTTAAGAAAACCCTTTTGTACTGCGGTGTAATTTGTACCTGGTTCTTCGTACTTAGTACCCATAAATTTCCCCTGAATCTTACTCCTGCTCATCCTAACTTCCTATCTTTAGCAGATGAATTCCAAAATTTGGATTGGACGGGCATTTTTGGGCTACCTCACTTGGGGTAAGGTCTACAATTACCTGTTGCTTGTTAGTTCGTTTCAATTATCCAGGAGACTAGGCAAACCCAAAATCATGGGTCTGCCCACCAGCCTTTCCATTGAACCCACTACCTCCTGCAACCTCCGCTGTCCGGAATGTCCGAGTGGCTTGAGGAGCTTTTCCAGGGCTACGGGGATGTTGGATGAGGAGCTTTTCAAATCGGCCATTTACCAAATGAAAGGGCACCTCTCCTATTTACACCTTTACTTTCAAGGGGAACCCTACCTGCATCCTAATTTTCTTGATTTGGTAAAGTATGCCGACAGCCATAAAATCTTTACCGCCACTTCCACCAACGCACATTACCTTACGGCCAAAAATATCCAATACACCGTAGAGTCTGGGTTGAAGCAACTCATTGTATCCGTAGACGGGACCTCGCAGGAAATTTATCAGAATTATAGGATAGGGGGAAAACTCGCCAAAGTCACGGAGGGAATTCAAAACCTTATCGCATACCGAAACAAAGCAGGAAGCGCTTTTCCGCAGGTTATCCTTCAGTTTTTGGTCACAGGAGTGAATGAACACCAGCTACCGGATATCAAAAAACTTGCGGCACAGCTCCAGGTTGATGAGCTCCAACTGAAGACCACCCAGATCTACGATTATGAAAACGGTTCTCCCTTGATTCCGGTCAACAACCTCAACTATTCCCGATATGTACCCACAGGTGGCGGTACCTGGCAGCTCAAAAACAAAATGGAAAACAAATGCTGGCGGATGTGGCAGGGGGCGGTTATGACTTGGGACGGAAATATTGTGCCCTGCTGCTTTGATAAGGATGCTAAGTATGTGATGGGCAGTCTAAAGACCGAAAAAATGTCCTCCATTTGGAATAAACCCCTATATAATTCGTTTAGAAAACAGCTTTTGCGGGACAGGAGCCAAATCGACATCTGTCAAAACTGCACGGAATAGCCTGCAAATGTGGAATAAATCCCAAAGAACCTCTCCCAATAGAATGGAATAATTATCTTTACGGTGATTTTTGGCATACCCTGCCCAAAGCCGGGATTTCGCTGCTCAATGCCTTGTTGGGATTGAGGTGGCGAAGCTGTATCAAATATCAAATTTTACTCAGTCCAACATCTGTTCAAATCATAAAGTGAAAATACGTTTTATCTTTTTGCTGGCTCTAGTGGCTAGCCTGATTATTCAAATTCCAGAGTCTTTTGCCCAAGCCATGCCTGATATAGCGACGGTGCGGGTTGATGACCTTTCCGATAATGAAGTAAGGGAACTGATAGCAAGAGGAAAAGCGGCCGGATTATCCGACCAAGAGCTTCTCCAGATGGCAGAATCCAGGGGCCTTCCGAAAGCTGAGGTGGAAAAGCTCCGCTTGAGAATGGAGCAACTGGACCTGATCGGTGACAGCTCCACCCGCACCACCACCAGGACGGCGAGAAGAGAGCCCCGCAAGCAGGTGGACCTTGAAAAGATCAGCCAAGGCCTACTCAACCAGCAAGGGCAGGTAGTGCGGGACCAAGCCGACCTACCCATCTTTGGAATGGATCTTTTTTACAATCAGGAAAGAAACCTGACTTTTGAGCCGAACCTCAACTTGGCTACGCCAAAAAACTATATTCTAGGCCCTGGGGATAAACTTTTCATTGATATTTATGGGGAATCAGAGCAAAACTACGAAGCCAATGTGACCCCTGAAGGTAACCTTATGCTGGATAATGTTGGGCCTGTAAGCGTTTCCGGCCTATCTATAGAGGAGGCTACCCGTAGGATAAAAGGCAGACTTCAGACTTATTACCCTGGCATGGGAGGCAACAATCCAACTACTTTTGTGCAAGTATCTCTAGGGGATGTGCGCACCATCAAAGTACATATGGTGGGGGAATTGAGATTACCTGGCACCTTTACTTTGAGCGCATTCAGTACGGTTTTCAATGCCCTGTATGCTGCTGGAGGCCCAAATGAGAGGGGCTCTATGAGAAACGTAAAATTGATAAGAAATAACAGGGAGATTGCCCGAATTGATATTTACGACTTTTTGATGAGGGGAACGGCAGACCTTAATTCCCAACTGCAGGATCAGGATGTCATCATGGTGGAGCCCTTTGAAGCTCGGGTGCAGGTAGCTGGAGAGGTCAAAAGACCCGGTATTTTTGAAGTGAAGGAGGGTGAAAATCTTCAATCAGTCATGCGTTACGCAGGTGGATTTACGGATGATGCCTTTACCGATAGGGTGAGTGTGGTCAGAAATACACCGAAAGAAAAAACCGTTTCCGACATTTATAGAGAGCAATTCGAAATGTTTACCGTCAAAGGTGGAGACAGGTATTATGCAGGCCAACTGCTGGATAGATTCACCAACAGGGTTCAGATCAAAGGGGCGGTATTCCGTGAGGGCAATTATGCCATCTCGGATGGCATGAAGCTTTCGGACTTGATCAAAAGGGCCGAAGGTCTGCGTGGAGAGGCTTTTTTGGAAAGGGCTACAGTTTTGCGGACGCATGAAGATTTATCCACAGAAGTGCTGCAGGTCAATCTCTCGGAGGTAATGGCTGGTCAAAATGATTTGACACTTCAGCGGGAAGACATAGTGAGGGTGGCCTCCATCTATGACCTTACAGAAGAATTTTATGTGAAGATTACCGGGGAGGTGAGAAATCCGGGTATTTTTCCTTTCTCCAAAAACATGACCGTGGAGGATTTGCTGATATTTGCCGGAGGGGTAAAAGAAGCCGCCTCCTTATCAGAGGTGGAAATTGCCAGACGGGCCGCCCAGGACAATGCACGAGATATTTCCGACATCATCGCTACCAGTGTCAATAGAGACCTCAGCCCATCTGCCTCGCCGGTAGTGCTTCAACCATTTGATCATGTGATCATCAGAAGAAAGCCCAACTTCGTGCTGGAGAAAGTGATCAGAATCGAAGGACAGGTAGCGGCTCCAGGTGAATTTGCAGTGAAGAATGCGGAGGAAAAAATCTCAGACGTGATCCGCAGGGCCGGCGGGCTGACGGATTTTGCCTATCCCAAAGGGGCAACCTTGATACGTAGGACAGAGTTTTACGAAACGGAGTCGGAAAGGGTCAGGAAGCAAAAGAATTACGAAAACCTATTGGCGAGAATTTCATCCGAAAGCGATGATTTGACCGAGTCCCAGAGAAGATTATTGACCCGTATCGGGGAAGACATCAAGAATTACCAGGAATTCACCACAGAACTTGAGGAGGATCTGGTGGTGAAGTCGAAAGTAGATGTATTGAGTGGGATCACGGAGCGTAAGGCAGAAATTGCCCCGCTGAAGATCAGGGAGACCGAGGCCATTGCCATTGATTTGGAGAAAATATTGGCAAACCCGGGTTCCAGACATGATCTGATTTTGGAAGAGGGAGACATCATCAGCATACCCAAGCGCTTGCAGACGGTTCGCCTGCGGGGAGATGTGATCTATCCGACCACGGTGAAGTATGAAGATAACCGATCCATGAGTTACTTTATCAACAGGGCGGGCGGCTTTGACAACAGGGCCAAGAGAAGAAGCACTTATGTAGTGTATGCAAATGGAGAGGTGGCCAGGACCAAGAGTTTTCTTGGCTTGAGGTTCTATCCAAGTGTGGAACCGGGCGCCGAGGTAATTGTGCCCACCAAAGGGCCAAGAATTCCTTTCCGACCGGGAGAGATTATCAGTGTTACGACAGGTTTGGCAACATTAGCCTTGTTGCTGAGCCAAATCAACTTTGGAGGAGGAGAATAAGCGATGGCAGAGTACCAACATATAAAAGACGATAAAATCACTTTCCGCGAACTCGTGCTGAGAATGCGCGGATGGGGGAAAACCTTCCGCTCCAAGTGGAAAATACTGGCCATATTTCTGGTGGTCGGAATGCTATTGGGTGCGGCGGCATCCTTTCTGAAAAAGCCGGTTTATACAGCAGAAACCTCTTTTGTACTGGAGGAGGCCGATATGTCGGGAATGGGTGGAGGCATGTCTGGCATTGCTTCCCTCGTGGGAATCAACCTGGGTTCACTGGGTGGGGGAAACGGGCTGTTTTCCGGTGACAACATCATGGAGCTGTACCGCTCTGACAATATGCTCAGCAAAACCCTGCTTAGCCCCATGGCCGGCGATAGTACCACGAGGCTTATTGACAGGTATATTGCTTTCAATAAGCTGGAGAAGAAGTGGAAAAGAAAAGTAGACTTATCCACCATGAACTTCAGCCTTCCAAGAGATCAATTTACGGTTAAACAGGATAGTGTGGTCAAGGAAATCATGAAGGATATCCGCAGGGACAACCTATCGGTGCAAAAGCCTGACAGAAAGCTTAGCATTATCAATGTGACCATCAATTCTAAAGACCAGGTGTTTGCGAAGTATTTCAATGAGCAGCTGGTGGATAATGTGAATAACTTCTACCACGAGACCAAGACCAAGAAAACGGCCGAGAACCTGGCTATTTTGCAGTCCCAGGCGGATTCGGTGAGAAGGATTTTGGACAAAAGCCTTACGGATTTTGCCTCTGCTACTGATAATGTGCCCAATCCGAACCCGCTCGTGCAGCGGGCCATGGTGGAAACCAAAAAGCGCCAAGTAGATGTGCAGGCTTCTACCACGGTATATGGTGAGATTGTCAAAAACCTGGAGATTGCCAAAGTCAATCATCGCAACAATTCTCCCTTAATCCAGATCATCGATTCTCCTAGGTTTCCATTGGAGGAAAACCGGATCAAGTTATCCAAGGGGATAGTATTTGGCGGTATGATCATGCTGGTGCTAGGCATTTTCTATGTTTACCTTTCTACCCTTTACAGGGCTAATATAAGGCAGGCAGCGTAAAGGTCCGATGATAGAAAAGCTTTCCTCATTGCCCTTTATCCATTGGATAAAGCACAAATCTTTTCAGAACTTTATTTTTCTGGCTGTCATACAGTCCTCCAATGTTCTGATTTCCCTCATTTCCATGCCCCTATTGATCACCTCCATTGGCGTGGATCAATTTGGTTTGGTCAACCTGGCCCTTTCGGTAATTATTTTAGCGAATATTTGGGTGGGGTTTGGCTATAACCTCAGCGGCCCTAGGGAAGTGGCGATCAACCAAAAAAACAAGCTGGCCCTCTCCCACTCTGTCAGCAACATCATTTTCAGCAAAGTTTTCTTAGCCACCCTTGCCACCGTGGTGCTGTTGATCAGCATTTTCGGTTTTGGGCTCTTCAAGGAGTACCAGGTGATTTTGGCCTTTTCGGTGATGCTGCTTTTCTCCGAGGCGACCCTGCCTCTATGGTTTTTCCAGGGAATGGAGAAAATGAAGCTGATTTCCATCTCCAACGTCTTCAGCAAGCTCCTTTATTTGATGGGCATCGTATTGTTTATCCACAATCCGGTCCAAGCCAAATGGGTAAATTTTCTGCTGGGTATCTCGGCCTTCTCGATAAACATTCTTTTACTTCTGTACATCCACTTTCAGATGCAGATCAGGTTTTACAAGCCGGATTTTCGTCAGATATATGAGTCCCTGAGAAACAATCTTTTGCTTTTTCTTTCAAATTTTGCTTCTCATATTGCCGTAAATGGCGGATTGATCATTCTTTCCTTTTATGCTACTGCCGAAATACTGGGGAATTTCAGCTTGGCCGAAAGAATTACCATGGTGTTGAGAATTTTTCCAGCTCTAGTGATCCAGGCTATCTATCCCAACGCATCCAGATTAATGCAGCAGGGAATCGACGAGGTAGTGCTTTTTGTGCGAAAAATCTATGGGCTTGCACTTTTGGGCGGGTTAATACTGGCCATCGTGTTCTCTTTAGCCTCGCCCTACATCATAACCTTATTATCCAAAAGCCACCTGCCTGAAGCCGTTTCCTATCTTCAGCTTCTGGCATTTGTGCCCCTTTTTGCCTGTCTAAATATTGTGAATGTATTGTTCCTACTTATCACAGATCAGAAAACACTGTTTTTTAAATCAAGCTGGCTGGTCTGCGTCTACATGATCATTGCGTCTATTATATTGACACAGCATTTTGGTCCCATTGGGTTATGCATAGCCTTGTTAAGTACCGAGCTGGTAAGTTTTGTGGTAAATCTGATTCTGTTGAGAAAAACTAGCAAGGCGATGGTCAGCAAATTTTATAACTCCTTACTTCCGGTTTAGTAAAAATGGAAAAGGGGAAAGTTGTAATTATTCTTGTCAATTGGAATACCTATGATTATTCCAGACAATGCATCGAGCAGCTGCAACAGCAGTATTATTCCAATGTGGATATCTTATTGGTTGATAACGGTTCCACCGATGGGTCGGGAGAAAAGCTGCGAAAGGCGTATCCTAAGGCTGTTTATTTTCAAAATGTGGATAACTTGGGCTTTACCGGGGGCAATAATGTAGCCATGGAATATGCCAAAACCCAAGGCTATGATTATGTGCTTCTTTTGAATAACGATACTTTTTTGGAGCCGGACTTTTTGGAAAAACTAGTTTTGGCCATGGAAGCAGACAGCAGGTTGGGAGCTGTTCAGCCTTTAATATTTAACCATCCCGAGAGGGAAAAAGTATGGAAATCTGGAGGGGATTTTATTACCACTATAGCCTCTACCATTTCATCCTCCTCAATTGGATCGGGAGTCTTCAATACCCAATGGCTCACTGGCTGTGCCTTGATGATCCGGGGCGAGGTGTTGGAGAAAATCGGGCCGCTCACTCCCTCCTACTTCGCTTACTTTGAGGATGTGGATTATTCTTTTCGGATTAGGAAAGCCGGATATGATCTAGGTGTGGTGACTGAAAGCAAAATTTACCATATAGCCAGTGGGTCTACCAAGTCCAAAACCAAGCAAAAGGAGGGCTTCCTCTCCCCTTCAGCCCATTATCTGAACGTGCGAAATCAAATCTTCCTCATGCGGCAGCATCAAGACTTGTTTAGCCGATATACTGCCTTTCCGTTTCAAACTGCCAAGATGTTTGCCTACATGGGCTATTTCCTGTTGAGAAACCGGAAGGAGAAATTTAAGTCGGTGTGGAGAGGATTGCTCGACGGTTACAAGTTGGACCCTAATAGCCCCGTTCCCTTAAAACCTTGATTGCATTATTTATCATAATCATTGCCTGGGCTGTTTTGATGCAGTTTACCTTGAAGCAGATGATCTTCAAAGGAAAATACGAATACGCTATTTTCTTCTTGATGCTGTTTCTTCCTTTTTACACCACCATTTTAAGTTTGACCTATCAGGTGACGGGTTCACCCCTAGCGGTCAATTTCTTTCAGTTTCAAAAGGAACTGATTGTTTTGCTTGGGCTTGTTGGCTTTGTGGCCTACCAAAAAAACCTGAACGATTACCCCTGGCGGTTGCATATTGTGGATAAGTTGTTTTTGGCATTTGTGGGGCTTTCCTTCCTTTTTATGCTCCTGCCCCTCGGCGAGGCCTCTTTTGTCAATAGGGCCCTGTATTTTAAAAACTTGCTGATTCCTGGGATTGTGTATTTCATAGGCCGAAACAGCAATTTCTCCCAAGAGGATTACAAAAGGTTTTTTACCATAGTTTTCTTCATAGCCATTTCGGCCTTTTTTGTCAATGTATTTGAAACGGCCATTGATACCCATTTGCAATCCCTCACCGGATATGCCCGCTACATGCTGGATATACAGGATATTGAGGCTTCGGGGCATTTTGGCCTGACCTGGACCTTTGAAACTTCCGCGGTTACTAAACGCTTGGCCTCCTTTTTCTCCGACCCTCTAGAATTGGCGAGCTCGATTTTGCTGGGTTTCTCTGCTGGATTGATCTTTTTCCTTACTTCCGACCGAAAAGATTGGCTTCTGCCAACCATCGTGATGTTTACCTCTTTCGCAAGCCTGCTATTTGCAGCTTCGAGGGCAGCGTTCCTAGCTTTCTTTGTAATGATATTTTTCATCGCCCTGGTCTTCAAACTTTACAAATTGATTTTAACAGGGGCTGCCGGCTTAGTGGCCTTTGTATTGTATGTGCTGTTTTTTGCCTCTGAGGATTTCTACTATTTCGTTGTAGACACCCTTACCTTTCAAAGCACATCCAGTGTAGGACACGTGATCGAATGGGTGCTGGCCCTTGACTCCATGGTAGCCAACCCTCTGGGGATAGGATTAGGTATGAGCGGGAATGTGGGCTCCGTGGAGGATGAACTGCGGGTCGGGGGAGAAAACCAGTTCCTCATATATGGCGTGCAGTTGGGATGGCTGGGAATGATACTCTATATTTTGATGCTTTATTATGCCGTGAGGGTGTCGCTGCGAGTATTCAGGCAAAGCGAAAATGTGATGGTAGCGCGGATCGGTTTTGTGGCAGCAGCTGTCAAAGTCGGGATGTTGCTTCCCCTATTCACGGCAAATGCGGAAGTTTATGCCTATGTAGCCTGGACCAGCTGGTGGATGGTCGGCCACAGTGTGATGGCCTATCAGAAAATTGCTTACCCAAAACTTGCTCTTTCATGAAAAAGCGGGTTTATGTAGATTTATTTTACCTTAATACAGCACTGACGGGGATCAAAACCTATATGCTGGAGTTTGTGGAGGCGGTAAATGAGCATTCCCAAGATGATCTCGAGTATATTTTTTCCCATGATCCAGAGAAACAAGCAACTCAAACCTTTTTCCGAGGCGATGTGCCTTATTGGAGAAAGCTGCTTTATCATATTTATTACTTTTATTACAAGCAGTTAGTCCTACCTCTCAGATTGAAATTCCATAAAGCAGATCACTTGATCTGCTTTGATTTTGTAGCTCCAGCGCTCAATTCAAAGCCAAATATTGTGGTCGTTCATGATGCCTTTTTTTGGCAGATGCCCCAAAATTACAATGCACATTGGCGTAAATACTTCCTTAAGGCTATTTATTGGGGTTTGAAGGAAAATACCACTGTGGTGACTACCAGCCGATATGCGAAAGCATCCATCGAGCAGGCTACTCCAATCAAGCACCCCATTGAGGTGATTTACCAGTGCCCTAGATTACTGCCAGACCAAGCGGATGACCGCATTTTGGAAGAATTAGAGTTGTGGGCTCAGGGGTATTTTCTCCATATTGGAAGCTTTGACAAAAGGAAGGATCTAACTGTTTTGATCAAAGCCTTTGCAAAGTTTGACCAAAAGTATCCGGGCGAAAAGAAATTGGTTTTGGTAGGTGAAAGGGGCTTAAGTGTTGCACTAGATGATTATCCTGCTGTGGTGGGTGCCATCAGGGAATATAGACTTGAAGAAAAAGTTGTCCTACCCGGTTTTCTGCCCGACAAAAAGGTGAAGTCCCTTTACAGAAATGCTTTCGCCTATATTTTTCCATCCTCCAATGAAGGTTTTGGGATTCCCGTCATTGAAGCCATGCACAATCAGATTCCTGTGCTTATTTCAGACCAGGCGGCGCTGGCCGAAGTGGCCGGGGGAGCTGCCTTGGTTTCCCCTATCGGAGATGTGGATAACTTTGCCAAACAGATGGAAAAACTGCATTTGGAGCCCCAATTAAGAGAAAACCTGATACAAAAAGGCTTAATAAGAACCAAGGTTTTCTCCCGCCAGAATTTTTATGAATCCTTCCACCAATTGATCTCTAATGGTTAAAAAAACAACTGAAGGTAAAACTGTGCTTTTTCTTCACGGCTCGGCAGACCTCTACGGATCATCATTGATTCTACTGTTTGTGATAGAATCAGCCATGAAAATTGGCGTAGACCCAGTAGTGGTGCTTCCCTACCGTGGCCAATTGTCTGTAGAACTTGAAAAGCGAGGCGTCAAGGTGAAGATTCAGAACCTTGGGGTTTTAAGAAGAAAATATTTCAACCCATTAGGCCTGGCCAACCGCATACTAAAGCTTTTTGCAGCCTATAGATTTTTGAACAAACTTCATAGGGAAAACCGCTTTAGCTTGATTTACACCAACACTTTAGCGGTGTTGGTGGGGGCATTTTTTGCAAGAAATAAAGGTATTGCACATGTATGGCATGTGCATGAAATTATCCCATCTCCATCCTTTTTAGTAAAGTTCCTAGCTGGGCAGATGAAAAGTTCTGATCATGTTTTAGCGGTTTCAAAAGCTGTTTCTGATCACTGGAAAAGTTTAGGAGTACAGGGAAATGTGAAAGTTATCCACAATGGGATTCCCATCCGTGATACTCACAAACCAGAATGGGACTTAAAGGCTGGATTGGGTATAAAAGCCTCCCAGATTGTGGTGACCATGGTGGGCAGGGTAAATCCTGGCAAAGGGCAATTTTTTTATTTGGACATGGCCAAAGAGATTCTCAAAACTAGGCAGGATGTGGTTTTTCTAATGGCCGGAGACCCCTATCCAGGATATGAATTTATTTTGGATGAAATGAAAGAGTTTATCCGGAAACACGAAATGGAGGAAAATGTGATCGATTTGGGTTTCCGCTCCGATATTGATGATATTCTAGCCATAAGCGATATCTTTGTGCTGCCATCCATCATGCCGGATTCCTTCCCCACGGTCATTTTAGAGGCCATGGGAGCCGGTCTACCTGTTGTGGCAACACGCTCGGGTGGCGCTGCGGAAATGATAGAGGATGGCATTAATGGTTATTTGATTCCAGTTTCCGATGCCAAAGCCGGAACCAAATGTTTATTTGGGCTGATTGAGGACAAGGAGCTTAGAAAGGAAATGGGCCGGAAATCACAAAACAGGGCCAAAGCATTATTTGGTTTAGAGAGGTTTGATCAAGAAATAAAATCGTATTTGGGTCAGGTGCTTCAGCAACGTAAACCTGAAAGTTGAAATATGGGTAATTCCCCCAAAATAATTATGAATAAAAAGTCTGTTGATGATATAATCCAGGAATTGGAGGAGTTGGTTTTAGCAACCGGTGAGACCAAGGATGTGGATTATTTTTATTTCCACAAAGACCGTTTTAGGCGTATGGCCAATTATGTGGAAAAACATTACGATTCTGCTAAAACAGTCATTCTTGATATAGGTAGCCACTATTTGCACACTTCTATCATTCTGAGAAAACTTGGTTTTGAAGTAGACTGTATGGATGTGACCGAGTTTTGGTCCATGGATTTTGTGGAAAAACGCCGGGAGGAATTTGGTATCAACAAGATTGTGGAAAATGACCTTCCCTCCTTGCAAGCACTTTCTGCAACTGAGGAGAAGTATGATCTTATTCTTTTCACGGAAATCCTGGAGCACATTACCTTTAATCCGGTTTCCTTTTGGAAGAAATTGCATAAAGTGGTGAAATCAGGCGGTGATATATACATATCTACTCCCAATTCACTTAGCCTTCCCAGCCTGGTCAGAAGTGTAAAAAACATTATCTCTTTGAGAGGAATAGGGACAAATGTGGATGATATCTTGAATCAAATCACTTATGGCCACCATTGGAAAGAGTATTCGGCCAAGGAACTCAAGCATTATTTCCCGAGTCTTTCTGATGACTTTAAAGTCACCATAAACCATTATAACTACAAAAATTACAAGCAAGTAATAAAAGGTTATCCATTGTATAGTTTTTTGGCTAAAATTGGGAACTCCACAAATGTATTTGCCGAGGAATTGGAGGCCATAGTGCACGTGAATAAAGGCCATGCCTGGAAAAAGGATGTTCCTTCCTATTAATCTAAATTCATGTCAACAGCAACTTGTCAAGTTTGTCAAAATCAAACCGGTAACCAGGAATTTACGGTTAAAGAGCACATGTTTGGTACGCTGGAGGCTTTTCCTTATCTCCGGTGCTCACAGTGTGGGACCATACAGCAAATTGATCCCCCGCAAGACCTTTCTCCCTATTATTCTGATAAATATTATTCATTTGTCTGCCTAAATCAGTCAAACAGCCTAAAAAGGGTGCTAAAGAAGATTAGGTTAAGTGCCTACCAGCTTTTTCCCATTAAAGCACTGGAGCCGGTTTATGGGGCATGGTTTAGAAAGCTTAACCTGAACTATGACGATAAAATCGCCGATATAGGATGTGGGTCTGGTCAGTTGATTTATGAACTCTATTGTGGGGGTTATAGGGATTTGACGGGGTTTGATCCCTTCATGAAAAGCCCAGCCCAAATCAATGAAAGTGTAAAGCTTGAAAGGAAATCCGTTTTTGAGATCGATGAAAAGTATGACTGTGTGATGATGCACCATGCCTTTGAGCACATGGATCGTCCTTTGGAGGTGCTTCGGCAGGCTCACAGGATATTAAAACCCAAGGGGCAGTTGATAATCAGAATCCCGGTCGCAGATGCAGAGGTGTGGAAAAGATACGGTGCGGAGTGGGTCCAATTGGATGCGCCCAGGCATCTTTTTATCCACAGTGAGCAAGGCATGAAAATGCTCGGTGAATCAGCCGGGCTCACCTTGGGAAGTGTAATTTACGACAGCACATCCTTTCAGTTTTGGGCCAGCGAATTGTGCAAAAGAAATATAGCCCATTACCAAGCTGATCCTTTGGAGCATTTTGATAAAGAAACCCTCAAAGCTTGGGAAAAAGAGGCGATGAAACTGAATAAAGCCAAGAAAGGGGATCAAGCCGCCTTTTATTTTAGGAAGCTTTAAGCCCACCTTTGAAAGGTTCGCCCCTGGAACACTTTTCGTTGAAATTGGGTTTTTCTAGGTTGAATTATAGAAAATAATCGGTGAGGTGGTTAATTATTGAATTTGAGGCCTTTACTTTGTAGTGTGGAAGACAGGAGACCGAAGACCGAAGACGGAAGAAAATCACGAAATATGCCAAATACTTCAGGAGAAGAAAAGTTGAAAGTAGCCATATTGGGAGCCAAGGGGTATCCTTATGTGTATGGGGGCTATGATACCATGGTGAAGGAGCTGGGGGAAAGGCTGCAGGAGCGTGGGGTGGAAGTGACCGTATATTGCCATAGTGCTTTATTTGATGAACAACCTGAAGAGGTGAACGGCATCAAGCTTAAGTATCTTCCGGCCATTGAGACCAAGAGCCTCACACAGCTTACCCATTCTTTTCTCTCCATGGTGCACGCCTGCTTTACCGATGTGGATGTGATTTTTGTAGTGAATAGTGGAAATGGCCCCTTTGGGATGATTTCACGGATTTTTAGAAAACCCACTGCTATCAATGTGGACGGTCTGGAGTGGCTCAGACCCAAATGGAAGGGCTTGGGCTCCAGGTATTTCAAATTTGCCAGCCGTCTGGCCACCAAGCTTTATGACCAAATAATCAACGATTCCGATGAGATGCAGCGCGTGTACAAGGAAATGTTCAACGCCCAATCGGAAGTGATTGCCTATGGAGCAAATCCCTCGCTGATGGCGGACCCCAATAGAATTGAAAAGTGGAATTTATATCCGGAAGGGTATTTTCTAATTGTGGGCAGGTTGGTGCCTGATAATAATGCCGATCTGCTGATAGAGGGCTTTGTTAAATCAAATTCCAAGCGCAAACTGGTCATTGTGGGAGATGTTCCCTTTCAGGATGACTATGTGGATAAGTTAAAAAGCATTGATGACAAGCGCCTGCTGTTTACCGGATACGTAAGGGATGCTGAGGATCTGGCTGCCCTGTACCAAAACAGTTATGCCTATATACACGGCCATGAATATGGAGGCACCAATCCTGCGATGCTTAAAGCGCTGGGTTTTGGTTGTGCTATTTTGGCCCTAGATACACCGTTTAATAGAGAGATGCTGCAGGATGGAGAGCATGGCTGGTTTATTAAGAAAAACACACTGGCCGTGGCCGAATGCATAGCCAACTCCGAATCAGCCCCTGCCGCTATGGAGCAGCTGAGAAAAACCTCCCGCAATGGGCTTACCGAAAAGTATGATTGGGAAATCGTGACGGATAAGTATTTGGAGGTATTCCAGCGACTATCAGGAAAAAGGGTTACTGTCCCACGAAAGGTAAGCCAAGTGGATCAGGTGGAAAAATGATCATGAGGTATTGAAGCATAGGATATAATATTTTATAAATTGAAAAAGGCTCTTAGTAATACTAGGGGCCTTTTTCAGTTTTTGCACTTTTTTTGGCTTTCGATATTTGAGTTAATTTAGTATTGAGGTGGTTTGGATTATTCTAAATCATTTTATAAAATGCAACTAATTACAGTTACATATTCCTTCCGATTTTCATTATAATGAAATGGTTAGGCTTCTTAGTTATTTCGGTTTTAAGGAAGTTAAGAAGGGTAAGACCTCAGGATCAAGAGTTAAATTCGAGAATGGGGATGATGTAACAATAATGCTTCATAAGCCACATCCTAGCCGAATTATGAAGAATTACCAAATGCGTCAGATGAAAGAAATTTTGGAGTTATGAAATATCTGGATTATAAAGGTTATACGGGAAGTATAGAATACAGCCCTGAAGACAATTTACTCTTTGGACAAGTACTAGGTCTAAGGGGACTGATTTCATATGAGGGCGAAACAGGAAAGCATTTGGAACAGGATTTCAGAGATGCTATTGACACATATTTAAATGAATGCAAAGCCTCAGGAAAATCCCCTGAGAAACCATTCAAAGGAAGTTTTAATGTAAGAATATCACCGGCTTTGCATCAACAAGCAGCTCTTCTGGCTATGGAAACCAAGGTTTCATTAAATAATTTTGTAGCCGAAGCAATTAGATCTCGAGTGGGTAAAGAATCGGTTTAAATTTTTCATTTTTTATTAGTAGACCTAAGATCTTATATCTAAAATTTAAAGGCTCTCCGTATCTCTGAGAGCTTTTTTTGTTTACTTGTATTGCTAAGGATGTACGTGGGCCTTATCCTTGCCCAACACCTTGCTTATGTAGAGGTAGTGATAGACCAGGTGAGTGTATAAAATCACCTATTTCTTTGGGAGTTAAAAACTTTATCCCTAAATTGTTCAGCGTGTATTAACCATTTCCTCTATGAAAGCAATTTTTCTTGTTCTTCTTCCTATCAGCCTGCTTCAGACAGAATTACTGGGGAAGTGGCAATTGGTCTCTTTTGAAGCCTTTTCTAGCATAATTTCTTCCCCTCGATACTTTGAAGCCAGTGATGAAGAAAGAATTAGGGTTGAAAATACTTTTCAAATGGTATTGGATAATACCTACTATCATTTTGACAAGGACACGGTGATATTTTCGGATTACAAGGAAAATCAAATATTTGAGAAAATGGGGCGGTGGCATGTAAAGTCAGATACACTGTACATCAATGACCTTTCGAAGATCAAGACTTATAAATTTTTCATTAAAAAAGTGAACTCTGATAGTTTGGTTATGAATCTTATTCATAGGAATGGGGATGTGAGTAAGAATGATATGGTTTTTGTAAAAAATAAAGAACATTAAATGAAAGCTTTTACTTTGCTCTTATTACTGATCATTGACCCTACATTGATTCTGGGTGAGTGGAAGATAGTTTCTTATCCGGCCTATGAAAAGCTGATCAGTTCTCCCAGAACTGGGGACTTGGATCCTGATGATTACCTAAAGAGCCTTGATATTTATAATCTTTATATGGACTCTACCTATTACCTGTTTACCAAAGACACCCTGTATTTTACAGATATGAAGGAAGGATCAATAGTTCCTAAGATAGGGAAATGGCATTTGGATAAGGATACTTTGGTTATCAATGATTATAAAAAGATTGCTACTTATAGGTATTTGATTGTGAAGCTGGATAATGAAGAATTGTTGCTCAAGGGGATTCTAGAGAATGGAATTGTAGCAAAAACTCCTAGGACATTTAAGAGAGCAAATGAAAATTGAATAAAGGACTGAAGACCGAAGACGGAAGACCGAAATAGGAAGTCCGGATCATAAGGGACATAACTTGTCCCGAGGAGCTTTTCGTGGATCGGGAGAGTTACTTTGAGTTTTAATGGAGTTTCGCAGAGTTAAAGTGTCTAGTAAAATTAGGACTTGACATCGAAAGGGACATACGGTTTTTTACAGGGGCTTGGAAGCTCGCCGGCTTTCAAAAAATTTTAAGATAAATGGATGGTTAATAGTTGATGGATAGGCTCGGTAAGGTTTGTGTTTTTGTTATTTTTTTGTTTCAGGTTTCCTGCATTGATGAGATCCGCATCAATGTGCCTGAGCAGGAAAGGAAAATAGCCGTGGATGGCTGGGTGTCCAATGACCCCAACATGACCTATGTGAAGGTCTACTAGCCTGCCGCTTTTCAGTCCGGCTCTTTCAACCGCTATACCGACAGGCCCGAGATCAGGCGGATGTATGTGGAAACCGAAACTGCGGGGCGAAATATCGAGTTTGAATTTTCCCTGGCCCTGGATTCCCTTGTAGGGAGTTATCTGCCGGTGGGTGATTTTGAATTGGATGAAAATGAAAGGTATCGGTTGAATTTTATCCTTCAGGACAGAACGCACTACCAGTCCACCTGGCAGGAAGTGGCGCCGGCGCCTGAGATAAAGGATTACCATTATCAAGGAGAGGAAAAGTTGGTGTTTATCAACCCTGTTTTTGGAGAGGCTTTTGGCCAAAATCAAATTTCTAGAATGTAGATGTGGATTTGATAAGAAAATCAGAGGATTCGTATGGGTATTATATGAAAACATCTGGGATGGAGGAGGTACATACGCAATTTGATCCTGAAGCTCCCCCCAATAGAATGTAGATGTACCTGCTATTTGTTTTTTACTTATTTGGATGCGAAGATCAATATTGAACCCTATCCTACAAACATTGCTTTGGGGGAAAGTGGAAGATTTAACGTGGTAGCCTTACCCATGAATAGGCTGGGAAGATTTTTCGTAGAGATTGATATTTATGCCCTAAATCCATTCCAAACCACCTTCTTGGCTTTAATTGAAGAGCAGCAAGTCAATACGGGCAATATTTTCGATGCGATGCCCTATAACCTGGTAGGCAACATTGTTAATCTTTCGGATGAGTCCGATAAAGTGCTAGGCACATTTTCAACTGCCCATCATAAATACGATTACAGAATGGTGAACCGAACCAATTATTATTCAGCTAACCGCGATTTGGCATATAGGGTGGAAACATTGCCTATCAGCAATTATTGCGTAGCCTACTACACCGAAGGAACCATGGAAGTGCCCAAGCCTTTCCAGCAGATTATATATGACCATTGAAAAATGTACTAGGTACTAAGTACGATGTATTTGGCAGGTTTAAATGGATTCTTGGTAGGATATCCTTCTTTTAGCGTGGTGATAACCTCTGAAATTTTTTACCTATAAGTTTAGGAAAATTAAAAGTTTTATACCTATCTTCGTTCAAAGAAAAAAATATGAAAAGATTATTACCATTGATTTTTGCCGTACTTCTATTGGTTTCCTGTCAAGAAAATGGAGAACCAGTGATCCAGGAGGAGGCAACTGAGGAGCTTGTGTGGGAGTTTTCCTATACCATTGATGGGGTGGAATATACCGGCAATTCCGTAAATGGAAATGGAACAGGGGTTCTACAAGCTTATTACGTTTCTCACAAACCCACCTTTGAGGAGTATGATTCACTGTTCTTCATGGTTTCAACAACTATGAGAGAAAGATCAGGTGATGGAAGTTTGAAAGTTATATTAGGTAAAAAGTATCTAAAAGAGCAATTAAAAATCAGAACCGGGAATCATTATACGCTATATGAGGAAGATAGAAGGGATTTTATTCAAGAGGGTATGTATCCTTTTTCCTTTGACTATGACAGACACAATTCCCAAGATGGGGTAGCTCTAGAATTGGCTATGCTAGATGAAAACGAGCATCGCCATATCCTCACTACACATTCTACCGCCCCCTATGGCTTTGAAACTCTGGTAAATGATGATGCACAAGCTGATTCAAGTTTTGAGATTCTCAAAGTGGGCACTACTCCAAATGGAAATACCTATATAGAAGCAAAATTTGAGGCTACCGTTTTTGGTTTTGAAGGCAATGGTGTTAAAACCAGCATTCAGAGAGAAGTTACCAATGGCTTTGTCAGAATGCCTATAAGTTATATGGATTATTGAAATGATGCTTTTACTACTTTGTACTAGGTACTAAGTACTATGTACAAAGTAGTTTAAAGTAATATTAACGTTATTTATTTTAATTTTAGTTGCTCCATCAATAATTTACCCATTATCCACGAGGTGGATAGATCGTAATCTCGCCGTGAATACTTAGTACTTAGTACATCGTACTTAGTACCCATTTTTTCTTCTACATTAAAACCTAAACATCGTCACCGACTTATTCATCCCAAGGAATTTTTCCAGGTAAACCTCCCCGTCAGGGAATAGGGTTTTCATTTCCTGGATGCTCAGGAGGCGGATTTCGTCGAGGTATTGGCGAGCCATGGAGGGCTCCCAGCGATTGAAGCGGCTGAGTTTTGTTTTGGTAAGGATGTTGAAGGCCAGGCCTTTTGGCACAAACTGAAAAAGTGGAAGGGCATAGTGGGGCTCGATGACAAAGTTGCGGTTTGGCGTCTGCACAAAATAACTCTTCCCTACCCTACTGATTTCCTTGGCCATTTTGACCTGATTTTCCCAGGAGTAGAGGTGCTCAATCACGGAGTTGGAAAAAACCAAATCAAAGCTGTTGTCGCCAAATTCAGGCATATGGGTGGCATCACCGGCCAGAGCCCTGAAGTTGGGCAGGTTAACGGGAAATTCGATCAGGTTCAATACCGTAATTTCAAGGTTTCTTTTCTTGAGGATGCTTTTTCCCTCCCAATAGGCCTGGGTGCCCCCCACATCTAGAACCCTGATTTTTTGATTTTCAGGAAATTTTTCTTCCACCAGCTTCTCAAAGAACCTAAACCGCTCCTCCCTGAATTTCTTACCCAGCGAGCCGTCTGTTTCTGATGAGGCTAATAGAGATTTTATTGGTAGCATTTTTTGTTGGTTTGGAGCCTTGCGGCCAGAGGACCGAAGACGGAAGACCGAAGACGGGAATACTTTCGGTCTACGGTCTCCGGTCTTCCGTCTTATCAATTTCCAAATATCGCAATAATTGGCGGTCAAATTGCAGGAATGGGTTGACAAATCTGTGCGGATTAATCAAAGATAATGGTAGTGAGTCATCAATATTTGATTATTTTTGCATTGAAATCTAACTAGGTTTTCATAAAACCTTGAAAGAACAACATTGAATTACCCTGCTTGTGCGGGAACAAGTCGGTCTGGATTTTTATGGCTAAACGCTTCTATAAAAATTTCCCATGGCTTTTTAGCCTGGGAGATGCTTTCATAATTGTACTGTCACTTTTGCTTTCGAAAGTGATCCTAGGCTCTATTTTTAATACTGAGCTTTCTTCGGATGTATTTTACCTCGGGTTTCTGATGGTATGGCTGGGCGTGACCCTGTTTAGGAAGGATTACAAACTCGGCAGGACGACAGACTACAGCCAAACCCTGAAGCAGCTTTTTGGCTCCGTGCTCTGGTTTGTGGCCATCATCTCGGTATTGTGGGTGTTGTTCCAAACCTATCACCTGAGCAGGCTGTATCTTTTGATCAATGTGCACATGATGCTTATCTTGTTGAGTGTGTACCGCGTGGCTGTGCATATTGCCCTGAAGCAATACCGCATCAAAGGCGGAAATTACAGAAATGCGGTGATCATTGGTAAAGGTGGGGCCAGCAACCGATTGGCCCAAATGCTTTCGTACCGCAGGGATTTTGGGATCAACTTTCTGGGTTATTTTGATGATGCCTTTACCTGTATGGAAACGAAAGGCAAGGTATCTGATTTCTTTGATCAGGCCGAACAGATGGAGCTTGACCTCATCTACATCAATGAAAATCTGGAAGCGGATAAAATCAAGCAGATTATCAATTACGCCGACGATAAGTGCATCAAGGTGAAAATTATTCCTGATAAGAGCCTTCAACTTGAAAAAAACCTTTCCTTTTCGAAATACGGTGACTTTTTGGTCATTAATGTCAACGACATTCCACTGGACAATGTAGTCAACCGTTTTGCCAAAAGGGCTTTTGATATTATTTTTTCTTCTCTGGTGATCGTGTTTATTCTGAGCTGGCTGATTCCTTTGGTGGGTTTGTTGATAAAGTTGGAATCCAAGGGGCCTATATTTTTTATCCAGGAGAGGAATGGGGAAAACAACCGGGTATTTAGGTGCCTGAAGTTTCGCTCCATGACACCAAACGACTATGCCGATACGCAGCAGGCGATAAAGGATGACCCGCGGGTGACCACCATTGGGGCGTTTTTGAGAAGCACTTCGCTGGATGAAATGCCGCAGTTTATCAACGTGCTTTTCGGTGAAATGTCCATCGTGGGGCCTAGACCGCACACGGTGCCGATGAACCAGACTTTCAAGCAGAGCATTGAGAAGTATAACACGCGTCACAAGATCAAACCGGGTATTACCGGCTTGGCGCAGGTGAAGGGCTATCGTGGGGAAATCGAGATGCCCTACCAAATCCGGTCCAGGGTGAGGTTGGACTATTTCTACATCCAAAACTGGTCTATCTGGCTGGATCTCTCCATCGTAGTGAAAACGGTGCATGAGTTGATGTTTAATAGGGAGAATGCGTATTAGGAGACCGGAGACGGAAGACAGAGGGAAAAGGGACACAGAGTTCCACTGAGTTTTAAAGGAGTTTCACAAAGTTTCCTTCTTCGCGGAGACAAATGGGTCACCCGCCACGGCGGGCAGGCAAGGGCACCAAGTAAAAAAATAAGTTGCACAAAGTTTATTTTAAGTAGCTCTTTGACTTACCTGCCGGCCCCAATGAACGCAGCGAATTGGAAGGCTCCCGAAAGTAAAAAACGGTCAATGGCAGAACAACCTCCGCATTGCCCCGAACAGGACTTGTCCTAGAAATACTTAGTACTTGGTACCTGGTACTTTGTACCCTTTAAAAATACCAAACACGTTAAAAATCTTATTTTAGCGCTTAATTGTACTACCCCCCATGAAACAATTCCAAAAAGTACTAGTAGGTCTTGACCTTACGGAGATGGACCAGATCCTGATAGAGAAGACAGGCAAATTGGTGGACCTGTTGGGCATTGAGAAGATTTATTTTGTCCATGTGGAAAAAGATTTGGCTTTGCCAACAGAGGTGACCAAAACCTATCCAGACCTGCTGGCGCCCGTGGATGAGGCCATAGAGAGGAGCATCCGAGAGAAAGCCCAGAAGTTTATCCCCGCAAAGGTGGAGATTGATATCAGCGTGAAGGAAGGAGATCCCATGGCTACCATCTTGAGGTGGTCAAAGATCAAAAACATCGATCTGCTGATTATGGGGCGCAAAATTGTGCTGGAAGGAAGCGGTACGCTATCAAAAAACCTTGCCCAGAAGGCTCCCTGCTCGGTGTTGTTTTTGACCGAAAACCTGAAGGTCAAAGAAATAGATAATTTCTTGGTGCCGGTGGACTTTTCCGAATATTCCCACCTTACTCTTAGCCTGATGGAGGAATTGGCGCAGAAGTTTAAGGCCAAAATCACTTGTCTGCACATTTACGAGGTGCCAAAGGGGTACTATAAAACCGGCAAATCCTATGAGGAATTTGCCCAGATCATGCTGAAAAATGCCCAAAAGGAATACGGGGAGTTTATCAGAAAAAACAAGTTGCCTGAATACGACTGTAAATATGTGCTCAAGGAGGATAAACATGCCTCCAAGTATATTCTGGAAATTGCCAAAGGTCTGGAAACCGACATGATTCTGATGGGTAGCCGAGGAAGAACAGATTCCGCGGCATTGCTGATTGGGAGTGTAGCCGAGAGGTTGGTGCATCTCAATTATGAGATTCCGATGCTGATCTACAAGACAAAAGGGGAAAACATGGGCTTTTTGGAGGCATTGTTTAAAGTGTGATCCATGCCCGATTACGCCAAATACTATATAGCAATTGTACCGGAGGGTGAAATCCAGGAGAAAGCTACAGGGCTGAAATTGGCCGTCAGGAATAAGTTTAACTTCAAATATGCCTTAAAATCTCCTGCGCACGTGACGCTAAAAATGCCATTTCGGTACAATGAGGCAAAGGAGCAACAACTGATAGGGAAGTTATCCACATTTTTAGCCGAGCAGCCGGCTTTTGAGCTAGAGCTTAAGGGGATTGGCCGTTTTGGGCGGCGTGTCCTCTACATCCGCGTCAATCAGCCCCCTGAATTATTGAAGTTGCAGCAGGAGCTGGGGCAGTTTTGCAAGCGGGAACTGAAGACCATAGAAGAACTGGCCGACAAAGCTTATAATCCCCATATGACTGTAGCTTCCAAAGATGTGAAAGATGCACGATTTGATGAATGCCTGGCGTATTTGAAGGAGACAGGTTTTTTTGAGCGCCTAAATGTGGATAAAGTGGCGCTGTTGAAAAAGGGAGACAGGAACTGGGAGGTGGTGGTTCAAATTGTACTAGGTACCAAGTACCATGTACCAAGTATTTCTAGCGATTGACGTAGTAATCAATCCTCAGACGTTTCTTATTTATCTATGAAACCTGCCAGGTCTCGTGATTTTTGCTAGACTGGCAGGTTTTTTTTTCCTTCGTACCTCGCACCCCTAATTTCGTCCTTTCAAAGTTACTTCCTGGTGTATACCAAAAAGTCTCCATGAGAACGATGGCCACCGTTTGAAAGGCTGTTGTCATTCCGCAAGCCTAATACTTCAAAATTGTCAACACCGTAAATATACAAGTCTACATATGCCCGATTCGAACCTTCCTCACGATCCAATATAGCTTCGTATTGATCACTATCAAAAGTTAGAATAAGCTGTCTGACCAGCATTGGGTCAAACCTGTCATCAGGATCAACTGGAACTGTTTCATAAGTTCCTGAAAGTTCCATTTCTGCACGTGTGCTGAATTTTGAAAAAGTCCCATTTTCCCTGAAATGGTAGGTTTCGGTAAAATCAAGTTCGGCTGCTGTGATCACTTCTGTGGAACGCACAGGAGTCAACTGCTCAAGTTTCCACTCCCCAATCTCAGTCAATACGGTTGGGTTATCATCGTTTTGGCAAGCGGCCAAGATTAATACGGCAAAGGCCAATAATAGAAGTTTTTTCATTTATGGTAAAGTTTAGTCTAAGTATTAGGTTAGCCACTAAGGCGTTAAGGCGCGAAGTTTTTTCCTTTTCTTACTTTTAACCTTTCACTTTTTACAAGATCTAGAGAATATAAATACCTGCGAAAAGGTTAACCATAAAGGTGGGAAAACGCAAAGAAAGGAGGGTTATTTTTTATAAATATATATCGGTCCATCTCTCCAGGCGAACCCAGCATTTGAAAGGGTGCCATCGGGGTGGAGGGAAAGCTCTTCAGTTTCGTTGCTGCCATAAAACACATGAAACTGATGTTCTTGATTCCAGCCACTGACATCTTCCGCATTAAGCAAATTCTCTAATTCATCAGGGTTAAAGGAAAGCCTTAAATTTTTTACATGATTGACGTTGTCGCCAATGTCAGGGATGATTTCCTCAAAGGTTCCGGATAATTCCGATCCCAATACTGTATTAAACTTGGTGAAAGTACCATCAGCTCTGAAGGTGTAGCTATCTGAATAATCCATTTCATCCACAGAAATCATATCATCAATCCAGTTGCTTCTAAATCCCTGAAGCTCCCATTGGCCTTCAACGGATGTTTCAGTGGTGATGCTGTTGTCTTCCTGGCATGCGCTAAAAAGAATTACTGCTATCAAACCTGCAAATACGGAGTATTTCATCATCATAAAATTTAGTTGTAAAGACCATACGGTTTATTGCCCAAATCCGCTACAATAAAAGTAGGGATATTATCTTTTATTACCTAAGGTTTCCGTAATTGATAAGTTTGGGGATAATGAACTCACCAAATTATAGAGTGCTTTCCAAAGCTCCGTTAGGAGCGGCCGATCTACTGGCCCTGGGGTTTACCCCAGGGATCTGGAAGTCGGAGCGGTCGCATAGTCCCATAGGGACGGCCGATATGGGTACGTTTTAATATGGTACAATAAACTCCTAACCCCCTAAACCCCAGAGATGTACAATTTTATTAAAATCTATTCAACCTAGGTACAAAAAATAATTTTTTGGTATTTTAACATTATAAAATGGTATAAATCAAGTTGTTAAGATTTGTTAATGTGGTTAATTTTAATGGTTCAAATTATTGTGTTTCACCATAAATAAAACTGCATGAAAAAAAGTTTACTAGGCTTTGTGCTCGCCGTATTTACAGTGTGCTCTGTGGCGGCGCAAAGCAGGACGGTTTCCGGTACGGTGACCTCCGCCGAAGAACCTGAAGGGGTGCCCGGCGTTAACGTGCGGGTGAAGGGCACTACTGTGGGGACGATCACCGATATCGACGGGTCGTACTCCATAGAAGTGCCAGAAGACGGTAATACCTTGGTATTTAGCTTTGTGGGTTTCTTAACCCAAGAAATAGGCATCGGCAACCAGTCTACCATCGATGTGCTGCTCGAACCGGATGTGAAAACACTCGGTGAGGTGGTCGTGGTTGGTTACGGTACCCAAGAACGACGCGAACTCACCGGATCTGTGTCATCCATCGACAACCGGGCGATTGAAAACCTGGTGACCCCCTCCTTTGACCAGCAGCTTGCCGGCCGCGCTCCGGGGGTAAACGTAACCACCCCGGGCGGTGTGCTGGGCCAGGCCCCCGTGATCAGGATTAGGGGTGTCAATTCCATTACTTCCGACGCCAATCCGCTGATCGTAATCGATGGGGTGCCGGTGGTGAATGCGGATAGGGCGGCCAACTTCCCGAGCAACCCCCTAGCCCAGATCAACCCAGCCGATATCGAATCCTTTGAGGTGTTGAAAGACGGTTCAGCTACGGCCATTTTTGGTTCCAGAGCGGCAAATGGGGTAATACTTATCACTACCAAAAAAGGTATTGAAGGGCGTGCCCAGGTTGATTATAATGTCAGTGTGGGCTGGAATGAGGAAGTGGACCGATTTGACCTGCTCAATGGCGACCAGTTTGTGACCATAGCCAACGAGAAAAGGAGCAACGCCGGTCTTGGTGACCTTGCCCAGCCTGGAGTAAATACCGACTGGCAGGACTATATCTTCCGCAAAGGCTTGGTGACCCAGCACAACCTTTCCATCCGTGGTGGTTCGGCCGATACCAAGTATTTCTTCTCTTTGGGCTACACCGACCAAGAGGGTTATATCCGTGCCAATGAGCTGACCAGGTATTCCTTAAGGGCCAATGTGGATCATAATGTGTCCAATAGGGTGAGGATCGGTACCAACATGAGTTTCTCCTTCACCGAAATCGAATCCTTGAACAACGGTGAAAACTCCCTGTCCGGGGCCACTTATAACGTGACGAGGGCCTTTCCCAATATCGAAATCAAGGATCCAAGCAATACCTTCTATGACGGATTCAACACCACACCTGATGGTGCCGCCCTTGGTAGGGGTCCAAACTTGGGTAACATTGACAACAACATTCCCAACATCGGATTTGTATTGGCCAACAACGTGTTCAGGGGCCGAACTGCCAGGCTATTGGGAAATGTGTTTGGTGAATGGGATATTTTCCCAGACTTGACCTTCAGGACCCAGTTTGGTGGGGATATGACATTCGCGGATGAATTCCTATCCTGGGATGCCCGTCATGGGGACGGCCGGGGTAATGCGGGTTTGATGTTACAGGCGTACAGGCCGGTATATCGCTGGAACCAGCAGAACACGCTGAACTATCAGGCCATCTTGGGTGAAAGCCACAACCTGAATGTGACCGTGGGTGCGGAGTTCCAATATACCAACCAGCATTTCTACTCAGCCACCGGTACCCAGATTGCCGACGTATTCTTCCAGCAGTCCAATATCGTGACCGGTTCGGCTGGTGTGCAGCAAATTGGTGGTGGTATGGATGAACAGGGTTTCGATTCTTACTTTGCCAGGGTAAACTATAGCTTTGACGGACGCTACCTTCTATCTGCATCGGTAAGAAATGACGGGATTTCTGCCTTACCGGTTGATAACCGAAGAGGTACCTTTGTGGGTGGTTCCGTCGGTTGGAGGATTTCCGATGAGGGATTCTTCAACAGCGCCTTGATTTCTGACTTTAAGGTAAGAGCCTCCTATGCGGAAGTGGGTAACACGGAGATTGGATTCTTCCCCTATGTAGGTGGTTATTCAGCCGCACTTTCCGGTTTGGGTCCTGGTATCGGCTTTGACCAGATTGCCAACCCGAACCTGCAATGGGAAACCTCCCGTAAACTGAATGCCGGTTTGGACTTCACTGTAGGAAATGTAACAGTGGCTGCCGACTACTTCAGAAATGATATCCGGGATCTGGTATTGGAGCGTATCACCGCTTCCTCTTTTGGTGTACCCCAAAACAGGATTTTTGAAAACGTAGGCGCCATGGTCAACCAGGGGGTGGAATTGCGTGTGATGGCCGGTATTATCGAACGGGATAATTTCAGCTGGAACACCGATTTTAACTTTACCTGGTTGCACAATGAGGTGACCAACCTTATAAGCCCGATCACTACTACCTTTAACCGGACGGAAGTAGGCGGACCTATTGCCCAGTTGTATGGCTATGAGTGGTTTGGCGTGAACTCGGCCAATGGGAATCCCATCTATGTGAAGGGTGATGGTTCGCTGGTTCAATATAACCTTGAGCAGGATAATACCGGATGGAGGGCCTACAATGAAAATAACCCCGGCGATATCTCCCAAACGGCGACTGGTCTGGGGGGAGGCGACTTGCGAATACTTGGCAATACCCTCCCCAGATGGCAAGGGGGTTGGACCAATCAATTTGTGATAGGCAATTTCGATGCGGAGATTTTTTTCCGCTACTCGGGTGGTAACTACATTATGAATGAGACCAGAAGGGGTCAATTGGGTATGGGCTTCTCCAACAACAATGCGGAAATCCTTAGCCGTTGGACTGAAAGCGGTCAGGTGACCGACGTGCCCAAGCTCTATACCGGTCAGGATGCCAACATTTGGGCCGCTGGAGCTGCCAATAGCCGCTTTGTGGAAAAAGGAGACTTCCTTAGGATCCAAAACATCGTGTTGGGTTACCGGATTCCTGCTGACTGGCTGGACCAGACCTTTAACGGCGGCATTCGTAGCGTGCGGATTTTCGGTCAGGTGCAAAACCCACTCATCTTCACCAATTATACCGGTGTGGATCCTGAGTTGAATACCTTCCCTGGCAGCCAGCTGCAGTTTGGTGTAGACTGGAACTCTGCTCCTATTATCAGGACATGGTCATTTGGGCTTAATGTGGGATTCTAATTGGTGGACTTAAAAAATTTAATGTTATGAAAATCATAAAGCAAAGAAATATATTAACTGCCGCCATATCCGCCCTATTGCTGTTTGGGTCCTGTGATGTGACGGATCAATCGCCTGTAACCTTGGTGCCGGAAGAGGAAGCGTTTGCGGATGCGGGAAAAGTGCTGGGGAATATCCTCGGTGTTTATGATGCTGCCCAAAGGGGTTTTTACCTGGGGGCTCCAGATCGAGGATATCCGTTTGGAGCTGCTTCCATTCAGCAAGGAGATATGCGAAGTGGTGATATGTACAATGACCAACTTTTCTATGAGATTACTTATATAGGGGGTTGGACGCCCTCCACAGCCAATCAAGAAGGCATGTGGATAGGCACTTATAGGTTAATCAACCGGATCAACGTAGTGTTGGAAGGACTTCAAACCGCCTTAGCCAACGGTGTGATAGATCAGGAGGAGCATGACAGCTACCGTGCTGAAATGCTGTTTCTGCGTGCCTTTTCCCATTGGCAATTGGTGACGGATTTTGCCAGGCCCTATGCGGACAATCCGAGTGGAAATTTGGGAGTGCCCTATCGGGATATTCCTATAAGTAATACAGAAAGGCTGGATCAAGCTGCCGATGTGGGTCGGGGCACCGTGGAAGAGGTATATACCCGTATCTTACAGGACCTGGATGAAGCGGAGCAGCTAGGCACTGAAGCTGGAATACCTTTCAGGGCATCCCGTTCTGCTGCCATTGCGTTTAAAACCCGGGTAAAATTGCATCAGCTTGATTGGGCCGGCGTGCTGGAAGAGGCAGCCAAGTTGACCAATTTTGAATTGGCGGCTACGCCTATGGCTCCCTTTGATAGCCCTGACGGCAATCCGGAAAGCATATTTTCATTGAACAATACGGCTGAATCCAACCCGGGTGTGAATGGGGCCTTGCCTGCCATGTACGGTAACCCGGCCTTGGGCGGAAGAGGATTGGTGAAAATCAGCCCGCTGATATGGAATGAGCCATTTTGGCTGGAGGAAGATTTAAGGAGAACTGAACTGACAACCAGCAGTCCGGATGGTTATTATACTGGAAAATACACGGGCTATATCAACAGGGATGATCCTGCCCCTTTGATCCGGTATGCTGAAGTGGTACTGAATACCGCTGAAGCCCATGCCCGACTGGGAGATGAGGCTACTGCGCTTACCCTGTTAAACTCTGTGAGAGACCGCTCCACTCCGGAAGGGACTCCCTCCTATGATGCGGGTGCTTTGCCTGATGGCGTTATCCAGGGAATCTGGAACGAAAAGCGTGTGGAGTTTTTGGCCGAGGGGCTCTGGTGGTATGATATTCATCGCCTATCCGGTATGGGCGAACTGCCAGGCATACCTCCCAAGGCTGCCTCAAGGTCGATAAGCTCGATTGAACAGTATGAGCCGGGAGCCAGTATCACCTTGGACCATAGCGTACCTTATAGCAGTCACCTGTTTGTATGGCCTATTCCGTTACAGGAGATTGTAAATAACCCTCTGTTAGCCGGACAGCAAAACCCGGGATATTAAAGTGTGGAGTACGAAGGATGAAGGAATGGGAAATTAGGAATTAGGTATGAAAAATGGACTGCCACGGCTCATTTAATTCCTAATTCCTAATTCCTAATTATTAATTCAAATGGGTCACTAAGGGAACAAAACTCGTCTGACGGCAGTCAGGGTATAACTATCGATTGGGTAAAAGAGCTAAAGGTTAGCCCCAGACCTAAAAATACTTAGTACATAGTACCCATATATTACCCTAAATTCCTATGATCTATGGATTATCGTCTGTGGGCTGTGGACCATCAACCTGCTAAGCATGACACCTAGCAGGTTTTTTTGTTAAAGTACTGTAAATCAGTTGTACTTGATTTTTTAGATTGTTAATAATTAAAAAGTTAAATGTCGGGTGACAGGTAGATAGGGAACGTTTTTGGTGTGGGGAATGGGGAATTGAGGGGAAGGAAATATGGTGGAGTTTCCATTTGCCAAATCAGGGAATTTGGATGAAATCATCTTTAATAGTGGAAGTATTTGATAAAAGGATCTATTGCCATGGAAACTCCCATTTTTGAGAGTATTAACGGCACAGGCTGATTTTTTAAAAAAAGTGTGAATTAATAGAAAGTTTTTTCAATGCCATCCATCTCGGTATTTTTTCCCATTTTTAAGAAGTCGGCATGATGAGTTTTTTAGAATAATCTCCTGATATCTGGGAGATAGTTTCTTAATAATAAAATAATATAAGCTTTAGCGGTTTATTTCCGTAATAATAATTTACCTAATAGGATTAACAAGGGTAAAGGAATCCTTATATTTTTAATTTGTTGTCGTTTTATAAGGTAAAAAAAAATTATAATAATACCATTTAATGTTTTTTCATGTATTTCTTAACTCTAAAGATCTCTTAATATCTGTTAAAAACCCGTTAAACGTCCTTAAATCGGAATTTAATTAGGTGGCTAAATTAAGGGTATTATATCTTGTTTTGGTTTTTTGTTTAAATGCGTTTATCATTGTACCAAATGAATTGTTAATAAACCTTAATCAAAGACACATGAAGAAAATTTTACTCAGCTTTGTGCTTGCCTTTATTACAGTGGTATCTGTAATGGCACAAAGCAGGACCGTGACAGGTACTGTCACGTCCGCGGAAGAACCGGAGGGTGTGCCGGGCGTGAATGTAAGGGTGAAAGGTACTACTGTCGGTGCTATCACTGACTTAGATGGTTCTTATACCATTGAAGTACCTGCCGATGCAAACACACTAGTTTTTAGTTTTGTAGGCTTTTTAACTAGAGAAGTTGCAGTTGGGAATCAATCAACTGTAGATGTATTGTTAGAGCCGGATGTTAAAACATTGGGTGAGGTAGTAGTCGTAGGGTATGGTACCCAAGAGAGACGAGAGTTGACAGGTTCAGTTTCTTCAATCGATAATAGAGCGATTGAAAACTTGGTAACGCCTTCCTTTGATCAGCAGCTTGCTGGTAGAGCTCCAGGTGTAAATGTTACAACACCTGGTGGGGTACTAGGTCAGGCTCCAGTAATCAGAATCAGAGGTGTAAACTCAATTACATCTGATGCAAGTCCATTAATTGTGATTGATGGAGTTCCTGTAGTTAATGCAGATAGAGCGGCAAACTTTCCAAGTAACCCTCTAGCTCAAATCAATCCTGCAGATATCGAGTCATTTGAAGTACTTAAAGATGGATCTGCTACCGCCATTTTTGGTTCAAGAGCTGCAAACGGTGTAATATTGATTACCACCAAGAAAGGTATTTCTGGTCAAGCTCAAGTTGATTACAATTCGAGTATTGGTTTCAATGAGGAAGTAAGTAGATTTGACTTGCTTAATGGAGATCAGTTTGTAGAAATTGCAAATGAAAAAAGAAGAAATGCTGGTTTATCTGATTTGGCACAACCAGGAGTAAACACTGATTGGCAAGATTATATTTTCAGAAAAGGATTTGTACAGCAACACAATTTGTCTATTAGAGGTGGTTCAGATGCTACTAAATACTTTTTCTCTGTGGGTTACACAGATCAAGAAGGGTATATCAGAGCAAATGATTTGAAAAGGTATTCATTCAGAGGTAATGTTGATCATAGTATTTCTGATAGATTGAGAATGGGTACTAACATGAGTTTCTCTATGACAGAGATTCATTCATTGAACAATGGGCAAAACTCATTGTCTGGAGCTACTTATAATGCAACAAGAGCATTTCCAAACGTTCCAATTTTCGATGCTGAAAACGTGGGATACGATGGATTTAATACTACGCCAAATGGTGCAGCATTGGGAAGTGGAAATAACCTAGGTGTTATTGATAATAATATTCCAAACATTGCTTTTGTTTTAGCCAATAATCAATATAGAGGTAGAACTGCTAGGGTACTTGGAAATGTATATGGTGAGTGGGATATTGTAGATAACCTGACCTTTAGAACTCAATTTGGTGCGGATTTAACATTACCTGATGAATTTCTATCATGGGATTCAAGACATGGTGATGGTAGAGGAAATGCTGGTTTGATGTTACAAGCTTTTAGACCTGTTTATAGATGGAATCAACAAAATACGTTGAATTATCAGGCCATTTTGGCTGATGATCATTCATTAAATGTTACAGTTGGTACAGAATACCAGTATACTAATCAAAGCTTTTTCTCAGCTACTGCTACTCAAATCGCAGATGTATTCTTTCAGCAACGTAATATTGTATCGGGTTCTGCCGGAGTTCAGCAGATAGGTGGAGATATGTTTGAGCAAGGATTTGATTCTTATTTCGGTAGAGTTAACTATAGCTATGCAGGAAAATATTTGCTTTCAGCTTCAGTAAGAAATGATGGTATTTCAGCACTCCCAATCGATAACAGAAGAGGTACTTTCGTAGGTGGTTCTGTGGGATGGAGATTATCAGATGAAAACTTCTTCAATAGTGCTTTGATTTCTGATTTAAAATTGAGAGCTTCTTATGCTGAAGTTGGAAATACTGAAATCGGATTCTTCCCATATGTAGGAGGTTATTCTGCAGCATTATCTGGCCTTGGAGCAGGTATTGGTTTTGCACAATTAGCAAATAATAATCTTCAGTGGGAAACCTCAAGAAAATTGAATCTTGGTTTGGATATGACTGTAGGTAATGTAACGATTGCAGCAGATTATTTCAGAAATGACATTCAGGATCTAGTATTACAAAGAATTACTGCATCATCATTAGGGGTTCCAGGTAATGCGATTTTTGAGAATGTTGGTTCTATGGTAAACCAAGGTGTAGAATTGAGAGTTATGGCTGGAATTATTGAGAGAAATAATTTCTCCTGGAATACTGATTTCAACATCACTTGGTTGCATAATGAGGTTACAAACCTAATTAATCCAATTACTTCTACTTATAATAGAACAGAAGTAGGTGGTCCAATTGGCCAATTATATGGATATGAGTGGTATGGAGTGAATTCTGCCAATGGTAACCCAATTTATGTTAAAGGAGATGGATCTTTAGCTCAATTCAACCTTCAACAAGGTGATACGGGATGGAGACAATTCGATGAGAATAATCCAAGTGATGTAAGTCAGGGAGCTTCTGCCCTAGGTGGTGGAGATCTTCAATTATTGGGAAATACCTTACCAAGATGGACAGGCGGATGGTCTAATCAGTTTGTGATGGGTAATTTTGATGCCGAAATATTCTTCAGATTCTCAGGAGGAAACTATATTCTGAATGAGACACGTAGAGGGCAATTAGGTCAAGGTTTCTCAAATAATCATGCGGAAATCATGAATAGATGGACTGAAAGTGGCCAAGTTACGGATGTTCCAAAGCTTTACTCTGGACAGGATGCCAATATGTGGGCGACTGGTGCGGCAAGTAGTAGATTTGTAGAGAAAGGTGATTTCCTTAGAGTTCAAAATATTGTATTGGGCTATAGAGTTCCAGCTGACTGGTTGAGTACAGCATTCAATGGAAACATTAGAACTGCAAGATTCTTTGCTCAAGTACAGAATCCTCTAATTTTTACTAGCTATACAGGTATTGATCCAGAATTGAATACATTCCCTGGAACTCAAACGCAGTTTGGAATTGATTGGAATTCTGCTCCAATTATCAGAACATATTCCTTTGGTGTTAATGTAGGTTTTTAACCCATAATTTTGAAAAACAATGAAAATGAACATAAAAAATAGTTTAAAAATAACCGCCTTTTGTGCTTCATTACTTGCATTTTCTGCTTGTGATGTAACAGATCAGTCCCCGGTTACGCTAGTTCCTGAGGAGGAGGCATTCTCCGATGCTGGGAAAGTACAGGGTAATATCCTTGGCGTATATGATGCAGCTCAACGTGGTTGGTATTTAGGTGCTATTGATAGAGGTTACCCATTTGGTGCGGCATCAATTCAGCAAGGTGATATGCGTGGCGGAGACATGTATAATGATCAATTGTTTTATGAAGTTACATATATCAATGGCTGGTCACCAACTACCGCAAACAATGAAGGCCAATGGATTGGTACATACAGATTGATTAATAGGATTAATGTTGTCTTGGAAGGCTTACAAGAAGCATTGGCAAATGGTGTGATCGATCAAGGTGCATATGATAGCTATAGAGCTGAAATGCTATTTTTGAGAGCTTTCTCTCATTGGGATTTGGTTATAAACTTCAGTAGACCTTATTCAGATGATCCTAGCTCATTAGGTATTCCGTATAGAGATTTCGCAGTGAATAATACAGATTTAGTATCTGAGGCGGAGCAAATTGATAGAGGTACAGTTGCTGGTGTTTATGCACGAGTATTAGCCGATTTGGATGAAGCTGAAGAATTAGGTGGAGATATAGGTCCATTTAGAGCTTCAAGAGGTGCTGCAATTGCTTTTAAAGCTAAAGTTAAACTACATCAGGATGACTGGGCAGGAGTATTGGAGGAATATGGAAAGTTAGGTTATGCTTTGGCTCCTTCACCTGAAGTACCATTTAGATCACCGGATGGTAATACTGAAAGTATTTTCTCTTTAAATAATACTGCTGAGTCCAATCCGGGGGTAAATGGTGCATTGCCAGCAATGTATGGTAATCCGGCTGAAGGTGGTAGAGGACTCGTTAAAATCAGTCCTGTGATTTGGAATGCTCCATTCTGGTTGGAGGGAGACGCAAGAAGAACAGAATTAACTTCTAGCTCTGATATTGGGATTTTTACCTCAAAATATGATGATTACATCAATAGGGGCAATCCAACACCATTGATTAGATATGCTGAGATTGTTCTTATAGCAGCCGAAGCTCATGCTAGACTGGGTGATGAAGGACAAGCTTTAGAATTGTTAAACTCTGTAAGAGATAGAGCTATTCCAGAGGGAGCAGCATCATTAACTGCTGGAGATTTGTCTGATGGAATTTTGCAGGCCATTTGGAATGAAAAAAGAGTAGAGCTTCTAGCTGAGGGTGCATACTGGTATGATATCCACAGACTATCAGGAAGAGGGGACATGGATGGAATTCCAGCCAAAGCTCCTTCAAGATCAATTACTTCAATTGATTTCTATGCACCTGATGCTGATATTTCTTTGGACCATTCACTTCCATATAGCAGCAACTTGTTTATCTGGCCAATTCCATTGCAAGAAGTAGTAAATAATCCTGTATTAGCTGGACAGCAAAATCCAGGTTATTAATTTATAAATTTAAAAAGGCGGGTAATACCGCCTTTTTTTTATGAGATATTATATTTTAATTGTATTTTTTTTACTTACAGGTTGTATAGATGAGGTTTCTTTGACAAACCCTCAATCTGAGCCAAAACTTGTAATAGATGCCTGGCTTTCAAATAGTGAGGATTATAGTTATGTTAAGGTTTTTTATTCAGTACCATTTCAGTCAGGTGACTTTAATGTTTCATCAAATCTTGCTGAAGTAGACTTTGTCACATTGCAAGGGTTAACTGAAAACTCTAACTATTACTTAGCCTATGATTCTGCTAAACATTCTTTTTTGTTGAATGATGACTTTCAATTCAATTCCTCTGAAACATATAGATATTATATTAGGCTTAGTAATGGAGATGAAATAAGTTCGAAATGGAAAAAAGCGGCTGGGAAACCTATAATAGAAGGATATGAAATAGATTTTACAACAAAAAATTTGTTTAGACCTTCCGGGAATGGTCAATTCACAAATTTTGATCAAATTTTTCTGCAGGTTGATCTTCAAATTAATAACAGTCTTTCCGATATCCCTTATATTTACTCTAAAAGTTCTGGGATCGAGGAAGTTTTTACCGTATCTATCAACGAGTTTTGCACGTGTACATGTTATAATCCAGTTTCTGATATAACCGGTAAGCTAAATATATTGAAAAATTCTCCTAATAATAATCTATTTTCAGTTGCAGAAATTACTATGGGTCGTCTTGCAAGACACTACGTTCATTTTGATGTTATAGGTTTGAATGAGACTGATGGTGATTATCTTGCACAAATATATAAACAACAGACTATGTCAGGTACAATTTTTGACCCAATGCCTTTTAAAATTAATGGTGAATGGGAGAGTTTTTCAGAATCTGGAGAAGATATTCTAGGAAATTTCATAATTGCTAATCATTCTAGTTATTCATTTGTAATCGATAGAAATGAAATATTTAGCGAAAACCCCCTATTAGACTATTATTTTGAGGAATTTCCAGATGTACGTGAATCTTGTACTGATTATTATCCTGAGGCCTCACTAGAAATGCCGGCAGTTTTTCATTAAAATTTTTGATATTAATTAAATTATAGTTGTATTGAATTTATTATTAATCATTTTAACTAATATATCATGAAACACTTACTAATTATTTTTGCGATTATGGCTTCAGGATTTATTTCTGAAGCAAAGGTAGGAAAATCGATTGATTCTACTGAAACTGAAGTTTTAAATACTTCCTTTAATCAAAGATTTTTTGATTGGGAGACGGGAGAGGTTGAGATATGGGTAGAAGGAACCTATAATGTAGCTACCGAAACTGTTAATGTGACGAGCATTATAGCTTATTATGAAGGTGAAGCTCGTGCAATTAATAGTTATACAATTCATAGTGAATTTCCTGGTGGGAATTTTTTATTAGGAGGAAGTGTCTCAATTTTTCAAGGTACATATTCATTTGGAATACAACCCTCTAGATAGATTTAGAGAACGTTTTATAAAAACAAGTAGAGTAACAAATTTTGTTGCTCTACTTGTTTATTTATTTATTTATGAAAAAATTAATTCTTGCCATTCTGATGATGGCTACGGTGCAGGTGTTTGCACAGGATAATCAGCAGGAGCCTAGAACTCCTGGATCGGAGATCTTTTGGGAGAACCTGAAGGCCCATTGTGGGAAGGCTTATGAAGGGGAATTGGCCTCTGAGGCTACCAATGATACCTTTGCGGGTAAGAAACTGGTGATGCACGTAAGGGAGTGCGGGGACAATGTGATCAAGGTTCCTTTCTTTGTTGGTGATGATAGGTCCAGAACCTGGGTTTTCACCAAAATGGAGGATGGAACGATCGAATTGAAGCATGATCACCGTCATGAAGATGGCAGTCCTGACAGGGTAACCATGTACGGCGGTACCAGCACAAGCACCGGAAACGGTAAGATGCAGTTCTTTCCTGCTGATCAGGAAACCACGGATCTGATCCCTTACGCTTCTTCAAATGTATGGTGGGTGACTCTTGACGAGGAAAACTTCAGCTACAACCTCAGAAGAGTAGAACGCGACAGCCATTTCTCTGTTAAATTTGATTTGACTACTGAGGTGGAAACGCCGGATGCTCCTTGGGGACATGAGTGAATGAATTAAGAATTAAGAATTAGGAATTAAGAATTAGGAATTAGGAATTAGGAATTAAGAATTAGGAATGAGAGGTAAATTGCATTCCTAATTCATAATTTTCAATTCTTAATTTATTTACCATACGCACTCATCACCAGCTTCCTATTACCTCCCCGGTTACGGAACTCACAGAGGTAGATTCCCTGCCAAGTGCCGAGGTTGAGTTTGCCCTGGGTGATGGGGATGGTGAGGGTGTTGCCGAAGAAGGCGGTTTTGATATGGGCGGGCATGTCGTCCGGCCCTTCTGCGGTGTGGATAAAGTGTGGGTAAGTATCGGGGATGAGGTCCCGGATGAAGGTTTCGAAATCTTTTCGCACATCCGGGTCCGCATTTTCATTTATGGTTAACCCCGCAGAGGTGTGTTTAAGGAAGATTTGGAGCATTCCCTGTTCAATATTCCTGATTTCCTTGAAGTTATTAACAATTTGCTCCGTAATAAGATGAAACCCTCTTGAATAAGAGGGTAGGGTTAAGGTTTCTTGATAAAATTTCATCAGTAGGTTACTTGTTCTTAAGGGTCAGATAGTTTAAGATTTCCTGAGTGGTAAACCATTCCCCCTTCTTGCATAATCTCTCCACCTCTTCTGCCACCCGCTTGATCTCTTTGGGGCTATACGGATCCAATGGACTCAGCAGGTTGTTAAGCAGGTCCTCGAGGTTGTGGATAATTTCTTCATCATCGATTTCGAGTAATCTCTGTACTATGGTTAGTTTTCTTGCGGCTATATCCATGGCTATTGTGTTACTTGGGTTAATAAATGGATAAGATAATAACCTGTAATTCAGAGGGAATGTTTTTGAAAATTGTACTATGTACTAAGTATAGTTTAAGGTTTAAAGTTTAAAGTTAATGAACCATAATCCTTAAGCTTTAAACCATAAACCTTAAACCATAACCCATAAACAATCCCGCAGGGATGATAAGCCTTAAACTATCTCCTGATACATCTCCTCTAGTTTACTCACTGCCACTACCTTGATGTCAAACTTGCTCAAATCCACCCCCTTGATTGCATATTTTGATACCACGATCTTTTTAAACCCAAGTTTGGCGGCTTCTGAAATGCGGCTTTCCATGCGGTTTACCGCGCGGATCTCGCCTCCGAGGCCAACTTCACCGGCAAAGCAGATTTCGTGGCTAATGGGGTTGTCCTCATAGCTTGAGATGAGGGAGGCGCACACGGCAAGGTCTAAGGCCGGGTCGTCGACTTTGAGGCCGCCTGCCACGTTGAGGAAGACATCCTGCTGGCCAAGGCGCATTCCCCCACGTTTTTCCAGTACAGCCAATAACATGTTCAGCCTTTTGGAATCGTGACCCGTGCTGCTCCTTTGGGGAGTGCCGTAGGTAGCAGGGCTGACCAGGGACTGTATTTCTATCAGCAATGGCCTGTTTCCCTCCAGCATGGCGCCAATGGCTACCCCATTGAGTTGTTCTTCACGTTGGGATATCAGGATCTCTGAGGGGTTGGAAATTTCTCTGAGGCCTTCTGCGCGCATTTCATAAATCCCCAGCTCATGGGTGGAGCCAAAGCGGTTTTTGGAGGTGCGCAAAATCCGGTAAGACATGTGCCTGTCGCCCTCAAACTGAAGCACGGTATCCACCATATGCTCCAACACCTTTGGCCCCGCAATGCTGCCATCTTTAGTGATATGCCCCACCAGAAAGACCGGAGTGCCTGTTTCCTTAGCAAATTTCATCAATTCCCCCGTACACTCCCTTACCTGGCTCACCGAACCTGCAGCCGACTCCACATGACTACTGTATAAGGTCTGTATAGAATCAATCACCAGCAATTCGGGTTTTAGCGCTTCCACTTGCTGGAAAATCTGTTGGGTGTTTGTTTCTGAGAGCACAAAGCAGTTTTCTGACTTGAATGGCATCCTGTCGGCTCTCATCTTTATCTGCGATTCACTTTCCTCACCGGAAACGTAAAGGATTTTCTGTTGGGTGAGGGTAAGGGCTATTTGGAGCATGAGGGTTGACTTCCCTATTCCCGGTTCACCGCCTATGAGTATCAAGCTACCCGGCACAATGCCGCCGCCAAGTACCCGATTGAGTTCATTGTCATCGGTGATGAGCCTGGGTTGTGCCTCAAAATTGACTTCGTGGAGCTTTTTGGGGGTAGTGGCCCTTTTCAGCTTGGTGGGTTCCTGTTTCCAGTTGCCACGAGGGTTGTCGTCTTTGTGGATAACTTCTTCCACATAGGTGTTCCACTCCCCGCAGGCCGGGCATTTCCCCACCCACTTAGGGGACTGAGCACCGCAATTTTGACAGAAAAAGGTTGTTTTAGTTTTAGCCATAATTTATAAATGGTCACAAAGTCACACAAAGTTTGGCACGAAGTCGCACAAAGTTTTTTATGAATTAAAGTGGTCATGAAGTCGCACAAAGTTAGGCACGAAGTCGGACAATGTTTTAAATGGTCACATCGGGATCAACTCCCCCTTTAAAGGGGGCAGGGGGGATGTGAAACGAAAATATAAATGGTCACAAAGGGCACAAAGTTAGTCACGAAGTCGCACAAAGTTTTTATTTTTAATAGAATAGCCAGTTAGATTGGTCACTGAGTTTCACAGAGCTTTGACGCTCTTTTTCGTTACCTCGACTGTAGCTTTTGCGGAGTGGAGAGGTCTCGTTTCAGCGATTTCGCTGGGTGAACCTTTCAAGTGGCATATAGAAGCGGTGGTCCTCCGATGTACTTAGTACCTAGTACCTAGTACATCAATCAATGCGCTTCCAGCCAATCCTTCCCAGTCCCAGTTTCTACTACCAGCGGGACTTCGATGGTGATGGCGTTGGCCATGAGTTCGGGAATGTGTTTTTTGAGCAAATCCACTTCGTCTTTATGGGCATCAAATACAAGTTCATCGTGTACCTGCAGGAGCATTTTGGATTTGAGGTTGTTTTCCTGCATCCAGTTGTGCACCTGAACCATGGCCACTTTGATCATATCCGCGGCGCTTCCCTGTATGGGGGCATTGATGGCATTTCTCTCGGCAAAGCTTCTCATGGTGGCGTTTCTACTGTTGATATCTCTCAAGTAGCGCCTTCTGCCCAGGATTGTTTCCACATATTCATGCTTGTGGGCTTTTTCAATACTGGCATCCATGTATTTTTTGACGGCCGGAAACTCTTCAAAGTATGCCTTAATAATATCACTCGCCTCTCCGCGCGGAATATTGAGGCGCTGGCTCAGGCCAAATGCTGAGATCCCATAGATAATTCCAAAGTTGGCTGTTTTGGCTTTTCTCCGCATATCTGAAGTCACCTCCTCCAAGGGCACCTTGAAGATCTTGGCAGCCGTGGTGGCGTGGATATCCCTGCCCAATCTGAAGGCCTCTATCATCGATTCGTCCTTGGCAAAGGAAGCCATGATTCTCAATTCAATTTGGGAATAATCAGCCGCCAAAATCACATAGTTTTCATCTCTTGGTACAAAAGCCTTACGGATTTCACGCCCCCTTTCCGTACGGATAGGGATGTTTTGCAAATTGGGGTTCGTGGATGAAAGACGTCCTGTGGCCGTTACGGTCTGGTTATAGGAAGTATGTATTCTGCCGGTTTTCTCGTTGATTAGAGCAGGCAAGGCATCCACATAGGTGGACTTAAGCTTCACCAGCTGTCTGTAATCCAAGATTGCCTGTGCTATTTCGTGTTCGTTGGCAAGTTTGCTTAAAACCTCCTCTCCGGTGGCATACTGGCCCGTCTTGGTTTTTTTGGCTTTAGGATCAAGGTTCATTTTGTTGAACAGTATTTCACCAAGCTGCTTGGGAGAAGAAAGGTTGAATTGCTCTCCGGCTATTTCGTACACCTTTTGCTCAATTGTTTTGCTCTCCTGCTCGAGTTCTTTGGATAGCTCGGCCAAGCTCTCGGTATCTATTCGGATGCCCTCAAATTCCATTGCCGCCAACACCTTGATCAAAGGGACTTCCACGTCATAGAGGAGCTTTTCGAGTTGGTTTTCCTTGATCTTGGGATCTAGGACATGCTTTAGCTGCAAAGTAATATCCGCATCCTCTGCCGCATAATCCGCGATTAGATTAGCATCCACATCGCGCATGTTCCCCTGGTTTTTGCCCTTCTTTCCGATAAGTGTGGTGATCGAAACAGGCTTATAATTTAAATACAGTTCGGCCAGCCAATCCATGGAATGCCTGCCTTCCGGGTCGATGAGGTAATGGGCCAACATGGTATCATAGATAGGCCCTCTAAGCTCCAGGCCGTAATTTTTAAGCACAAGAAGGTCATATTTGACGTTCTGACCGATCTTGGTGATTTTTTCATTCTCAAATATTGGTCTTAGCAGCTCCAATAAGGCCTTCGCTTTCTCCTGATCTGCCGGCAAGGCTATGAAAAAAGCCTCAAGGCTCACATAGGCAAAAGATATCCCTACCAGTTCCGCAGCATTTGGATTCAGTGAGGTGGTCTCTGTGTCAAAACACAGCTCTTCCTGCGCCTCCAGATAAGGCAGAAGCTCCTTGATTTCTTCTTCCGTTTGGATCAAATGGTAGCTGTGTGCGGTAGTTTCGAGGGTTTGGATGAGCTTTGGCGTTACCGGTGCACTTTCTTTTTCCTCTTCTTTGGGCTCATCCTGGCCAGTGAAAAGGCCCAATTGTTCATTTACGTTGATCTGAGGTTTCTTCAGGCCCTCCCCAAACACCCTTTTGCTAAGTGTTCTGAATTCCAGTTCCGCAAAGAGAGCTTTTAGCTTTTCCTCATTCGGCCCATCATAAGTATAATCTTTCGGATTAAATTCAATGGGTACTTCCTGATTAATGGTTGCCAGTTCCTTGGAAAGCAGGCCTTGCTTGCCAAAATTGATTACGTTTTCCTTTTGCTTGCCCTTGAGTTGGTCCGTATTATTGAGCAATTCCTCAAGGGTTCCGTAGAGTTTAAGGAGCTTGGTGGCTGTTTTTGCACCTATTCCGGGGATTCCCGGGATGTTATCCACACTGTCGCCCATAAGGCCCAAGATATCCCGCACCTGGTCGGGGTTTTCGATATCCCATTTTTCGCACACCTCTTTGGGGCCCAGTATTTCCACCGAATTGCCCATAAAGGAAGGCTTATATAGAAATATATGGTCCTCGACAAGCTGGCCGTAATCCTTGTCAGGAGTCATCATATACACCTCAAAACTTTTGTATTCGGCTTTTTTGGCAATTGTGCCGATGATATCATCCGCCTCATAGCCATCCAGCTCCAACACAGGGATATTAAAACCCTGCACGATTTCCTTCACCCAAGGGATGCCTACCTCAATATCCTCCGGCTGCTCGAGCCGATTGGCTTTATATGCCTCAAACTGCTCATGGCGGAAGGTAGGGGCCTTGGTGTCAAAGGCTACCGCGATATGAGTTGGCTTTTCCTTTTCGATCACTTCCAGCAAGGTGTTGGTGAATCCAAGCATGATGCCGGTATTGAGTCCTTTTGAATTGATTCTGGGGTTTTTGCTGAAGGCAAAATGGGCTCTATAGATAAGGGCCATGGCATCCAGCAGAAATAATTTCTTACCGCCTTTTTGAGACATATTGGTTTTTTTCGGATTGGTGATAGGTGGGCTAATTTACGAAAAGGAAAGGGGAATTGTATTGCAGGGGGATATGATAATTATCGCCGGTGGGGAGTGGGGAAATAAATTTACCTGATTGATTTATTGAAAATGAACGGGTTGTGAAATAATTTTAGAATTTCATCAAAAATATTTTAGCCGATTATGGAAATGGTCTGATTATTGAAACTATCCCTAAATATAAATAAACAATGTATTTTCTGCATTTTATAATTATAAAAAACCTAATCACCATGAAAAAGATAGCATATTTTTTATCAGTATTGTTTTTGATGACGGCATTTGTGCCAGCTGCTGTGGGTGCTCCTACTAAGGATAAAGAGAAGAAGGAAATGACTGCGGCAGAGAAAGAAAGGCTTGTTGAAATTGAAAACAGAGTAGAGGAAATCAAAGCGATGGATTTCGCTGATATGTCCAAAGAAGAGCGTAAGGATGTGAGGAAAGAGTTGAAGGAAATGAACAAAGAGGCCAAGCAGCTTTCTGGCGGTGTTTACATTTCTGTGGGTGCCATTATCATTATCTTATTGTTATTGATTCTATTGACCTAATAACCACTTATAACCAATATACTTATGAAAAAAATAGCATATTTATTATCGCTGATGATGTTGTTCACTGCCTTTGCTCCAGCTATGGCAGCAGACAAGAAAGAGAAGGAAAAACTCGAATTGACTGCTGAGGAGAAAGAAAGGATGACGGAAATCGAAAACCGCGTGGATGAGATCAAGGCAATGGATTTTTCGGATATGTCCAAGGCTGAGAAAAAGGAGGTCAAAAAGGAATTAAAAGAGCTTAACAAAGAAGCTAAGCAACTTGCCGGAGGGGTATATATCTCTGTCGGTGCGATCATCCTGATCTTGATTTTGATCTTGATATTTGCCTAATATTTTCTGAAAGTTATGATAGGAATGAAGCCGCCCAAGGAATTGGGCGGTTTTTTTGGTTATACACGGTTAATTGGCCAGAAAGGGCACGGGATATTAATGAGAAATAAGAAATGAGAAATTAGGAATGGAGAATGAGATTGCTGCGGTTCATTAATAATTCCTAATTATTAATTCTTAATTCTAATGGGAAATTAGGAATGGAGTATGAGTTTGCTGCGGTTCATTAATAATACCTAATTATTAATTCTTAATTCTAATGGGAAATTAGGAATGGAGTATGAGTTTGCTGCGGTTCATTAATAATTCCTAATTATTAATTCTTAATTCAAATTGGAAATGAGGAATTAGGAATGGAGAATGAGTTTGCTGCGGTTCATTAATAATTCCTAATTATTAATTCTTAATTCTAATGGGAAATTAGGAATGGAGTATGAGTTTGCTGCGGTTCATTAATAATTCCTAATTATTAATTCTTAATTCTAATGGGAAATTAGGAATGGAGTATGAGTTTGCTGCGGTTCATTAATAATTCCTAATTATTAATTCTTAATTCAAATGGGAAATTAGGAATTAGGAATGGAGTATGGGGCGGAATATCATTTGATAACCAATAGATACATTTTCTTTACCTTCCGGGATATTTGCTTCGCCCATGCAACGCACCCGCTACGCTCATGCAACTGACCTGCGACGGTTAAAAGGCGTCCCAAATGTGTTGCATCTGTGTTGCGGATAAGTTGCATAACACATGCAATTATCCCAACGGGTTAAAAAAGGGACTACCACGGCTTCTTCGCAGAAATAAGGGGCCACAAAGTACACGAAGTTTAAAAGAAGTTGCACAAGGGCCACTTCGCGGAAACAAAGCGACAACATAGTATCGTAGAGATCACTCTAAAGGGGGGACTAACATACATTCCTAACGTGAGTAAAATTCCCCCTTTAGGGGGCTGGGGGGCAGAGACGGGGACCATAAAACGGAAATGCATTTCCACCCCAAAATGGTGTAAAATAAGCACTGTCCTAGAAATACTTGGTACCTGGTACTTTGTACCCATTTAAAAATACGAAATACTGAAATTCCAACAAGTTAAAAAAATCTTATATTTTATCTAAATGGTTCTAGATATTCCCCAATTTGTGGAATTTATCTCCCTTTTATGTTATTTAATCGGCAAATAAAGCTGATTTTGATGGTTTTGAATATTGGATGATTTTATGTTAATGATTGGTTTTAGAATGAAAATTCAAAATTATATTTGTTTAATTCTGTTAACGAGAAAGGATTGGTCTTAAAGGGTGTTAAAAGCTTGACAATCCGACATCTCTGGCCTAATATTCTCGTTACTATGGGTACAAACCAACTAAAAAGGAGGAAGCCATGAAGAAGTTGATATATATATTAGTCGCAGTATTTGGAGCAGTTTTGATGACCTCATGTACAGGTTCAGCCCGAATTGCGGGCGGTGGTGGAGTAGGATATGGATATTATGATGATATGTATTTTTACGGCCACCCGGGAGTTTATAGAAATACTGTGATTGTCGATAGAAGACCTGTAATTATTAATAACCGTAACAACCGTCAGAGTAATCGACAAGTTGCCCCAAAAAATAACGCTAGGAGAGAAGCCAGAAGAGTTCAGGCTACCCAAAACCAAAGACAGGGTAATGCCAGAGTAAATACCAGGACTAACAGTAATGTTAGACAAGCCGCTCCTAGAACCCAAACCAGGACTGCAGCGCCAGCCAGGAGTACAAGAAGTACTGGTGGCGGTACAGTAAGATCCGGTAGAGGTGGAAGATAATTCGCGTTGCTAGTGAAATGAAGAGGAATTCCCTGAGCCATTTTGGTTCAGGGAATTTTTTTATACTGTAAAAAATTTGCCACAAAGGGCACAAGGGAATTGCACGAGGTAGTTTATAATTCAGCCACGCTTTTATAATTATGAATTATGAATTATGAATAATGAAATATGAATAATGAAGTATGTTCACGTTTCACTGATGCCCCATCTGAAGAGCGCAGCTCTGAAGGAGGGCGGCGAGAAATAGTGCTGTGGATTATTACATTTCTCCGTCCAAAATGCCCCAAAAACCTCTGATGCTGTGAAATTACTTAGTACATAGTACATAGTACCTAGTACAAATCACTTTTCCTCATATAGCTCTCAACCCTCCTAGCCTTTAGAAAAGATAACGTCAATGGCACAATCCAGATCAGTTCATTAAAAAATAGGTGAAAACCGGTGCGTTTGTTCCAGCCTAGGGTGTCCATGAAGACTACGGCGAACCAGATGGCCATGATGGCCTTTCCAGCGATGCCGATTAATGTCAGCCATTTCCAGTTGATAGGGTAGAAGCCGGAAAGGAAGATCAGCGTACCTACAATCAGGCCCACACTTCCATATAAATTGGTGCCCAGCCCCACATCCTGACCTGGATTCATGGCAAGCCAGCCAGTGAGTGCCTCTCCAAACCATTTAAAAAATGCACCCCAAGCGACCGTATACATTCCTGTAATTAATACTATACCACGCATGGTCATGCTATATTGGGGAAAAGGGGCTTGATTCATAAAGGTTTAAGGTATCGATCCCGAAAATTAGCGGGATCTTTTTTAGGTTATTTATACTATATTTATTCCGGTAATTCCGAGAAAGCGCAAATTACAAAGTATCTAGAAAAGTTGTGTCCTTGGGCTGTGGATTATGTGTAAATCTAAAAATTAAACGATGAAGAATAAAGTGATTACCATGGTATGTGTCGGAGGTGTTGGTTTCTTGGGATTGGGTTTTATGCTGGGGAAAAATTACGAGAAAATTTCCACTGAGACCATTTCCCACGCCGAACATATTTTAGGGATGTCTTTCAGCCCTGCCGAAAAAGACAGCATGATAGGCAATCTCGAGCGGCAACTCCAAAGCTATGAGGCCTTAAGAAAATACACCCTGCCTAATGAGGTGGCACCTGTAATGGCATTCAACCCCTTGCCCAAGGATTTTTCCCCGTCTATTGACCAGCAAGCCTTAGATTGGAATTTTGGACGCAAAAGTGTATTGGAAATCAATGAAATAGACATAGCTTTTACTCCGGTCAGCACTTTATCCACATGGGTCAAAAATGGGGATATTACTTCCGAAAAATTGACTTCAATCTTTTTGGAAAGGCTTAAAACACATGGGGATACGCTTCAATTGTTGATAACTTTGATGGAAGACGAGGCTCTGGAGCGGGCAAGGGAGATGGATAGGGAAATTCAAGCGGGAAATTATAGAGGTCCCTTACACGGGATTCCTTACGGGATCAAGGATTTGTTTGCAGTCAAAGGGACTAAAACAACCTGGGGCGCCACACCTTTCAAGGATCAGGAAATCGATGAGACGGCCACCGTAGTGGAAAAGTTGGACGAGGCAGGAGGGGTGCTTCTTGCAAAATTCACCTTGGGGGCTTTGGCAATGGGTGATGTCTGGTATGGTGGGGTTACCAAAAACCCGTGGAATTTAGAGCAAGGTGCGAGTGGTTCATCAGCTGGCTCAGCATCTGCGGTAAGTGCGGGCTTGATTCCTTACGCCATCGGAACAGAGACGCTTGGGTCAATCGTTTCGCCCTCTACTCGGAACGGAGTTACAGGCCTTCGTCCCACTTTCGGCAGGGTGAGCAGGCATGGCGCCATGGCTTTGTCCTGGACTATGGACAAAGTCGGGCCAATTGGAAGAACGGCTGAGGATAATGCTATCGTATTGGCAGCAATTAATGGAAAGGATGAAAAAGACCGGAGTACTATTCAAGCTGCATTTAATTATGATGCTGCCAAATCTGTCAAGGATCTGAAGATTGGTTATTTCGAGAAGTTTTTTGAAAAGGCCCATGAAAATGACAAGCGGGTTTTGGAAGATCTGAGAGAGCTGGGTTTGGAGCTTCATCCTGTTGAACTGCAGACAAGCGTTGATCCATCAGGGATGAGTATAATGCTTATGGCGGAGGGGGCTGCAGCATTTGATGAGCTTACAAGGAGTGGTAAAGATGATTTACTGGTGGCCCAACACAAGAATGCCTGGCCTAACCTATTTAGGGCAGCGCGATTTATTCCTGCTGTGGAATATATCCAGGCCAGTAGGCAACGGGCCATATTAATCGATGAAATCCATGATCTTTTTAGCGAGTATGATGTTATTGTGACGCCCACCTACGGAGGCAATCAGCTGCTGATAACTAACCTAACTGGGCATCCGGCTTTATGTATGCCAAATGGTTTCGGGGAAAACGGAAGCCCTACTTCCATCACATTTTTAGCGAATCTTTTTGATGAGGAAAAGCTGATAATGCTGGGGAAGGCTTATCAGGAAAAGACGGAGTGGGAAGAAAAAAGACCGCCACTTTTCATTGAAAATTAAATCGAAAAAGCCTGCAAGGATTATTTTCTTCCAGGCTTTTTTAATTGCTCAAACCTAAAGCAATCCACCAAATGATCATTGATTAAGCCCGTGGCCTGCATGTGGGCATAGAGAATGGTGGAGCCCAGAAATTTGAATCCCCGCTTTTTCATGTCTTTTGCCAAGGCGTCGGACTCCTTGCTAGTGGCAGGCACCTCCGCCAATGATGGCCAGGAATTGTGGATAACTTGGTTGTCGACAAAGCCCCAAATGTAATTGGAAAAGGAACCGTGCTCATCCTGGACTTCCATAAAACGCTTGGCGTTGTTTACGGCTGCCTTGATTTTCAGGCTGTTTCGGATGATTTCTGGATTTTTTATCAAGTTATCCACATGCTCATCAGAGAATTCCGCCACTTTTTGATAGTCAAAATCCGCAAAGGCTTTCCTGTAGCCTTCACGTTTTTTGAGGATGGTGGACCAGCTCAGTCCGGCTTGGGCCGATTCGAGGACCAGAAACTCAAAGTGAACCCGGTCCTCATATACCGGCACGCCCCACTCTTCATCATGGTAGCGGATATATTCTTCAAACCCCAAACACCAAGGACATCTGTTTTTGCTCATGGCGTATATTTTTGGATAAAGCTTTTCAGTCCCATCACGTTGATGTTTTGGTCGATGGGGAAATCATCCCCTCCCCTGTAGATTACCACGCCTTCTGCAGCCTGCATATCCTCCATGCTGATTCGGAATCCTTTCGTGATTTTGGGAGCCAGGGAGTTTTTGATTTCCACTGCAACCATTACTTTCCCGGATTTTACCAGTATCAAATCGCACTCAGAACCTTGGTGGGTTCTGTAATAGAAGTATTGGTAGGCATCACCGAGGCAGTTGATGATTTGTTCAATCACAAAACCTTCCCATGAAGCCCCGACCAGCATTTTGGTCTGCAATTCCTCCAAGGCTTTGATGCCGGCAAGGGCATGCAAGATACCGGAATCCCGGATATAAACCTTTGGGCTTTTTACTAAACGCTTTTTAATATTATCGTGGTAAGGCTGCAGTACCCGAATCATAAACGAGCCTTCCAGAAACTCCAAGTATCTATTTACGGTCGGCCGCGTTAGACCGAGCGCTCTTGATATCCCGTCTCCATTCCATATACTTCCCTGGGCATGGGCCAAAATCATCCAGAATTTCTCCACCTGCCGAGGATCAGTGTTCAAGCCGAGCATCCCCAGGTCTCTTTCGATGTAAGTTTTAATGAAGTTTTCTCTCCAAATCAAACTGACCCTTTCCGAGCTTGCCAAGAACGAAAGTGGAAAACCTCCCCTCAGCCACAAGGTATCCATTTGGTCCACTTCCTGTACGGTAAATGGCGGCAACTCAAGGTACCCAATCCTACCAGCCAGAGAATCTCCACTGTTTCTGATAAGATCGGGGGAGGCAGACCCCAACAGGATAAACCTTGCCGGCACCCGGTTTTCGTCAATTAAGCTCCTCAATTCGGCAAAGAGTTCGGGCATAAACTGGATTTCATCGAGGATCACAGTTTTATCCTGGTGAGTTTTCAAAAACAATTCCGGATCCGATAGCTTAAGCCTGTCGCTCGCTTTTTCCAAGTCGATATAAAAAGCTTCTCGATCAAGGTTAAGGTTTTTGACGAGCGTAGTTTTCCCCACTTGCCTCGGTCCTAAAATGCCAACGGCAGGGAAAATACTCAAAAACTCCTCGAGGAGCGGAAAAATAGCACGATCTTTAACCATGACAAAGCTGTTTGACTTTCGATTTTCATGGTAAAGATACAAAATTATCCATGAAAATCGTAAGTCCAACTTTCGATTTTCATGGTAAAATTATTTTTTATCCATGAAAATCGTAAGCCAAAGTTTCTATTTTCATGGATATTTCCTGCGTTTGTCAAAAGCTTTTACCAAAACCTATACCTCCTGAAGGTATAAATCTTGGTGCTGGGCCGTCGGGGGCGTATACTTCGTGAAAGGGGTAAGTTGTATTAAATCGATATAGTGGCGTGAAAGCTACTTTAAATAAAAAACCTTTGGGGCTTTCATAGCGGTAGCCCAACCGAGCCGTGGAATAATGCTCAAAATAAGTTCGTTTGTCTGGAACCATAAAATTTAAAAAATCCTCTTCCCTATAAAAGCCCGTGTACCCCAACCCAGTCTCTAATGAACTATTGCCTCCTCCAAAATAGGCCAAGATCATGACAGGTATGCCGGTTGCATTTCTACCCACACTGGAAAGGCCAACTGATGGGCTCAAAAACACCTTTTCCGTGGCTAATATATTGCGTTCATAATTGATGGAATAGAAAAGTCCATTGCCTAAGACTTCACCATAAATGCTATTTCGGAATTTTTGGGCATGGCTACCGTAGGCCAGACTCATCAAGAGGATAATGAAGAGTATTTTTATGCAAGATTTCATAATATGTGTTGCAGATACATACTATAAAATTAGTATAAAATTCCAGCTATTCAAGACCTTAGCCTAAAAAGTAAAAGTGTGGGTCCTAACGGATTCGAACCGATGACCTCTGCTCTGTCAAAGCAGCGCTCTAAACCAACTGAGCTAAGGACCCTGGAAGATGGAATACGGTGGCAAATGGGGCACCCGCCACGGCGGGGACACAAACCTGTCTGACGGCAGTCAGGGTTTAAAAGAAGTTCCACAAAAATTGAATGGCTTGCAAAACGTATCAAGTAAAATTAGCTGGTAACACGGGAGACCGAAGTTCGAAGGTATTTATTGTATTGGTGAAAATATAGCGTTGGCCAATATCAATTTTCCGTTTTGCCAGAAGTTACGGAAACTTGGATTATCCACAAAGTATACTATTTGACCTTTGCCGATTTTTTCAGTCCCGATTACAAGGGATTCGGCAACTTTTTCCTTGGCTTTATACCCCACAAATCCCGTACGATGGCTTTCCGTGCCAATAATCACCCCAACATTGTGCCCTTTCTGAAGATAGGAGTATCTATTGTTATTGTTTTTCAACGTATAATAGGTGTCACCTAGACCGTAAGAAAGGGGATGAGTTTTGTCCATCTTCACTTCATATACAGCTCCAGTAATGTTGTCGGAAATGGCCATGCGTTCTGCCTCTTGGAATGGAGAGGTCTGGGCTTCCTTTTCCCACTTCTTAGATTTCTCCTCCCATTTTTTCTTCTCTTCCTCAGTGGCATAACTTTTCAAGCCAAAACCCTCTTGATCAGCAAAAAGCTTTAAGGCGCTTTCCATGGCTATCAACTTGCCGCCATTCTTCATCCATTCCTGAAGTTTTTTGGTCAACTTTTCCTCCTTGGTATTGTAGTTTCCTGCAGGGAGTATCAACACCGTATATGAAGAAAGGTCTACATTTTCTAGTTGTTCTTTTTCCAACGTAACGAGTGGATAATCAAGTTCCTGCTCAAAGAAGTGCCATATTTCTCCATAATTAAGTGAAGAGGTGCCTTTTCCACCTACTAGGGCCACTGTTGGAGGTTTGATATAGTGGACGTGGGGAGAACCGAAATCCTTACCCTTATCCACAAAACCGGTTTGGGTGGTGGAGAGTTTGACCTCGTGCTTGTTGGCCAATTCGAGTACCTTCTCATCAAAATCCCTCTTGGTTTCATTGCCTCTTCTAGTTATCAACAATGAGCCAGCAGGATATTTATTTTCTCCAATCTCAAATTCATAACCCGTATTTCTCACCCTGATTTTTTCGTTTAGCAGGGCGGCAAGGAAGGCTGCGTGGGCAGTATTATCCCAAGGTGCGATATACGCCAATGGCTCCCCATCTAACGAATTCTGCTCAAAAGCTGGCTTTTCGAAAGTTCCTGATACCTTTAAATTGGTCTCCAAGGCATATGCATCCAATCCATAGGCGTAAGGAAGTGCCCAGCTGGTGATGTCATAAGTAATGCTGTCGGCCAATACGGGATTGGGTTCAAAGAGTATTTGTGCCAAAATGGACTTGGGCTGGTCGGCACTGATCAGGATGTCATTTTCCTCAAGATTAAAGGACCGGTTTTCGCCACTTTGGAAATGGTAACCCCTCAGGCTTCCACGGCTGCTGCCTTTCCCATACTGGATCCCGTTTTTATCAAGTAAATCCAGCAGTTTTGTCAGATTGCTTGGGTTATCCACATTTTTGATGACAAAGCTTTTATATTTTCCTGCTGGGGCGGTTTTGCTTTCCGTGAAATAATCCTGGAAGGAGGAAAGTACTTTATCCACATTTTCGGACGTGACCTCCAAAATCGCCAAGCCTGTGGTGTGGTGGTGCTCTATTCTATCTTTGAGGGTTAGCGTATCACCTTCTGCGGTCAAAACCCCTACTCCGGCTCTGCCTGAACCGCCCTGCTCTATGGTCATTCCGATTGCCCCATTATACATGGGATAGCTGTCTCCATAGCTTGGGTAGAGGATGTCAAAGCGCTCTTTCGTAAAATAAAACCAGTTTTCCTGATCAAAATATTTGGCTATGTTTCTTCCCACCATGTTTTGGAATTCATGCTGAAAGGGCGAAAGCTGCTTGTGCAGAGGCTCTGCCGCCGGGGGGAAATAGTAGGGAGAGTCGATGTTCTGCTCGTGAAAATCGGTGTGCACATGCGGCATCCACTGGTTGTAAAGGGCAATTCTGGCTTGAGATTCCTTTTGTGTTTGCCAAGCCCAATCCCGGTTGAGGTCAAAAAGGTAATGGTTGGGTCGGCCGCCCGGCCAGGGCTCGTTGTGCTCCATGGATTGTTGGTCGGGCTGCAGGCGTTTGTTCATCTTTTGGTTGTACCACTGGGCATAGCGGTCGCGCCCGTCGGGGTTGATGCAGGGATCCATGATTACCATGGTATTTTCCAGCCATGCTTTGGTGGTTTTATTTTCAGGATTTACCAGTTCAAACAGGGTTTTCATGGTGGCCTCTGAAGATACAGCCTCATTTCCGTGCACGTTGTAGCTCAGCCAGTTGATGGCGATGTTGGTGTCGGGGTTCCCTTCCATCATGCCTGTCCGGCGGAGATTATCTTCCCTGATCTGCTCTTTGTTACGGATATTTTCAGCCGAAGAGATAAAAGCAACGATAAGTGGTCTTAGCTCATAGGTTTCTCCATAATGATACACTTCCACATTTTCGTTTTGTTCTGCCACATGTTCAAAGTAGGCGACAATTTTATGGTGAGGGGTAAATCTTTCACCCAATTCATAACCCAAAAATTCTGCGGGGGACTTTGTCTGTGCAAAAAGGCTCGCTTGCAAAATGGAGAATGTGAGTAACAGTAAAGTTTTTTTCATAAGGAACGGGTAAAGCTGGGATTGGCCAGAAAATCAGCACAAGATAATGGCTTTCCATAAGGCAATCAAACCAGCAATCATAAAATGCTACAATAAAATGGGAGAAAATAAACATGCAAGGTAATAAAGGGTTAAGATGATTACCATAAACCATCCAAGCATGAAGAATATTTGCATCATCGGCGGGGGAGCCTGCGGCGTGGCGGCCTTTATTGAACTTTTTGTCCAGATTAGCACTCAGAAGTTAGAGGATCAACTTAGCATTACCATAATTGAAAAATCAAAGAAAGTCGGTTACGGGCTGGCTTTTGGCACCACGGAAAAAAGCCATTTGCTCAACACCCAAGCCGAACTGATGGGGATTTTTGCCGATGAGGTGGAGCACTTCAGTGAATGGCTGCATGACAATGCCTATAGGGCGCGGGGACGCGTGGAGGAGGAAAACGGGGATATAGACCATGCTTACACCTCCAGGATTTTGTACGGGGATTACCTTCACGAGCAGTTTGCTTCCCACCTTAAAAAAGCCAAATCCATCAACCTGAATGTGGAATTGGTCTGTGACAGGGCTGATGATATTGAAGTGGACGGGGAAAGGTTTAAGGTGATTTTGGAAAAGGGTAACCCCATCCAAAGCGATTATGTGATATTGGCACTGGGCAATCCAGAGGCTACAAATTTCAAGGATTTTCAACGTTATCCACATTTCATTAATTCACCTTGGCCAGCGCATAAGATGTTGGAGAAGATTGATAAAAAGGCCCATGTGGGTATCCTGGGGACAAGCCTGAGCTCCATAGATGCGGTGGTAGCCCTGATGGATCATGGTCATGAGGGAAAAATCTCCCTGTTCAGTCCCGAGGGAATGTTGCCAAGGGTGCAGCCAATAGAAAACAATGAGATTGTGAGATCATACTTGACACTTAAAAATGTGCATATGATCAAAAGAAAGCATTTTCGGGCACCAAAGGTAAAGGAGCTGTTTAGGCTTTTCATGAGGGATGCCGAAAATGTCAAAAAAGGACCCATTGATTGGAAAGAGCAGGATAGGCTGGGCAAAAAAGCCGATGATTATCTGGCCAAAGATATTGAGCTTGCCGAAAACGGTGGAGATGCTATTTTGAACGTAGCTTATTCCTTGAGGTATGACGCGGCGAAACTTTGGAGCTGGCTTTCTGAGGAAGAAAAAAACCGTTTTAAGAAATGGCTCGGGCCGCACTGGGCTGTCAATCGGCATGGGATGCCTTTGAGCAATGCCAAAAGACTTAAGGCATTGATGGACAAAGGTGTTTTGACCGTCCATGCCGAAATCGGGGATATTAACCCACATGAAAATTCATTTGAAGTTGAATTTGGAGAAAAAGGCAAAAAGACTGTGGATAACTTAATCAATGCCACCGGTAGCCCTTCCCAAGTGGAAGATATGGACTGCACATTGACTGAAAACCTCCTGAAAAAGCAACTTATCCACCCCTATCCCTCAGGAGGCATATTGGTCAATGAGCTCACTTTGGAGGCAATCAATAAATCCAAAGTCTGCGGTATCTATGGTACGGGGCATTTGCTTAATGGAATGATGCTGGATGTAAATGCGGTCTGGTATAATGTGAGATCCATTGCCGCGCTATGCCAAGATATTTTATTTAAAGCTCGGTATGGAGAAAATTGCTGAGTTTTTGGGCGGAATTGGTCCCTACTTATTGTTTTTACCTCTTGGTTTTTGGCTTAGTAAAAAGGAATGGGTACCCAAGAAATACATTACAAGCCCGCTAATCTATGTCTTGATGCCAGTCTTGGTCGTCAATCATGTATTGGAGGCCGAGGAGGATACCATCATGGTATTGCCCGTGATGTCCTTTTTTCTGGCTTTGCTGATGAATGTACCCGCTTTACTTGCAAATAAAACTTTTGCCTCAGAGGAAAATCCATACCTGGTCAAAAGCTCGTTCTCATTCTTTAATGTAGCGTTTTTTGGGATTCCTACCGTGATGGCCCTTTTTGGCGAGCAAGCCGTCACAAGCCTGATTACCATTTATGTGGGTACCGCGCTATATGGTGATTTAATTGGCTACTATCAGGTGTCCAAATCCAAAAATGGCACGAAGGAGTCGATCATCAAAACCTTGAAGGTTCCGTTTCTTTATGCTTTTATTATTGCCGTGATTTTGAAAGTATTAGATGTGGGGCCGCCCGAGGAGGCTGAGCCGGTGACTGATGTTTTTAGCTATATTGTGTCGGCTGCTGGTATGCTCATCATCGGAATGAATGTCAGCAACTTAAAAATCAAGGGTATTGACTGGAAATACCTCAACAAATTTATGGCTTTGAGAACTGTGGGAGGAATAATCATCACAGCAGCTATATTGGCTTTAGAGTATGCTTTTGTGGATAAATTGGATGAGGAGGAAAGGCAATTGCTGGCCCTTATTCCCCTTTTTCCAATTGCAGCTAACATAACCGTTTTTGCCTCCTTTTTGGGAAGTAAAGAGAAAGAATCAGGGTTGCTGGTTCTTTATTCCATGGCAGTCAGTCTGGTGTTGATCTGTATAGCTATACAGTTTTTCTAATGTTGCCTCCAAGGAAATTCATCCTCTGGCATCACAATCCACAGAATGACATAAACCAAGATGCCCGGGAAAGCCGCGCTTATAATGGAAATCAGAATGTAGCCAATGCGGACCGCGGTGGGGTCCCAGCCAAAATATTCGGCAATGCCGCCGCATACTCCAGCAAGCATTCTCTCATTTAAGGATCTGGTGAGTCTTTTTCTCATACTTCAATAATTATAGATTTTTGATAACCTCTTTTTTGGGCAGGCGGATGCTCCACATTCCTCTTAGATCCCCTTCTGTGTGGCCTGTGGCTTTATCTTGGGGGTAAAGTTGGTTGATTTTTGCCAAAACATCCGGGGCTATATCGCTTTCCGGGTCGCCATGGCAGTTAAGGCAAAGCTGACTTGGGATGGTAATCGCTTTAGTATACAACAACACCTGGTCGTTCTCGATTTTTTGGATATTGGGCTCACTTTTTATGTCGTTATCCACATTGTACTCGTAGGCCGAAAGGAGCATTTCCTCATCTTGGTCCGGTCTGTCATTGGGGTTCCTGTATCTATTGGAAACCCTCCTAATCTTGGCATTGTATTTCTGTCCGACACTTTCCAAAAGTGGCAAGGCTTCCAGGTTACAAAATTCAACCGCTCCCGCTACCCCACTTTCCTCAATAACCTTGGTGAGCGTGGCCATCAATTCTTGCTGGGCTGCCGTGCTGATCTCATCTCCCATTTCGAAGGCTTTTTGGGTCACCTCAGCCTCATTGACTTTCCTTACCTCACGGTCCCTTCTTCCGCTTTCATAATCTTCTCTATTGATTCGCCTATTGTCATCACAAGCGGTGAGCAGGGCTATAGCCAATAGTATGATTTGAATTTTCTTGTTCATGTTTTGGTCTCTATGAGCAAATAAAGATAGCAGATAATCTTCAAAGGTCAGAATTGGGTTTCCAGATTCTTTTGATAGCCTTCGGTATACGACTTATTTTCTTAATTTTGCAAGTTCAAACTACAGAAAACATGCTTGATAAGTTAGCAGCGATTAAGGAGCGATTTGAAGAAGTGGGCCAGTTGATCATTCAGCCGGACGCCATGTCGGATATGAGCAAATATACCAAGCTGAGCAAAGAATATAAAGACCTGGAGAAGGTGGTGGCCGTGTATGATGAGTATAAGCTGGTCATGGACAACATCAAGAGCTCCAAGGAAATATTGGACAAGGAAAAGGACCCGGACTTCAGGGAAATGGCCAAAGCCGAACTGGATGAGCTTCGGGAGCGTGAGACCGAGCTGGAAAAAGACCTCAAGCAGATGCTGATTCCAAAAGATCCCAACGACTCCAAAGACTGTATCTTGGAGATTAGAAGTGGTACAGGAGGGGATGAGGCGGCTATTTTTGCCGGTGATCTTTTTAGGATGTACGAGCGCTTTTGCGAAAAGCAGGGTTGGAATCTTACCGTATTGGATTTAACATTTGGCTCTTCGGGTGGTTATAAAGAAATAATCAGTACCGTGACAGGGGCTGACGTGTACGGTATGTTGAAATATGAATCCGGTGTGCACCGGGTACAGCGTGTGCCGGCCACGGAAACCCAGGGTAGGGTGCACACTTCCGCCGCTACGGTGGCCGTGCTCCCTGAAATGGAAGAAGTGGACGTCAACATCGACTTGAATGATGTGCGAAAAGATACCTTCTGTTCATCCGGTCCGGGGGGGCAGTCTGTAAACACCACCTATTCGGCGGTCAGGCTTACCCATATTCCGACTGGGTTGGTAGTGACCTGTCAAGATCAGAAGTCGCAGATCAAAAACTTCGAGAAAGCGCTGAAAGTACTTCGGTCCAGGATTTATGAAATTGAGCTTGCCAAACACAATGAGGCTGTAGGGGCGCAAAGACGCTCTATGGTGGGAAGCGGTGACCGTTCGGATAAGATCAGGACATATAATTACAGCCAAAGTCGGGTAACGGATCATAGGATCAATAAAACGGTCTACAACCTTCCTGATATCATGGACGGTAATATTGAGGAGTTTATCTCAGCTCTCCGTTTTGCTGAAAATGCTGAGAAGATGAAGGGTGGCGGCATGGAAGATTAAGTTTTGTTGCCAAATTAAATAAGGATTAAAGCAGCTTGCCGTTATTTCTGTAGAACTTTGTAAACCAACCTTACACTTACTATATGAGAATCACCGGAGAAAATGGAGTCAGCTTGACCACTTGGAAAGATACACATTTTCATAAACTATATCCTTTGGCCAACAACCCCAAAATTGCACAAAATCTAAGGGACAGTTATCCTCAGCCATACACCATCCACGACGCAAGATACTGGATAGAGTACAACCAAAAATTCAACCCTCCTCAGAATTTTGCCATAGAGCTAGATGGTCAATTGGTGGGGTCGGTGGGATCTGAAAGGGGAAAGGATGAACTCAGGCCCAATATGGAGGTCGGTTTTTGGATTGGGGAGCCTTTTTGGGGAAAAGGGATTGCTTCGGAGGCGGTGAAGATTTTCACGGACTATTTATTCAGCAAATTCGATGTCCACAGAGTTTTTTCCCAAACCTACGATTTCAATGTAGCCTCTATGCGGGTATTGGAAAAAGCGGGATTTCAGGCTGAGGCGATTCTTAAGAATGCCTTTATCAAAAACGGTAAAATGGGAGACCTTTTTCAGTATGTGCGATTGAGGGAGACGGAAAAGATTTAAGAAAAGGCCTGCTAACTGCAGGCCTTTCTTTTTATAGCGTATTTAGATTTGCTCTAACGCTTGCTCAATATCCCAAATGATGTCGGAATAATGTTCTACACCAATGGAAAGCCTCACGAGTTTATCGGAAATATGCAGAAGGTCTCTATCCTCATCCGACACATCAGAGTGGGTCATGGTGGCAGGATGCTCCGCCAAGGATTCCGTGCTACCCAGTGATACTGCCAATTTCATAAGCTTGAGGGAGTTTAAGAACTTAAATGCCTCTTTTTCTCCGCCTTTTACATCAAATGAAACCATCGCTCCGGCACAGGAAAGCTGGTTTTTGTAGGTTTTATAAGAAGGGTCGCCCTCTGTAAGGTGACCTAAATAATATACCTTTTCCACTTTTGGATGGTTGAGTAGGAAGTCAGCCACATGCTTGGCATTTTCTGCCTGTTGGGTCATTCTGATCTTCAGCGTTTCCAAACTTCTCATCAGCAACCAGCCTGTCCAAGGTCCTGCCATGTTTCCAAGGAATGTTCTCAGTCTACGCACCCTTTGCATATGGGCACTTTTACCCAATACCGCACCGGCGATAAGGTCACTATGACCGCCAATATATTTAGTGGCAGAATACACCACCAAGTCGGCACCATGCTTCAAGGGCTGTTGCCACAAAGGACCCATGTAGGTGTTGTCCACCACGATCACTACCTCTTGATCAGGTGTGGATAACTCATCAGCGATCTCCTTGCACATCTCTATATCGAAAAGGGCATTGGTAGGGTTGGCGGGGGTTTCTATGTAGATAACTTTTACTTTTGAACGGAGATCTTTGGATTTAATCATTTCCAGAACCTCGTCTTTGGACTGCTCGCTGGTGAAGCCTAATCCATTTATGCCGTACTCAGGCAATACTTTGTTGACAAAATGATCGGTACCGCCGTAAACTGGTTTGGAATAAAGAATGACATCCCCGGGACGCAAAAATTCTAGCATAACCGTAGAAATGGCAGACATTCCGCTTTCAAAAACGCAACATTCGTCGGCTTTGTCCCAAAGGGAAAGTCTTTCCTCCAAAATCTGCAGATCCGGATTGTTCAAGCGGCTGTAGATCAAGCCAAGCTCTTCGTGTGGGTCCTTTTCCCTTTTTCCATAAGCCACTTCAAAAAAAGCTTTACCTTCTTCGGCATTTTTGAATACAAAGGTTGAAGTCTGGAAAATAGGACACTTGATGGCGCCTTCTGATAGTTCTGGCTTGTAGCCATGGGTCATCATTAAGCTCTCCGGATGGAAATCTCTATTATGCATCGTTATTTGGGTTTAATTTGACGCAAAGGACATGATTTTCGGGATATTTTGCAACCCGTGTCATAAAATAATGTCCTGTAAAATAAAGATATGCTTATCTATAATTTTATTAAATTGAAATAAAAAATACATTATTTTAAGCACGCCAAATAAAATTTGGCTAGGCTATTACTTATTTGAGGCGAAACACATTTAATATCGAATCCTCCTTAGGTTAATTTACTACCAACTTCTTAATATAATCTTGGGTTCTGCCTATTACACGAATTGTGAATAAGCCCTTCGGTAAATTTTGCAGCTCAATCAGCTGCTGCGGACTGGTGAGGTAGATTTCTCTAACAATTTTTCCCGTTGAGCTGATCACTTCGATTTTCCTGGGATCTGAGATTCCATTGAGGTCAAGATTAACTGATCCATTCGATGGGTTGGGGTACATTTTCCAGTGTAGATCCTGTGTCCTTTCGGTGGAGGTAATGAAATCCACATTTACCGATTTTTCCCTCGCCTCCCCGGTTCCGCAGGAGTTTGTAGGGATTACGCTAAGGGTGAAATCACCTTCTTCCGACCATTTTACTTTTATTTTGGGAGTCCCCTGCCCCGAGAGAATTTGTCCCGGCCCATCCACCTGCCACTGATAGCTCATGTCAGCAATGGCGGCTATTTCATATTCCTCTTCCATTCCCAACCCGGTCATGGCGGCACCTTTTATTTCACCTGGCATATCCGGTTCACGGTTGATTTTAATGGCCTTTGATACGGTGGAACCCGCTCCGCATGGATTTACGGGGGATACTTTTAGGTTGTAATCATTGAGATTGGTCCATTCCACAGTAATTTTTCCAGTTCCTTGGCCTTCCCGTATGATTCCGCCATTGGTCTCCCAGTAATATTCCGTTCCTATCAGCGAATCCACTTCATAGGTTTCAAATGAATTGATGCATACTGAGCCATTCCCGATAATCTCACTGACCTGGCCTGGCTCACTTGAAACGGCTATTTCCATGGCCCTGGTGGCACTGTTGCCGCAATTGTTTTGTCCACGCACCATTACGGCATGGCGGCCTGGGCTATCCCATCTCACTACGATTCGGGTGCCGCCCTGGCCTTCTAGTATGGTACCACCGTCCACACGCCATTCATAAGTAACCCCAGGTTCGGATGTTCCTTGAATTGAATAGGCCTGCTGGCTGACACAGATGTTGTTTTCTCCAAAAATTACGACGGGACTTTCAGGTACCAGACAGCTGTATTTATAGAATGTACCCGCTTCCCCAACAGCATAACCTGTACTGAGGTCACCAAAACTTATTCCCGTAAAGTTCTGATAGGTCCCAGTATGGATTTTCTCCCAGTTCTGACCCCCATCGGCAGTCTTTATGATATGCCCTTTATCCCCAGCAATAAATCCGACCTGTTCGTCCAAGAAGGAGGCATCGTTAAAATGGATGGAATATGGGGTTGAAATTTTGGACCAAGTGTCGCCTTGGTCGGAAGTTTTCCACAATCCGCCATTATGCCCTGTGATGATGGCGGCATTTTCGTCGAGAATTTCTATGGAGGTGAGGTATTCAATAGCGGGAAAGCTGATTTGCTCCCACTTTTCGTTATTCACAGTTTTGGAAAGAAAACCGTTTTCTCCGATAATCAAACCTACTTTGTCATTGAAAAACTTGATGTCATTGTATTTGATATCCTTGTTTCCTGGATCTATGGTGGTCCAATTTACGCCTCCATTTTCGGTTTTGCTGATAAAACCCCGGCTTCCAATGGCGTAGCCTTCATTATTGTTGAAGAAATAAAGACCAAAAATATCCCTGTTGGTCCCGGCATTGAGAGCAGTCCATCCTCCGCCGGAATTGGTGGTTTTAAGGATAATCCCATTTTGCCCCCCTATGTATCCCAGTGTATTAGTCGTAAAGTAAAGGCTCAAAAATGAAACAGAAATGGGCCTTGAGCGGTTGGCCAGGCTGGTTCCTCCATTGTTTGTGGATAAAACCAACCCATTTTCACCTATTATGTAGCCGTGGTTTTCAGACTTGAAGTGGGTGGCATTGTAATCGTTGCGATTGCCGGATAGCCGAATTGCCCAGCCGCCTCCGCTGTTGGTGGAGGAAGTCAGGGTGCCGCTATTGGAAACTGCAAATACTGTGTTGGTATTGAACCTGAATTTAAGATCGTTAATGGTTTGAGGAGTTCGGCTATTCACTGCAGCGAGCGTGAGGCCTGCATTGGTAGTGCGCATAAGGTACCCATCATTTCCCGCAAAGAGCCCAATGTTTGGGTTGACCCTGCTAAACGCTACCTTGGTGTAATCGGTATCGACTCCACTGTTGATAAAGGTCCAATTTTCTCCACCATCTATAGATTTGAGAATTGTCGCAGAAGTGCCCGCTGTATATCCCAAGGTGTCATTGACGAAATAAATGTCCTTAAGATTGGAATCAAAGCCTGTGTTTATGACCTTCCAATTTTGGCCACCATCGATGGTTTTTAAAATCTCAGCATTTGAGGTGGATGAAAAGCCAAGGGAATTATCGACAAAGTGGAGGGAGTTCAAGTCTGCATTGGTGGCCACTGAGACTTGATTCCAGCTGTTTCCTCCATCGGGTGAATGAAACATTCTTCCATTTTTCCCCGCCACCAACACTTCATTTTCGGAAAAATAATGGAGGTTGGTAAAAGTTTCTTGAGAAGGCAGGTCGCTTAATGTCCAATTATCCCCACCATCGGTGGTACGGAAGATTTTCCCCTCCAGACCCACCATCATCCCAATGTTGGAATTGAAAAAGGAGACCCCAAGCATGGAGGTTCTATGAGGCGGTTCCTGCTCCACCCAGCTCAGTCCGCCGTCAATACTTTTGAGGATGATATTTTTTCCCGCAATAAAACCGACCTCTTCATTCACCCAGTGTATGGCGTTGTAATCATTGCCCCAATGGGACACTCTTCTCCAAGTTTGGGAAAAGGCCAGGTTGATGCAAAAGCAGAAGACTAGGAGGAGGTAAAGTTTTTTCATGCAGAAAAACAACAGGAAAAATGAATTAAAAAATAAATTTAGAAATAATGCTTTATTAATTAGCGGTTTGGCCAAAAATAATTTGCATAAAAAAAGGGGCTGTTAAAGCCCCTTTTCAAATTATTATTTATTCTTGTTTTTCACCCATTTTTCCAGCCATTCATGTTGTTCGTGAAGGGTGTGGAGGATAGATTCCATGGAGGCATACCCGTGGCTCTCATGCGGAAGGAACACTAATCGCGTAGTGGCGCCGTGTCCCTTAAGGGCATTATAATAGCGCTCACTTTGGATAGGGAATGTTCCTGAGTTGTTATCCGCCTCTCCGTGGATCAAAAGGATCGGGGTTTTTACCTTGTGGGCATTCATGAAAGGGGACATGGTGTTATACACATCCGGAGCTTCCCAGTAGGTTCTCTGCTCGTATTGGAAGCCAAATGGTGTCAAAGTCCTGTTGTAGGCGCCACTTCTGGCAATTCCTGCGGCAAATAGATCAGAATGGGAAAGCAAATTAGCTGTCATGAAGGCTCCATAAGAGTGTCCTCCTACAGCGATTCTATCACGGTCACCGATACCTCTTTCCACAATGTAATCAATAGCTGCTTCGGCATTGGCCACCAGCTGGTCTACAAAGAAATCGTTAGGCTCCTCATCACCCTCGCCTACAATCGGCATTTCGGTGCGGTCCATTACTGCATATCCTTGGGTCACCCAGTACAAAGGCGAGCCCCAGTTTAGGCGGGTAAATTCATGCTTGGAGCCTCTGACCTGCGCAGCGGTGGCGGCTGATTTGTATTCTCGTGGATAAGCCCACATCAAAACTGGAAGCGGGCCGTCTCTTTCTGCATCATAACCTTCTGGCGTGTAAATGGTAGCTGAAAGATTCAAACCGTCATTTCTTTCATAGTTGACAAGCTCCCTGTTTATACCTTTTAAAGACTCATATGGATGCTCAAAATCTGTGATCTGAATTGGCGCGATTCGCTTTCTGGTGTTTCTCACCCAGTAGTTTGGCTGCTCATCCGTACTTTCTCTGATGGTAATAAACTCTGTTCCATCCGTGTTGAGGACTTTTGTAACTCTTTCGTAATATGGGGCTTCGCTTCTCCATATGATATCTTCTTTGCCGTCTTTGACATTGAATGTGGATAAGTAAGGCATGCTTCCTTCCGGCGAGCCTCCTTCACTGGTCATGAAGATCTTGTCACCTTTTCTGTGGATAACTGATCTACCGTATTGGTTGTCCACAAAAAGTGGGCTTCCCGGGTCGTTGTAAATGTCATCATAAGAGCGCTCTATGATCACCTTGCCTTTTTCGCCAGGCTTAGATGGGTTGATAAGTGAGCGCTTTTCTTTTCTGGAAGCAAACCATCTTTCATTGAGGATCGCAAACTTGTCATCAGACCAGTTGATGCCTGCAAAACGAAAGGAAGTAGAACCCAACTTGGTTTTTTCCCCATCGAATGGAGCATCCTGCATGAAGATGATATCTCTTTCCTCAAGGTCTTTTCTGGGATCTCCGCCGTCCTGTGCCTCCGCCCAGTACAGTGTGGCTGGTTTGTCGGCTCTCCAATTGATGGAACGAGGACCAGTAACTGTAGCATCGAAACCAGTGGGTCTTACCTCATCCAATGGAATTTCGGCTAAGGTTTTTACTTTGTTTCCGTCTCTGTCCAAGATATCCACCTTGTATGGGAATCTTGAGGCTGGCACCAAATAAGAAAATGGCTTTTGGATGGTTTCAACCATAATGTATTCGCCATCGGGAGATGGGCTCATGGATTTGATCATTCCAGCTTCGCCGATTTCTGTTTTTCCTCCGTCAAGATCAAAAATCATCAGCTGGCTATCCATGTAATAAGCCAAAAGGTCTTCGTCATGCGGGTTTGTGAGCAAATCCTGGTATGTCCTGGAAGGTGCCGCATCTCCAGTTGACTCCTGGATGGTCGGTCCTTTTGGAGCCAAAGGTGCTTTTGGCTCATCGCCTCTGTTTGGATTGACTGCTTTTACCAGGATTTTGTTGTCAGGAAGCCATTGGATCGAGCGACCGTAAACTTGGTTTACGATATTGCTTGCCAATTCCTTTGCCTCCAGGGTGGATAGATCTGCTACCCAAAGACTAATTCCTTCCCCTGTATTATGGGTAAAAGCAAGGTGCTTTTCATCCTGGGAAACCGTGATGTTCCCCAGTTTTGGGTTTTCCGGAAGCCCTGAGAGGGATTGGGCCTCAGAGTCTTTTATCTTTTTAAACTTGATGTTGTTGAAAGATGATGTCCTGCTCTGTCCGTTGGTGGCAGGGTTGATCCGGATGCCGCCGATTCTTAGCTCTGGCTGGGCCAAATCTTCAATTGAGCCATATCCGGCTCTTTCAAGTAACAACATGAAGTCCCCACTTCTGCTAAACGTTACCGCTGGGGTAATTGGGGCTTTTACTAATTCCTCAATTTCAATTGGAGGAGTTTGGTAGCTGGTTTCCTGGGCATGGATCTGGGAGGTAATTCCCAAGGCCACACATAGGAGCAGGCTGACTTTTCTGATGAAAGTAGTTTTTATAAGCATATATCCTGAGGTTTAATTCAAGGTTTTAAGATAATAAAAAACTGGCAAGGGGAAGCTGAAAATTAATCCTAAGGCGGGTATGCGGGCTGAATGGTCAAAAAAAAAGCCGGATCCTTAAAGATCCGGCTTGAAGCTACTTGTGTTTTTCTTATTTGTTTTCGGCACCTACTCTGATCATGGCGCAACGGAAACCGATGTGGTTGGTTGCTGAATCTTGGTGCATAAATCTTCTTGTTCCAGGGGATAACCAGTAAGCAACATCTTTCCAGGAACCGCCTTTGTAAACTCTGAAGTTATCATCGATCAATGAAGTACCGTAAGTTTCTTCTTCATCATAAATACCATCTCTTCTCAGAGGGTTAAGATCATCAAAATCTTGGAAGGAAAGTGGACGGTAAACATCCTGTACCCATTCGTTCATGTTTCCAGCCATGTTGTAAAGACCGAAATCATTTGGAGGGAAGTCATAAACGTTGGTCGGGATGATTTCACCATCGTTGGTCATACCACCTGCGATACCAGCGTAGTCACCTCGACCTCTTTTAAAGTTGGCCAAGAAATCACCTTGTCTTCTTTTTCTTTTGACATTGTAAGGGTTTCTCATGCCTCTACCATCCCAAGGATAGATTCTGCCATTTTCCTGGTTTTCATCTAAATACTGCGTACCGATCATGGCTTTTGCAGCGTATTCCCACTCCGCTTCATTTGGAAGTCTATATTGAGGAAGTACCACGCCTCTTTCGATAAGTTGGTTTCTAGTCAAAGTGGTATCCAACTTCTCTCTTTCCCTCATCAATTCGTTTACTCTTATCGTTCTCCACTCCGAGTAAGCGTTTGCCTGAACCCAGCTCACACCTGCTACAGGGTAGTAGTTGAACCCTGGGTGACGGAAATAGTAGGTGGAATAAACGTCATTGTAGGACATGGCTCCCGCCCAAACTCTCTCATTTGGCTCTAGGCGAAGGATGGAGTCTTGGCTGACCCTTTTGCCCATGTCAAAAAGAAATTCCTTGTAGTCAAGGTTGGTTACCTCGGTTTCATCCATGTAGAATGAAGCGATGGTAACAGTTCTTTCCGCATTGTCTCGGAAGGCCATCACGTCTTGCTCCTGTGAACCGATCACCGCACGACCGCCTTGGATAAGCTTAAGTCTTGGCCCGACTACTTCTTTATTGACACGTACTACTCTAAATTGAGTGGTATCTCTGTCGTTAAAACTGAACTCGGCGCCCGTGGAGGCACTTTGCTTGCCTGGCTTACCGGCCGTTCTTCTGCCATCCCTGCTGCATGAAGACAAAGCTGTCACTGCCACTAGGGTCAGCACAGTTAAGAATAATCCTAAGTTTCTGTTTCCAAATATCATTTGACAATCAATTTTTGCTGCCTATTAAAGTGCTAATATATAATCTATAAAACCGTATTACAACTAAAAGAATTTTTTGTGAAACGCCCAAAAACCTGAATATTTCCTATTCTTTGGAAATTTAACATAAATATATGCTGAAATGACAAAATTTTACTTGTGAAAAAATTTTAAAAATTTCAGCTTTTCATGTCCTGTAGCCATTGCTTGGCTTTGCCGACTGAAGTTACTCCGCTGATTGTAAGTAACAAACGATTTTTGTGTTCCTTTATTTTACAAAATTTAGGCTGTGTTTGTATATAACCCAAAACTTTGCCAAAAATATCAGATTTGAAATAAGATTCTCTCGAGGAGGGCACAAAATAGCATTTCATCACCCCGTTCTTCAAAACCAATTTCTCAAAGCCCAGCTTTTCAGCCAGCCATCTTAACCTAACCGTTTCAAGCAAAGACTTGACCACTTCGGGAATTTGGCCAAATCTATCCTGAAGACTGGCGCTAAATTTCTCCAGCTCCTCTTCAGTCTTAATATTATCTAATTTTGAGTACAAACTCAACCTTTCTGAGATATTTGATACATAAGATTCAGGAATTAACAGTTCCATATCGGTTTCGATTACGCAATCCTGAACCAGAACTTCCACTTTTTCTTTCAAATCATCTTCAAATAAAGCAGCAAATTCATTCTCCTTCAATTCCTGAACTGCCTCATCAAGGATTTTGTGGTACATCTCAAAACCCAGATCTGTGATAAAGCCGCTTTGTTCGGCACCCAACAGATTTCCTGCGCCACGTATGTCAAGGTCGCGCATGGCCACCTTGAAGCCATCGCCAAGATCTGAAAACTCCTCTAGGGTTTGCAACCTTTTTCTGGCTTCCGGGGTAAGTCCGGAGGTTGGAGGTGTCAAAAGATAACAGAATGCTTTCTTGTTGCTTCTTCCCACCCTTCCGCGCATTTGATGTAGATCGCTGAGCCCAAACATATGGGCTCTATTGATGATAATGGTGTTCGCATTCGGGATATCCAGCCCCGATTCAATAATATTGGTGGAGACCAGCACGTCAAATTCACCCTCGATAAAGTCCACCATAATCTTCTCCAGCTTCTTGCCATCCATCTGCCCGTGCGCACCGACCACTTTTGCGTCGGGTACCAAGCGCATAATGAGGTTGGCTATACTGTCAATTTCTCCCACCCGATTGTGGACAAAAAACACTTGCCCACCTCTTCTAATTTCATATGCGACTGCATCCCGAATCACTTCTTCCTGAAAAGTGTGGATCTCGGTAGTTACCGGCTGTCTATTTGGGGGAGGGGTGGCAATCACAGAAAGATCCCTGGCTCCCATAAGTGAGAAATGCAATGTCCTTGGTATCGGCGTGGCTGTCAATGTCAACACATCAACATTCACCCTCAATTCTTTTAGCTGGTCTTTGACCTTAACTCCGAATTTTTGCTCCTCATCAATTACCAAAAGGCCCAGATCCCTGAATTTTATGTCTTTGTTGACAATTCTATGCGTGCCGACCAAGATGTCGATTTCCCCGGAAGTGACCTGTTTGGTGATTTCCTTGATTTCTTTGGTGGTCCTGAAGCGGTTGATGTAATCCACCTTTACTGGGAAGTCCTGCAGCCTTTCCTTGAAAGTCTGATAATGCTGCATGGCCAAAATCGTGGTGGGAACCAGTATGGCAACTTGCTTGCGGTCGTTTACCGCCTTGAAAGCGGCCCGGATGGCGATTTCGGTTTTCCCAAAACCCACGTCACCGCACACGAGCCTGTCCATCGGATACTGCTTTTCCATGTCGGCCTTCACATCAGTAGTAGCCACGGCCTGGTCGGGGGTGTCATCATATAGGAAAGAACTTTCCAGTTCCACTTGCAGTACACTGTCCGGCTTGTATTGGTGCCCAGGGGCGTTTCTTCTTTTTGCATAAAGGGAGATGAGGTCTTTGGCGATATCCTTGACCTTTTTCTTGACCTTGCTTTTTTTGTTTTCCCATTCCGGGCTCCCAAGTTTGGACATACTGGGGGCGGTGCCTTCCTGACCGGAATATTTGGATATTTTATGCAGGGAGTGGATGTTGACATAGAGAAGATCGTCATCCCGAAAAATCAGCCTTACCGCCTCCTGGAAATTACCGTTGACATCCACCTTTTCCAATCCTGCAAACCTGCCCACCCCATAATCGACGTGTACTACATAGTCTCCTGGGTTGAGTGATTTCAGTTCCTTTAGGGTCAAGGCTTTTGTCTTGCTGGCTTTGGCCTTGGTTTTATAACGGTGGTACCGGTCAAAGATCTGGTGATCGGTATAGCAGGCTATTTTTTGAGACTTATCCACAAAACCCTGCCGGAGGTTCATGGAAAGGGTCTGTACTTTCAAGGTTGGGTCCAGCTCCTCAAAGATATTGAGCAGTCTTTCGATCTGCTTTTCACTTTCAGAGCAAATGATGTTTATATAGCGTTTCTCAGCGTTTTCGCCCAAGTTATCCACAAGCAGGTCAAAATTCTTATTGAACGAAGGCTGCGGGGAAACATCAAATTCGTAGGTTTTTTTGGCCGACAGATAGAACTTGTTTCCAAATTCTATTTTATTGAATGGCTCAAGCTGCTTTTTGAATGAGGCTGCATTTTCAAAAAGCTCAGCAGGTGTATTCAGCAGCTTTTTAGGTTGGCCGTCCTGGGTTAGACTTTCATACTTGTCCACAGTTTTTTGATAGGCCGTGTCAAGCATGTCCAGGTTTTGCTGAAAGTCTTTAAACCAAATGATGGTGTCCTTTGGTAGAAATTCTATAAAGGATTGCCTTACTTCCTGAAGCAATTTGGTCTGTACATTGGGAATAATGTTAATCTTGTCGATTTCGGCAATGGAAAGTTGCGTTTCCGGATCAAAAGTCCGGATGCTTTCTATTTCTCTTCCAAAAAGGTCAAGTCTATAAGGCTCATCGTGGGCAAATGAAAAGATGTCAATAATCCCACCTCTAATGGCAAATTGGCCCGGCTCATACACAAAATCGGTTTTCTCGAAATCATAGGTAGTCAAAAGCTCCGAAATAAACTCCACATCCACCTTTTCCCCTTTTTGGGCTGTAAAGGTGTTTTCCTTGAGGGATTTTTTGTTGATAACTTTTTCAAATAGCGCCTCAGGATAGGTTACGATCAAAAGTTTTCCCTTGTCTTTGTCCGAAATGAGGTTCAAAATTTCGGCCCTCATCAACACATTCGCATTTTCCATTTCATCATGCTGATAAGGTTTTTTATAGGAAGTGGGGAAAATATAGATTTCTTGGTCAATCAGGGAGGAAAGGTCACTGGCCAAATACGCCGCTTCTTCCTTGTCGTGGGCCACGATAAGCTGGTGGCTGGATAGCTGCTCAAAGAGTGTGGAAGCAAGCACCATGTCCAGACTTCCATAAACCCCTTTGAGGTGAAAAGTATCGCCAGTATGCTTTTTGAGATCCGCGGCAATTGTTTTGACAACTGGGTCGTGTTGATAGAGGGAAAGAAAAGCCTGTTTTTCCAAGGTATATGGTTTTTGAGGGTTAATTCTGCAGGTGCAAAGTTAGGAATTCATTTTTTACAATGGATTATCTTTCCACTTCAGAACCTATGTTATTTTTAAATGTTTTATATATGAATTGTATGATATAGGCGTGGCTACATGGTTTAAGAAAGTGGAAGATATGCATCCGTACCAAACATTGGTTTATTTGGGGATGTTCGGCAGCGGGCTGATATTTTTGTATCTCAGCATTGCATTTGTGTTTTCCTTCCAGCAGCAATTCGTATTGCAGGCATTTAGGGTGCCCATCTCTTTTTTGGCTAGTCTCGGGGTGATGGTTGTCAGCGGGGTGGCGGCTTCTAAATTGCTGGATCTATATATTCGGGATGAATTTGTGAAGCTCAAGGAGATGGTGCTGAGCATGCTGTTGTTGGGGCTGATTTTTACACTATTACAGCTTTTGGGTTGGCTAGAGCTGCAAAATATGGGAGTGAGGTTCAAAGGAGTAGCCTCAGAGAGTTATTTGTTTTTGCTCACAGGAATTCATGCGATTCACCTTTTAGGGGCGCTGGTTTTTGCGGGCATGCTGTACGCACAATTGAAGCTTTCTTCCAAAGATGCATTCAAAAGCATGCTTTTTATGATCAACCCATTTGAAAAAATGAAAATCCGGCTCTTCGTGATTTACTGGTACTTTATGGATGTGATTTGGGTGGTACTTTTCCTTTTGATTTTTGCCTCATTTAGCTAACTTTTACCTGCGTTAAGCAATTTATCGTTACCTTCACCGAAAACAATAAGTTAGAAAATGTCAGAAAGAGAGTATGAGATCAACATCAATCCAGACTGGATAAAGATGTATCTCGGCAAAATTGTGCTAGGGCTGTTAATCCTGGTGGGGATCTTCACGGCCGTCAAGACTGTAGGGCCCGAGGAAGAGGGAGTGGTGGTCCGGCTTGGGGAATTTGACCGGGTGGTGGAGCCAGGGCTTAATTTCATTTTCCCCTATGGAATAGAAACCATGCATAAAATCCCTGTTCAGCGTCAGTTGAAGCAGGAATTTGGTTTCAGAACTGAATCGGCCAATCAGCGTTCGGAATATTCCAAAACAGCCTATGGGGATGAATCCATGATGCTCACCGGCGACCTCAACCTCACCGATGTAGAATGGGTGGTGCAATACAGGATCATAGATTCTTACAAATTTTTATTCAGGGTGAGAAATGCCGAAAAGACCCTTCGTGACATGTCCGAAGCGGCAATGCGGAAAATCGTCGGCGATCACACCGTAAATGAGGTGCTGACTGTGGGTAGGCAGCAGATCGCCACAAGTGTGGAAGTCCTGCTACAGGAGCTTTGTGACGAATATGAAAACGGCATCCGTATCGACCAGGTGGTGTTGCAGGATGTGAACCCGCCAGATCCGGTAAAACCCTCATTTAACGCAGTGAACCAGGCTCAGCAGGAAAGGGAAACCCTGATCAACCAAGCGGAGGCTGAATACAACCGGGTGATCCCCAGGGCCCGAGGTGAGGCAGATGAGACCATCCAACTGGCAGAGGCCTTTGCCCTGAACCGGGTAAACCGCGCAAGGGGTGAGGCTGAGCGTTTCAATTCGCTTTTTGAAGCTTACCAACAAGCACCCGAAGTGACCAAGCAGCGGATTTATCTGGAAACCATGGAGAAAATCCTTCCCAAAATCGGCAACAAAGTCATTACTGATGAGAAGGGCAACAATGTATTGCCACTCTTGAACCTGGATAAAAAGAATTGATATGAGAAAGAATAATATTGGCTGGATAGTTTTGGGCGCGGTAGCTATTATTCTACTGACGAGCAGTATTTATATTTTGGATGAAACCCAACAGGCTATCGTGACGCAATTTGGTAAGCCCGTGGGCCAGCCAAGGACGAGCCCAGGCCTTCACTTCAAGACGCCATTTATCCATAAAGTGCAGTTTTTTGACAGGCGCTACTTGGAGTGGGACGGAGATAAAAACCAAGTACCCACCAAAGACAAGAAGTTTATCTTTGTGGATACTTATGCCCGCTGGGAGATCACCGACCCCCTGCAGTTCTTCATCAGGCTGCGGGATGAGCGATCAGCGCAATCCAGGCTGGACGATATTTTGGACGGAGAAACCAGAAATGCCATTGCTAGTCATGAATTATTGGATCTGGTGAGATCAACGAACAGAGATCCAGAGGTGACGGAGGATTTTATGGAGGAAATAGAGATTTTGGAGGATATCAACGTGGGGCGTGCCCAGATCGAGCGGATCATTCTGGAAAAGGCCAACCAGCGTACCACCGATCTCGGAGTTCGGATCTTGGACTTCAGGTTTAAAAGAATGAACTATGTGGATGAGGTGAGAGATAGGGTGTATGATAGAATGATCAGTGAACGAAACCGGATCGCAGACCAATTCAGATCCGAAGGACAGGGAGAAGCTAGAAAAATCGAAGGTAATAAAGAGCGTGATTTGGCACAAATCCAGTCGGAGGCCTTCCGAGAGGCGGAGGAGATCAAAGGTAGAGCAGATGCTGAGGCTACCAGGATTTATGCCTCAGCTTACAACAAGAACAGGCAATCGGTGGATTTGTACAAGTTTTTGCGAACTATGGAGAGCTTTGAGAAGTCCATGGATGATAAGACAAGCTTGATCATTTCCTCTGATAGCGAGTTTTTCAAGTATCTGAACAAGCTGCCTTAAAAAGGTTGTGTAAAATAAAATGTTGATTAGTCCCCTTAAGTAAAAATATGCTTGAGGGGACCTTTTTTTGTGGAAAACAAAAGATTAAATTTTTGACTTTATATCCCATGAGAATCAGCATCAAAACTTTGGTAAATCAGGACTTGGGCAAGGTAAAGTCCCAGTTTAACAGTAGCCTTCTGGAAAAATTAAGCCCCCCGTTTCCAAAAGTGTCCATCAAGCGCTTTGACGGGATCGATTTGGAGGACCAGTTTGAGATGGAGTTGAACTTTGGGTTTTTCAAACAGCAGTGGAAAGGAAAAGTTACCCGCTCTTATGAAGGAAAGGAAACCTTTTTCTTTATCGATGAGGGCAATAAGCTTCCGTTTTTTCTAAAATCCTGGAAACATCAGCACCTGCTTTTGAGCAAAAACGGGAAAACGGAAATTGTGGATAACATCACTTTTGAGGGTAAGGTTTTTCCCCTTACCCTGTTGCTTTATCCAGCCATGTATTTGCAGTTTTTGTACCGTAAGCCTATCTATAGGCGGCTTTTCCGTTAGCCGAGCTTTAGGTTTTCACAATCCGGAATCTGGCAGTCCCCATAGAGAACCAGGGAATGGCTGGAAATGGCCGATTGGAATTCTTTTCCCATGGCTTCCTTGATCAGGTTGATCCTTTCGTCAGAAAACTCACGGATCTTCCGGCATTGATTGCAGACATGGTGGTCATGGTGCTTGTAAGTAAGGGCCTGCTCGTAGAGGGCCACTTTGTCTTTGAACTGATGCTTAACCGCCAGTCCACATTCCACCAGCAGGTCGAGGGTATTGTATATAGTGGCTCTACTGATGGAGTAGCCCTTGTTTCTCATCAAAAGGAACAGCCCTTCGACGTCTATGTGTTCATCCTGCGGTAGGGCGTATAGCTCATCGATCACCGAAAACCTTTCCGGTGTTTTGCGGCTCCCCTGCCTGCTGAGGAAATTTTCAAAAATCTTCTTTGCCTTTTCTAAAACCGACTTTTCTGCCATAAGAAATTGTAATAATCAATAAAGATGCAGGATTTTTCAATTTTTTCAAACCAGGAGGTTTTAATATGCTGTTATTTGCTATCATTCTAAATAATCGACTAAAACTTGCATGGGAATTAGGCTTTAGGAATGGGAAGACAAAAAATATTTATATATTAATGGGCAGGATTAAACCCATTATGATCAAACCCAGACTCTTATACATCATTTTTCTATTGTTTTTTGCCTTCGAAAGCTTTGGCCAGGTGCCGGGGTTTTTCATGGAAGAAGAGCAAAACCGGGTGGAAATGCAGTTTATTTCCAACAACAACCTGATCATCCTGCCTGCCTCTATCAATGGAGGACCCAAATTAAACTTCCTAATTGATACCGGGGTAAAGTCCAACCTGCTTTTCAGCAAAACCATCGGCGATCAGCTTGACCTTTTTTATTCCCGAAAGATCAACCTCATGGGAGCCGATGGCAAAACCGTGCTCTCGGCCTCCATCAGTCCCAATAATGAAATCCAAATGGACGGTGTGGTAGGCAGGGTTCAAGCGTTATTGGTCTTGGATGAGGATTTTGTGGAACTGGAAAGAGTGGTGGGGATTCCCATTCATGGGGTGATCGGGCATGAGTTTTTCAAGCTTAACCCGGTAAGGGTGGATTACGACAACAATATCCTCACTTTTTTCAGGGAAAACAGATTCAGGAGGAAGCCCTTTGGTTACAAAAGAATGAAGATGACCCTGGAGAATGGCAAGCCCTATGTCACCAGCATTATTAGGCAGTCTCCTGGGCCTACCCTGCAGGCCAAGCTGCTCATAGATACTGGGGCAAATCATGGGCTGCTTTTGAACCAAGAAACCTCCGAGGAAATAGTATTACCGGAAAGGACTTTGGAAAGTGATCTCGGAACAAGCTTAGGGGGGGACCTGACCGGCGAAGTTGGGAGGGTGAGAAAACTGACCGTGGGTCGCTTGAGGTTCAACGATATAATTACTTCCTATCCTGATGAAACGCAATTTTCGGATATCATTATTGAAACGGGAAGGCTTGGCAGCTTGGGCTCGGATGTGCTCAGCCGGGCACTCATCATCTATGATTATCCGCAGGAAAGGCTTTATTATAAACGGGGCAGGGCGTACCGGCAACCTTTTGAGTTTGACATGAGTGGGCTTACGATCCGCATGCCGATGATAGCCGAAAAGCGCTTTTTTATTGAGCAGATCAGAAGCGACTCCCCAGCGGAGAGGAGCGGCTTCAAGGTGGGGGATGAAATAGTGGCCGTCAATGGCATTCCGGTAGAGTTTTGGAACCTGCCCGATGTCACAGAATTGTTGAGAAGCCGGGATGGCAGAAGGGTCAAGGTGGAGGTGCACCGGATCATTAAAGATGCCAAGGTCAATTTGGTAAAGGACCTGAGGCTTGAGCGCCAGATTTAAAGAGTAAATGGCCTATTTCCCACAAAATAATATATTCAATATAAATTGTTGAAGTCAAGATAAATAGGCTATTTTTGGGAAACTACTTGTGTAATTGATTAGATAAAATGGTGGTAGAAGCCGACTTAAATATTGAGAATATACTTTTAACTCTCAAAAAACATCCAAATCAGCGTTTTGAGTTACTATATCTTTCTACAGCCCTTAAGAAATTTCTGAATGAGGGGGAGAAAGAGATGCAGGATTCCTTTTTCGAGAGGCTCATGCCTACTTTGGACCGGCCCTTCTTTGCCAAAATGTTTGCGACAGTAGGAAGTGGGGTTCAGATCTGCACCCCATTTGTCCTCAATCCATACATGTTTACTTTTGCGCAGCTGGAAGGCTGCGTGATTGCTCAGGAAGACAAGTCTTATCTGTGCAACATCCTGATATTTCAGCAACCCGCACCGAAGGAAATCCACCTCAGCTGGTTGCTTACCCCTACTGGGGAGGTGATATGCTATGAGAAAAATCAGCTGAAGAAAAAGCTGAACACCCTCCGCGAGATTCAATACTTCCTTTTGGAAAGGTTCAATTTTTTGAACAGCAATGATCTAGAGCGCTTCCTTCAATCTGAAGCCAATTCCAAGTTTGAAATATTCAGCAAGCAATTGTTTATAAAGTCCGAAATGCTCCAAAATGGGCACAGGATGATCTCCATTTGCTATGGTTCGGCAGACAATGAGCTGGATATCGTGGATGAGGAGGTTTACGATCAGGTGATCAAGCAGCAATCTGGGGCCATATATTACGAGCACGAAATCGGGAATAAGGTAGTCAGATGGTCAGGTGCTATTGAAAAAGTATTAGGGTACACTCAGGCCGAATTTAAGGATTTTTCAGTTTTGGATTGGTCTGATTTGATCCATCCCGATGATCGTGGTTCATTGATAACAGGTTTTGATGAAAAACTTGACCTAGAGCAGACCCTCGATGTGGTCTACAGAATGAGAAACAAGGCTGGGGAGTATATTTATGTTCATGATTTGGCCAAGCCGTTTTTTCAATCTGCCACGGGCAAAATGTTTGTCCTTGGAGCCATACGTGATATTTCTGAGCTTAAGCAGGCCGAGATGGACCTTTTGGACAACAAGTCCAAGCTCAAAGAGCTCACCGGAGTAGTGCCAGGCATGGTGTACATGTTGAAAAGAGGCGTGGGGGGATTCCGACAGTTTATGTTTGTGAGTGAGGGGTCCAAGCAGCTTTTTGAAGTGGATGCTTCGGTTTTCACAGATTCTGTACAAAGCCTTATCGAACTCATCCACCCGGAGGATGTGGAGGAAGTTTTGAGAATTGATGAGGAATCTTTCTTGGCGGGGACCAAATTCGAATCGCATTTCAGAATTATTACTCCAAGCGGACAGACTAAGTGGATTTATGGAGCTTCCAACAAACTAGAGCAGTATGAAAACGAATACATTTGGGCGGGATTTTTCATTGACATTACCTATACCAAGGAGAAAGAAACGGAAGCTCAATTTAATTATTTAAAATACCGCTCCCTATATGAGGAGAGTCCATTGGCCATTATACAGTTTGATTCCGGTGGGAAGATTCAGGGCCTGAACAAAAGGTTGCTTCAAAAGCTGAAACTGGATAATGAGGATGTTTTAGTGGGAAAAGATCTGCGTGAAATTTTGGATGGGAAACCTGCCTATAAAGCGTTTCAGGATGCCCTTCGTACCGGGGAAGGCTTTTATGAGGGCCCATACTTGACCTATTACCATAAGATAGGCTACTATGTAAGAATCACGGTCAAATCCATTGAAAACAGTGAGATCCTTTTGGCCACTATTGAAGATTTGACTGAGCAGGAATTCATCCAGAATATATTAAACAAGGTAGCGGACATTTCGGCCCAGCTCAAAGGGACGGAGTTTTTCAATAAGCTCTGCGAATTGCTCACCCAAAGGCTGGGTATCAGATACTGTATGATAGGGGAATTTTTGCCCAAGTCAGGTGACATCCGCACGCTGGCGGTGGCCAAGGCTGGGCAATTATTGCCCAATTTCAACTATCCACTGGAACACACGCCTTGTTCCACGGCGATTTACCATGCAGAACACCATCCGGTCATCATCAGGGATGGAGTGGCTGACGAATATTATAAGGATAAAATGCTGGCTGATCTTAAGATCGTGTCTTATGGGGCCATTTCGATTCTGGATGCAGAAGATAACAAGATCGGGATATTGACTTTTATGGACGATAAGCCAATGGAGAATGAGGAGAACATTTCCAAGATCCTCAAAATCCTTGGTGACCGTATTGGAGTGGAGATGCAGCGCGTAAAGTATGAGCAAGAGCTTGTCACCACCAACCACCTGCAGCAGGCTATTCTGAATGGCGCCGATTATGCCATTTTCTCTGTGGATAACCATTTCAATATTAATCTGATCAATGCCAAAACCCTGGAGATTTTCAACATTGATAACAAGGATCAACTGTTGGATATCAGGCTGATTGATAAAAATAAGTTGATCAGGCTGAAGAGCCTGATCGCAAAGGCGTCTAGGTCAAAGAATTATTCCTCTTATTTCCACCTGCCGATACCGGAAGGTGAACATAGAGAGCTGAAAATTTCTGTAGTCACCCTTGGGGATGATCGGGATAGCAATTATGTGATTTTTGCTGACGACATCACTGAAAGAACCTCTGCGGAGAAAAAACTTATAGAATCAGAGCAACTTTACCGAAGCATTGCCGAAAACTTCCCGAAAGGAACGGTAGATGTGCTGGATAAAGACTTGAGGTATATTTATACCGAAGGAAAGGAATATCAGCACCTAGGCATGAACCCTAAGGAGCTGATCGGTTCTTTTCATCTTCTCAAATACGAAGCAGAGGTAGCCGTGGAGGCAAAAACTCATTTGGATGCGGTGCTCCATGGTGAAACGGTGATGTATGAAATCACGTATGGCGGCCAATATTATCTGAAAAGTGGGGTTCCCTTGACCAATGCGGACGGCGAAATTGACCGGATACTATTGGTAACCCAGAACATCACCGAATCCAAGAAATCCGAAAAGGAAAGGGAAAAGCTCATTAAAGACTTAAAGTCCCATAATGAAGAGTTGCAACGGTTTGCATATATCGTTTCCCATAATCTGAGGGCTCCGATTGTCAACATTTCGGCGTTGCTGAATCTTTACGATGAAGAAGATCCTGCTGACCCTGAAAATAAAGAGGTGATCGAGAACCTGAAGATCTCCACCGAACTGCTCAGCGCCACCCTCATGGATCTCATCGAGGTGGTTTCCATTAAGAAGCAGAAGGTTCCAAAAGTGGAGCATCTCAGCTTCCAGCATGTTATCAACAATGTGGAAAGAAGCCTTTATCAGCAAATTGTTGAGTCTGGGGTGAAAATCACCACAGATTTCAAGGAAGCGCCTGACATTAATTATGTTTATTCGCATCTGGAAAATTTCTTCTTGAATTTCCTGACCAATGCCATCAAGTACAAGCACCCGGAGCGTCCGCCTGCTCTGCATGTGGAGTCATATAAAATGGGTGAATTCCATGTGATAGCTTTCTCTGACAATGGTATTGGGCTTGACCTAGAGCGGTATGGAGACAGGTTGTTCGGACTTTATCAAAGGTTCCATTCCCATGTCGATGGGAAGGGCCTGGGGCTTTATTTGGTAAGAGAACAAATCAGGGCTTTTGACGGTGATTTGACCGTGGAAAGTGAGCTAGGAAAAGGCACGACTTTCAAGGTTTTCCTGAAGAGCATGGCGCTCAAAGACCCCGTAACCGAACCCTCAATTAACTCATAAAAAGGCAACCCTATCGGCTTTCTTCCGTGTTTATTGCTAAATTTGAGTATAATTTAGCATTGATATGAAAAAAGCATTAATTCCGATTATTGTGGTGGCCTTAGTTGGCCTTTTTATGTACACCAAAGCCGTTGGGGTTTACAACCAGTTTGTACAAAAAGAAGAAACCATCAACGGGCAATGGGCTGAAGTGGAAACCCAGTATCAGCGCCGGGCGGATCTTATCCCCAATTTAGTAAATACGGTGAGAGGATATGCTGACTTTGAGCGTGAGACGCTCGAAGGGGTAATCAACGCTAGAGCCAGAGCCACTTCTGTAAATGTGAATGCAGATAACCTCACTCCTGAACAGATTGCCGAATTCCAAGGCGCCCAAGATCAATTGAGCGGTGCGCTGAGCCGTCTTTTGGTAAGTGTGGAAAGATATCCGGAACTCAAAGCCAATGAAAACTTCCGTGACCTACAGGCCCAACTGGAGGGAACTGAAAACCGGATTGCCGTAGCCCGAAGAAACTTTAACCAGTCGGTGCAAAGCTACAATGCTGAATTGAGAACTTTCCCCAACAACATATTTGCTGGATGGTATGGATTTGACCGCAAAGGCTACTTTGAGGCCACTGCAGGTGCAGAGCAGGCTCCAACGGTACAGTTTTAAATTCACTTACTATGCCTGAAAAACTCTTTTCCCCCCAGGACAGACAGATAATCATAGATGCGATCAAGCAGGCCGAAAGAACCACTTCCGGTGAGATACAGGTCCATCTGGAGAACCATTGCTCCGCAGATGTGATGGATCGGGCTGCGGAGGTTTTTGAATTGCTGAAGATGCACAAAACCCAATACAGAAACGCAGTGCTATTTTACCTGGCCGTAGAGGATCACAAATTTGCCATCCTTGGTGATGCAGGGATCAACCGGGTGGTTCCCCCACATTTCTGGGAGGATATTAAGGAGGCCATGCTAGCCCAATTCAAAAACAAGGAATACACTGAAGGTTTGCGTATAGGCATAGAAATGACAGGCCAGCAACTACAGGTGCATTTTCCTTATGACCAAAAAGGGGACGACAACGAGCTCCCTGATGAAATCTCTTTCGGATAAAACATGTCTTTATTTCCCAAATACTTCCTATTGCTTTCCTTATTCTTGGTTTTCGGAAATGTCTTCGCCCAATCTGAGGGTGATTTTCCTCCGGTGCCATCTCCCCCCAGGCTGGTAAATGACTTTGCCGAGGTTTTATCCAGTTCTGAGCGCAATCGATTGGAACAAAAGCTGGTGGCCTATGCTGACAGCACCAGCAACCAGGTAAGTATCGTGCTCATCAAATCCATCGGGCCTTATGATATCAGCGATTATACATTTCAGTTGGGCGACCGATGGGGCATAGGTACGAAGGAAAAGGAAAACGGGGTTTTGATTCTGGCAGCTATGGAAGACCGAAAGGTGTTTATCGCTACCGGTTATGGGCTGGAGGGTGCCATTCCCGATGTGATGGCACGCAGAATCGTTGACCAGGTAATTGTGCCAAATTTCAGAATGGAGGGTTACTATCAGGGACTGGACAAAGCCACCGATATGATCATCAAGCTGGCAGCTGGAGAGTACCAAGCTGACCGTGCCCAGCGCCAAGGTAATTCCGGAGGGGCAATCTTTTTCTTTTTGTTCTTCCTATTTCTGTTTGTCATCCTTCCGATGATTAGAAACAAAAGCGACAACAACAACCACATGGGTGGCCGTGGAGGCGGGGTGGATGTCTTTACCACCTTGATGTTGATGAATATGCTCGGTGGAGGCAGAAGCCGTGGCAAGTACGGGGATTTCTCATCCGGTCGGGGCTCATTCGGAGGCGGCTCCTTTGGCGGGGGTGGCGGCTTCGGTGGTTTTGGCGGCGGCAGCTTCGGAGGGGGCGGTGCCGGAGGAAGTTGGTAATTTTCCACTTGTCATATAATTGATAATATAAGCAGGTAAACTTTTGAGGTTTGGCGCTTAAATGATAATATAGCCGATTAATTTAACCTGCTGTTATGCTAATTAGTAATATCGATTGGGCTATCATAGCCGCATTTTTTGTTGTGTCCATGCTGATAGGCGTGATTACCTCCCGACAGGCGGGTAAAAACGCCAAAGAGTTTTTCCTTTCGGGTAGAAACATGCCCTGGTGGCTTTTGGGGGTTTCCATGGTGGCCACTACCTTTTCTGCCGATACTCCAAACTTGGTAACCGATATTGTAAGAAAAAACGGGGTGTCAGGAAACTGGGTTTGGTGGGCATTTCTGCTTACCGGCATGTTGACAGTCTTTGTTTATGCCAAATTGTGGAGACGGTCCAAAATAACCACTGACTTGGAGTTTTATGAAATTCGCTATGGCGGGAAGCCTGCTGCTTTTCTGAGGGCTTTCAGGGCGCTTTACCTGGGAGTGTTTTTCAACATTGTTATTATGGCTACCGTATCTCTGGCGGCTATCAAGATAGGCGGTGTGATGCTGGGGCTCACCCCTATCCAAACCATGTTGATTGCCTCCATTGTAACCGTATTTTATAGCTCTTTGGGTGGTTTGAGGGGAGTATTGTTGACAGATTTCTTTCAGTTCTTTATATCCATCGCCGGATCATTTGGAGCGGCTTGGTATATTTTGCAACAACCTGAAATAGGCTCCCTGGATGCCTTGTTTTCCAACCCACAGGTTTCGGATAAGCTTAACCTGCTTCCGGATTTTTCCGATTCCACTACGCTGATCCCGCTTTTGATTGTGCCCATTGCGGTGCAGTGGTGGGCCACTTGGTATCCTGGTGCTGAGCCGGGAGGTGGGGGCTACATTGCCCAAAGGATGCTTTCTGCCAAAGATGAAAAGAATGCAATTGGAGCCACCTTGTTTTTCAATATCGCCCATTATGCACTCCGGCCTTGGCCGTGGATAATTATCGCCCTTTCTTCGATAATAGTATTTCCTGAAATAAGTGATTTAAAGGTGGCTTTCCCGCACCTTCCGGATGACAAGCTGAATGATGACCTGGCCTATCCCGCCATGCTTACCTTTTTGCCTGTAGGCCTGTTGGGCATAGTGCTCGCTTCTCTGATCGCCGCCTTCATGTCCACCATTTCTACCCACCTCAACTGGGGGAGTTCCTATGTGGTAAATGATTTTTATGTGCGCTTCATCAAACCTGATGCATCTGACAAGGAACAGGTGATGGTGGGCCGACTGAGTACCGTGCTTTTGATGGTATTCGCCGCTTTCTTGGCTCTTGAACTTCAGAACGCATTGCAGGCATTTGAGATCTTGCTTCAAATTGGAGCAGGGACGGGACTGATCTTTATTTTGAGATGGTTTTGGTGGAGGATCAATGCTTTCACGGAGATCACGGGTATGGTTGTTTCATTCGTGGTGGCCATCTATTTTGAGCTTTATCACGAAAAATTGGGCTTTGAAGCGCTGTTGAGCCATGAAAAGCTGCTTTGGGGTGTAACTATCACAAGTATTTCATGGATCTTGGTTACCCTATTGACTAAGCCGGAAAAAGATCAGGTGCTCAGAGGTTTCTATAAATTGGTACACCCTGCGGCTTATGGTTGGAAAAAATTTCTGCAAAGAAACCCAGACATCCAACCGGAAAAAGGGCAGTTGCCATTTGAAATCAGCCTGATGCTGGCAGGATGCATTACGGTGTACTGTACCCTGTTTGCCACCGGTTTTTGGATTTATGGGAATATAGCCGCAGGGATGGTGTCCACTGGGGTGGCCGTTGCAGGTGGCTTGTTTATGTTGCTGGGCTGGAAAAAAATGAAGGTGGATTAACTATCCACCTTTTTTCTTGACCTGCTGAAAAGTCTTACCAGTTTTTTTTCCTTTTCCCAAAAGAATGAAAACTGGCCGAAGACGAAGCCGTAAAATAGAAGTACAATCTGATAAAGGGGAAGCACAAACAGGAAATATAGGGTGCTTTTCCAAAAGCCCCCGGTGCTCATATCTATGCCCATCAAATCTAGTAGTGGCTTTTTGATCACCATAATGGTAGTCCCAGTAGCGGCAAACACCAACAATACCAAAACCACTTGCCACATACTTTCCAAACCCCATTTGGCTTGAAGTTTTTGAAGGAAAGAGGGTGATGATGTCTTCTGTTTATTCATATCTTTAATTTTCTATTCTATATATAGGATAGCGGTTGTGTGCTTTTTCCTTCCAAGGGCTATTCTCAAATACCCATCTAAGCTGGGCGGCGCCATTATCGGCAAATTCCGGATCATTGGCCTTGAGCTCCTCCAGCTCATTTTTAAGCTCCGGGTTGTCGTCCAAATACGTTGCGGCCAGGTCTTCAAAAACATAGGCCGAATATCCTTCCTTAGCCTGCAGGATCATGTCGAAATAGTTCCAAGAAAAGAAACTGTCCTCGGCTTGCGGTTCAAGGACCTCCATAACAAAACGATTGCTTTCTTGATTCATTTCAAGTAAGATATCTCCTTTTTTTATCAAAACTGTTTCCTCCTCTTTGGACACCTTCACTTTGCTGTGATTGAAGTGCCCCTCATAAGCCCTTTTGGAGGTTTCAAAGTCCTCTATGTGGTAAACCTGCACCTTCATCATAGTGTCGGCTTTTATTTCTTTTAAACTCACCTTGTTTCTTTCTAGATGCCTGATCACATTGTGCCAACCTTGGGGAATGATATAGGCCTGTGGCTTGCTCAAAGTCAAGCTGGGCTCGTAAGTATTGTAGTACTTTACTTCTGCTTCAAAGGGTTTGCTTCGGTCGTAGTATAGACGGTCCTGGCCGGAAATTAAGCTTTTCTTTGTCCCAGACTCAAATCCCAAAAACTTGATCAACTCAAACTCTTCCCTATTTGGGATGTGGTTAAAGCCGAAATCTGGTTTTTGCCGGGTTTGTTCCTTGGCCTCACGCTGCAGAGCCAATATTTTGTCTCCGTCCTTTTCCACCTTCTCAAGAAAAACCTGAAGCAGGGCATACATGCTTTCTACTCTATCTTTGTAACTTTTCAGCATGTGGGCTTCCGGCATAAAGCTCAAGGTATGAAATAGCGATGCATAGCCGCTGCTATACCTGGGGCCATCCTTAAACTGGACCCAGCCGTTTTCCGGTGGCCCACCCCAGGCGTTGACATAGGGGACCAATGGATATTCCCGCTCTTCCATTTTTTCAAAGAGGAAAGGTATCATTTCGGTTTTCAAATAGCTTCCCAAAGGCTCGGCCATGCGATCGTGCTGGGTAGGAATCAACGTCATGATATGCTGATAATCTGCCCCATTGCTGGTATGGGTGTCGATGAAGACTAAAGGACTCAAAAAATGGAAAATCTCATGAAAAGAAGCCGCGTTTCGTGTGTCTGCTTTGATGAAATCCCTATTTAGGTCATAATTTCTGGCGTTTCCCCTAAAGCCGTACTCTTCTGGTCCATTTTGGTTTACCCGGGTAGTGGAGTTGCGGTTGAGATGCCCCCCTATGTTATATACCGGAATAATGGCCAGAATAATGTCCTCACGGAGGGCAAACTTTTTCTCGGCCAAATCCCGAAGCAACATCATAGAGGCGTCTATGCCAGCTGGCTCCCCAGGGTGGATGCCGTTATTTATAAAGACAATCTTCTTGCCTTCCAATTTCCATGTGGCTGAGTCAAATGCCCCCGATTGGTCGTAAATTGTCAGATGCAAGGGAAAACCACTGTCGGTTAATCCTTTTTCCAATAATTTTACGTGCTCATGTGTCTCGGCAAGAGCCTCGTAAAAGCCAATAATCTCAGGATACGGGGCCGTTTGATTGCCTGAACTTGCCTCGTACAGTGTGGTTTGTGCTGCTGCGGAATGAGTTATTAGCGAGCAAATAGCAAAATATAAAAAACGCATATTGTCCAAATTTTGGATGAAGATACTAAATAACCAACATTCTTCGCCTATTGGAAAACCTAAGATTATAACGTAACTTACGTGACGTAAAATGCGTGACGTAAAGTACGTGACGTAAAGTACGTGACGTAAGTTGCGTGACGTACTTTACGTGATGCTTAGATGTGGATTATCATATAAAATAGGCTTGAAATGAGCAAAAAACCATTTAACCCTTTTCCTCTTCTCTCCTACAGGGGCAAGAAATACTTCTGTGATCGGGAAGGGGAGCTTTCCACAATGCTTGATCATCTCCAAAATGACCGTAATATTGTGCTTTATTCATGGAGGAGAATGGGTAAATCTGCCTTGATTTATCGCCTTTTTGATGAATTGGAGTCGGGTAATTTTGAGTGTTTATATGTAGATTTCTTAGCCACAAGGAGTGTAGAGGATGCCATAAATACACTTACACAAGCCCTTTATGAAAAATACGGGAAGACTAAAACCGGAATTTCAGCTACCATCCAGAGGCTGTTTTCCATTTTGGGCGTGACTGTTGGGTTTAACGCACTTACGGGGGTTCCTGAAATCAATTTCAAGGTGAATTCCACCGCTGTTTCCGAACATTCCTTATCGGCATTAGGCCAGTTTTTAAGCGAAAGAAAAAAAAGGGTCGTTGTGGCCATAGATGAGTTTCAGCAAGTGTCAAACTATGAAAACGGGCATGCAGAGGCGGTTTTTAGGACATGGGTGCAGCAGTTTCCAGACATTAGGTTCATATTTAGCGGCAGCCACAGAAAAATGATGGTCAGTATGTTTGCTGAAAAGAACCGGCCATTTTACCATAGCGCCCAATTGTTGGCTTTGGACCCAATACCATTTGAAAAATATGCGCCTTTTATCCAAGGGCATTTTGAGGCAAGGTCTAAAGAAATATCCCTGGAACAAATCGAAACAATCTACCAATGGGCTAGAGGGCAGACTTACACCATTCAGCTCATCTGCAATTTTTTGTTTTCACACTGTGTGAAAGTCAGTGATGGGGATATAATATTGGTGCTGGATGAGATTTTGAACCAACACCAGGAGATGTTTGGCAGCATGGCTAAAATGCTCACCAAGACGCAATGGAGGCTTTTTAAGGCCATAGCCAAGGAAGAGCCTCTCCATTCCCCCCAAAGTAAGGATTTTCTGCTGAAATACGGGTTGGGGGCAGCCAGTACCGTTGGCACGGCCCTAAAAGCCCTGGAAAGACTTGAGCTGGTAGTCGAAGAAGATGAGGGTGGATATATCGTCCACGAGGTACTATTATCCAGATGGATGGCTAGGTTAGTCTAGTTTTACTTAAAAAGCCAACCCGAGGGCTGGCTTTCTTTTAATTGAAGGTGAACAGGCTCTTGTTGAGGGTTCGGAGCGCATCATTTTTGATGGACGTATTTACCAGCAGAGACACATTGTGGCGGCTGCCGCCATAGGATACCATCCGGATGGGGTATTCGATCATGGCATCCATGATATCCTTCAAGGTTCCTTTGCTTTCTGCGACCATGTTGCCGACTATGCAAATGATACTTTGGTTCTGATCCACTTCCACCACACCAAAGTGCTCCAATTCTGCAATCAGCTCCGCAAGATGGGTTTCGTCATCAATTGTCACCGAAAGGGCTACCTCTGAAGTGGTAATCATGTCAATCGGTGTTTTGAATTTCTCAAAGATTTCAAAAACCTTTCTCAAGAATCCGTAAGCTAGAAGCATTCGGCTGGATTTGATTTTAATGGCCGTAATGCCGTCCTTGGCCGCAATGGCTTTCACCCCTTGCCCTTGTTCCTCAGCGGTAATGGTGGTTCCCAAAGCCTCGGGTTGCATGGTGTTGAGCAGCTTTACCGGCACATTGTACATCTGGGCAGGCCAAATGGAAGCAGGGTGTAGAATTTTGGCTCCAAAATAGGCCAATTCAGCCGCTTCATCAAAAGACAGCTGCGCAATCGGTTTGGTCTGGTCTACGATCCGGGGGTCATTGTTATGCATCCCATCAATGTCCGTCCAGATTTCGATCACCTCGGCATTTAATGCCGCGCCTATAAGGGAGGCGGTGTAATCACTTCCCCCTCTTTTTAGATTGTCGATTTCCTTTCGGTGGTTTTTGCAGACAAACCCCTGGGTTATAAACAGCTTCTGGTGAGGATAGTCGGACAGAATTGCCTTTAGCCTTTCCTCAATTTTGAGCAGTTCCGGCTCCTGGTTTTCATCTATACTCATGAAGTCGATGGCAGGCAGGAAAACGGCATCTATGAACAATTCATCCAGCAAGGTGCAAAACAACTTCGTGGACAACAGTTCCCCCTGTGCCAGGATGTCACGGTTGATGGCCTCGTTGAAGTTAATTTTTAAGATAATGTTCAGAAACTCGAAATGCTCTTGGATGATGCTGAGCGCTTTGGCCCTTCCGGCATCGGTTCCCAATAGCTCAAGGTAGAAGCTTTCATAATGGCTTTGCAGTTCGTCAATTATGAGCTTTGCCCCTTTCTTGTCGGCATGGCTCAAAGCCTCCCCGATCTGAACCAGGGCGTTGGTGGTGCCGGCAAGGGCAGAAAGGACAACTATTTTTGGGGAGTCATCCTGAATAATGAGGTCTTTGACCTGGTGCATTCTTTCGGGTTTGCCGACAGAAGTGCCACCAAATTTCATGATTTTCATAGCTGAAAGACTTCCGTTTTTGAAAACGGAAGGGATAGGGTTAAATAAATAGTTGGTTAAAAGCCCAGCATTTTGATGGCGGTGATGGCAGCTTCGTCGCCTTTGTTGCCATGTTTGCCACCTGCGCGGTCCAATGCCTGCTGCTGCGTGTTGGGTGTTAATACACCAAAGATGACCGGTTTGTTGTATTTAAGGCTCACATTTGTGATGCCGTGGGCCACGGCGTCACAGATGAAGTCAAAGTGCTTAGTCTCGCCTTGGATCACACAGCCAAGACAGATCACCGCATCGATCTCCTCGATTTCGGCCGTCCACTGGGCGCCAAGCGATAGCTCAAAGGAGCCCGGTACGTCTTTTCGGAAGATGTTTTCCTTCTTTGCCCCATGCTTGAGCAGGGTGCTGATAGCTCCTTCATAAAGGGCTTCGGTGACATCCTCATTCCACTCTGACACCACCACGGCAAATTTCTTGTCACTGATGTCCGGGATGTTGCCTGATGAGTATTCGCAGAGGTTTTTAAGTTGGGTAGCCATAAGTTGGTGAGTTTTGATGGGTAGTAAAAACAAAAAAGAGTAAGACCAATGGGCCTTACTCTCTCTAAAATGCTCTGCACAGCAGCATTACCTAGAGGCAAGGCCTTCTAAGCGCGCTTTATGCTTTCGTGCTGCAGTAAATTCATATGACTCGAAGTATTTCTCTTCGATTTGCTCGTAAGTCTTGATTGCATTGTTGATATCACCGTTTTCCTCATAGGCAATAGCCAGTTTGTTCAAATAACGAGGGGTGAAAAACTTGTTTTCCTTGTAATCAGCAGCTCTTTTGTATGAGCTGATGGCATCGCCAACCTGTCCAAGTTCCATCTGGGCATCGCCGATCAAGGCATAAGCTCTGGCCTGAACAAAGAAGTCGCTCGAAGAGAATTTCTTAAGGTGATCGATGGCTTTCTGGTGCTCGCCTTCGGCCAAATAAAGAGATCCGGTGTAGAAGTGCGCCAGGTTTGCAGCGTCCGTACCGCTGTACTTGTCAATGATAGTTAGGAAACCGGCATGCTCACCGTCACCGTTCAAAGCCAAGTCAGCTTCGTCCTGCTCCCAGTAATATACTGCCTGGAACATTTCGGCTTGGGCCACTTTGTTTTGGTTTGCTTTGTGGATCTGAAAACCGATAACACCGGCGATGACCAAAACAATAGCAATGATTATCCCACCTACAATTTTGGAATTCTCTTTCAAGAACGCCTCTCCTCTTCCTAACCTGTCGGCAATCACATCTGGATTTTCCAGAAGTTCATTTGCCTGCTCTTGTTGTGCTTTTACGTTTTTAATGTCTGTCTTCGCCATTTTTACTAATTTTCAGTCGCAAATATAGAGGATGTTTTATTTAATAGCAATATCTTATTTCCCCTCTCATTCGCCAATAACTAAAGGAGCTTGGCAAATGAAGCCCTAATATTAGGACATTCTTTTGTCTAATAAAAAAATAACCCCCAAAATGATTTCATTTTGGGGGTTAAAATATCTTATATGGCCAATTTATTCCATCACAAAAGGATAATCTTCCTGAACATACACGTCCTTGAAGGCATCCTGTCCATCAGGCCAAGGTGATTCTTCGGCAAATTTCACCGCATCTTCTACCTGCTTTTTCACTTTCTTGTTGATTGCCTCGATTTCTTCTTCGGTCAGGATGTTGTTGTCCAAAATGGTTTTCTTCACCTGCTCGATTGGGTCACGCTGCTTGTATTCTTCCACTTCCTCCCTGGTTCTGTATTTCTGGGGATCGGACATGGAGTGCCCTTTATACCTATAAGTTCTGAATTCCAACAATGTTGGTCCATCACCTTTTCTGGCTCTTTCCGCTGCTTCAGCTACTGCCTCGTGAACAGCTTCCACGTTCATACCGTCCACTGGGAAAGAAGGCATATCGTAAGACTCACCAATGGTAGAAAGGTCTTCCACGTTAGAGGATCTCTTCACGGCTGTACCCATGGCATAACCGTTGTTTTCTATGACGAAAATCACCGGAGCTTTGTAAAGCATAGCCAAGTTGAATGCTTCATGGACGGCACCTTGTCTCACCGCACCATCACCCATGTGGCAGATGCAAAGGTTTTTGGTTCCTTGGTATTTTTCGGCAAAGCCGATTCCAAGACCCATAGGCACCTGGGCACCCACGATACCGTGTCCACCTACGAAGTTAACTTCCTTGTCAAAGATGTGCATGGAGCCACCTTTACCCTTAGTGGTACCGGTAGCCTTGCCATAAAGTTCAGCCATTACAGCACCCGGGTCAGTGCCTAGTCCCAACGGATGGGCATGGTCACGGTAAGCAGTGATCCACTTGTCATCCTTTTCAAGTGCCGTGATGGCACCGGAAGCGCAGGCCTCCTGGCCAATATATAAGTGACAGAAACCTCTGATCTTCTGCTGTCCATAAAGTTGGCCTGCCTTTTCCTCAAACCTTCTCATGAGCAACATGCTCTCATACCAATAGGTATAGGTCTCCTTTGAATATTTTGCTTTCGCCTTGGTTTTATTCGAACTCTTCTTCGCCATATCGAATTTTGTATAAATAGCCTAAGTTTGCGGGTCAAATATAGGCCATGTTTCGCTGATTAGCAAAACCTTTCCATGTTTTGGAGCCTGCCTTGGACCTATTAGTAAAGGCTTTTCCGTTTTCTATATTGGTACAATAAATGTACTTTTATGCTCCCAAACCATTCCTTATGCACCTGAAAAACATCAAGCTCAACCAGTTCAAGAATTATAAACAGGAAAGGGCTGTGTTTTCAAAAGAGATCAACTGCTTTTTGGGAATGAACGGAAGCGGGAAAACCAATCTGCTAGATGCCATCCACTACCTATGCTTTACCCGCAGTGCTTTTAATTCCATTGATTCCCAAAACATCCTGCATAATGAAAGCTTCTTTACTATAGCAGGGGAATTTGATAGGGAGGGAAAAGATCTGGAGCTGCGGTGCATTTTTGAGGCGGGAAAAAAGAAGCAGCTTGTCTTGGCCGGAAAGGCCTATGAGAAAATGAGTGACCACATCGGGCAATTTCCCGTAGTGATGATTGCCCCCGATGATATACAGCTGATCAAAGGCGGAAGCGAGGATAGGCGGAAGTTTGTCGACAGCATGCTTTCGCAGCTAGACCGTAATTACCTGCAATCTCTGGTGCGGTACCAGCATTTTCTCAAGCAGAGAAACGCGCTTTTGAAACAGTTTGCCGAGGGTGGTAGATTTGATAAAGAATTGTTGGAACCCTATAATATAGAGTTGATTTCCCTCAGTAAGGTGATTTCCCAGAAAAGGTTGGAGTTTATTGAAAACTTCAGTCCTAAGTTTGAGCATCATTACAGGGTGATTTCGGATAGTAAAGAGGCGGTTTCGGTTGGCTATGAAAGCCATTGTGAACCGGAGGGCTTTGAAAAAGTGTTTAGGGACTCCCTGCACCGGGATTTAGCTTTGAAAAGAACTAATAAAGGGATTCATCGAGATGATTTTGCTTTTGAAATAGATGGGTTTCCCTTAAAAAAATACGGCTCTCAGGGTCAGCAGAAAAGCTATTTGATTGCCTTGAAGCTTTCCCAGTTCCAGGTTTTGGAAGAGGGGATGGGCGTGAAGCCGATTCTGCTTTTGGATGATATCTTTGACAAGCTGGATGATGCCAGGATAGAAAAAATGGTCAGCCTGGTGGCCGACCATCAGTTTGGGCAACTTTTTATCACCGACGCCAGACCGGAAAGGTCCAAGCAGATTTTGGCATCTATTGATTCCGAAAAGGCCTTTTTCCGAATTGATAACGGGACCATTCGGGCCGAAGATTAATATTTTTTTCGTTTCATCATCTGCCCGTCCATGGAGTAGATGCCTGCTCCCCGCAAGAATAAAAATATCCAGGAAAGCAAAAATAGGAGAGGCAATTCTTTGTCCGAAAATCCCTCCCCAGCATGGACGACAAAGGAAATCACGAACATGTTAATGATTAAAGGGATCAAAGCCAATCGGGTGGCAAAACCCAGTGCTACAAGGATAGCGCAGAAAAACTCCGCAAAAATCACCAGCTGAAGGGAGAAAGCAGACCCTATGCCCAATGGATCAGGGAAGGAGCCCAGCCTTTCGCTGAAGTTAAGGATCTTTGCCCAGCCATGGGTCATCATCATCAATGACACCCCAACGCGGAAAATCAACAGTCCAACATCGGTGAAGAAGGGTCGGGTGGAAAATATCAATTGTTTCATGAGCGTGTTATTTAGAAAAACTTCCCCGCAATAAATATTCCGTTTAAAGAATACCAATTTTAAGATATTTATGTTTGAGTCTCAAGGCCGTTTATCAAACAATTCCCTTTAGGGCTTAGTTGGGCAATAATGATGACCGAAAAGCCTATGCTAAAAATAGAGTCTTACTTGCCGATGGATGAGCTGGATGCCTTTCTTGATAAGATAGGCTCTGAAAAGGTCCTGAACATTAATTTTTATCAGGTAAGCAATGTATCCCTGATCAAAGGCAAAGGCACGCAATATCGGGGAGTGCCTTCTTCGACAAATTTTTCTGATAGGATCAAAATCGAATTGATTATCCATTCCGAACAGCTTGACGAGGTCATCAGTTTAATAAAAAACCATTTGGAGCCCAATGTGGGAATAGCAGTGGTAGAAATCAGGGAATTTCTTATCCCATCCAAAACAGAGGCGTAATGGGGGAAAACCTGATGCTAAATAACCTCTGGATGATCATGGCCACCATTCTGGTCTTTATCATGCATATTGGATTTGCGGCCCTGGAGGCTGGGTTAACCCGGCAGAAAAACACGATCAACATCCTTTATAAAAATTCCATTATCCCCTCCATTGGCATTCTTACCTATGCTTTCATTGGGTATAATATCATGCATGCCGAAGACTTAAAAGGACTTCTCCGAATTGGAGTCTATTTTCCCGACGGAAATGACGGGTTTGATACCATTGATGATCAATATACCAACTACACGCATTTTATTTTTCAGGCCATGTTTGCGGCTACCTCCGCCACTATCGTTTCGGGAGGAGTGGCGGAGCGGATAAAATTACGGCCCTTTTTGCTTTTTTCCACCTTTTACATCGGCCTCTGTTTTCCTATAGTGGCCCGATGGAAGTGGGGAGGTGGCTTTATGGATAATTGGGAGGTTCCTTTTTATGATTTTGCCGGGAGCACCCTGCTTCACAGTGCGGGAGGCTGGGCGGCCCTGATAGGTGCCATAGTGGTAGGGCCAAGACTGGGGAAATTCACCAATGGAAAAATCAAGGCTTTTCCTGGGCACAACATTCCCTTGGCTACTTTGGGCGTATTTCTTCTTTGGTTCGGCTGGTTTGGGTTTAATGGTGGTTCCCTGGGCTCCGCAGAGCCGGGGCAGCTTTCCAGGATCTTTGTCACCACGGGTGTGGCTGCTGCGGCCGCATCGGTGGGGGCGCATTTTACCTCTTACTACCAATTCAAAACCTTTGACGTGACCATGGTCCTCAATGGGATTTTGGCTGGACTGGTGGCCATTACTGCCGGGGCCGATGTGATGAATATTTGGCAGGCAGGGCTGATAGGCTTTGTGGCGGGGGTGATGGTGATATTTGGGGTGATTTTTATGGATAAAATCAAAGTAGATGATCCCGTAGGTGTGGTCCCTGTCCATCTTTTGAGTGGGATATGGGGCACTCTGGCAGTGGGGCTGATTGGTGAAAAGGCTGGTTTGGGCCAGCTTTTGTCTCAAGGGCTGGGTATATTAATTGTGGGAGGATTTTGCGTAGGGTTCAGTTTGATATTCTTTCTTGCCATCAAAAAAGTCTTCGGCTTGAGGGTCCCCGAATCTGTGGAAAAAGAGGGACTTGATATCCATGAGCACAGCATGCATGCTTATCCGTATTTTGGCAGGAAGGAATAAAAAAAAGCCATGCTATTGTTCGCATGGCTTGAAGGTGTTTAGTTCCACAAGTTTTGGGGATATTCCCCTTCCTCGTGAAGTTTTTTAAGTGAGCTGATCACCTCAGGCTTGTCGTCTGTGTAGGTAACGCCAAACCAGGTCTTGCCGCCGGCAAGGATTTCCACAGCAGCCTTGTTTTCCTGAATCAGGTGATTGGCCACAGTGGGAATATAAAATTCCGACTTGGGATTGGTGTAGTTGTTTTTCAAAAACTCCGACCACATGTCGTTGATGGCCTCCATAAAGGAAGGATGAAAGCCCCAGCAGTTCATGGAAGCTTGGGCAGTAGGCGCTAACTCTATAGCCTCACCGTTCATCTTGGTCACGATTTTATCACCGTCTCTACCGATATCGGTCGTCTCTACCATGCCCAATAACTGGTTTTCCTCGTTGGTTTCGCAGATGCCTCTAGAAACGGTTCCGTTTTCGGAAAGCACGTTTTGAAGCTCATACCCTACCATGCAGTGGAGGTTTGGCTGCACGCCATTGCTCAGAAACTGCGAAAGCACTTTGAAAGCCTCCTGTCCATAGAAATCATCTGCATTGATGACCGCAAAAGGCTCCTTGATCACATCTTGAGCGCAAAGCACTGCATGGGCCGTTCCGTATGGCTTGGACCTCTCTGGATTGTTGTATTCAGAAGGAACAAACGAATCCAGGGATTGAAGCACAAATTCCACTTCGATCTTTCCTTCCAGCTTTGGAAGAAATTTCTCCTTCACTTCTTCCAATATTTCTTTTCTCACAATAAAAACTACCTTGCCAAAACCCGTGCGGATGGCATCGTAAATGGAATACTCGATGATGGTCTCCCCATTTGGTCCGAATCCGTCTATCTGCTTATTTCCTCCATATCTGCTGCCCATTCCGGCGGCCAGTACTAAAAGTGTTGGTTTGCTCATTTTTCTATATCTTATTTTCGTTTTCTGATCAAAAGCCCAAAACTAAAGAATTTATTCCAAGCTAGGAATCCATTAGGGACTTTAATAGTGCACCATTCCCCATAAATTGCGCCAAAGGTGTCGCTTGTTGCAGAGTAAATATCCGTATTGGTACTAGCGTGAAATTAGCGATTATTAACTTTCACATACTTTAATTCGGTCTATCAGCTCCTACGCCTCCTCTTTGCCTCCTCTTCGCCTCCTCTTCGGGTCCTCTTCGACAAAAAGCATTTTTAATGCTTAATTGAGCATTAAAAGTTTGGAGCTGCTGGGGTAAATGACTTTTGACGGGGAAAGCTATAAAAATAAAGGCGGGCCCCGAGAGGTCCGCCTTACCTGGATTAGTTGGTTTATGTAATCAAGGTATTATCTTCTTCTGGCCCTTTTCATGGGATTATCTCCCGTGGATGCGCCCCTTGCTCCTGAGTTTTGCTTGAAAAGCTCAAATCGGGAAGGCAAATGTTGTCTTGGCCAGTAGTTATTTGCTTCGTCGATATCAGCTGTTTCCCTATATGGATCGAGGACGATGCTTTGGACCTCTTTCTTTTTCGGGAATACTTTGGTAACCTCCGACTCGTTCAATCTCCAAATTTCAGCAGGAATTCTTTCAATTTCTGAAGTTCCGTCCCGATAGTTGAATTCAATGATCAAGGGCATTACCAAGCCGCCGATGTTTTCGAAAGTTATTTCATAAAAATTCATGCCAGAATTCAACAATTCCCTTTCTTTTTCAGAAAGTCTGGCCATAAATTCCTTATATTCTTTTTCATCCTCAGGAGTGACCCTAAATCTGTCAAAAGAATTGTAGAAATCCCTGGTTTCAGGATCTGATTCCACCACCGTTTGGGCAATGTCATTACGGTTGTGGGCTTTGCTGATGTAATCCTCTTCTCTTTCAAAAGCCTCTTTTTGGCGGGCTTTGATCTCTTTTGGATCCTTGCTGTCCATTTTGTAATGGTTCACTTCGCTGATGGCCATGTCCACTGGCTCTGTGCCAAAAAACCATCCTCTCCAAAACCAGTCCAAATCAACTGCCGAAGCATCTTCCATCGTTCTGAAGAAATCCTCCGGTGTAGGATGTTTGAATTTCCAGCGTTGGGAATATTCCTTGAAGGCATAATCAAATAATTCCCTTCCCATCACAGTTTCACGAAGGATATTTAGCGCCGTGGCTGGCTTGGCATAGGCGTTTGGCCCAAACTGGATGATGTTTTCAGAATTGGTCATGATGGGCTCCAAAAGGTGCTTTTCGGAGCGCATGTAGGGCACGATTTTATGCGCTGGGCCTCTACGGGAGGGATAATCCCTGTCCCATTCCTGTTCTGCCATAAACTGCATGAAGGTATTCAGCCCTTCATCCATCCAGGACCACTGTCTTTCGTCGGAATTGACAATCATGGGGAAAAAGTTGTGGCCTACTTCGTGGATAATCACGGAGATCATCCCATATTTCACCGCTTCCGAGTAGGTGCCGTCTTCATCAGGCCGGCCGTAGTTGAAGCAGATCATGGGGTATTCCATGCCATTGCTGCCTTCCACGGAAATGGCCACCGGGTAGGGATAATCAAACGTCTTTTTGGAATATGATTTTAGCGTGTGTGCCACTACTCTTGTAGAATATTGCTCCCAGAGCGGGTTGCCTTCTTTGCCATAGTAGGACATGGCCATCACATTCTTGCCGCCAAGTTCCACTGCCATGGCATCCCAGATGAATTTTCGGCTGCTGGTCCAAGCAAAATCGCGTACGTTTTCGGCATGGAATATCCAGGTTTTCTTGTCCTTGGCCCGGCCTTTTTCGAGTCTTTCGGCTTCGGCCTGGGTGCGGATCACCACCGGCTTGTCGAAAGTCTGTTGCGCTTGATTCCAACGGTCAAGTTCCGTTGGGCTGAGCACCTCTTCCGGATTTTGCAAAACACCTGTGGAACCCACCATATGGTCGGCAGGAACGGTGATCGAAACTTTATAATCCCCAAAAGTCAGGGCAAATTCTCCCCTGCCATAAAACTGCTTGTTTTGCCAGCCTTCAAAATCAGAATAAACGGCCATTCTTGGAAACCATTCGGCCATGGTATAAAGGTAGTTGCCGTCCTTTTCAAAATACTCATAGCCCGGGCGGCCACCGATGAAGCTCATCCTGTCATGGATGTTAAAGCTCCAATCCACACGAAACTCAAATGTCTCCCCTGCTTTCAACGGTTCGGGCAGGTCTACCCGCATCATGGTTTTGTTGATGGTGACCGGGATGTCATTGCCCTGAAGGTCTCTCACCGAATTGATCTTGTATCCCAGGTCCAGGTCATGCCAGAGGATCGTTTCCAGCTGCCTGAGCGACATGCGGGAATCTATTTTGCTTGGGGCAATTTTATGGGTGTCTGAATCTTTAGCCCGCTCGTTTTGGTCGAGCTGAATCCAGAGGTAATTGAGCTGGTCAGGTGAATTGTTGAAATAGGTGACTTTCTGGGTACCGGTTATGGACTGGTTTTCATCATCCAGCTCTACTTCGATCTCATGGTCGGCCTTTTGTTGCCAATACATGTGTCCGGGCGCCCCAGAGGCGGTCCGGTAAACGTTTGGTGAGCGCAACATGGGGCCGAGTTGCTCGAATCGCTCGGCATGGTTTTGTTCGCTGTGCTGTCCTTGGGCCAATGGGGAAAGCATAAAGCCCATTAAAACGAATAGAATTGTTTTTTTCATAGTGTGATTTATAAATATTCCCCCTCAGCCTTCCCTCAATATATTTGCTTTCGGTCTCCGGTCTCCCTTTACCAATACCTATTCTCCAGCACCATCATCACGGCCATACCCAATACTACCGCCGAAGTGACCAGAGTCCACTCCTTGCGGTTGCCAAATATGCCCACGAAGATGGATCCGATGAGCAGGAAAATGGCGACGATGGCCAATTGCCCAACCTCAAGGCCGAGGTTGAAAGCCAATAGAGGCTGGAAGATGGAGGCTTCCCTGCCCAAAAGGGATCGCAGGTAATTGGAAAAACCCAAACCGTGGATAAGTCCGAAGAAAAGCGCAAAGAAATAGTTTATCTGAACTCCCCGACCGTTGGTAGGGCGCGGTTTGAAGATGTTGAAAAGGGCGGTGATGGCAATGGTGACCGGAATGAGGAATTCGACCATTGCGCTATTGACTTTGATGATGTTCAAGGTGGCAAGGGCCAAGGTGATGGAGTGTCCGATAGTAAAGGCAGTGACCAGAATGATGATCTTTCGCCAGTCTCTTCCGAGATAAATTGCACAGAGCGCAATGACGAAAAGAATGTGGTCAAAACCCTCTAAATCCAGGATATGGGCAATACCTAATTTGAAATAAACTTCAAATTGACTCATAATTGTATTTTGTATTATATTTTTTTAAGATGGCCCTTTTCGGGATTGTAATATTAATGTATAATTTGCACAAAAATAGCAAAAGCCATAAGTAAATGCCTGTCCATTTTATTTTAACCGCCATTTTAGGATGGATGGTAAATTTTCACCCCTTTTACATCAGCCTAACCGAAGCTAGGTATAATTCGGACACCCAACGGTTTGAAATCGCACAAAGAATTTTTTGGGATGACTTGGAGGAGGCCCTTGCCGGTGAAAGCGGGGAGTCTATCAATTTTCTCAATCCTGCGGATAATGTGACTTTGGAGAAAATGGTGGAGGATTACCTTTTGAAAAACAACAGCCTTGAGGTCAATGGCAACATTCTGCGATTGTCCTATCTGGGTTTTGAGGTAGAGGAGGATGCGGCTTGGTTCTATTTGGAAAGCGAAAAAGCGAAAAGACCTAAAGAAGTGAGGTATAAGAACACTTTGCTGCTTAAATATTTTGAAGGTCAGCAGAATATTGTCCACATTTATTCAGGCAGCAAACCTAAGTCCCTGATGCTCGATAAGCGCAAAACGGAAGGGGTTGTAAAATTGGTTATTTAGTCTTTTTTGAAGTCCATGCTGTAGATCCTCATCTGGTCGTTTACTTCACGGGCCTTGATGAGCACTCTGAATGTACACTCTTGACTGGAGTAGTAACCAATCATATATTTGATGTTTTGGAGGGATTCTCCCTTGTGCACGACCTGAAAATCCTCGGCTGGATAGCGTTTGAAAAAATCTCTGAAGACCAATTCGGCTTGGCTCCTTGAAAAATCGCCCTGGCTGCCGTTGACATTCAGCTCAACGGTGTTTTCGAAATATTTAGCCAAATCTCTGCTCGATCCTATCTTGAAGGAAGTTACAATTTCTTCCACAGCCAAGCCGTTTGCCACGACTGGAAGCAGGAGCAAAAAGGATAAAACTAAAGCAGAAAGGGCATTAGGGGTTTTCATTACCATGGCTTCTTCAAATACTTTGCCAATTTAACTAATCTTGAAAAAATAGGACTCTGGATGTTTTGGGTGCAAAGCAACCTAAAATATTTCAATTTCAAAAACCATTTGAACCTAAAATGATTCATAAAAAGGTAACCTGAGGAAGGATTCTAGCCTTGAATCAAAATTGCTATATTTGCCATATGAATAAGAAAGTGTTACTGATGATTCTGGATGGTTGGGGTATTGCCACCAACCCGGAGGTTTCTGCCATAGCGAAGGCCAAGACGCCTTTTATCGATTCTCTTTTTGAAAAATACCCTCACTCCAAACTGGAAGCTTCCGGTCTTGCTGTTGGTTTGCCTGAAGGGCAGATGGGCAATTCTGAAGTTGGGCATATGAATATAGGCGCAGGAAGAGTTGTTTATCAAGACCTGGTTAAGATTAACAATGCTGTAAAGAACGGTGAGCTGGCCAGCAATCCAATCTTGGCGCAGGCATTTGCCAATGTCAAGGAAAGAGGCGGCAAGGTGCACTTTATCGGGTTGGTATCAGATGGAGGTGTGCACTCCCATATTGATCACCTCAAAGGCCTCTGCGATGCAGCCAAGGCCAATGGGGTGGAGGAAGCGTTTATCCACGCCTTTACCGATGGCCGGGATACCGATCCCAAAGGCGGAGTGGCATATTTAAAGGATTTGCAGGCTCACCTGGAGCATTCGACCGGAAAAATTGCTTCGGTAATTGGCCGATACTATGCCATGGACCGCGACAACCGTTGGGAAAGGGTAAAGCTGGCATACGATGCCATGGTCAAAGGTGAAGGAGAAAGATCCAAAAACATCATTGATGCGATCCAAAAATCTTATGACAATGGGGTGACAGATGAGTTTATCCGTCCTATCATAGGCATGAACAATGAAGGCAAGCCTTTGGGTGTGATTGAGGATAAGGATATGGTGGTGTGTTTTAATTTCCGTACCGACCGTGGTAGGGAAATCACCCAGGTGCTTTCCCAGAGGGATTTTGATGAGTACCAGATGAGAAAACTTGATCTGGATTACATCACTTTCACTAATTACGATGAAACTTTCAACAACGTGAAGGTCATCTTCGACAAAGATAATCTTCAACAGACGCTCGGTGAAGTGTTGGCAGCAGCTGGAAAAAGCCAGATAAGGATTGCTGAAACAGAGAAGTATCCACACGTTACCTTTTTCTTTTCTGGAGGACGTGAAACCGTGTTTGAAGGAGAAAGCCGTATCCTATGCAGCTCGCCCAAAGTGGCAACTTATGATCTAAAGCCTGAAATGAGTGCCTTTGAAATCACTTCCAAGATTAATACCGAATTGGAGCGTGAAGAGGTAGACTTTGTTTGCCTGAATTATGCGAACCCGGATATGGTTGGACATACAGGGGTTTTTGAGGCCGCCGTCAAAGCATGTGAGGCTGTGGATAAGTGTGCTGAGTCAGTGATTGGCAAAGCTTTGGCGCATGGATACACCACCATCGTGATCGCTGATCATGGCAACAGCGACATGATGATCAACGAGGACGGTACGCCAAATACTGCACACACCACTAACTTGGTGCCTTGTATAATGGTGGACCCTGTGGATAAATTGGAGGTAAAAGACGGTAAGCTTGGAGATCTTGCACCCACAATTCTCAAACTGATGGGTGTGGATATCCCAAAAGAAATGACCGGAGAAGTGCTTTTGAAATAGTATGTGGAGAAAATTAGGAATTTGTGCAGTTGTATGGATGCTGGCTTCCTGTGGAAATCAGGTGGAAAAGCCCATAAAGAACCCCACACAGATAGATACTTATTTTCCCATATCTGACTTTATCAACAAACAGATAGACGGATTGGAGGGGGTAGACTTGCGGAAGGATCTGTATGTGAATGGAGATCATGAACAAGTAAGGCAGCAACTCACTAGGGAGCAGTGGAGGAGTGAACTGGATTGGTTTATTCAGGCCGATATCAATAAAGCATCTTTGGCCACCGCTTACGATATTGTGGATGAAAACGGGACTACAAGCTATAGACTCAAGCCAGGTGAAAATTCAAACATCGAGGAAATGACGGTAATATATGATGGGGATCGAGTGGATGAAATATTGGTGAAAGCTTTCGACAAGAATACTTTTTACCAGTCCGAAACCATGGCAAAGTTATCCACAGACCCGGTTTCGGGAAACTTATCCACATATGAGCTTGAGACTACCCAAAAGGTCTTGCTGTTGAGCCCCAGGGTTTTAAAGGTGAAAAGCCAAGTGGAGCAACCATGATTCTTTTAATGCAAATTATAAAAAAAAGGTCGCAGGATGTTTTCTGCGACCTTTTTTATGAGGTTGTATTCCGCTTTAGACAAATGCGAAGAAAATCAGCCAAGTTATTATCAGGATTGGCAGCAATAGAGGAATTGAAAACCTCAGGATATAGCCAAAGAAGGAGGGCATTTTTATGCCGTTTTGTTCCGCGATAGATTTTACCATGAAATTGGGTCCGTTGCCTATATAGGTCATGGCGCCGAAGAATACGGCAGCAATGGATATAGCCATCAATTCAAATGCTGAGTCCTCGTACCTGTTTAATGCAAAATCCTGTACCATGGTCACACTGTTGATATCTGCCCCTTGAGAGGCCATTGCAGCTGCCAGGAAGTTTAAATAAGTAGGTGCATTGTCCAGAAACCCGGAAAGCAATCCTGTGCCCCAGTAAAGCGTATTGTGTGTAATCAGGGCGGCTCCTTCAGGGGATTTGGCAAAATTACCGACGAGTTCAAGGGCCGGCATCATGGTGCCAAATATGCCGATAAAGATAAAAGCAACTTCCCGGATAGGCTCGAAATTGAATTCGTTGCCCTTTATGGCTTCTTGGTTAGCAAATTTGTAGGATAAAAATGCCACGCTGAGCATAATGATTTCCCTTAGAAAGGAAAACTTCTGCCCATCATAATGGATGGCAGGAACCCAGTCCAGTACATTTGGGTCCAAGAAGACCGATAGGATCACAATTAGCAGCCAAAGGAAGTTTTTTGCCCCTACCATTCTGAATTTATTGGTGTAGGTCACTTCCTCCTCCAAAGCCAACTCATCTTCGGTTTTGCCAAATTTGCGGTCAATAAAGTAGAAAGCTGTGGACAACAGGGCCAGAGCCAGTACCCATGCCGGCCAGTTGGCTTCCAGCGTCCAGAAAAAGGGTACTCCTTTTAGGAATCCCAAGAATAGCGGTGGATCACCAATCGGAGTCAATGAACCGCCCACATTGCTCACCATGAAAATGAAAAAGATGATATGGTAGGCTTTAATATTGTTTTTGTTAAGGCGTATAAATGGCCGTATCAATAGCATGGAAGCTCCTGTGGTACCAATTAGGTTGGAAACCAAAGCCCCGATCACCAACAAAGCCACATTGGCCAGTGGTGTGGATTTCTTGTCTATCTCAATCAAAATCCCGCCCGATGCTATATAAAGTGAAGCCAAAAGGGCAATGAATTGAATGTATTCCGCCATGGCATGCACGGGGTGGTGCACATTGTGGAGGACAAACAAGTAATAGCAAACCACTATGAAAGCCAGACCCACGGCTACTTTGGGGTAGTGGTGATGCCAAAAATGCTCATAAAACAGTGGGCCTGTGGCGATCATCAGCAGCAGAAGCACAAAGGGAATCACCAACCAACCAGGAGCATGCCCATGTTCATCCAGATGCTCAGGCTCCAATATGGATTCGGGAACCTCATCTGTGTCTAAATCTTGGATATTTTCTTGGTACTCGGGGGTGGTTTCTTGCGATGGGGTTGTTTGCAGTGCCAAAAGTTCTTGTCCGGGTGAAAGACAAATGCCCAACAGCAGCATTACAACGGCAACATAGTTTTTCATTAAGGTTTGATTCTATAATAGAATCCAAATTTAGAAATTCGAAGCGTGTATTTTTACATTTAGAAAAAAAATTGTGTGAGCGGAAAATAGAGGCTCCATAATCTTCTCCGCAGTCATTTAAAAATAAAACCAGGCCTGTGGAGGGGCCTGGTTTGGATACTTTAATTTATACCAGCTGGTTGAGCGCAATTTCAAATGAGGATTGGGCTATTCTGGTTTTGGATGGGTTCTTTTCATAGGTCTTTTTCATGGCCTTGGCGATGGTCCTGCTCACGTCTTTGAAGATTCCGTCATCGGTCAACACCGCTTTTTCAGACATCAGATAGGCAAAAACCCTTGCCATCCCGCAGTTAGCGATGAAATCAGGGATAACTGCCACGCGTTCATCCGCGAAAACGCCCGTAGGACCAAAGAAAATCTCCTTATCCGCGAAAGGTACATTGGCACCACAAGAAATAACCTCAAGGCCGGCATTGGCCATTCTCTCTACTTGCTCCTTGGTGATCAACCTGGAAGCCGCAGCCGGAATAAAGATCTCGCTTTCAAGATCCCAAACCCTCTGGTTCATTTCCTCAAAGGAAACCATGTTTTCCGCCACCAACTTGTTACCTTCTCTGTTTACAAACAGCTCGCGAACCTCGTCAAGAGTGAAGCCCTTTTCGTTGATTAATCCACCCTCTCGATCGATGATGCCCACGATTTTCACGCCTTCTACGGCAAGGAAACATGCGGCCGCAGCCCCTACGTTGCCCCATCCCTGGATGACAGCTCTCTTTCCTTTCAGGTTTCCGCCCCAGGTTTTATAATAGTGTCTTACGGCTTCTGCTACGCCATAGCCTGTAATCATATCGGCTACGGTATATTTTTTTGGTCCGTTAGGGGTATAGTGGGGATCTTCCAAAACTTTGGAAACTCCTTGGCGCAGTTGGCCTATCTTTCTGATTTTTTGTGGTTCGGTGGCGTGGAAATGCCCATTTACTACGCCCTCCTGTGGATGCCAAAGGCCGTAAGATTCGGTAATTGGGATCACCTCATGGATTTCGTCCACGTTGAGGTCTCCCCCTGTGCCGTAGTAGTTTTTCAACAATGGCATCACCGCCTTGTACCATCTTTTCAATACCTCGTCTTTTCTTGGGTCAGCGGGGTCGAAGTTGATACCCGATTTGGCGCCGCCAATTGCGGGGCCGGATACGGTGAATTTTACCTCCATGGTTTTGGCTAGGGATTCTACTTCCCTTTTGTCCAAACCTTTTCTCATACGGGTCCCTCCGCCGGCTGCACCGCCACGGAGTGAATTGATGACAACCCAGCCTTCCGCTTCGGTTTCGCTATCGCTCCATTCAAAAACAATTTCAGGTTGTTTGTTTTCAAACTTGGCTAATAATTCTTTCATTACATTTGGGTTTATAGTGTTCAGGCAAAAATATTAAAATTGTTTACATATATAAGAAGGGTGCCGGCAATGGGCTATAATTTTTCTTAAGGAAGATCGTTCAAAAGCTCCCTGCCATAACATACACCGCCGATATTGTCCCTGCTAGCTCCTGTCACGCTGGCAAGGCAATTAGGCTCGTTTCTCAGGTGTAAAGCCCCCATGAAGGCAAAAATCAAAGCTTCTTTATATTCTACCACATCGGCGTCAGGCACCACTACCTGGATACTGGGCGCTAACTTTTCCTTAAGGCATTCTATAAAATAAGCATTGTAAGCACCCCCTCCCGTCACCAGCAAGCGGCTTTGGTCTTTTACGGGAATAGCCTCGGCGAGTTGTGTTACATAATGGGCATTTAAAGTAGCCAGCGTGTCCTTTGGGGCTAGGCCAGCAGCCTTCAGCAAAGGAAGAAAAACCTCTTCAATATCCTCCCGGCCAAGGGATTTGGCGTTTTTGGAAGTGTAAAAGGGAATATTGTTTAACCTTTCAAGCAGAGGGTTATCCACATTGCCCTTTTTGGCCAACTGCCCGCCTTCATCATAGGGCTTCCCAAGCTTTTGGGAAAAATGGTTTAGAAGCAAATTAAAAGGGGACACATCGAAGGCCTTTCTTTGTCCATCAGTTTCAAATGAAATATTGGCAATGCCACCCAGGTTGAGGCAGTAATCGTATTCCTGGAAAAGCAGCATGTCGCCGATGGGTACCAAGGGGGCGCCTTGTCCGCCTAGCTGCACATCGCGCATCCTGAAATCATTGATCACAGGCAGGCCACAGCTTTCCTGCAGGCTCCACCCATTGCCGATCTGAAAAGTATTGCCTTGATCGGGACGGTGAAAAACGGTGTGTCCATGGGAGGCTACTGCTAGAGGTTTGATGTTTTCGGCCTTGCAAAAAATGCTAACCTGTTCCCCCATCCATTTTCCAAAACCGACATCCAACATCCGTAACTCTTCGGCACCCAATAGATGGCTTTTGGAAAGCTTTAGTCCCAAATCTGTTGGGAATATGGCCGTTTTTGCTTTTGCAATCCTGTAATTCCAACCCTGGTTTCTTTCAAATTCACAATAGGCGATATCGAGTCCATCGCCCGATGTGCCTGACATCAGGCCGATAATTCCATAGGTTTTGCGTGTAGGCATGCTGGGTTAAAGTTTGTTAAATACAAGGCAGTAAAGTTAAATTTATTCTATTGAAAACCCGCCCCTTTTTATTATTCCTTAAATTTAGAGCGAACTTTCGGATATGGCCAAAATCTACTCCCATTCGCAATTTTGAGAAACCTAATCATTGACATTGGTAACACGCGCATCAAAACCGGGCTATTCTGGGGCAACAAGCTTCAGGAGGAACGCTGGTTTGGCCTGCTTTCCGAAGTGACACAATACGTGGAGTCGCTGGAAAAAGACCAGGTGCTGGTGAGTTCCGTGAAAGATGATATGGATACGCTGCAGGCCGAATGGTCGTTTGACTTTCTGTATTTCGACCACACCCTCCCATTGCCTATTAATAACAAGTATGGCACACCGGAAACTTTGGGCTTGGACAGGCTTGCTGCCGTGATCGGTGCGTTGGATTGGGCAGAAGGCCCGGTTTTGACCATTGATTTGGGTACTTGTATCACTTACGACCTATTAGATGAAAAGCAATCTTATTTGGGAGGGGCTATTTCACCGGGTTTGTTGATGCGGGCCAGGGCCATGCACGAGTTTACGGCCAAGCTTCCGATGGTTTCGGTGGATCCGATGGTGAGGGAAGTGGGTGACACCACTGTGACCTGTCTACAGAGCGGAATCTATCACGGGGTGAAGGCGGAAATTTTGGGCTTCGTGGATCAATATGCTCAAAATCATGCAGGTTTGAAGGTGTTTATTTGTGGTGGAGACGCAAATTTCTTTGAAAGTCTGACAAAAGACCACATATTTGTAATCCCCAATTTGGTCCTTCATGGATTAAATAGAATTTTAACTTACAATGTCGAGAAAAACTAGACTGAATTTCCTAGGTGTGATGAGCACCTTTTTAATACAATTTACCGTGTTTGCCCAATCGGGGACGACTACCTACAGCTCTTTGGGCATAGGCCAGCTCAATACCTCGGGTTTGACACAAAACCAGGCAATGGGAGGCTTGGGCATCAGTTATGGAAACAGCTTGGGAGTCAACCACGTCAATCCTGCTCTTTCGGTGCAGAATTATGCATTTAACTTTCAGGCAGCTTTCAATTACAACAGGCTGACGGCCACTTCTGGTGACAGGACGGCCGAACTTGATGGAGGCGGATTGAGCTATGCTGCCATGTCCCTTCCGGTGAGCCCTTCGAAGATGTCAGTTGGAGTGGGCTTGAACCAAATTAGTGCGGTCAACTATGACTTATCCCAAAGGGGACCTGTACAGAATTCGGACCTATTCAGCAACAATGTAATCCAAGGGAATGGCGGGTTGAGCGAAACTTATGTGAACACCGGGTTTAAGGTGGCCAAAAATTTCCATCTGGGTTTACAGGCATCCTACGTTTTTGGTTCTACTGTCAGAACAAACCAGCTGAGGTTGGAGAATGAAAATGGAGAAAGAGTCGGTGTGGAGTCTGAATATTATGAAAGATTAACATTGAACGATATCGCTTTCAAGGGTGGTGCCCACTACATGTTGCCCTTGGGAAAACAGCGTTATATGCACTTTGGGGCCATTTATCAGGCCTACGGAGACATTAGTGGAAAAGAGTTTGCGAAAGTTGGCGATTTTGGCCAAGCTAGCAACCCGAATGCGCCGGGCAGCGTTTTAAGAGATAATGTGGAAGGATCCATCTATTTGCCTAACAGGTTAGGTTATGGGGTCAGTTATGAAAAACTCAACAAGTTCGTAGTGGGACTTGAAGCCCAGCATCAGGATTTCTCTCGATATAGATCTTTTGATGGCGCAAGCGGAATGATGAACAATTCGTTCAGGGTAGCCTTGGGAGGTCAGTACATCCCGGATTTGTTTTCTTTGGAAAGTGTGTTTGCCCGCTCTATGTACCGAATGGGGGTAGAATTTGAACAAACGCCTTATTTAGTTAACAACACCGCGATCAATGACCTTGGCATTAATTTTGGAGCGTCGATTCCTATGAATCAGCTCTCCCTGATGAACGTCGCAATGAAGCTGGGAACTCGAGGAACTGCAGATAATGGTTTGGTAAGAGAGAACTATTTTAAGGTTTCCTTGGGTTTTTCAATAAATGACAATAGTTGGTTCTATAAAAAAGTATTTGAATAAAGTATGAAAAAGATGAAAGCAAAATCAGCCTTATTAGGCGTGCTGTCCTTCATGGTAGTGGGGATGGTTCAAGCTCAGGGAACTTGGAACTGGCCAGAAGATCCAGAAAAGGAGTCTAAAGCCAGAGAGTATAACGCTGCCTATAATGACTATTTGAAGTCCGGCGAATTCGTTGCCGCGACAAAACCTTTGAACTGGTTGTTGACCAACGCACCAGATTTGAATGAAGCTCTTTACATCAACGGTGTGAAAGTGTATGATGGAGCTCAGAAAGCTGTAGATGATGCTGATCAGAAAAAAGTTTATCAGGATTCTGTAATGGTGATCTATGACAAGAGAAATGAGCTTTATGACAATGAAGACAGATGGATCGAGAATAAAGCTTACTATGGCTATCAGTACTTCAAGGATGACAAAGACAGAGTAGGTGGTGCTGTGGAGGATTTCGACAGAGCCATTGAAATACATGGTAGCATTAGCCATACTTTGACTCCTGCATACTTTGACTTGGTAAGAAGACATTATCTGATGAATAAATCCTTGTCCACGGATGATTTGCTGGATAAGTTGGCCAAAGTGACCGAAATCATTGATAATGCTGAAGCTGAGGGTACCGATGTGGCTACTCAAAGAGGACAAGTTGAGCAATTGGTAGTTGCGATGGATTTGATCGATTGTGATTTCATTGAAAACAAGTTGGGTCCAAGATTGAAGGCCGAGCCGGAAAACATCAAGCTTGCCCAGCAGATTTTCCAGTATTCTGTGAAATATAAGTGTACAAGCACTGAGGCTTTTACAGCTTCACTTGAAATCATCGATAATGACGACCCAACTTTCTCCACATCTCAAGTAAGAGGTATGAGATATATGCAGAACCAGGAGTATGACAGAGCAATTGAGCTATTCGAAAAAGCTTTGACTTTGGCTGCTAACGATGAACAGAAAGGTGATGTGCATTATGATATTGCTAAAGCTTATTCCCAAAAAGGACAAAAGTCATCTGCAAGATCTTCTGCTAAGAAAGCTGCTGAACTCAACTCCAACAAGGCTACTGAAGCTTGGACGTTGATCGGTAACCTATACATGCAGTCATCTCAAGAGTGTAGAGGTGGTCAGAGTAGAGTGAAAGATTACTCTATCTTTATTGCTGCCTATGACGCATTCCGCAGAGCTGGTGACAACTCTGGCATGTCCAATGCCAAAGCTAGATTCCCTTCTAAAGAGGAATTGTTTACTGAAGGCTATGAAGTAGGACAGACCATCAATACTGGCTGCTGGATAGGTGAAAATGTGACCTTGGCAACAAGAGATTAATTGCAAAAAAATCATAAATTTAAAGAGCGGTAGGAATGCCGCTCTTTTTTTTGTGGTTGAGGCACAAAGCTTAGTTTCCTGATTTATTTTCTAAATTTGCATCATGAGAATTTTCTTCGTGCTTATGCTGGTAAGTATAAGTCTGTTTTCTTGTAGGGAAGATGTGGATCCCAGCCAGTTGGAGGATTACACAGGACCTACTAGCGTGAGTTATAACATCGTCCTTTATCACAGCGATTCAGCCATCGTGCGGACCAAGCTGATGGGTGACAAGCAGATGGAGTTTGCCAATGGGGATTATGAATTTCCTGAAGGTATTGAAATCCATTTCTTTGAAAAGGATGGAGAGATGTCCAGTACTATTCAAGCCGATAAAGGCTTTTATGATAGGCAATCTAATCTATATAGGGGCGAAGGGGATGTGAGGGTCAACAACCTTCAGAAAAACCAGAAGTTGAACTCTGAAGAGCTTTTCTGGGACCCGGATAAGAAGATCATTTATACTGAAAAATTTGTCACCGTTCAGGAAGAGGGCCGTATTATCAACGGTACCGGTCTAGAGGCCGATGAAGGTTTCAATGAATATCAATTCAAAAAAGTAACGGGGATTTTGCCAATCCCTGGGGAAGAGTAATGGGAATAAAAGAAGTTTTACTGCTGGCCCTTTCGGCGGCAATGATTATTATCGGGGTTCATCTTTCGATTACGCAGGGTGTCGGGGTCTCCTACCCGATGTTTATGTTTGCTGTGGCGTTGCTGTTTTGGTTTAAGCTTAGGCGCAACAAGCAAGAGGAGAATAACCCTGACCATAAGCCTGAGGAAAGGCTTCAAAGGAAAAAGAAACGCTAAATGGACTATTCGTATTTGGGCTATGTGTTGGTCACGCTGTTGTTTTCAGCCTTTTTTTCTGGCATGGAGATAGCCTTTGTTTCAGCAAACAAACTTCATATAGAACTTCAGGGGAAGCAGGGGGATTTTACCGGAAGGGTCCTATCCAGGTTTAATAAAAAACCCGGACAGTTTTTGGGAACTACTCTTTTGGGAAACACCGTCTCACTGGTGCTGTATGGTATTTTTATGGCCAACCTATTGGAACCTGCCTTATTGGGTTGGTTGCCGTCAGCGTTCGAAAACCAAGCCTCTCTATTGATATTGCAGACAGTAATTGCCACTCTGGTAGTGTTGATAACTGCCGAGTTTATACCTAAAAGTATTTTTATGTTGAACCCCAACAGCTTGTTGGCGTTTTTTGCAGCCCCTTTTTTGGTAATCTATACTTTGATGTATCCCGTTGTGTGGGTGGTAGTCTGGCTTTCTAGGATTTTTATCGTTTATGTCTTAAAGCTGGAATACAGTGAGGATAAACCGGTTTTTAAGATCACCGATCTAAATTCTTTTATCCAAAATAACCTGGAAGTGGTGGGAGACGATAAAAAGATGGATCTTGACACCAAGATTTTCGATAATGCCGTGGAGTTCAAGACCATTAAGGTAAGAGAATGCATGGTGCCGCGTACCGATGTGGTGGCTGTGGATATTGAGGATGATATAGAGGACATGAGAAAGACTTTTGTTGAAAGCGGGCATTCCAAAGTCATTGTTTATAGGGACAGCATTGATGATGTGATCGGATACTGCCATTTGCTTGAGCTCTTTAAAAAGCCCAAAAGCATTTCTGATATTCTGACTCCCATTATCATCGTGCCTGAGTCAGCGCTTGCAAATGACCTTTTGGTGCAGTTTATTTCTGAGCGGAAAAGTTTGGCCTTGGTGGTGGATGAATTTGGGGGCACAAGTGGAATTGTGAGTATGGAGGATATCATCGAAGAGATTTTTGGGGAGATCGAAGATGAGTATGACAATGACGATTTGATAGAGCAGCAGATTGGCGACAATGAATATTTGCTCAGCGCGAGGCATGAAATAGATTATTTGAACGAAAAATATTCCTGGAATCTTCCCTCTGGCGATTTTGAAACTTTATCGGGTTTTATTTTGTCAATTACGGAAGATATACCCAAAAAAGGAGCTTCAGCTACGTTTGGACCTTATCATTTTACGGTTGTATCCAAGCAGGAGCACCGGATTGATACGGTAAAATTGAAAATACTCCCCGTATCTTAACTCAATTTATAATTATTGAAGGCATATAATTTTGAATTTACGGCCAGATGTAATTATTTTGCGACACTTCAAAAACTAGAAGAATGGCATTAATTAAAAAAATCAGACAGAGAACGAGTCTTGCAATAGGTGTTATTGCGGTAGGTTTAATATTTTTCCTTGTAGGAGGAGATATATTGAGCCCGAATTCAACGCTTTTGGGCAGAGGCTCAAACACCGTAGGTGAAATAGCGGGTGAGAAAATTTCCTATGAGGAATATGTGCAGAAGATAGAGGAAGCAAAGTTCTCCTTTCAGCAAAACACTGGAAGAACCCCTTCTGAGAATGAAATGTACAGCCTTCGTGAGCAGGCATGGCAGGCGCTTATTGTAGAGCGTATGTTTGCTGAGCAGTATGAAGAACTGGGTATGATGGTTTCTGACGCAGAGTTGGTGGACATGGTACAAGGTAGAAATATCGTAGCCGAGTTGCGTCAGCAATTGACCAATCCGGAGACGGGCGAGTTTGACAGGGAGCAATTGATCGCCTTCCTTCAGTCTCTTGACGATGCAGACCCACAGCAGAGAGCCTTCTGGGCCCAGCAGGAAAGATTGTTTGCCGATGCCAGATTGAGAATCAAGTATGACAACCTTCTATCTACCGCTGTTTACGCTTCTAAGGCTGAAGGTAAATTGGAGCACAAAATGGAAAACACTGTAGCAGATGTGGACCATTTGTTCATCCCTTACTACGCCGTATCTGATAACGATGTTCAGGTTACTGACAGTGAACTGAAAGATTACATCAAGAAGAACAAGGATAAATTTCAGGTAAGAAATTCCAGAGACATCGAGTATGTGGCCTTCCCGCTTACACCAAGTGCTGAGGATTCAGCCCAGGTGAGAAGAGAGATCGAGAGATTGACAGAAGAGTTGAGAGCTACGGAGTCTGATTCAGTTTTTGCCATCAGAAACTCAGAGACCAACAATGCCTTCAGAACTTACCAAGCAGGTGAGACCCTTCCAAACACTTTGACAACAAATGTGGAAAACTTGGAGAAAGGTGCTGTATATGGTCCATTCCTTACACAAAGATCCACTTTCGTAACTTATAAAGTTTCAGACAAGTTTGATGGTACTCCAAGAATGAGAGCAAGCCACATCCTATTTGCAACCGAGGGAATGGATGAAAACCAAAAAGCTGAAGTAAGAAACCAAGCCGAGGCAGTATTGCAGCAGGCCCGTGGAGATGAGGATTTCGCCACTTTGGCCATGCAGCACGGTCAGGACGGCACTTCCCAAAGAGGTGGTGACCTAGGATGGTTCGGTAAGGATGATTTTATCGAGGAATTCTCTAACGTGACTTATGCAGCCAAGTCTACCGGGGTGATCCCAAGATTGGTAGAAACAGAGTATGGTTTCCATATCATCAAGGTAACTGAGATGCCTAAAACTCAGGCTCATAAAATAGCTACCGTGGAACTTGAACTTATCGCCAGCGATATGACAAGAAACGAGGCTTACAGAAATGCCGATTATTTCGCAGCTAGCAGCTCAAACCAAAAAGAATTCAGAGACAATGCTCAGCAGGAAAACTATAGAGTATTGCAGGCTAATGGTCTTGATCAAGGATCTAGAAACTTGAACAACATTTCTAATGCAAGAGAAGTGATCAGATGGGCATTCAATGACGCCTCAGTGAACAAAGTCTCTGATGTGTTTGAATTGGACAATGCTTACGTAGTAGCAGTATTGACTGATAAAACCGAAGAAGGAACTGCTTCCTTGGAGCAAGTGAGAGAAGAGGTTACCACTTTGGTGAAGAACGAAAAGAAAGCTAAGATCATTGCTGACAAATTGCAAGGGAAGAACTCTCTTGAAGACATGAAGGCCGTTTTTGACGGGGATGCTTCTTTGGGTAATACGCCTGATTTGAGACTAGGTTCTACTGTAATTCCAGGTGTTGGATTTGCTCCTAGAGCAATCGGTAAAGTATTTGGTATTGAAAGTGGAAAGGTTTCCCAACCTATTAAAGAAGATGTAGGTGTGATTTTGGTAAAAGTAAACAATGTGACCCCAGCGGGTGAACTTTCTGATTACTCCAGGTACCAGAGTCAATTGACTACGAATTCTTCTCAAAGAACGGCCTACATGCTCATGATGGCCATGGAGGAGTTGGCTGAAGTGAAAGATTACAGATACAGATTCTTCTAAGAGAATCCTACATATACTAAGTCCCATCCTCTTGCTGAGGGTGGGATTTTTTTGTTGGTGGGATTTTATTTGGAAGCCAGGGCGTTATGAGGGGACGGCTTCGCGGAAAAAAGGGGCACAGAGGAGTTGCACAGAGCTCCTTCGCGGAGAAACATTCATAAAAGTGATAAGTAAAGTTAGCACGTGGTAGCTGGGATAAATGCAGATTAGTACATTTATTAATTAAAGAAAACATGCAGAAGAAATTTGATAAGGAGAGTTTTAAGGAAAAGCTGGAGGCTCAAACCAACTTTCCTTCCATTTATATGTTTAAATTTATCCTTCCTAACGGCAGACAGGATGAGATAGCGGCCTTGCTACCCAATTGTGACATGACGGTAAAGGAATCCACCAAGGGGACCTATGTGAGCGCCACGATCAAGGCCATGATGCCTAGCAGCGATGCTGTGCTGGAAGTGTATGAGAGAGCCTCATCCATTGAGGGAGTTATTTCACTTTAACCTAAAAAAATGTAAACCTATGTGGGCTGAAGAAAACAACAGATTAAGAAAGAGTTTTGAATTCAAGGATTTTCAGGAAGCGTTTGCTTTTATGACCCGAGTGGCATTTTTGGCCGAGCAGCATCAGCACCATCCCAATTGGAGCAATGTATATAACAAAGTGGATATAGAGCTGACTACTCATGATGCCGGCAATACTGTAACTGACAAGGACCGCAAATTGGCTGAGGCCATCGATAAGCTTTAAGTATGAGTGAAGCTACCAGGCCTGACCTCTATTTGGTCCCTACCCCCATTGGCAATCTCCAGGATATCACCTTACGCGCATTGGATGTGCTGAAATCTGTGGATCTTATCCTGGCAGAGGATACCCGCACTACGGGGAAGTTATTAAAGCATTTTGAAATACAAAGACCTTTTCAAAGCTATCACATTTTCAATGAACACAAGACTGTAGAAAAGCTGATTGATAGGATGAGACAGGGCCAGCAATTGGCCTTGGTCAGTGATGCGGGCACGCCTGCTATCTCCGACCCGGGGTTTTTGCTGGTAAGGGCCGCTAGGGAAGCTGGCCTTGTGGTTAACTGCCTGCCCGGAGCTACAGCATTCGTTCCCGCTTTGGTCAATTCTGGACTGCCTAACGACCGTTTTGTGTTTGAAGGCTTCCTTCCCCATAAGAAGGGTAGAAAGACCCGCATTGAGGCGCTTATCGAGGAACAGCGCACGATGATCTTCTATGAGTCACCTCACAGGCTCATGAAGACACTGGAGCAGTTCAAGGAAGCGTTTGGTGGTGATAGGCAGGCCTGTGTTTCCCGGGAGCTTACCAAAATGTTTGAGGAAAACATTGCTGGCTCATTGGATGAAGTAATAGCGTATTACACCCAGCATCCCATCAAGGGAGAAATTGTACTTACTGTGGCTGGAAAAAACCCCAAAGCATAATGTTAGACTTCAATGTCATTTTAGAAAGAACAAAAGAAACAGCTAAAAAGGCCGGTGAGTTTATCCGGCAGGAAAGCGAAAGTTTTAATGTGGATAAAGTAGAACACAAGGGTTTCAATGATTTGGTATCCTATGTGGATAAGCAGGCCGAAAAGATCATTGTGGATAACTTGAGCCAAATTTTGCCTGAAGCTGGTTTCATTACCGAGGAGGGAACTGCAGAAAGCAATGGGGAGGCCTACAGTTGGATCATAGATCCTCTGGATGGCACTACCAATTTTGTCCATGGCATCCCTGTGTACGCTGTAAGTATAGCGCTTATCCACAAGAATGAGCTGCAGATAGGTGTGGTATATGAAATAAATCGGGATGAGTGCTTTTATGCCCAAAAGGGCGGGGGCGCTTTCTGCAACGGTAAACCTATAAAGGTTTCTAAGGCGCCTACTTTGGGAGACAGCCTGGTGGCTACGGGCTTTCCCTATTACGATTTTGGATTGATGGAAAGGTATTTGGCTTTATTGGCCAACATGATGAAGAAGACCCACGGGGTGCGTAGATTGGGTAGTGCCGCTATGGATTTGTGCTATGTAGCGTGTGGACGTGTGGAGGGCTATTTTGAGTATAACCTCAACTCGTATGATGTGGCCGGAGGAGCGATCATTGTGTCAGAAGCTGGGGGTAAAGTGACTGATTTTGACGGAGGTTCCAATCATGTGTTTGGAAGAAATATCATAGCCAGCAATGGCAATATTCACGAAGAAATGTTGGAAGAGATCAAAATCTTCAAAAAATCCTAAGGTATTTCACAGGCAAAATTAAGGATTTCTTGAATGATTAATTGTATTGTGCTATATTTTAACCATTTTATCGGTAATTAATTTGGTATTATTGGTGTATTTCGCTACATTTCAGAAGATTAACGAAAAGGCTACGAGGCAGTAGCAAAAAAAATCTTTGAGGTTTTTATTCACCTAATAACACAATACTCAAAAGACAGCGTTAACCAATAGAGCTTAGTTAAATTTACTAAACTAGATTAGAATGAAATTAGCAATAATAGGAGGAACGAAATTAGCCGTAACATTAGGGAACAAATATATGTCCCGAGGTGTGGATGTTATTTTCGGTGTGCGGGACGAGTTTGAGCCAAAGCAGATAGAATGGAAGATTCTTGAAATGCAGAAAGACAAGCTCTTTGGATATTGCCAAGCTATAGAAAGTGCCGATGTAGTAATGTTATGCTGCGAAAATGAGTACTTACCCAAAATAGTTTCCTGCCTCAACAACTCCAACAATTCAGAAAAAATCATTATCGATTGCACCAACGGACAGTATTGCCCGGATCTTGGATGCAACACTACCTACATTCAGCAGACTGCCGGCCATCAGAAGATATATAAAGCTTTTAACAACCTCGGATTGGATTACCCAAAATCAGATCCATTGGAGCTGTTGAAGGAAACTTACTTCTGCGGCGACTGTGAAAATGAAAAAACAAGGGTGAAAAAGCTTATCGAACTCATCGGTTTCAAGGCTATTGATGCCGGAAAACTTCAGAATGCGTTCTTGTTGGAGGCGTTTTATCACCTGAGAAAAGAAATTACTCATGTAAAAAACAGTTCATCAGATTATCACTTCAAATTAATGTCTGTATAAGCTCGCAGCATTGAAAACATTAAAGCCTTCCAAATCATTTGGAAGGCTTTTTACGTTATAGATGTTGGCCTCTTTTTGGCGATAATCCCTTAAACTACACGTGTTCTCATGAAAAAAGCACTCATAATTACAGGAAGTATTTTTTTATTCATCATTCTGGTTTTGATTGCCATTCCCTTTTTCTTTAAAGATAAAATCCTTGCACGCATAGACCAGGAAATTGCGGCCTCTGTAAATGCCCAGGTTTACTATGACTACGACAAGGTAAGCCTTAGCTTGCTCCGTCGCTTTCCCAATGTAAGCGCGACAATTAGGGAGTTTGGCATTCGGGGCAATGAACCCTTCGAAAACGACACCTTGATGCACCTCAATTCCCTGCAGGTGGATGTCAATCTGCGTTCGGTACTTTTCGATGATTATCCTGAGTTAAGTGGCATACACCTTCTGGGAGGTTCCATGTACATTAAGGTGCTGGAAGATGGCAGGGCTAATTATGATATCGCCGTGGATACCGGTGATGAAGCTACCGCCGAGCCGTCGGAGTTCCGGATGGGCATCAACCTAATTGAGGTAAAAGACCTGAACTTCGTGTATGACGATCGGGAAATGGACTTTTTTATGGCTTTGGCCAATGTTGACATGGACGGCGAAGGGGATTTCACCCTTGATGTTTATGACCTGTATGCTGATGCCCGTGCAGATATCGTAAGAGTGGATTATGAGGGGGTAAATTACCTCCAGCATAAGAGGTTCAAAGGTGATACGAAGATCAATGTGGATATGAACCAGATGAGGTTTGCCTTCTCAGATGGTGATTTCCGGCTCAATGATTTTAATTTTGATATGACCGGCTGGCTGGCCATGCCTACCGATGCCATTGAAATGGATTTGGCATTTGGGGGAAAGGATAATTCCTTTAGAAGCATACTTTCACTTGTTCCCGGTATTTATAATGAGAATTTCCAAGGTTTGCAGACCTCAGGCACCATGGATTTTGCGGGATTTGTGCGAGGTGTTTATGATGAGCAGAATATGCCATCCTTTGAAATGTCGCTAAAAGTCGAGGATGGGATGTTTCAATACCCAGATCTTCCACGGCCTGTCAGCGATGTGAATATGGAAATGCTGGTAAGGAATAGCACCTCCGATGTGGATAACACACAAGTCCAGATTCCTGTATTTAGGATGAATTTTGGCCAGAATCCCGTTTCAGGCCGTTTGGCTGTGGATAACTTGAGGACTTATGATATGGATGGGCAGCTAAAAGGCTCTCTTAACCTGGAGGAGCTGACCAGTATCTTCCCAATCGAAGGGACAGAGCTTCGCGGAACCTTATCCGTGGATGCCACTGCCAAGGGGAGATACGACAGTGCCACTAATAGAATCCCCGCCATCAATGCGACGATGAACTTAAGAAATGGCTTTGTGAGAAACGCTGAATATCCTGCACCTATCGAAAACCTCCAGGTGCACACCAGTATTGTTAACAATACCGGGAACATGGATGACTTGCAGGTCGATATTAGCCAGTTTGGTTTTGATCTAGAGGGCGAGTCTATTAGTGGCAACATGAAAGTGTCCCATCTTAAGCAACTCAATTGGGATGGTAGCCTGCATGGGACCGTGGATTTGGGTAAAATGATGGCTATTTTCCCAATGGAAAATGTAATCATGGAAGGTAAGATCCGCGCGGATATTGATACCAAAGGAAGGTATGTCGATGTAGAAGCCGGGCGATATGACCGTGTGGATACACGTGGAGATGTGGAAATCATGAATCTATATTATACTGATCTGGACCTTCCACAAGGTGTGCGGATCAAAAATGCCCAAGCAGATTTTTCCCCTAACAGTATCAACCTACGAAACTTTGACGCAAGGCTAGGTCAGAGCCCCGTGACTGCCTCTGGTAGCTTGAGCAATTATATCGCTTATGCCATGAGTCAGGATCAGGTGCTGAAGGGGCAATTGGATATCAAGTCGCCAAAATTTGATGTCAATGAATGGATGACTGGAGACGATGAAACGCAGGATACTGCTTCTTTGTCGGTAATCGAATTGCCGAGAAATATAGATTTTGCCATGACGGTGGCAGTTGATGAGGTATTGTATGATAATTTGGTCCTGCAAAATGCCCGTGGGAGGATGGCCCTTAGGGACGGGGTGCTTTCTCTTCAGGACGTGGCCACGCAGACACTAGGTGGCCAAGTGACTTTTAATGGTACCTACGATTCACGGGATATCAAAGCCCCATCTTTTGACATGAATTTCAAGGTTGATGCTGTTAGCATTCAGGAAGCCTTTGCCTCCCTCAACACGGTGCAGGCCTTTGCTCCCATAGCCCAAAATGTAAAAGGAAATTTCAATACCAATTTTGCCCTGAGTGGCGACCTTGGGCCTAATATGATGCCGGTACTGTCCAGCTTGGATGGCAGCGGTTTGATTAAAATTATTCAAGCCGCTGTGGAGGATAGCAGACTGATTCAGGGGATTACATCTTTGACGCAATTGAGAGATACCCAATCCATTAATTTCCGTGATGTAGTGTTGAGTACAAAGATTGAGGACGGTCGACTGTTGGTGAGTCCTTTTACTGTGAGGTTGTGGGATTATGAAACCAGCATAGAGGGAAGCACAGGTTTTGACGGGACTATTAATTACCTTTTGAACATGAAGGTTCCTGCAGGACGTTTTGGTGGGCAGGTGAACAATTTGCTTTCAACCATTTCAGGTGCCGGTGCCGGTGCTGAGTCAACTATAATTCCGGTGGCCATAAATCTCGGTGGTTCTTACCAAAACCCTAGATTTAACTTGGCTGGGGGGAATAGTATTGAGAATCTCCTTACCCAAGCCGTTCGCTCACGAGTGGACGCAGAAAGGGGGCGTGTGGAGGATCAGATTCAGCAGGTGCAAGCTGATGTGGTAGAGCAATACAGGGCCAAGGAGGACAGTCTGAAAAACGAATTGAAGCAGAAAGCCGATATGGCGCGGGACAGCGTTCGTCGCGAAGCCGACCGCCAAGTGGAGGAAGCCAAAAATAAAGCGGCCAACGAGGCCAGAAATCTTTTAAGGAGAGGGCTTGGAAATTTTGCCCCCACCAAAAAAGATACAAGTGATAGGTCTAATCCATAGATCTATCTTTTTTACTCCGAATAATATACCCTCCGCACTCTGCTGCTAATATTGGTTAGCAATTCATAGGGAATGGTGCCAATGGAACTAGCCAGTTCCTTGAGAGAGATGCCTTCGCCGTATATTACCGCTTGGTCGCCTTCTTTGACCTCCAGGCCGGTGATGTCTACCATGGTCATATCCATACACACATTACCTATCACAGGGGCTTTTTGACCATTGATTAGGACATGCCCTTTTCCGTTGCTAAACCTTCGATCATAGCCATCTGCATACCCAATGGCCAAGGTTGCAATTTTTCCGCCATTTGGCATTTGACCTTTGCGGCTATAACCCACCGTACTTCCTTCTGGCAAGGTTTTAATTTGGGAAACCGTCGTTCTCAGCGTACTGATGGCTAGCAGTTGGGGTTCATGCTTACCTGTGACTTCCACTCCGTATAGGCCTATTCCCAATCTAACCATATCAAACTGGCTTTGTGGGAAATTAATGATTCCAGCAGAATTAAGGGCATGCAATAAGGGACGGTCGGGCAGTGTTGAGCAAATTTGCTCAGCCATTCTGGAAAAGGTATCCAGCTGATTTTGGGAAAATGTTTTGAAATGATCGTCATCGGCTCCCACCAAATGGGTGTAGATGCTGGCAACGCTCAAGTTTGGGTGCTGCATCAAAAACCCATTCAATTGTTCCACCTCATTTTCCATGAAACCCAAACGGTGCATGCCTGTATCACAATCCAAGTGAATGTTTATAGCACTTTCCTTATCCTCCATAAAAGCCCCCAACTGCTGAAGCATTGAAAAGCTGTAGACCACAGGTTCGAGCTGATGGGTGAAAAGAAGGGGAAAGGATTCCGGAGAAGGGTTGAGTACCATGATGGGAAGGGTGATGCCATGGTTTCGGAGGTAAATGCCCTCATCCGTATAAGCCACGGCCAGATAGTCAGCCTTTACCTGCTCGAGCATATTGGCAATTTCGGCCGAACCGCCCCCATAGGCAAACGCCTTCACCATCACCATGACCTTGGTGTGGGGATGAAGTTGCCTTTTGTAATAATGAAAATTGTGGGCTAACGCATTCAGGTTGATTTCCAAGGACGTGCCATGAACTTTCTGTTCCAATTGGTGGACAATCCTTTCCAGCTGGAATTTCCTAGCTCCGGTTATCAGTATGAGATCTTGTCGGAAATCTTCTAGAGAAAGGTTTTCCAAAAAATCCCCTGTGTCTTTGAAAAAAATGCAGTTCAAATCCTCATAATCCCGCAAATGGGTAATCCGCTCCCCAATCGCATAGACTTTATCCACTCTATGTTGTTGTATGAGATCGGCGGCTGCGGCGTAGGTATCTGCTTGATTGGTTTGGAGAAAGTCGGAGAGAATTAAAACTCTACGTCTTTTTGGCCGCTGCAGCTGCATAAATTCCAAGGAGACTTTTAGGCCTTCTAGGTCGTTGCTGTAGGTGTCGTCTATGAGTGTGCAATCATTTATCCCTTGCTTGATTGACATGCGCATATCCAGCGGCCGGAGGTTTTGCAGTCCCTTCTGTATTTCCGGAGGAGTCATGCCGAGCGACAAAGCTGCTGCTATCACATGGCGGATATTTTCAAGGCTTGCCTGATCGCTGAAAAGGACTGTGAAAGTAAACATCTGGAGGTTGGGTTGTAACAAAACAATCTTGGATTGCTCATCCTGCTGCTTTACCGTAAGGCAATAATCTACTCCCACACTATCCGACCAACAGATCAAGTTGGCATCCGCAAAATTGCCCTCCAGAAAGTGGGCTACCTCTGCATGTTCTTTTCGATATATAATAAAATCCGCATTTTTGGCAAGCTTGGCTTTTTCTTTCAACTTTTGGGATTTGCTCTCAAATCCTTCCGCATGGGCGGAACCCAGGTTAGTGAAAATTACCAAGTTGGGCTTGATGATAGTCTCGAGATTTTCCATCTCCTCTGGCTTGGAAATTCCTGCTTCCAAGATAGCCAATTTATGCCCTTCCTTGATTCCCATAATAGATAGGGGGACCCCCACTTGGCTGTTGAAGCTTTTTGGGCTTTTATAATGAAAATATTTTTCGCCCAAAATCTGGCTCAACCATTCCTTAACAATAGTTTTTCCATTGGAGCCGGTGAGGGAAATTACCCGTCCTTTGAAATGTCTCCGCTGATAGGCAGCGATCTGTTGGAGGGCTTTTAGGGTTGACTTGACTAGAATTAAGGTGGCTTCCTTTAAGCTCGAAGTGTCAGTTGGTTCCTCTTGAATCAAAAACATCCTGATCCCTTTCTCATATGCCTCGGCTAGGTAATGTACAGCATTATAATGGGGGCCTGCGAGGGCGATGAAAAGGGAATTATGGCTTGCCGTGATTTTTCGGGTATCCGTGACGATATGGTCAATATCGAAGGTTTCACCTTGAAGGATGACTTTACCTTCCACCACGGAAAGGAGCAAGGGCTGGGGAAGTGGTTTGATCATTGGTTAATGAAGTTTGGACCCGTTGGGCACTGGTTGGTCAGAGGAGGCAAGTATTATTGCGCCGCCTTCATCACTAAAACCTGTAACTAGCACCTCTGACATAAAGTTAGCAATTTGGCGTGGTTTGAAGTTGCAGATGCAGATAACTTGTCGGCCGATAAGGTCATCTTTTTCATAAAGGTCCGTGATCTGCGCAGAGGATTTTTTTATCCCTAATGGACCAAGATCAATTTTTAGCTTATAGGCTGGTTTTTTGGCCTCAGGAAAGTCCAGAGCCTCAATTATAGTCCCGATTCTGATCTCAACCTTTTGGAAATCAATAAAGTCAATCGTTTGCATCACATTTTATATTTTGTATATTTGGAAACTTTCATTGCTAGGTTGGCGTTGGAAATATATAGAATTCAGAACAAAAATGGTTGTACAGAATAATATTTCGGTTTTTTGGCAAAAAGTATTTACATTGAGTGCGGTGTTTTGCACAGCTCTGGCGGTAACTTCCATGGCGCAAAGCCATGAAGGAGATAGGAATATGCCGGAGCCACGTGTTGAAGAACATTTCGGTATGGAAAGCCCAGAAGCTATTCAGGAATATAATACGCCACGGGTGTCTGAAAGAGTTAATCCCGTAAAGGAAAAGCAAAGCACTCCAAGGGCTAGTAACAATATCTATAAGCAAGGCGGAGAAAAGGATGTAAGGAAAGATAATGTATCCACCTTATCCTTCAACCTCTTTCTATACATTGTGGATAAGTTTAAAGAAAATGATTGAGGTAAAATAATAAAGCATAAAAAAAGGAGATTTAATCTCCTTTTTTTATTTCTCCACCTTTTCGGACATGAACTTGTCGATGTCGGCCAAGCTAATTTTTTCTTCATAAAACGCCCTTCCAAAGACCACCCCTTTAAGGTCCATGTCTCTAAGTCTTCTGAAATCATCCACATTTCTCACGCCCCCACTGGCAATCAGGCTCAAGTCGGGGAATTTGGTCTGGATCTCGGTGTAAAGTTCAAAGTTAGGGCCTTCCATTACACCATCTCTGGTAATGTCAGAACACTTGAGGTACTTGAGCCCTCTGTCATAGAAATATTGGATATGGTCGAAAAGATCGATTTCTGTCTTTTTCAGCCATCCACGGATTTTTATCTTGTGATCTACAGGATTGGTATCGGCGGCAAGGTTAATTTTTTCGCGCCCATAAGAGACCATCCATTGGGTAAACTTATCAGGATTTTTAACTGCAATCGAAGCAGCTGTAAGGGTAAGAGCTCCATGTTCAAACACCTTGATCACATCGCCATCTGTGGAGATACCCCCCGTAAAGTCAATCTTTAGATTGGTATATCCTGCAATAGTTTCAAGTATATGATAATTCTTAGGTTCCCCTCTTCTTGCTCCATCAAGGTCCACCAAGTGCAACCTTTCGATGCCATGATCTTCGAATGCCTGCGCAATTTCCAAAGGGTTGTTGGAAATCACCTCCTGTGTGGCAAAATCCCCTCTCTTCAAGCGGACGCACTTGCCATTAATTAGCCAAATAGATGGAATTATTTCAAACATAATTACGAATTTACAAGGTGATAAAATGGGGTATAATAGGTGACCGATAACAATACTGTTCGAGTCATAAGGGCATTATTTTCCTATTACAGTATTCTAAATATAATACAAAAGAAGCACAATCAATAATTTTAACAACAAAACTTTAGTGTTTTTCCAGATTTCGCAATAAAGAAGTCTTAAAACATGCTAAAGATCATGTTTTTGGCTCAAGGAATTGAAAATATGAAAATGCTTAAATTACACCAGCGGTCATTTTGCCAAAAAAATAGGTAAGGACACCACTTTTGTGGTCTTAAAAGGCAGGCTCCACCTCAAAATAATCTAAACTGAACCCTACTTGGGTCAAGTTGCTCAGATCCAAATGTGGGGAAGTCTTGATGCTGACACGCTTGCCATCCTCATCTGCAAGTTTAACAATTTGATGATCACCGTAATAAGAAACCTTAAAAATCGACCCATTCAATACTTGACCCACCTCGTTATATAGTGTGGCGTGCTCGGGTCTGAAAAGCAGCCTGACTTTTTCGGAATATTGTTTGGAGCGTTCGTCGGCAATAAAGCCAAATGGGGTATAAAAGCCATCCACAGTTGGGGTAGCCAGGATTTCATTTCGCTTGCCAAAAAAATTAGCTACATAAGCATTCACCGGTTTTTCGTAAAGGTTGCGGGGAGAGTCGATCTGCTGGAGACGCCCCTTGTGGAGAATGGCAATTCTATCGGCGGTGGAAAGCGCATCTCTGGTGTCGTGCGTTACAAAAATGGCCGTCACACCGGTTTTCTTGATAATCTGCCTTATTTCTTCCCTTACCTGATCTTTGAGCATGGCGTCCAGATTACTGAAAGGCTCATCCATTAACAATATCGAGGGCTGGGGAGCGATGGCTCTTGCCAGGGCTACTCTTTGTTGCTGTCCACCAGAAAGCTGGTGCGGGTACTTGCTGAAATTTTCGGAAAGCCCCACCAGTTTGAGGGTGTCCTTGGCCACTTTTTCAGGGTCTGGGAGGTTTTTGGGAAGCCCAAACTTTACATTTTCTAGTATGGTGAGGTGAGGAAAGAGGGCGTAGTCCTGAAAGACCATTCCAACCTTTCTCTGATTGGAAGGTACAGACTTTCTGCCTTCGACGATCTTGTTGCCTGAAAGATATATGATGCCATTGTCGGGATGCTCCAGACCTGCTATTAAACGTAGCAAAGTGGTTTTTCCGGAACCACTTTCGCCTACTAAGGCGAGGATCTCCCCAGAAGTAACCTTAAAGGATACATCTTTGACCGCAAAATTTTCGGCCTGGCTATATTTTTTTTCTACAGACTGTAGTTCTAAGATCGTCATTTTTTATCCTAAGCTTCTTTTCTTCTGATCATCCGGTTGAGAAATATAATCGGGATAATACCGGTTAAAATGATGATCAGGGCAGCATTGGCCGATTCGGCTATCATCTCATTGGTGGCCATGTCAAAGGCCTTGGTGGCCAAGGTGTGATAGTTGAACGGGCGAAGGATCAAAGTTAAGGGTAATTCTTTTAAAACATCCACAAAGACCAGCAATATCCCGCTAAACAGGCTGGGCTTGATCAGCGGCAAATCGATTTTCCAAAGTGTTTTGGTCGAGCCTTTGCCGAGTAGACGGCTGGCCTCATTGATATGGATGCCTATTTTTTGAAATCCGGAATCGATTGGATTATATCCCACGGCCATGAAGCGCACGATGTAGGCGAAAACCAGCCCGAAGAGGGTTCCGGAAAGCAGCAACCTCACATTGTCAGGAGAAATGATCCCGGTTACCCATTTATCAAACCCCAGCAAGGGAACCATTATGCCCACAGCGATCACCGCTCCCGGGATGGCGTATCCAAGTGTTGCAATTTTAGTCACATTTTTCATCCACTTGAATGGGCTCAAGCGAAGGGCGTAAAGCAACACTACGGCCAATATGACCACGGCAATGCCAGTACCTGCTGCCAGACTAAAACTGCGGAAAATCAGCAGGAAAAAATCATAGTTGATAACTTTTTCATAGGTCAATAAGACCCAATAGATGATCTGAATCAGGGGGATAAGAAAGCTTATCAAAAACAGCATGGTGCAGAAAGTGGTAAATACCGCTTTCTTTTGCCAATTGATCTGCACTCTTTCCAGAGGTTTTGTCAGGGAGTTTGCGTTTCCAAACTGTCTGTTTCCACGCTGAAGACTTTCCAGATATAGGATGGTGAACACAAACAGCATCAGGATTGCGGAAAGATAAATGGCCGTGGTGGCATCTCCCATAGAAAACCATGCCCTGAAGATTCCGGTAGTAAAGGTGTTGACTCCAAAATACTTCACCGTGCCATAGTCGTTTAAGACTTCCATGGATGCCAAAGCGATCCCGCCTACGATGGCCGGTCTGGCCAGAGGAAGCGCCACTTTTTGAAAAGTCCTCCAGCGACTGCTGCCCAATAGGGCCGAGGCTTCCTGGAGCGTTTTGGATTGCTGAAGAAATGAGGAGCGGCTGATGACAAATACATAGGGAAATAGGGTGATGGACAGGATGAAAACCGCCCCAGGCAAATTCATGATGTCCAAAAGGCTTCCGGTAATGTGGATGTCCAGACTGTTTCTGAGGAAAGACTGAATCGGACCCGCATAATCGAGCATGCCCGTGTAGGTGTAGGCCATGATATACCCGGGAAAGCCCAAAGGTAAAATCAACAACCATTCAAAATATCTTCTGCCCGGAAAATCATAATTGGATACCAACCAGGCAGAGGTAACACCTATTAGAAAGGTGAAAAATGCCACCCCCAATAAAAGCAGGATGGTGTCGAGAAAATACCCCGCCAGGAGGTTTTCTGACAAATGCCTCCAGCTGTTTCCCGGAGGCTCAAAGATTTTAAAAAAGATCGTAAATACAGGAACTGCAATCACCATCAATATGATGACTGCAGCTCCTGACCATTTATTCCACCAATAATAGTTTTGTTTTGCTATGTCCAAGACTACTATATACTTTCAGATTAATACTTATTTCCAGCCCACACGGTCAAAAATGATGACCGCATCCTTGTTTTTGGCTCCCAACTGGGCCAAATTGATTTCGTCGGCTTTGAAATCCCCCCATGACTTGAGCAGTTCTGAATGATCTACCGCCGGATTCACAGGATATTCAAAGTTGATGTTGGCCAAAATGCCTTGTGCTTCCGCTTCAGAAAGGAATTCGATGAGTTTTATAGCGTTTTCTTTATGGGGAGCATGCTTTGTCACTCCCGCTCCAGAGATATTGACATGCGTGCCTCTTCCGTCTTGGTTAGGGAAGAAAATTCCAACTTGCTCTGCCGCTTTTCTTTCTTCAGCATTGGAGTCATTCAGCATGATGCCGATGTAATAGGTGTTTACAATGGCTACATCACCTTCCCCAGCCGCAACTGCCTTCACTTGATCACGGTCGTTGCCTTTTGGAGATCTTGGCATGTTGCCTAAAACATTTTTGGCCCATTGGCTGGCATTTTCTTCACCATTTGCCAAAAGAATTGAAGCCAATAAAGACTGGTTGTAGATGTTTTCAGAGGATCTGGTCAACACTCTGCCTTTCCATTTTGGGTCAGCTAAATCTTCATAGGTTGAAAGCTCTTCTGGATTGACCCTGTCTTTGCTGTAGGCCAGAATTCTTGCTCTGTAAGTCAAGCCAAACCATTTTCCGGAAGGGCTTCTGTATTTTTCAGGGATGTTGCTCTCCAGTACATCCGAGGAGATTTCCTGCAATAAATCCTTGTCTTCGGCGCGGTAAAGCCTGCCTGCATCCACTGTGATCAAGACATCGGCTGGGGAGCCGGCACCTTCTAATTCAAGTTTCTGGATCAATTCATCCGCGCTAGCGCTTACTACATTTACTTTTATTCCTGTTTGCTCAGAAAATTTATCGAAAAGCTGCTGGTCGGCTTCGTAATGACGGTGGGTGTAAACATTTACGATGTTTTCGTCACTGGATTGGCAAGAGAGTAAAAACATCCCCACACCGGCCCCAAGTACAATTTTTTTGAGTGTTTTAAGCATGATGCGATTTAATTTGAGGCGAAATTAATCATTATTTAAATCAAATCTAAATAAAAGGAAAAAACATTTTTATATTTACGCCCTGTAAGTAAAAAACCCTATAGCATGACTATACAGCAGTTAGAGTACATCCTTGCCGTAGATAAACACCGTCATTTTGGACATGCAGCAGAAGCCTGTTTTGTGACCCAGCCTACCTTGAGCGCACAAATCAGCAAGTTGGAAAAAGAATTGGAGATCATCATTTTTGACCGCTCCAAGATGCCTGTGATACCTACTGAAGTCGGTGCCCAAATCTTGGCGCAGGCCAAAAGGGTAGTGTCGGAAAGCAAGGGGATCTACGAAATGGTAGCTGCTCTGAAGGGTGATATTAGTGGGGTGATCAAGCTTGGGATTATTCCGACGCTTGCCCCTTATCTTTTGCCTTTGTTTGTAAGACAATTTATCGAAAAATACCCCAATGTGCAGCTGGAGGTGGAAGAAATGGTGACCGAAGAAGTGGTAAAAAGACTTCGAAACGATGAGTTGGACTTAGGGATTGTGGTTACTCCTTTAGCAGAACAGGGGATTCTGGAGAAGCCCATGTTTTATGAAAACTTTTATGCCTTCCTTTCTCCTGGACATAAATTACTGGAAAAAAAGCAAGTGGAAATTGAGGAGCTTTTGGATGATGAACTGTGGGTGCTTCAGCAGGGCCATTGTTTCAGGGACCAGGTTTTGAACCTTTGCGACCAGGCAAAATTTCACAGGATGAATTTTCACTATGAAAGCGGTTCACTTGAAGGCCTCAAAAATATGGTAAACAGATACCAGGGGGTGACATTATTGCCTGAGCTGGCCACGCATGACCTCAATGAGGAAGAAAAATCCAGGTTAAGAACCTTTGTTGGGCTCGAACAGCCGGTGCGGGAAGTTAGCATAGTTTTGACCCGCTCATTTTTAAAGAAAAAGCTTGTGGAGCTTCTCTTTGAAGAAATCACAGTGGCCATTCCTCATGCCATGACTAGCAAAGCCCATGGCAAAGTGGTGCGATTTAAATAATTGCTTGCCTCGCAGGGTAAAAAAATAACTATTCTGTTGGTCCAACAGTTAAGAGAGAGTTGTAATTTAGCAGCCTAATTCTCTTTAATGAAATTTCGGTTTACACTTTTACTGGTCCTAATTGCTCTCTTTGTTCAGATTCCCAACAGTTTTGGCCAAAGTCTTTTCAAGCGTTATATCAATAGTATTCTCATGGATACCAGCGATATTACCCGTCCACAGTTTTTGGTGTATCCCACGCTCGCCTATGCACCGGAAACAAGCTGGGAAATAGGCCTCAGCTCACTTTACGTGTATTATGCCAATCGTGATACCACCAACCGACTGAGTGAGGTCAATGGTTTCACCTTCGTTACCTTGGAAAATCAATACGGCCTTTGGTTTGACCACGCTTTGTATACCGATGAGAATAAATGGTTGTTTTTAGGGAGAATCAGGGTCCAAAGCTTTCCACTGTTTTATCATGGCATTGGAATGGATACCCCCGAGGATTACACCGCCAGGGTAGATGCCAACCAGATTATCATAAAGGAGAGGGCCCTTAGAAAGGTGGGGAAAAACTTTTTCGTGGGACCGGAATTGGACTTTCAACGAACCTCCTCTGTGAATTTTGTGCCCAGGTCAGAGGACACCGTTGCCGAATTGCCACTGGGATATGAAGGGAGCAATAATTTGGGTTTAGGGCTTGGGTTGGTATATGATTCACGACACAATGTATTGAATGTCCGTGATGCTTTCTTTTCGGAACTGGCTTTGTTAAAATTTGATGGGGCCTGGGGGAGTACCTTTGATTTTACCAGCGTGATATCTGACACCCGGATTTATCGGCCTATGGGCAAAAATAACGTTCTGGCGGCCCAATTGCTTGGTCAATTTAATTTTGGACAGGTCCCTTTCAATCAGTTGGCCCTGCTGGGAGGTGAAAGTATCATGAGGGGTTACTATTATGGCCGGTTTAGGGACAATCACCAATTGGCAAGCCAGGTGGAATATAGGTTTTTACCTTTGCCGTTGGGTTTTACTGATAGGATAGGAGCCGCGGTTTTTGCAGGGGCGGGCACTGTTTTTCCTGAATTTGATGCCTCCGCGTTCAAAAAAGTAGTCTTTTCCGCTGGGGGTGGCTTGCGGTTTCTGCTTTTTCCCAAAAAAGATATATACACCCGGCTTGATGTGGCCTTCACGCAGGAAGGAACCGGGTTTTATATATTCATCGGTGAGGCTTTTTGATTTATTCCTCCAATATTTCCTTTACCCTACCCACCGTGCCATCTTCAAGTTTGACCTTGATGCCATGTGGATGAAAGGGAGATTTGGTCAAAATTGCCTTGACCACCCCCTCGGTAAGGTCTCCGGACCTCTGGTCCTGCTTTTGGACCACATTGACCAGCTGGCCAATTGATATGTCTTTTCTGTTTTGTCCGTTCATTTATACCTCCCCGACCACGAGCTTAAACCCTTCGCCATGAAGCGTGATGATCTGCACTTTGGGATCTTCTTTCAATAGCTTTCTGATCTTACTGAGATAAACATCCATACTTCTGGCATTGAAGTAACTGTCATCCCCCCAGATCTGCTTTAGGGCATGGCTTCTGCTCACGTTGTTGTTGACTTCAGCGGCAAGAAGGCGGAGAAGTTCGTTCTCTTTACTGGTGAGTTTGTTTTTGCCGTTCGGGCTTTCGAGGATCTGCTGATCGTAGTGCAGGGTGAAATCTCCGAATTTGTAGCTTTTGAGGCTGCTGGCAGCACCGCTACCTCGCATGGTCCTTTTCAGAATGGCCGAAATCCTCAACAGGAGCTCTTCCATACTAAAAGGCTTGGTGATGTAATCATCCGCGCCTACTTTGAGGCCCTCGATCACATCGTCCTTGAGATTTTTGGCTGTCAAATAAATAATGGGGATGTTTTCCTCTACTTTTTTGATCTCTTTTCCCAATGTGAAGCCGTCCTTTTTAGGCATCATCACATCCAAGATACAAAGATTGAATTTGTCCTTTTTGAACTTGTTCCAGCCTTCTTCCCCATCTTTGCACAGGGTGGTGTCGTACCCTTTCATGGTTAGGTATTCCTGCAATATATCCCCTAAATTAGGATCGTCCTCTACTACTAAAAGTTTTGCTTTGCTCATTTCTTTTTGGGTAAATATATAGTGAAAATACTTCCTCTCTCAGGTTCGCTCTCTACAAAAACCTCCCCTCTATGTGCCTCTACCATCGTTTTGACATAAGCCAATCCAAGTCCGAAGCCTTTTACATCATGTACGTTGCCAGTAGGCACTCGGTAAAACTTATCGAAAATCTTTCTTTGTGCTTCTTTGTTCATCCCAATCCCTTTGTCCTGGATCTTGACCACCACTCTGTGGTCATCTTCAAATGCCGATAGCGTGATCTCAGGTTTATCCTGAGAATACTTGTTGGCATTGTCCAATAGGTTGTTGATAATATTGGCCAAATGGAAAGGATCCCCCTGTACATAAGGGTTTTTGAGATCTATTTCCGACTTGATCACCCCATCCCTCTTTTCAACTTGCAGGGCGATATGTTGTTTGGCTTTCTCTAAAATTTCCGCAAGGTTGACTTTTTCAAACTTGAGTTTAAAATCCTTTTTATCTAGTGCCGCCGCCTGTAATACCTTTTCTACGTGCACTCCCAATCTTTTGTTCTCCTCCTTGATGATGCCCAAATAGCGGTTGCGGAAGTTTTCAGCATTCAACAAGTCCGGATCCTGCAAAGCTTCCACTGCCAAACTCACTGTAGCAATGGGGGTTTTGAACTCATGGGTCATGTTGTTGATAAAGTCGTTTTTCGTCTCAGAAAGCTTCTTTTGGCGAATTATTACCCTGATGGCGTATACAAAACAGCCGATGATGATCACGAGAAATGCCAATGAACTCATCAAAGGCATCCATACCTGCTTGAGCAAAAACTTTTGCTTTTCCGGGAAATGGATCAGCAAGTAATTTTCCCGTCCCACAATATCACTGGGGAAAAGTCTGGCTTTGATACCCCCATATAGCATTTCCTCTTTCAGGTTGGGGTCGCTCAATCCAATGATAGAATCGGAATCATCCAATACTGCAAGTTTGAAATGCTGGTTGATGCCACGCTGGGCGAGTTGCGAGGTGATGGTATGTTTTACTTCATCGGAATCGATCCTGTCCATGATCTTTTTCTGCCCTTCCATCATCTCATTCCACACCTTTTCCATCACTTCAATTTTGAGGTTGGCCTTTACGATACGGTCTGCAGCATCCTTGGGAAGCCTGATATCCTCTACGATTTCACTCTGAAAGACTTCAGGTCTAGAAGCCCGTCTGTTCCTGTTGCCTCTGGATTGATCCTGCAGATACTGGTATTCCCTCTCTTTTTCGTTGAGCAGGATTTCCAATTCATCTGGGGTTAGATGCTGCTTGGCTACGGAGGGAGGCATGTAGGTGAAAAAGCTTTCCACATCCACGATGAGCTCGAGGTCACCACCGTATGACTGGATCAGCTTTTCAAAGGAGGAGGAAATCTCCGGCATGGTGGTCGTAAATATGCTGTCGACCATAGATGGGCGCTTGCGGCTCACCTGCCGCCTTCTCACTGTAAATTCAATTGGCTCTATGCGTTGAAAAAATGACTCCTGCATGGCCGTGTCCTGAATAAGGTTGTTAAGAAACATGTCCTTGGCCTCGCTTTTCTCCAATTTGTCCACCGTGGAGGCAAGGGATTGATAGACATTTTGCTCAAACCTTTCCTGGTTAATCTTCAGTGCGTCGTTGACCCAGTAGTACTGGAAGGCCACCAGCCCCAACGTGGCGATGGACATCAAGACGATCACTATGTTCATTTTGGTTTTGGACATGTTACAAATTTATAGTATAAATCCACTGGGGGCTATTGGCTTAACAATATTTAACCAAGGTTTTGGGTTGAATTGGAAGACAGGAGACCGAGGACGGAAGGGGTAGAGAGAATTCACAAACTATTTTTTATTCCTGTAGGGCAATCTATATATTTGTCGGCAAATAAGGAAATATGGAAATCAGAAATCAGCAATTTGAAATTCAGGGGGTGTCCCTTTTGGACTTGACCAAAGAGTTTGGTACACCATTATATGTCTATGACGGGCAAAAGATCATAGACCAGGTCAATCTGCTCAAACAGGCCTTTTCCACTGTCAACCTGAAAATCAAATATGCTACCAAGGCCCTTTCAAACATCAATGTGCTAAAATTGATGAAAAAGTCGGGTACCGGTGTGGATGCGGTTTCCATAGAGGAAGTCAAGTTATGCCTGCATGTTGGTTTTGAGCCTAATGAAATTATGTACACGCCAAACTGTGTTTCGTTTGAGGAAATCCAGGAAGCCGTGGATTTGGGCGTAATGATCAACATTGACAACATTCCCATGTTGGAGCACTTTGGGACGGAGTATGGCAGCAAAGTGCCGATTTGTATCCGCCTCAACCCCCACATTTTGGCCGGTGGCAATGCCAAAATCTCGGTAGGACATATTGATAGCAAATTTGGCATCAGCATTCTCCAGTTAAAACACATCCTAAAGATAGTGGAGGCCCACAAGCTAAATGTGACGGGCCTGCACGTGCATACGGGCTCTGATATCTTGGATGCCGAGGTGTTTCTGAAAGGTGCCGAAATCCTTTTTGATGCTGCTAGGGAATTTAAAGACCTGACTTTCCTTGATTTTGGGGGAGGTTTTAAAGTGGCCTACAAGGAAGGAGATATCGCTACGGATATTTTGGAGGTAGGAGAAAAAGTGTCGGCTGCCTTCAAGGAGTTTTGTAAGGAATACGGGCGGGAGCTTGAAATCTGGTTTGAGCCGGGCAAGTTTCTAGTGAGTGAATGCGGAGTTTTGTTGGTAAAGGCAAATGTGATCAAAGCCACGCCTGCCTCGACATTCATTGGTGTGGATTCCGGGTTGAACCACCTCATCCGGCCGATGATGTATGATGCCTACCATGGTGTGGAAAACATTTCCAGACTGGAAGGTCCTGAGCGTGTGTACACTATAGTGGGATACATTTGCGAAACAGACACGATTGCTGCGGATAGAAAATTGAAGGAAGTGAAAGAGGGAGATATCTTGGCGATCAAAAATGCGGGAGCTTATGGATTCAGCATGGCATCTAATTACAACAGCCGCCTAAGGCCCGCGGAAGTCATGATTTTAAACGGCAAGGCCCATTTGATACGGAAAAGGGAATCATTTGAGGATATTTTGAGGCATCAGATAGCAATTGAGCTATAAATTGAATTATTCATATTTATAGATTTTATTGAAATTTTAACAAGATTTTGCTTTGAGGATTTAAAGCAAATTGATATTTTTACAAAACAAGTTGACCACTGCAAATAGCCCTGGTAGTTGTAACTATTTCATGAAGCCCCGGAGCCAACTCTCCGGGGTTTTTATTTTGCCCTCCCCATCCCGTTTTTTGCTTTAAGTCCCACGAAGTTTTCCTCCTGATATACACCTTAGAAAATATAATCACAAGATTATTTGGATATTACGCCAATTATTTACTTTATTTCTAAGTTAAATGAGGTTAATCCAAATATCATTTTATAACTAGCAAAGTGCAAAAAATGATATTTGAAAACACCAAATCCAAATAAAATTAAGTAAAACGCCAATTTTCATATCCAAAAACCAGTGGGTTATACGATAAATTGGGGTTTCGGTAGTGAAATTATTATATGGAGAACTTTTACGGTAGTATTTTTTACAAGTTTTTAGTCGCCACCCTCCTTTTAGTAGGTTCGGGGACAATGGTGTACAGCCACTTCAGCTCTGCCACTTTTGACGACATCCCTCTTCAGGTGGATCACATGTCATTTACCCAATGCGCAAGAACGGCCGAGCTTAGGGTGAGAGGGGGATTGCCGCCCTATCAATACGTCTGGCAAAAGGACGGTGTCGGGGTGCAGGTCGATAATATTTCTGATGGCTCCATGTCTATCCTGTCCATGGCCCAGTCCGGAACATATACGGTTACCGTTTTCGATAACAGCAGTCCTATCCAACAGCTGACGCAGACCTTTAACTTTGTCGACAGTAGGAATTTCCAATATGATCTGTCTTTTGACAAGGATCACTACTGTGAGGGGCAGTCTTATGGCAAAATTGTGGGAAATATTGTCGGGGGTGCCGCCCCCTTTGCCTTTAATCTTTATGGGGAGCATTCCTCCAGCCCGGTATATTCGAAAAGCGGAGTGGGACGGGATGTCTACCTGGATGAAATACCTTCGGGTTCCTACACCTTGGAGATTATTGACAATTCAGGTTGTAGGGAGATTTTGGAGGTGGTTTTTGAAGAAATTGAGACATTTGAATTGGCCTTGGACAATATACACCCTGAGGACTGCGATGCTAACGGTTCCTTTAGCTACTTTGTGGAAAATGGTGGGGAAAATATTCAATATAGGCTTTTTAGGATTACAAGTAGAGAAATAAATGGCGATCATCCAGCCTCAAGTTGGGTGTCAATTGACGGTAATCATGTAGAGGTTGGCAGCTTGGTAGCGGGTTTATATGAACTTCACGTAATAGATGAGTACAGAAGAGAGGAGTGTCCTGAAATAATCAGTATAGAAATTCCTGATTGGCGAAGAATTGAAATTGGTGTCCGGACCTCCCCCGTGACCTGTTATGGAGGAAATGATGGTACAATCATTCTTGACTTCCATAGAATAAATAGGCATTTGGATAAACAGTTAGGGGTTCCACAAAACTTGAGAGTTTATAGGACACCTCCTGGTGGAACAGAGATTCATGATCCTAACCAGTCGATAGGGTTGGGTAATAACCCATATTGGGAATATACCAATATGGAGGCTGGTATTCACAAATTCCGGATTAGACAAGGTGGCAATCAAGTAACCGACTGTTGGCTTCATTTTGAGGTAGAGGTAATGGCTCCTGATGCGCCAATTTCGGCTGGTGAGATTTCGAGTACCCCAGTCTCCTGTTTTGATGGGGCAGACGGTACTGCTACGGTGGTTGCTGAAGGAGGTTGGGGAGGTTTTACCTATAAGTGGAATGATCCAGCTCAACAGGAAACCTCAACTGCCAAAAACTTAAGGGCAGGTACGTATGAAGTGACTGTGACAGATAAAGAGGGCTGTGAGGAAATTTTTTCAGTAGAAGTGATAGGTCCTCCTGGACCGATTACAGCTGTATTTGACACCGATCCGGCAACTTGCTTGGGTACTGCTGATGGAAATGCTACAGTGACAGCATCAGGTGGATGGGGTGGCCCTTATACCTATTTGTGGAGTAATGGCCAAGAAGGTCAAATAGCCACGAATCTCCCCCCTGGAGAAAACTTTGTTTTGATCACAGATGAAAAAGGCTGTACCCAAGAATTTCCTTTCAATGTGCCTATCGCCGAAATTCCCGAAATAGAGGTTAATCCAGTCGCACCCATATGTTATGCCCAGGACAATGGGGAAATTCATGTACGGATTGATAATAGTGATCACAATTTTCTAACCACAGTAAACGGAGAGACCAAGCCTGGCAACAACATCGCTTTTAATAACCTTTCTCCAGGCACCTATGAAGTAGTGATCAGCTATGGAAATGGTTGCGAAATTATCGAATGGGCTACAGTTCCCGATATTGCCGAGCTCCAAATCGACAATAGTGAGCTTAGAAGGGAGCACGTACTTTGCTTTGGTGAAGAGACAGGCTCAATCACCGGTATTAAGGCCATTGGTGGAAATGGTGGGTACCAATACGAATGGAGAAAAAATATCGGTGGCAACTTCGTCAAAATAGAGGGTGAAGACCAGTCTGATATTTTTGGAATCGGTGCAGGATCTTATAGATTATATGTTACGGATGCAAAAGGCTGTTCCCTTTATGAGGTATTTACGATCAACCAACCCGGCGAATTCAAACTAGTAGACAAAACCTTTACCGATGCAAGCTGCTTTGGGGCTAGGGATGGGAGTGCGGCCATTGTTATTTCAGGCGGCGTGGCTCCTTATACCTATAGTTTTAACGGTGGTGCTGAAGTCACCACCTCAAACGTATTGCTTTCCATCCCAAACCTTCCGGCAGGGGATAACAATGTGATCCAAATCCGGGATGCCAACAACTGTCAATTGGCTCCGATCGTTTTCGAAATCGAGCAACCTGATGAAATCATCATCGAAAAACTCGAACTCCAGCCTGAAAGCTGCTTCAACGGCAGGGACGGCTTTATCCATTTGGATATAAGTGGAGGTTCAGGTGATCTCGACATCCGCTGGACGCGAAGGGGCAGCACTAGTACTATTGGAACCGATCAGGAGCTGAATGGTCTGGGTCCCGGTGAATATGTGGTAAGGGTTAGGGACATGAATAACCCCAATTGCGAGGTTACAAGGGAGTATACCATAGAGGGAACCCCTGAACTTTTGGCCGTGCCTACCATTGAACATATTCTTTGCTATGATGAGCAGGATGGAGCCATAAACCTAGCAATCAGCGGGGGTACCTTGACTCCCGGTGAGGATTATTTCATTACTTGGGAAGGGCCTGATGGTTTTAGCAGCGTGCAGCCAAACATCTCCGGACTCAAGCCAGGATCTTACTCAGTAACCATCCTTGATTCCAAGTCTTGCCAATTCTCCATGAGCAACTTGGTGGTGAGAGAACCTGCCGGTCCACTTGAAATCAACCTTATCAATGCCGTAAATCCAAGCTGTCACAACGGTGCCAATGGTCGAATAGAGATCAATGTAAATGGCGGCACAGGGGTGAAAACCATCTCTTGGTATAAATTCAACGGCAGCGCATATGAGCAAGTGCCGGGGACGACCTCAACGCTAGCCGGATTAGCGCCTGGAAAATTTATGGCGGAAGTAGTTGATCAGAATGGCTGTATGGATGATTTGGAAGTCGAATTAATGAATCCTGATCCATTGACCATCACTGTATTAGAGGTAACCAACCCGACTTGTTTTGGTGTAAATGATGGAAGCATCAAAATCGATGTGCAGGGGGGAAGCGGCGGCCCTTACAATTACTCCTGGAGCCATGGTTCCAGCCGTCAGGATCCTGTAAACCTTGGCGGTGGTACCTATACCGTCACGGTAAGGGATGGGTATGGTTGTGAAGTCACTTCAGAGGAGATCACCTTGGTGGAACCAGCACAGCTGGGCATAACGGTGGCTGAAATCCTGGATCCCCAGTGTTTTGGCTCACCTTCCCATATTGAAGTTAACTTATTGGGAGGAATTGAAGGGCAGAGAGCCACGAAGTGGACCAATCTTACTACTGAAACAGTGGTGGCTGAAGGCGAGGGAATCAACAGAATCGACAACCTTACTCCAGGTTTTTATGAGCTGAGGTATTCAAATAATGGCTATTGCGAGCTGGTAAGAATTTTCCAAGTAAGAGGACCTAGTGAGGCGCTTGAGTTGGTTATTGATATGGAAGCCAATACCTGTGGACCTGAAAGCATCGCGCTTTTTGCCAAAGGCGGTATCCCGGCCTATAGGTTTGAGTATTTTAACGGCACTCAGTGGGTGAGGGCTACTAATGCGGTGATTGCTTCCCTGATTGCTGGGGATCATGAATTCCGCGTGGTGGATTCCAAAGGCTGTATAGATGAAAAAACCATCACTTTGACAGAAAACGCACCAGCATTCGTAAGTGCTGAGAAAGTTCAGGATATCAGCTGCTGGGGAAGAGCTGACGGGGAAATCCTATATGAAATACGTGGTGCAACCCAATACAGCTGGTTGAAGTCTGCCGGAGGCTCTGTGTGGGAAGTGGTACCGGGATATGATTTTATCAAAACTAAGGAGGGAGAGCAGAGGTTGCCAGATTTAGGCGAAGGTTATTATAAATTAAGAGTATTCTATAATAATGTGGATGACTGCTTTGAAGACAGCGAAGACATCGTCATCATTGAGCCGGTTGAGTTTGAGCTTGTGAAGGCCGATGAGGTTCAGCCAGTATGTTGGGATGAGAAGGGGACTTTCACCATCTCTGTGGATGGTGGAAATGCGGATAAAAGAATCATTCTAACCTATCCGGATAATACTTTCCAGACCATTGAAGATGTAAATAATAGAACAGACTACATATTCTCCGATTTGCCAAGTGGGGATTATTCCTATGTAGTTGAGGATGTCAATTGTGATCCGCTTACCGGTTCCTTCCATATTGAAAGCATTCAGCGACCTGCAGTGGATCAGGTTATTGTCGATGATGTGACTTGCCAAGGGGCTGCAGATGGAAGGTTCATTTTTGTCAATCCTGTGGTTGAAGAAGGCCGGAGTTTCCAGGTTTTGGTAAATGGAACGGCTGAATCCCCAATTATGGACGGCAACCAGATGATTTTTGGTCCCAAGACTCCTGGGCGCTACATCGTTGCCATTGTTGATGCTTTAGGCTGTTCTTCCGAGGATTTTGTCATCGACATTGAGGAGCCCGAAAGAGAGCTGGAGATTACCTCCTTCATGAAAACCGACATCACCTGCTTTGAAGCCGGTGACGGTAAGGCCACCTTTGAGATTTTTGGGGGTAGGCAAACCTACCGTGCGGTCCTGACCAAGGTTGGGGACAGCTCTTTCAGCCAAGAGATCGACGGTATCAGTGAAGGAAATCCTGTGCTTTTTGAAGGACTGGAAGTGGGAGATTACCATATTGAGGTGACCGACCAGCAGGAGAACTGCATGGACACCCGGACCTTCACCATAAACACACCTGATCCTTTTATCGCCCAGGAAAATTACGGGTCAATCCTATGTTTGGGCGGAACCACATTTATTGAGGTAAACCTTAGCGGTGGCATTGCACCTTTCGATGTGAAATATTTCTCCCTCAATGAAAATGGGGATAAGTTTGAGGAGTTTTCTCACCTGATCAATGGCAACCGAAGCGTATATAATAATGTAGGTGCCGGCACCTATGTTTATGAAATCACTGACCGCAACGGATGTTTGGTTGAGTCAGAAACACCAATAGTGATTGATGAAGGCCAGGAGCTAGAGTTCACTTTCCTTTCTGACGATGAAACCTGCTACAATGGCTTCAACGGTCAAATTGAAATCGCTGCTGAGGGAAGCAATGACGGGGCATATATATATTATGTAAACAACCGCGCCTACACCAATCCCACCATCACAGGTTTGGGTAAAGGTGAATATCAGGTGTATGTAATGAATGCCGACGGCTGTATCAGTCCTGCACAAACCGTCGTAATTGATGGTCCTGAGCAGGCCTTCTCCTATACCCATTACAGCCAGACAAACCTGAGTTGCTTTGAGTCCGAAAATGGTACGATTAGTCTGCAACTGAGTGGTGGCACGGCGCCTTATACCGTATCCTTTGAGGGTATGGATTATTCCCTTGCGGAAAATGAAATGAAAGTTTTTGAGGGCCTGGAGGCTGAAAAACAGTATAATTTCGATGTAGTTGATGCCAATGGTTGTGCGTTGGTATTGTTCCCAAGAACGCTGACCCAGCCTGATGAACTCAAGGTTACCCACAGGCTCCAGGACATTCTTTGCTTTGGAGGCACTACTGAAATCCAGCTTTCCGTGCAGGGGGGTACACTTCCATTTACTGTCTCCTGGCAATACTCCCAAGATAACGTCACCTTCACCCAACTTGCAGAAACTGGGCGTACACTTTCCAACGCTTATGCGGGGTATTATAAATATGTACTTACAGATGATAAGGGGTGTGAATTTGAAGATGAAATCCATGTGCCACAGCCTGATTTGCTTGATTTCAATTTTGATGTCACCGATGTGACCTGTTTCCGCGGGGAAGATGGCAGTATCCGTTTTACACCTGAGGGCGGTCTTGCCGGGGATTACCGACTTTTTGTCAACAACAGAGAAGTTGCAGCCGTGGGTGGGGTTTTTGAAATCAGGGATCTCAAATTCGGTGATTACACTGCCTATTTTACCAGAGGTAACTGTATCAGTGAAACAAAGACAATAAGAGTAAACCAGCCTTTGGCGGGGATTTCCGTCAACCTGCAGTACCAGGAAGATGTAAGGTGTTTTGAGGGTACCACCAATGTGGTGTTTAACATCCAAGGTGGAAACGGCATCTATACTGCTTTCCTCAATGAAAGGGAAATCACCTTGGAAGGCAACCAAATCATGTTTGATGAGGTGCCTGCCGGACAATATCAACTGAGAGTTGAGGATCAAAAAGGTTGTGACTGGGAGGGAGAAATTACCATCACCCAGCCCGATCCTATCCAGATCAGCCAGGCAAAAGTCACTGAAACCACCTGCTTTGAAGGAGGTGATGGCCAAATTGAAATAACAGTCACCGGAGGCACTGGCGTGATCCGTTACGAATGGACAAATCTGGCAACTGGTGACATGATCGGAAACACCAACCGGGTAAGCAACCTAGCGGAAGGTGAGTATGAGGTGAGGGTTTATGATGACAGACAATGTGATATTGTTGAAAGATATGAAATCACAGCTCCTGAGGAAATTACTTTTGAGGTGGATGTGGAGGATGTACTTTGTTTCGGAGGCAATACGGGAAGTATCATCATCAAAAATCCCCAGGGCGGAAGAGGGAATTACCGCTTGATCATTGACGGAATTTCCAGAACCGGGCTGTCGGTTAACAACCTGCGGGCAAAACAGACTTATCAGGTTTGGTTGATGGATGGTGCAGAATGTAGCTCAGATATCATCGAAGTTGAAATAAAGGAACCGCCTTTATTGACTGTAAGCGCAACGGGAACCCCTGAAACCTGTTACAATGCCAATGACGGAACGGCCGCTTTGACCATTGCGGGTGGTGCAGGCGGCGCGATTGCCAGATGGTCTGACGGTGGCGTTGGTCCGGTAAGGACAAACCTTTACCCTGGCATGTACCAATATGAAGTAACTGACGCAAATGGTTGTAAGGTCTTTGGTTCGGTAAGAATTGAAAGGGCTGAGCCGATCCAGGTGGATTCCCAGATTTCAAACATCTTATGTTTTGGAGAAAGTACCGGAAAAATCGAATTGGACATCTCTGGAGGTACTGGTACGTATTCATATGAGTGGAAAAACCTGGCTACAGGCCAAGCGATTTCTTCCGAAAAGAATTTGACCAATGTGCCTGCGGGGGATTATAGGGTTACGATCACGGATGCGAATGAATGTACAATTGGCAGGACTTTTACCCTCACCCAACCTTCCCAGGCACTTGGTGTTGACGCTTTGGTATCCGACGTGAAATGCTATGGTGAAGCCAATGGTGAAATCCGCCTCTTGTTGGAAGGCGGTACAGGTTTCCGTCATGTGAGATGGCATGACCTTCCAGCCACAGAGGAGTCCCAGACTCGTAACCGCATGGAACTTCCAGCTGGGGATTATACTGTGACGGTGACTGATGCCAATGGTTGTACGATAGATAAAACTTTTACTGTCGAGGAGCCTCAGGAGATTGTGATTACCACAGTAGAAATCGAGGATGTTTCCTGTAAAGGTGGGGATGATGGCCGTGTGAAAATTAATGTCACCGGTGGCATGGGGACTCCAGTAGTCACCTGGGTGCACAATGGAAGCAAAGAGCTTGAGCAGACTGGCCTTAAAGCTGGCAGCTACACTGCAATTGTGACTGACAGCAGAAACTTCTGTTTGGAAACATATACCGTAATTATTGCTGAGCCGCTTGAGCATCTTGGAGCTGAAGTCAATGTGGAACTGGAAGTCTGCGGCGATCAAAACACCATGGTGGTGGAGGTATTCCCTATCGGTGGTACGCCTGATTATACCTTTGTGTGGTCCGAGCCAACTTGGAACGGCTCAAGACAGATCGGCGTGACTCCGGGAGAATATTGGGTCAAAATCATTGACGAAAATGAATGTGAAATAACCAAAACCTTTACGGTTTATGATGCGAATATTGATTTTACCGCAACTCCTGAAGCTGTATTGTGTCATGGTGGTTCCACCGGTTCAATCACTGTTTCAGATATCACAGGAGGAGTTGGTCCATACACCTGGTTTGTCAATGATCAGCAGGTAACCAGTGGAATGACCAGAACAGGGCTGTCAGCAGGAAATTATAAAGTCACGGTGCGTGACGCAACAGGCTGTAATGTGCATGAAGAAAATGTAGCTGTTGGAGAACCTGCTCAACTTGGTTTCATAGAAGATGTTACCGATGAAACTTGCTTTTTGGCAAAAGATGGAAAAGCCAAGATTACCCCAGTTGGGGGAGTGGGCAACTATTCTATCAAGTGGGATAATAATTCCGACCTTTTCGAAAGGGAAAAACTTGCTCCTGGCAGGCATACATTCGAAATCAAGGATGGCAACGGCTGTACATTCCCTGGGGAAGTGAATATCGGAGAGGCGACCCAGGTTGTGATTTCATCTGAAGAAATTATTAATGTTGCCTGTTTTGGCCAACCTACCGGTAGGGTGAACATTGAGGTTGAAGGTGGCAAGCCTGGCTACACGTATAAATGGTATCGCACTTTGGATATGAACAGTGTGATATCCACTGAGCAGAACCTTTCCGGAGTTGTAGCCGGCAATTATAGAGTTCGGGTGTTTGATGAGAATGATTGTAGCATTCTTTCCAGAACATTCCAGATCACCCAGCCTACAGCAGCCCTTACTGCCAGCGAGGATGTGACCCAAATAACCTGCTATAGAGCAGATGATGGAGTCATAACTGTACGAGCGAATGGAGGAACTGGTGACAAGAACGTGACCTGGGAAGACACAGATTTTGTAGGGGAAACCCGTGATAAACTTGCCCCTGGAACATATAAGTACTTGGTTTCGGATGCCAATGGATGTACCGTAAATGGTGAGGTAACAATTGTGGAGCCGACGCTATTGGTAGTTACTCCAGAACTGACCGATGTGACCTGTAAGGGTTTCAATAACGGGAAAATTGAACTTCTTGTAGAAGGCGGCAGTGGCGACTATTCAGTCATCTGGGAAAACAGCGGTAACAAGACCTTCAATAGAATCGGTCTTGCACCAGGCAGTTACACCTACACCGTTTCCGATGGAAAATGTACTGTTGAAAACACGGTAACTATTAACGAACCGGAACTCGACCTTACAGCAGAGGTTGTGGTGAGGCTGGAAACATGCGGAGAGCAATCATCCATGGTGGTGGAAGTCACTGCCCAAGGTGGAAATGGCGGTTATTCCTACACGTGGTCTGATCCATCTTGGACGGGTAGCAGACAAGAAGGCGTACAGCCGGGTAGTTATTCTGTTATTGTCGAAGATGGGAAAGGCTGCGATATCACCAAGACATTTGATGTTTATGATGCCAACATCACCTTTACCGCCACCCCAACAGATGTTCTTTGCCACGATGGCAACACCGGATCCATTACTTTAAGTGACATCAAGGGTGGAGTGTCGCCTTACAAGTTTTTTGTAGCAGGAGTACAATTGGATGAAGGTTCATTTAGAAGATCAGGCCTGGTAGCCGGTACCTACAAAGTGGTAGTAGAAGATGCTAATGAATGCAAGGAAGAAATTGAAGTGGTAATTGACCAGCCGGAGCAGATCGGTTTTGAATTCGAAACCTTGCAGCATGAAACCTGCTTTAGTGCTGGTGATGGCATGGTGGAGATTAGAGCTTTTGGAGGCGTTGGTGAATTGAGTATTGTCTGGGATAATGGAAATAGAGATTTCCTCCGGGAAAGCCTGAGCCCAAGAACCCACACTTTCAGAATCACCGATGAAAACCAGTGTTTCTACGACGGGGAGGTGACCATTCAGGCGGCAACGCAAATGAGGTTTACCCAAGAGGAGCTGGTTCCTGTGTTGTGCCATGGTGATGAAACTGGTGGTGTAAACATCAGCGTATCCGGTGGCAGAGGTGATTACAGCTATAACTGGTATTTGGCTTCCGACACCCAAAGAGAAAATGTAATTAGCACGGATAGAAATCTAGCCAATGTAGAGGCAGGCAGCTATCTGGTTGTGGTAACGGATTTAAGTGGATGTTCGATTGATAGGACTTTCCAGGTCACCCAGCCTGCCGCGAAATTGACGGCCAGCCATACATTTAAAAATATCTCATGCTATATGGCGGGAGATGGATCGATCACAGTTTCGCCTTTTGGTGGCACAGGGATCAGAGAAGTTAGCTGGGAAGATACGGATGTGAAAGGGGCCACCCGAACTGGCTTAGAGCCGGGTACATATAAGTACACGGTGACGGATGCAAATCTTTGTACCACGATGGGACAGGTGACCATAACTGAGCCTACCGAGCTAACAGTTACCCCCGAAATTAAGGATGTGACCTGTAAAGGAATGACCAATGGGGAAATTGAGCTCAAGGTTGAAGGTGGTAGCGGTGATTACTCAGTGATTTGGGAAAACAGCGGCAACAGGTCCTTGAAGAGAACTGGTCTAACCGCCGGAAACTATACCTATACCGTTTCTGACGGCAAATGTGAGTTTTCCGAAACGATTACCATCGAAGAACCGGAATTTGATCTTTCAGCACAAGTGGTTGCTAATCTTGAAGTATGCGGTGAGCAATCCAGTATGGTCGCTGAGGTTACCCCTAACGGTGGCAATGGTGGGTATAAATATGAGTGGAGACTGAAGGGGACTTCAGAGGTAATATTTGAGGACGCTAGGTTTGAAGGAATTTCGGCCGGTGAATATGAAATCAAGGTCATCGATGCCAAAGACTGCTTTACTATTGAAGAGCTAACCGTATTTGATGCCAACTTGAGATTTGAAGCATCTGCTACCGATGTCAGCTGTCATGATGGGTCAAACGGTACGATCTCCATCAGCAACCGGGCTGGAGGTATAGGGCCTTATAAATGGTTTGTGGTAATTGACAATCAGGAAGTTGAAGTAGGCAGTGGTTTGACAAGGGGGGGCTTAAAGGCCGGCACCTACAAGGTGATTTTGGAAGATGCCATGTTGTGCCGTGTAGAACAACAGGTGGAAATTAAAGAGCCTGAGGCCTTGGGTTTCACCTCCTTGGTTCGAGACCAAAGCTGTTTCAATGTTCAGGATGGCAGAATAGAGATCTTCCCAAGTGGTGGGGTGGGCAACTATTCCATCGTGTGGGATGATCCCGCCGGCAACGATTTTTTACGAGAGGAATTACTACCAAACCGGTACACCTTTACACTTTATGATGCCAACAATGGGGGGCAGTGTAGTATCAAAGGTGAGGTCTTTGTACAAGGAGCCACCCAGGTTACTATAGAAAGCGACCAAGTCCAGCATGTGCTGTGCCATGGCGATCAAACTGGTGGTGTCAACTTGGTGGATATACAAGGGGGTACCAGAGATTATGACTTTAAGTGGGTAAGGGTAAATCCGGACCTTTCAGAAACCGAAGTCGCAACCTCCCGCAACTTGTCTGGCCAAGCTGCCGGCGTCTACAAAGTTTACGTTTCCGATGCTAATGCATGTAGGATTAACAAGTCCTTCACCATCAACCAGCCGGACAATGAATTGAGCGTAGAACCGATTGTGTTTGATGCGAGCTGTTATGGAAAAACTGACGGTTCGATCAGGCTGATTGCTTCTGGCGGTTTTGGTAACAAGACTGTCAAGTGGGCCGACCTTTCTGATAATGATGCAGATCAAGGCAAATTTGAGAGAAAGGAACTTTCCCCTGGTATTTATGAGGCCACGGTGACTGATCAAAACAATTGCTCAATTACTGAAAAGTATGTAGTTGACAACCCTGAAGAAATTGTCATCAAGGTAATCGACAAAAGAGATATACTTTGCCATGGAGACAGGACCGGTATGATAGAGATCGAAGTGACCGGAGGAAGTGGGAATTATGTTCCTAACTGGGGGCCTTTTGGACAAGGGTATAAATTGGAAAACCTGGCAGCTGGAGATTACATGGTGACCATTTTTGATGGAAACTGCCAGAAATTTGAAATCATCACAATTGAGCAGCCAACAAAACGACTAGAGGCAGAAATCACCGTGAAGGTTGATATCTGCGGCGATTCCAAGGAGATCTATGCCGAGGTGGAGCCTGACGGTGGAGTTGGACCATATACTTTCCAATGGAATGATGCGGCCCAAAGCACGACTGCCAGGGTAGATAATCTCGCACCGGGTACCTATAAAGTGGTGATCACTGATGACAATGGATGTTGGATAGAAAAGGAAGTGGTGATGCCTGAGCCAAAGGAACCGATGACGCTTACTTTGGAAGGCAAAATGTCTGTATGCTTCAATGGAGACCAGGCAGAGATCGAAGCTCAGGTGGAGGGCGGCAGTGGAGACTTTGAATTCAAGTGGAGCCATAGTTCATCGCTGATTGGCGAAAAGGCCACCGACTTGAATCCTGGGACTTATACCGTAAGAGCCATTGACAAGGAGACAGGCTGCTGGGTTGAGGAAAGCTATTACATCGTCCCTATGGATCAAAAGATAGTCCGCCAAGCTGCCTTGCAGAATGTTAGTTGTGAAGGTGTAAATGACGGTACAGTCACATATGAAATGACCGGTTATCAGGCTCCTTTCACTGTAGATTTGATTGTCAATGACAATGTCATCAGAAAAATGAGGTTTACAGAGGATGTTTTTACCATCGACCAACTTTCTCCAAGGGGGTATGCAGTAAAAATTGAGGACGCCCTAGAATGCTCTGTAAACAGAACCTTTACTATTGAGGCGCCACAGCCGCTGAAGATTTCTGACAACAGGATTACCCAGCACATCTCCTGTCATTTCGCCAATGATGGCAGAATATTCCTTCCGGTGACCGGAGGAATTGGAAGCTATGTGTATGAGTGGCAGAAAGAAGGCGAGGAGGAGATCTTTACCACTACCCTGCCCGAAAGGAAAAACCTGGGTCCTGGCATTTATTCCGTGACAGTTTCCAGTGGGGCTTGCTCCATTACGGAGGTGATCGAAATCATTGAACCTCCATTGTTGGAAATGACGGAGCAATATTCTGAGATGCTGGAATGTAATGGCAGCCTAGAAGGATTTATCCATATAGACGCTAAAGGTGGCTGGGGAACCAGGGAAATCTTCTGGGCTGACGATGAAGATGAGAAGAGCTATTCCAGATCGGGACTTCCAGCTGGCATTTACGAAGCCAGGGTAGAAGATGAAAATGGCTGCTATGTTGAAAAAACAATTACCATCGAAGAACCTGAAGAAATTGATGCCTACCTCACTACCTCTCTTGAGGTAGACTGTGAGGAAAGAACAGTGGTTGGGAAAGCCTATCTTACTGTTACAGGCGGTACTGGAGAATACCAAATCAACTGGAGCAATGGAGAGCAAAATGTGGATGAAATTTCATTCACCCAGGACGGCAAATTCTCGGTAACCATACTTGATGAAAACGGCTGTATGGAATATGTGGAAACGGTAATTGAATTCCCTCCATCTTTTGCCACTGCAGACTTCAGTTATACGGTTATAGAAACCCAGACCACCAACGGCGAGGTGCTGCTGGGCGACCATATACAGTTCAATGACCTGTCCTTAGGAGATATCGTTTCGTGGGAATGGGAATTTGGAGATGGCATCACCAGCAATGAACAGGAACCGAAGCACAGTTATGCCCAAACTGGTTTCTACACCGTGAAGTTATCTGTGATAGATCAATTTGGATGTACTTCTATTCACGAAATGGAAATCCAGGTGTTGGCATCCTACAGGGTGCTGGTGCCGAATGCCTTCACGCCAAATGGTGACGGGCTGAATGATACTTTCAAGCCTCTGTACAGAGGTGTGGAGGATATCGAGTTCCACATCTTCAATAGATGGGGCGACCTGCTTTATTCGGCCTACAGCATGGAGGATCCGGGATGGGATGGCACAGTAAGAGACCGCATGAGCCCTAACGGGAACTATGTCTACAAAATCTACTTCACCACCAAAGAAGGTGACCGCAAATCCCAATCAGGTGTATTCCTGCTGATCAATTGATAATTTTCACAACCACCAACCATGTAAAAAGAGCCTATTTAGGCTCTTTTTCGTTTCAAGTCAAATTTATTTCTAGCAGAGCAAATGTGGTTGGTCCCTAGGGAAATGCAGATAGAGTTAGGATGTAGTAATTGGAGCATATAACTGGTAAACCGATAATTGCAGTTTTTTAATATTATTTGTTGCGTTTAAAAACTTTATTCTTTTAATTTATTAAAAATCAGGCTATTGAAGAATATCATTTTATGTAATACGAATTGCATAAAATAAAATAGGTAATCACAAAAAGCTTTATTTTTTCTTTAAAATTCAAAAATTCATATAGGAACTGTGCTAAAATAGTTGGCTTTTACCAGAGTCTGTGACCATGAAGCTACATATTAATCGAAACTGGATCTTAATCTGGATGGCTGTGATTTTTTTCAGCCTGATACAGAATTCGTATGGGCAAGTTTCAATTATTAGAACATCCATTGATGACTGTTTGCAGGAAACCACACTGGTAGCTACTGGTGAAGGGCCGATTACTTTTAGGTATCTGCGTGATGGGGTTTTGGAGGCTGAGGATGTAGTGGCAAGCCCTGATGCTAACAATTATTATATTTCCTCCAAAGTGGTTCCAGACGGGAGTTATATAGTTGAAGCTATTGATAGGCATGGCAATAAAGCCACTCGAAGCCTAAATGTAAATATTGTCAATCCAGTAGGGGTGGAAATAGTGACCGTTATCGATGCTAACTGTAACGGGGTAGCTAATGGTCAGGCTATTTTGAATATCAGCAGTAACCTGAATTTTACTGTAAAATTATTTGATAAATCTAATCCGACTGAACTGATCCGGGAGTATGAAAATACGGGTCAGCTAAATAATATTCCTGCAGGCGAATATATAGTGGAAGTCAGGGACATCGCAGGATGTGTGGCCTTTGCCGAAATCATCATCGAAGAACCCGAGCCACTCGAGCAGGCCGATGGAAACGGCCCTGAGGTAACGCATCCCGTATGTGAAAATGACCTTGGTTCCGCCACTACGCGAATCCTTGGTGGAAACGGTCCTGAATTTAGCTACCAATTGTGGAAAGATGGGGCGCTTTATCGCGATAACCGCCAGACTCAAAACAACGGGCAGATTACCGAAACTGACCTTGAGCCAGGGACTTACTTCTTCAGGGTTTTCACTGATCAGGCTACCGATGATAACTGCTTTGAAGACTATGCTTTCCAGATCGTCTATGCCCCCAAATTTACCATCCAGCCCACTCCCACAGCTATCACTTGCTATGGAGAAGATGATGGTTCTGCCAGGTTGACCCTTTCGGGCACACTGGATGCTCCTTTCTCCTACACCATAAACGGCGGATCAGCCACTCAGCACAATAGCGTTGATCCTTTGAATTTAATCGGTCTGGAGCCAGGAGACTATACAGTTGCCATCACCGACGCTGACGGTTGCCAGATGAGCACCACTTTTTCCATTAGCGAACCCGCCGAACTTGGCGTAAATGTGGAATTGGTAAACGATGTCTGCTTTGACAGCGTGGATGGCGCTATCCGGGTAAGGGCACAGGGAGGCACAGCTCCATACATGTTCAGCCTGGAAAATAATTTTGCCGGACTTCTTCCTTCATCCTCTTCTGCCGAGACTTTTGAGGATCTTGCTCCAGGTAGCTATACCGTGTATGTCATGGATGCAAATGGCTGTCTGACCAATACTGACATAATACAAGTGAGGGAGCCGGAAATGGATATCAGCTACACCCTGATTGACCTTACCGATCCCAATTGCCCGGAAGCGGCAAGCGGGTCTATCGAGATAGAGGCAGTTGGCGGCTGGGGAGCCCCTTGGACCTACGAGTGGGTGAGGACTGGTTCGACCAATGTGTTAAGCCAATCCCAAAAACTGGAAAATGTACCTGCCGGTGACTATACCCTTACTTTGATAGATGCCAACGGTTGCCACGAAACATTCGAATTTACCCTTACCGATCCCGAGAGCCCAATTATCGAGGAGTTGAGTTCAGAACCAACCAGTTGCCATGGCGATAGGGACGGGTCTATTTTTCTGCGGCTTCAAGGCTCAGAGCCCTATTTGATTGGGCTGAACGGTGAGGAATATATGGGAACTGAGGCTGAATTTACCGGTCTGGAGGCTGGCGAATATACCGTTACAATTCAGATTGCAGAAGGCTGTATGCTCTACAGGGATATCACCGTGGGGCAGCCTGACCCTTTGGTCATTATTTATGACAATAACATAAGCCCTTTACTTTGTTATAATGACCAAGATGGAGGTGTTGCCGGACTCCGCGTGGAGGGCGGCAACCCTTCTTATGACTATCAATGGGAAAAGCAGCTTCCAGGTGGGCAGTGGGAATCTCTGGCCGGTGAAACTTCAATTGACATTTCCGGATTGGGTGAAGGGACTTACCGTTTGGTGGTGACCGATAGAAATGACTGTGAAATAATCTCTAACCCATTCACCTTTGAGGCGCCAAGCCGACTTGATTACTTGGAGCATGCCACTACTGACCCGCTTTGTTTTGGAGAAACGGGCTCCGTTGAAATTTCCCTGGAAGGAGGCACAGCTCCCTATTACTATTCATTTGAAGGAAATAATTACCAAAGGTTGGGGCAAAACGGTCGGATTGACGGTCTCGCCGCTGGAGATTACGAGCTGCACATCCGAGATGAAAATGGCTGCACCCTTCCCCAGACCATCAGTTTTGCCATCAACCAGCCGGAGGAAATTAAGCTCGAAGAATTAAATCCAATCTTGCCAACCTGTGAAGGCGGCAATGATGGGGGATTTGAGGCGACAGTCACAGGGGGCTCATCCCAGATTTTGACATATGAGTGGTTTTTGCAGGGCTATCCAAATCAGGTTTTAGGTACTTCTTTAACTATTGACGGGCTGCAGGATGGGAATTATTTTTTGAGAGTCATTGATCCAGGAAATGTCAATTGTTATAAAATCTTCGGTCCCTTTGCTATTGAATCCCCTCCGGCTATACAGGCTAATGTGAGGATCACCGATGTGGTTTGCCAAGGTGATGAGAGCGGGGTTTTGGATATCCAAAGCATTACCGGTGGAAATTTGGCTGATGGAGAAGATTACCAAGTGACATGGACCGGGCCGAATGGGACTTCCTCCGAAAGGACCCTTACTGCCCTGCCTGCAGGAACATACGATCTTACCATCACCGATGGCAATACTTGCTTGTTTGAGCAAACCTATACGGTGAGCGAACCTGAAAACCGGCTTACGATAAATACACCGGAAGTAACTCAGCCAGGTTGTTCTGGCAGTGAAAACGGCAGGATTGAAATTACGGCAAGCAATGGAGTAGGAAATTACGATTACTCCTGGCAGTATTTCAACGAGGACACTCAGGAATTTGAAATAATTCCCGGTCAAACCTCCCGAATCTTAAGCCAAAACGTAAAAGCGGGGACCTATTTGGTGACTGTTGCTGATGGATTCTGTGAGGCGCAAGAGACCATAGTGGTTAACCAGCCCGAAGAACTTCAGGTGGTACTTTCCCAAAAAGAGGGCATCAGTTGTTTTGACCGAAACGATGGCTTTATAGAAGTGGACATCCTTGGCGGCAGCGGCGATTACCAATTCAGATGGTCCAATGGCCAGACCAATCAGAACATTTACGACTTAAGACCAGGTAACTACACCCTGGAGGTATTTGATGCCAATGGCTGTAAGGCCACTTCCGAAACCTTTAACATTGCCCCGGTTCCCCGTCCTTCCATTCAGCTGTTGGATAAGAGCGATGTAGTGTGTGAGGAAAACAGTGGAAAGCTTCAGATAGGCTTGGGCAATGGGCTTGATGCCGCTGATTTCAATATTCATTGGCTAAACCTGCAGACCAATGAGCAGTTTGGCCAGAACCAGACTACAGTTGAGGGCCTAAATGTGGGATTCTATCAGGTTTTTGTGTCGGCTGGGGAAGACTGTGTGGTTGACCGGGTGCTCAGAATTGAAGGGCCGGAATCTCCACTTACCATTTTGACTTCTCAGGTGGATCCAACCTGCCCTGAACAAGAGGGAGCTATTTACTTGAATGCTTCCGGAGGGTTTGCCCCGTATGACTATTTTTATAAAATAAATGAAAGCGATAACTGGTCACCATTGAGTGGGTCAGTACTTACTTCGCTAGATGCGGGAGATTATCTTGTTATGGTGAGAGATGCAAAAGGTTGCGAAGATGACAGTACACTGACCATCACCCAGCCAAATGCCCCATCATTTTCTGCCAATAAGGTTCAGGATGTCTCCTGCTACGGGGGGAATGATGGAGTAATTGATTTCTCGGTGACCGGCGCTTCGCATCAATGGTATAAAAGGCTGCCTGGCCAAAATCCACAGCCGATTACCGATAGTCAATTGGATGAATTGGAAGCAGGGACCTACTATATGGAGGTTACTTTTGCTGAAAACTGTACCGAAAGGACCAATGATATCATCATTCAGCAGCCAAACGTCATTCAGGCATCCTTGTTGGCAACCCAGTTGGTCTGCTACGATGATCTGGGCAGTGTCACCTTTACGGTTTCCGGAGGGAAATCCGGTAAATCCTTACAGCTTATTTCGGGCTCAGAGGTAATCGATATCAAGGAAAATCTTTTTGAAGGTAACTTCACATTTAGGGATTTGGCACCAGGTGATTATGAGCTTTTATTGACGGATGAAGGCTGTGGCGAAACGGCCCATGCATTTGCCATCCACGAGGTTTTGGAGCCTACTTTTGCCGATGTGGAATTTGATGACATTACCTGCCGTGGTGCCCACGATGGCGTTATCCGCGTGCTTGACCCTCAAGTTGAAAGTGGCCGAAACTTCACGGTTCGGATCAACGGGCAGGCAATGCCAGCGGGTCAAACGGTATTCACTGGGCTTGCCCCGGGGCAGTACAATGTAGCGTTGGTTGATTCGGAAGGTTGTGGGCAGCAGTCGAAAAGCTTCACCATCAGCCAGCCAGAAGAATTGGAAATTGAACGTTTTGATTTTGAGGACCCAACCTGTTTTGAGGGTGACGAGGGCTGGTTGAAGTTTAGGGTCTCTGGTGGAAATGGAAATTATGAAGCCACGCTTCTGCACAAAGATTCCGGTGAGGAACTAACGCTTTCCGGCTTATCTGCCAGTGCCACGCACGAATTTGAAAACCTTAGGCAAGGGGAATACCTGTTTACCCTCCTGGATGAAAAACGATGCCCTATCGAGCGGGAGTTTGAACTTGGCCAGCCTGATGGCTTTACCGTTGCGGTGAATCCCGGTACCATCATCTGTATCGATGGATCAACCACCGCCCAGCTGAATTTTGAAGGCGGCACTGCCCCTTTCACCATGGAATTGACCAGAAACGGGGAAGCTTTTGAAACCTATACATTCAACCAAAGAATCAACACCATTTCCAACCTTCCTTTTGGTCAATATGCCTATGAGGTGACCGATGGGGAAAACTGCCTGGTGCTGACGGACACCTTTGAGCTTGAGGATGGAGAGAAGATTGAAGTGGAGGCTGATATAATTCCTGTTTCTTGTGGAAACAATATGGATGGAAAACTAATCATAAAAGCCAGTGGAAGCAAGCGAGATGGTCAACTCAATTACTCTTATTTTGTCAATGGTCAGCAGATTTTCGGAAATGAACTGAATGTGCGTGCCGGCACCTACACCATCACCGCCGGAATCGGCAACTCTACTGTAGGGTACTGCGAATCCGAGCCTATCGAAGTGGTGGTAGAGGTGACCGATCCTATTCTGGTTAAGGAAGAAATCATTGACGTTTCCTGCCGTGGGGGAGATGATGGTTCCATTCTTTTAGAAGTTACAGGCGGAACCCCATTTGAGGGAGACTCTCCATACCGATACCATTGGGATCATACAGATGAAGATACGCCGTTTTTGGAAGGTCTTACAGCTGGGCTTTATCGGGTTGAAGTTGAGGATTTTAGAGAATGTAGAAGCAATTATCTAAGCTTCTATGTTGGTCAGCCCGAGGAGGAACTTTTGGTGGTGGCGACCCCTAATTACATTCTTTGTAATGAAGATGGCGAACTCTCCATCACTCTCGAAGTGAGCGGCGGCACACCTGATTACACTTATGAGTGGTCAAATGGCGCCACCACCAAGGATATTTTTGGAATCGAGCCGGGCATGTATGAGGTGACCGTAACAGATGATAAAGGATGTACGGAAACCATCACCGTAGATTTGCCAAATCCTGCCCCATCTCTTGAAATTGAATCTGACGGCAAGCTTATTCTCTGCAGTCCCCAAGAAAGGGGGAATGTTCAGCTTACGGTAAATGGTGGCACAGGCAATTATACCTACAAATGGTCAAATGGCTCTCAGGTCTCCAATCTGATCAATCTTCCTGCTGGAGATTATACCGTAACAGTGAAAGATACTGAGACCGGATGTGAAGCCGAGCACACCGTAGAGATTGTCATTGCCGATCCAATAATCGTGGAAACCGTGGAATTGGAACCGATTTCCTGTTTCGGTATGCGGGACGGTAGGATATCCGTCAACGTATCTGGCGGATTGGGAGACCTGCAACTTTCCTGGAGGTTTGGCGATCCGCAAACGGGCGTCCAGTCACCTTTATATGAATTTGAAGGTGCTACTGAGCTAACCAACCTTAAGCCGGGCAATTACATTTTGGATGTTGAAGGAGAGGGTGGCTGTAGAACTTCACGTGTGTACACGGTGGCTGATCGTGCCCCATTGAACATTGTGCCTTCTCATCAAAACCCAACCTGTAACGATAGCGAAAATGGTTCGATCAATCTAGAAGTCACGGGTGGAAGCGGGGCTTACACCTACCGTTGGGAAAATCTTGACAACCCGGATCATTGGATCAAGGACCGTACAACTTCTGGCATATCTGGTTTGGAGACGGGCCGGTACCGTGTAAGGGTTGAGGACGGTAGCTGCTCCATCAGCGAGATCATACAGATCCAAGCCCCTGAGGAATTAACGATTACTTCTTCCCATACGGAAATGCTGGCTTGTAACGGGGCTAAAAATGGTGTCATCAATAATGTCATCAGCGGCGGGGTGCAGGATTATACGATTGAATGGTCAGATGCTTCCAACATAAAAACCTGGAATAGGGTGGATCTGGAAAAGGGAGAATATACGCTTCTTGTGACTGATAAAAACGGTTGTACCATCAGCAAAACCTACATCATCGATGAGCCTGAGCCATTGGTGGCTGATTTGTTCACCAGGATTGATGTGGATTGTGAGACGCGGGAAGTGGTTGGTACGGCTTGGGTGACCATCGCCGGAGGTACCGGTGAATATGAAATCCAGTGGAGCAGTGGGGAGAAAAATGTCCGCGAAGTGACTTTCAATAGCCCGGATGACATCTCCGTTTTTGTAAGAGACAAGAGAGGTTGCAACATTGACCTGTCGAGGGTGATCGATTTCCCGCCTGTGTTTGCCGATGCTGATTTCACTTATTCTGTGATCAGTTTGGATATGGAGGGAGAAATTTTGGTCAATGATCCGATTCAGTTTAATGACGAAAGTGAGGGCCACATTATCGCCTGGGATTGGGATTTTGGAGATGGCAACAAGAGCAGTGAGCAAAACCCGAAACACACCTATGCTGGCCCTGGTACTTATGAAATCGCGCTGCGCGTATATGACGAATATGGTTGCAGTACCTTGAGTCGCATAGAGGTGGAGGTGACCGACTCTTACAGAATACTCATTCCGAATGCCTTTACACCAAACGGGGACGGCCTGAATGATACCTTCATGCCGAAATTTAGGGGCTTGTCGGATTTCGAGATGCATATTTTCAACACCTGGGGCGAGTTGCTATACACCACCACCTCTATGGAAGATCCGGGATGGAATGGTTTTCACCAAGGAAAGCCAAGTCCAAACGGGAACTACGTCTACAAAATCTACTACACCACCCGCGAAGGCAAACGCTCCAGCCGCTCCGGCGTATTCTTGCTTATCAATTAACAAAACCAGCCCTGTCTCCTCCAAGTGAGACAGGGCTAGGGTTTTTTTATCCTTATTGTGGCTTTACTAACATTTCTCTACGAAGAGGAAAACTCCCCGAAACTCCTATTAAACTCCGCGAAACTCCGCGTCCCTTTTCTTCGTAAAACAAAAATTTTTTCCACCCTCCCCGTTTTCAATAAAACCCCAAAAAAAGCACCTCATCTCCAGATAATTGTTTATTGCATAATTTTTAGAAAAATTATGTTTTTCGATGTTCTGTTTCGCTGGAAAATAAATCAATTAATATTTTGCAAAAACCAATAATCTTTCATTATTTACTATGAATCAGATGATTATAGAAATATCATTTAGGGGTATATGAAAAACATAAAATTTTATTCCTAAAGATGAAATGCAAATATTCCGATTTATAGTACATAATTTAAACCTTGAATAATTAAGAATTGCAAGAGTAAAAGTAGGCCGGCAGAGAGTGTTGGTAAAGAGTATTTTTTTAAAGACTTCTAGTTTGTTCACCGCTTACTGGAAGGATTACTTAACCACCGTGAAGATGAAAAAAATTCTATTACTCATTTTACTTTTAGGCACCGCCTTTCAGGCAGCGGCCCAGGATGTGCAATACTCACAGTTTTATGCCAATCCTATGTACCTAAATCCTGCCTTTGCGGGATCTTCGGAGGTGACCCGCGTGGGGGTAAATTACCGTAACCAATGGCCGGGGCTGGACCATTCCTTCAATTCCTACACCGCCTATATCGACCACTACATGTTTGACATCAACAGTGGGATAGGCTTGATTTTCAATGGCAACAGAGAGAGCATGGCCCATTTAAGCACCATGGAGGTGGGAGCCATTTATTCCTATAGGGTAAGGCTTAACATGAATACCTTCCTGCGTTTCGGCGGCCAGGTGAGTTATGTGGGCAGGGATGTAAACTTCAACAATCTGGTTTTCGGTTCCCAGCTGGACATTCACCGCGGTGCTATTGATGATTTTAGCGGGGAACTGCTGGGAACGGACAGTAGGCACAGGTTTGCAGATTTCAATTTTGGGATGCTGCTCAACGGGGAAACCTACTGGGTGGGGATCTCCGGTCACCATGTCACCCAGCCCAACCAGAGTTTTTTGGATGACAACATCAGCCGTCTGCCCATGAAACTTTCCGCACACGGCGGGATTCGCTTTGATTTGGGAAACGGCAGTATCAACAACTTCTTTAGCAATTCCAGGCAGGAAAGGGAGATTTCCTTTGCTTTCAATGTAAAACATCAGGATCCTTTCAACCAATTGGATATCGGTACCCAGATTTATCTGCAACCTATGGTGATGGGGCTGTGGTATAGAGGTTTGCCCTCCAAATATTCTCTGCCTAACAATGAATCCATCGTGGCGCTTTTCGGCTTTTCGCTTGATAGTGGAGTCGATATCGGATACAGCTTTGACTTTACCACTTCAAAGCTTGGTCTTATCAATGCCGGAGGAGCACATGAGATTTCCATCCGATATAGCTTCCTTTTCGGAGACCCTAACCAAAGGGACCGCCGAAGCAGGATCATCCCATGTTTCAGATATTAAAAACAGTGTGTGGTTAACTTTTTTATCTAGGTGAACAAATTGTCCTGAATTAATCCTCGGACAATTGGATGCCCGGGCCGAAAGGTCCGGGTTTTTCTATTTCCCCAAAACCCCCATTTTACTGACCAAATCCCAAATCACAATCCCCATCGTTACTGATATATTTAGGGAATGCTTGGTGCCCAATTGAGGGATTTCGATCACCCGGTCGGATGCTTGGATCACTTCCTGTTCAACCCCAAACACTTCGTTTCCGAAAACCATGGCGTATTTTTGACCATCTTCAGGCTGAAATTCGTGAAGCATCTGGCTTTTGTCCACCTGCTCAATAGCTAGGATTTGATAGCCCTCCTGCTTGAGCTTTTCCACAGCCTCCAAGGTAGATGGCAGATGCTCCCAGTCTACGGATTCGGTGGCCCCCAGGGCGGTTTTCTGGATTTCCCTGTGCGGGGGAGTACCTGTAATGCCACAAAGCATGATTTTTTCCAAGCGAAAAGCATCCGCGGTACGGAATGACGACCCCACATTATTTAGGCTCCTCACATTATCTAGTACCAATACCAGGGGCGTTTTGTCCTTTTGCTTGTATTCTTCGACAGACAGACGGTTTAATTCGTCCATACTTAATTTTTTCATCTGCTTTTTGATTAAAAACCTTTAATTTCAAGGTTTGAATTGCACCTCAAAATTAGCATAAAGAATTAAATCCCCCTTACGATGGCCAAAACCAAATCCAAAGAAACCCCTTTGATGAAGCAGTATAATGCCATAAAAGCCAAGCACCCTGGCGCATTGTTATTGTTTAGGGTGGGTGACTTTTATGAAACCTTTGGGGAGGATGCCATCAAGGCTAGCAAGATTCTGGACATTGTGCTCACCAAGAGGGCAAACGGCTCAGCCTCCCATATCGAACTGGCAGGTTTCCCCCACCATTCTCTCGATTCTTACTTGCCCAAGTTGGTTCGAGCGGGAAATAGAGTGGCGATTTGCGATCAATTGGAGGACCCGAAAGAGGTAAAAGGGATCGTCAAAAGAGGTGTCACGGAATTGGTGACCCCCGGTCTTTCCTTCAACGATAATGTGCTGGATAAGCGCCGAAACAATTATTTGGCTTCCATAAAATTCGGCAAAACCGAGCATGGTCTGGCCTTCCTGGATCTATCCACCGGGGAGTTTATGACCAGTCAGGGAAGCACTTCCTATATTGAAAAACTGCTTCAAAGCTTTGCCCCTTCTGAGGTAATTTATTCCAAGGCCCAAAAAAGCAGTGCTGCTGAGATTTTAAAAGACCAATTCAACACTTTTCACTGCGAAGACTGGGTCTATCAGTATGATTATGCCTATGAAAAACTGACTGAACACTTTCAGACCAGCAGTCTAAAAGGTTTTGGTATTGAAAACTTGGATGAAGGCATAGTGGCCGCCGGAGCCATTCTGTATTATTTGGAAGAAACCGAACACAAAGAGGTCAAGCATATCGCCTCCATCTCCAGGATCGCTGAGGAAAAATTCGTTTGGCTGGATAAGTTTACCATCCGCAACCTGGAGTTGGTTTATTCGCAGCAGGAAGGTGGGGTTCCATTAATTCAGATTTTGGACCAATCGGTCACCCCAATGGGTTCGAGGTTGATGAAAAAGTGGATGGTGCTGCCGCTAAAGGAAAAAGAGCAGATTGAGGAACGGTTAAATGTCGTGGAGTATTTCTCCAAGGAAAGCGAAATGAGTGAAGAGATCCTGGGGCATTTGAAGCACATTGGGGATTTGGAAAGGCTGATTTCCAAAGTAGCCGTGGGTAGGATCAACCCGCGGGAAATGAATCAGCTGAAAAGAGCGCTCAAAAGCACGCTGCCCATTAAGGAGTTGCTCAAAAAGCAAAAGAACCCATCCCTCAAGAAAATAGCTGACCAGATCAATTCCTGCGAGTTTTTGCTGGAAAAGATAGAAAATGAACTTCTCGAGGATGCCCCTATGCTCACCCACCAGGGCGGCGTGATCAAAAACGGTGTGGATCCCGATTTGGATGAATACAGGAGGCTGGCCAATTCCGGTAAGGATTACCTGCTTCAGATGCAGCAGAGGGAAATACAAAAAACCGGTATTTCTTCTCTTAAAGTAGCCTATAATAAAGTGTTTGGATACTACCTGGAAGTCTCCAATACCCATAAAGCCAAAGTTCCCGCAGAGTGGATCAGAAAGCAGACGCTGGTAAATGCGGAGCGATATATCACCGAGGAACTGAAAGTTTATGAGGAAAAAATCCTGAATGCCGAAGAAAGGCTGATTTCCTTAGAGCAAAAATACTTCATGCTGTTGGTGCAGGATGCGGCCGAATATGTGGCCAGTATCCAGCAAAACGCCAGGATGCTGGCCATGGTGGATTGCTTGTTGTCTTTTGCCCAGGTGGCCCAAGCCAACAATTATTGTAGACCCAAATGCAGCGATACAGATGTGATCGAAATAAAAGATGGTAGGCATCCGGTGATCGAAAGACAGCTGGGGATCGGGGAGGAGTATGTTCCCAATGATATATACCTTGATCACTCCAGCCAGCAGATCATCATTATCACCGGACCCAACATGGCCGGTAAATCGGCCCTTTTGAGGCAGACCGCCTTAATCGTGTTGATGGCCCAGATGGGTAGTTTTGTACCTGCCAGCTATGCCAGGATTGGGCTAATTGATAAGGTGTTTACCCGTGTGGGGGCATCTGATAACCTGAGTAAAGGGGAATCTACATTTATGGTCGAAATGACCGAAACGGCCAGCATCCTAAACAACCTTTCTGACAGGTCGCTCGTGCTCATGGATGAGATCGGCCGGGGTACTTCTACTTATGATGGTATATCCATAGCTTGGTCGATTGTGGAGTTTCTTCACAACCATCCAAAATTCAGGGCCAAGACGCTTTTTGCCACCCACTACCATGAGCTTAACCAATTAGCTGAAGACTTTGGAAGGGTCAAGAATTTCAACGTTTCAGTGAAGGAAGTGGGCAATAAGGTGGTCTTCATGCGTAAACTCAAGGAAGGGGGCAGTGAACACAGTTTTGGTATCCATGTGGCGCAGATGGCCGGTATGCCCAATCCGGTGGTATTGAGAGCGTCTGAGATCATGTCCCACTTGGAAAAAGATAAAAGCCTGCACCAGCAGCAGGAAAAACTGAAGGATGTTCCGAAAAACAACTATCAATTGAGCCTTTTCGAAATAGATCCAAAGTTTAAGGAAATTCAGGAAACGATCGAAAAACTTGATATTAATACTATATCTCCAGTGGAGGCCCTTATAAAACTCAATGAAATCAAAAAAAAGCTGGAGTAATCTTATATAATTGAACGATTTTAGCTATTATAGCGCTATAGGAAGAACGAATAAGAATATGGGTGTAGAGTTATTGGAAGCGCTAAAGACTCAAGACAAGTATAGGAAGCTATTCCATGCTTGGTCAAATAGAGAGTTTGGGCGCCAGGAAAAGGAAGAGAAATTCATTCAGGAGCTTCGAGAATTCAGTGAGAAAGTAGGAGTCAAAGACAACCTGATTGTGGGAAGTTTTGATTACAGGGATTTTAGCCTCGCTTTCTTTACGGACAATATATTTGATGTGTCGGGCTTGCCGGCAGAATACTTCAAGCGGTATGGCTTGGAGGCCACCATGTCGATGTTTCATCATGAGGATAGAGAGGAAGTGCTCAAATTCCAGAAGATGAATATCGATACCTATGATTCATTAAGTCTTAATGAAAAAAAGACCTTTGGGGCGAGTTATACCTACAGGTGGATCCACAGGCTTACCGGTGAGGAGATCTGGCAGCAGACCAGTATTGTTCCCTTTATGACGGATGAAAATGGGAATATCATTTTGGACCTTCAGATTTGCATGAGATTGAATGCTCCGCCAGATCCGGCAAAGTTCCATTGGGAATTCCACTATACAGCCGATAACGGTGCGCTGATCAAAATGGCCAAACAATTTGAAGATGTGGCCAAAAACAAGCTTTCCAAACGGGAATATGAAGTGGCGCAGCTCATCGTTAATGGGGTTCAGGCGAGTGACATTGCCAAGGAATTGGGGATTAGCCCAAATACACTGGTGACGCACCGAAAGAATATCATGAAGAAATTGAAGATCAACTCTTCCTTGGAGCTGGTGAGAATAATGATGCATAAAAGCTGATAAAAAATAAGCTTCTGAAAATCAGTAAATAGGGCTTAAAAGGCGAAAAATATTGATTTTTTTTCAGCGGGGAGTTTGCAAATCAGGAAAAGTGCTATACCTTTGTATCCACAATCGCACGAGATTGAAAGCAAACAAAAAAAACAAATAAGCGAAAGTAGCTCAGCTGGTAGAGCACGACCTTGCCAAGGTCGGGGTCGCGAGTTCGAATCTCGTCTTTCGCTCAAAAGCCCTTGAAAAAGGGCTTTGTTGTTTTAGCCTTTCTGTAAAAGGAAATGCTGCCGGGATGGTGGAATAGGTAGACACGCAAGACTTAAAATCTTGTGGCCGTAAGGCCGTGCGGGTTCGATTCCCGCTCCTGGTACAAAAGCCGCTCAGATCTGAGCGGCTTTTTTTTATGCCCTCCCGTCTTCCGTCTCCGGTCTTCCGTCTCCCGTCTCGTAAATACCAATCCCAATTTAAAACAGTCCAAATCCCTCGATGAATCACCATTTTTGCACTTTTCAAATATTTAATATTTTTTACCGCTGTATATCAGCAGGTTGTTGGATTGGGGTTGAAAAAGTTAGGGTTGTGCCAGTTTTTGGAACCGTAATTGCATAAATGCTCAATAACAATGCGAAAGTAGCTCAGGTGGAAGAGCACAACCTTTCCAAGGTTGGGGTCGTGAGTTCGAATCTTGCCTTTCGCTCCATAGCTTGCCTTATAAGGATGCAAGCTGCTTTTTCAACTATTTTTTCAGCCATATTTAATGGCATAGGGAAACTTTTTTGAATGAGTTTTTAGTGTACAAAAGCGAAAGTAGCTCAGTGGCAGAGCACAGTCTTTCCAAGACTGGGGTCGTAAGTTCAATTCTTGCCTTTCGCTCAATACAACTTCATACGGAAGCTGTAATTTTTTAGAACTGATTTTTTGATGCCTTTTTGGCAATCTGGGATTTTTAGGGATATTTTTTAACGTACAAATGCGAAAGTAGCTCAGTGGCAGAGCACAGCCTTTCCAAGGCTGGGGTCGTAAGTTCAAATCTTGCCTTTCGCTCAATAAAAAATAGGCCGGTTTTACCGGCCTATTTTTTTGTCCATAGCCGTAAATTATCCAATTTTACTACTTAATCTCTAGATCTTCTCTGGTGCCTCTACTGCTCTGTGGTTTTTTTATAATTTTCATCCTATTGCCTGTAAAAACAAAAAGGCCGACTTGCGCCGGCCTTTAGGGGTGATTAGGATTAAAAAATGTTATTTTACAAACTCCACAGAAGAGTCTAGGTTGGCTCTGATGGCGGCGTGAATGTCTCCATTCCCGTCCACGTCATTCGGTCCAATATCAATAAATCCATCAGCATCAGCATCGGTGGCAGCGGAGAAATCCACTCCATTAAACATGCTCTGCAGATCGAAATACAACCACAAGTCGGCATCTCCGTCGATGGCATAGCCTCCGGTATCTCTGGAGGTGGCTCTTAGCTCCTCTTCAGTTTCAAACCAGATTCGGGTCGGCGTGTTGTTCACTTCTCCAATGATGTAAAGGGACTTGCCATAGGCAAAATGGTCCTGCTCAACATTGGTGTTCTGATACAGATCAAAGGTAATTTCTGTGTAGGTTCCGTCGGGTGTGCGGCCTTCTCCGATCACGGCTGTTTGATGTTCGCCGTTTTGGATCAAAAGATTAGACTTTGGCTGGGAAGCGGATGTGCCCAGTTCAGCATTCAGATTGGTGGACAGGCTGATGTTGCCCAAGTTGATGCCGGCGCCAATCTCACTTTTTGCGGCATAGCGCATTTCCACATCTTGGGTACCCACCTGAAACTCTGTCACGGACATGGCTCCTACATCCACACGGCTGTTTTCCCCATCCGCATTCTGGTCAGCGGTAGCCCTCAGGGCCACACGGCTCTCTGATTCCACAGGTGTGCCGTCCTCGGTAGTCGTACAGGCAATCATGCCAAAGGCCAGGCCAAATGGCATCATTACTTTTGCGATGTTCAAAAATGATTTTTTCATAAATGTATTTGTTGGTTTATCTCCCCGATTTTTACAAATGCTATGCCACTATAGTACAATTATTTTTAGTTGGTCAAACTGGGTGTTTGCTATGTATCTATTTATTAGTGTTTTATATGGTGGTAAAAGATTGCTTCAAAGTCTCAATTGTACAGCGTTTAAGTACAAAAAAATAGCCTGGGAATTTGCTTTTACGCAAAACCCCAGGCTAAGTATGCTTGGATTTTAGAGTTGGGTTAGCCTTTTAGGCGCTCATATCTTTCGGAGATTTTAGCCCAATCGACCACATTCCACCAGTTGGAAATGTATTCGCCTCTCTCATTTTGATACTTCAAGTAATAAGCGTGTTCCCATACATCAATGCCCATCAGGGGAATGCCCTGGAAATCCACATCGTTCATCAGTGGGTTATCCTGGTTTGGCGTGGAGCCTACAGCGAGGTTTTTATCCCTGTCCAGTACCAGCCAGGCCCATCCAGAACCAAACCTGTCCTTGGCTTCTTCCTCGAATTTGCTCACAAACTCATCATAGCTACCAAATGAATCATTGATTGCCTGGGCCAGGTCCCCTTGGGGTTGCCCACCTCCGTCGGGAGACATGATTTTCCAAAAGAGCTCATGGTTATAATGTCCACCGCCGTTGTTTCTCATCTTGTCAGAGTAGCGAGAGATGTTCATCATCACCTCTTCCAAAGGTTTGCCGGTGTCCACATCCTCCTCTTCGGCGGCTTCCTGCAGGTTGTCGGCGTAGCTTTTGGCATGTTTGGTATAGTGGATTTCCATCGTTTTGGCATCGATATGCGGCTCAAGGGCGGCAAAGCCATATGGCAGGTCTGTTTGGGTGAAGCCAGTTCGGAGGTTGTCCAGGACTGTGTCCTTTTGCGGGCCGGTGCTGCAGGCCATCAGCGCAGATCCCATCGCACTAGACCCGATTCCTATGGCCAGGGTAGCTTTGGTGGTGCGGGAAAGAAAACTCCTTCTCGAAAAATTGCTCATATTATAATTTATTTATGTTCATATTATTGCATAAAATTGTGATCCAAAACCAACGGGGCTCTCACACTAAGGTAGCCATAATTGCCCAATACAAAAAAGAGGTCGGCCATTAAGTCCGAATTTCTGACAAGTTTGGCCGTATTTTATAACTCATCCGACTTGGTTTGGTTTTTGAAAATATATTCTTCGCTTAATAATCAAAGGATTTGAATGAATTTGGAGTTCTATAAATATCAGGGTACGGGCAATGATTTTGTTATGGTGGACGATCGCCAGAATGCCTTCGGTCTACAAAACTTGCCCTTGATCAACAGCATCTGTGACCGAAAGTTTGGAGTAGGGGCAGATGGCCTGATTCTGATCAGAAATCATCCGGAATATGATTTTGAAATGGTGTACTTCAACTCTGACGGAACTCAGAGCATGTGCGGCAACGGTGCGAGATGCGCGGTTGCCTTTTCTCATTTTTTGGGGATAATCAGTGAAGAAACCCATTTCTTGGCCATCGACGGCCCGCATAAGGCAGTCTACAAAGATGATATCGTCCATCTGGAAATGAACGATGTGCCGGGCATCGCCAAGGACGGCGAGGAATATTTTCTCAATACCGGTTCCCCCCACCATGTGAAGTTTGTCGCCGACGTGGCACATTACCCCGTGGTGGAAGAAGGTGCCAACATCAGGTACAGCTCCAAATACTCCCCACGGGGCACCAATGTCAATTTTGTGGAAGTGCTGGATGACCAGGATCTTAACGTGAGGACCTATGAGCGGGGGGTGGAAAATGAGACGCTTTCCTGCGGTACCGGTGTGACGGCCTGCGCTTTGGTACATGGCAGCCTTTCTGGACAAAATCACATCCGGATCAAAACTTTAGGGGGTGCCTTGGAAGTTAAATTTAAGAAGGAGGATGAGGACCGCTTTACAGAGGTGGTGCTATCCGGTCCTGCCCGCCAGGTATTCCAAGGAAGCATTGCAATCGATTAAGAATACAAGATAAAACCATCAAAAGAGGACAATAATTTACTATTCTGCCAAAAAGAAAGTAATTTTAAAGCCATTTTAATTTGATCAAAATATATGTTAGATATTATAGCGAAAGGACTGGCAAAGGTTTTCGGGACCAAGTCAGATAGGGATATAAAGGAGGTTTTGCCCATCGTTGACCAGATCAACCAAGAGTTTGGCAAGCTTCACCAGCTTACCGATGATGAACTCAGAGCCCAAACAATTGAGCTGAAAAGCATCATCAACAAGGACTTGGCTTCATTTGACGACCAGATCAAATCCATTAAGGAAAAAATCAACGCGATGGAGGCCGACAAGGTCCATGAAAAAGATGCCCTTTTCAACGAGATCGACAAAATCGAAAAAGACCGTGATCAGGAGTTGGAAAAATCTTTGGAGAAAATACTTCCAAGGGCTTTTGCAGTGGTAAAGGAAACGGCCAAAAGGTTTAAGGAAAACGGCAAACTTGTAGTGACCGCCAATCCTGAGGATCAGGTAATGGCCGCCAACAAGCCCAACGTGGAAATTGACGGGGACAAGGCAATCTGGCACAACAAGTGGCTGGCTGCCGGGACCGAAATCACCTGGGACATGCTTCACTACGATGTGCAGCTGATCGGGGGTATCACCCTTCACAAGGGTAAAATCGCCGAGATGGCCACTGGTGAAGGTAAAACCCTGGTTTCAACCCTTCCTTCTTTCCTCAATGCGCTTTCCGGCAGAGGCGTACACGTGGTAACAGTCAACGACTACCTTGCCAAACGTGACTCCGAATGGAACGCTCCACTTTTTGAATTCCACGGTCTCAAAGTAGACTGTATCGACAAATACCCCCCTAATTCCGCAGGAAGAAGAAAAGCATACAACGCTGACATCGTATACGGAACCAACAACGAATTCGGCTTTGATTACCTCAGGGACAACATGGCCAGGGATTCCAATGACCTGGTTCAGGGCAAGCACCATTTTGCCATGATTGATGAGGTCGATTCTGTATTGATTGATGATGCAAGAACACCTTTGATCATCTCCGGCCCAGTGCCAAGAGGGGATGAGCATGAATTTTATGAGCTCAAGCCAAGAGTATCCACTCTTGTGGAAGAGCAGCGAAAACTGGTGCAGGGCTATCTTACAGAAGCCAAACGCCTGATCAAAGAAGGAAACCAAAAAGAAGGTGGTTTATCCTTGTTTAGAGCCTTCCGTGGGATGCCTAAATACAAACCTTTGATCAAGTATCTTTCTGAGCCTGGTATCCGAGTGGTTCTACAGAAAACGGAAAACTATTATCTCCAGGATAACAAAAGGATGATGCCAGAGGCGGATGAACCTCTTTTGTTTACCATTGACGAGAAGTCCAACACTGTAGACCTTACCGACAACGGTATCGAGGTGTTGACCAAGAAAAACGAAACGGTGGATTTCTTCATTCTTCCTGATATTGGGATGGAAATTGCCGAAATGGAGAAAAATGAGGAGATTGATGAGAAGGAAAAGCTTATTCGCAAGGAAGAAATCATCAAGGATTACGGCGTAAAAGCCCAGCGTATCCATACAGTAAACCAGCTGTTGAAAGCTTACTGTATGTTTGAAAAAGATACCGAGTATATCCTGGTGGACGGCAAGGTGAAGATTGTCGATGAGCAAACCGGTCGTGTGATGGAAGGAAGGCGTTATTCTGACGGTCTTCACCAGGCGATTGAAGCCAAGGAGAATGTGAAGGTAGAAGATGCCACGCAAACTTATGCCACGGTAACCCTTCAGAATTATTTCAGAATGTACCACAAGCTTTCCGGTATGACCGGTACAGCCGAAACGGAAGCGGGTGAATTTTGGGAAATCTATAAATTGGATGTAGTCGTAATCCCCACCAACCGTCCTATTTCAAGGGATGACAGGCAGGATAAAGTTTATAAGACCGTAAGGGAGAAATTCAATGCCGTAGTGGACGAAATCAACGAATTGACCACCGCTGGAAGGCCGGTACTTGTGGGGACCACATCAGTGGAGATTTCGGAAGTTCTCAGCCGTATGTTGACCTTGCGCAAAATCAAGCACCAGGTATTGAATGCCAAGCAGCACGCCAAGGAAGCGGAAGTGGTAGCCGAAGCCGGTAAGCCGGGCACAGTGACTATCGCCACCAACATGGCCGGTAGGGGTACCGATATTAAATTGACCCCGGAATCCAAGCAGGCTGGTGGTTTGGCCATCATCGGTACGGAAAGACACGAATCCAGGAGGGTTGATAGACAGCTTAGAGGTCGTGCCGGCCGACAAGGTGACGTGGGTTCTTCCCAGTTCTTTGTTTCCCTAGAAGATAACCTGATGAGGTTGTTCGGTTCCGAAAGAATCGCAAAACTTATGGATAGAATGGGACTCGAGGAAGGCGAGGTGATCCAGCACTCCATGATTACCAAATCCATCGAAAGAGCCCAGAAGAAGGTAGAGGAAAACAACTTCGGTGTTCGTAAGCGTTTGCTTGAATACGATGATGTGATGAACTCCCAAAGAGAAGTAGTCTACAAGCGGAGGAAAAATGCCTTGATGGGTGAAAGGCTTGAGTTGGACATTCTCAACATCATGTATGATGTATGTTCGGATATCATCGATATGGCCAAAGCTTCCGATGATATGGAAAACCTGAGAATGAACATATACAGCTCTTTGGGTATTGACCATAAGTTTACCGAGGAGCAGGTTAAATCGAAGGATGCCCATAGCTTGACTCAGGAGCTTTTTGAAGCAGCTTATCAGAATTATAGAGCCAAAAACGAGAGAATCCTTAACAGGGCGCTTCCGATCATCAAGGATGTGCATGAGCAAAGGGGCGGAACAGTCCGGGATATTATGGTGCCTATCTCTGATGGTATCAAGCAGATTGGCGTAGTGGTAAACTTGGAGTCTACTATTGAAAATGAGGGTAGGGATTTGATCAGGGCCATTGAGAAGAATGTTACATTGGCAATCATTGACCAAAACTGGAAAGAGCATCTAAGAGATATGGATGACCTCAAGCAATCCGTGCAAAATGCGGTGTATGAGCAGAAGGACCCATTGCTTATTTACAAGTTTGAGGCATTTGAAATGTTCAAGCGTTTTGTCGGCAAGTTGAATGAAGATATCATTTCCTTTATCTCCAAGGCCGAACTGCCTAAGCAAAATCCTGATCAGGTAAATACCGCCCAGCCACAAAGAGCGCCAGAACCAAAAGTTCAGGCTTCCAAAGAAGAAGTTGGCAGCTCAATTGCAGGCAACCGTACACCGGCTGCTACCGCCCCATCAAGCAGGCAGCAAGTGGTAGAACCAAGGAAATCTGATAAGGCTTATGGAAGAAACGACAAGGTTTCTGTCCAGTATCCGAATGGCAGCGTGAAAAAGAACGTGAAATTCAAAAGCGTGGAAGATGACCTGCAAAACGGTCGATGCGTAATCATCGAGAACTAATCCTGTGATATGAAAAATGCTTTAATTGTAATATTGGTTTCCATGTTTGCTTTCAGCTGTGCCGCCATCAAAAGGGGGCCGGCTGATGCCTATAGGGATTATTCAGAAGACCTTTCGGAAACTCGCGTAACCTTCCCTGAACTTCCAGATCCTGATGAGATGGAAAAAGAGTCCTCCGTGTCAAAAGGCTCCGGCGCTCCGGTAGACAAGGACTTGGAAGAAGCGATCAGCTATTTCAAGCGGGACAATGAAGACAAACAGTATTACAATGGCTTTACCATTTTGGTATATAGCGGTGTGGATAGGGAGAAAGCCTTTGAAACCCGAAATGATATTTATACGGCCCACCCAGACGTGAAGGCGGATATGCAATATCAGCAGCCCCGCTATTTGGTCAAGGTTGGGAAGTACATCAACAGAATTGAGGCCCAATCGCTCTATCATAAACTGAAGGATGATTTTCCCACGGCGAGAATCATCCAGGAAAGGTTTGAACGGGATGGGTTTGAAGAAGAAAATGATATAGAAGACGATTTTGATGCTGAAAGATAAAATCAAAACCCTCGCCCAGAAATACAAAAGCGAGGTGATAGATAACAGAAGACATTTACACGCCAACCCTGAATTATCCTTCAAAGAATACAATACGAGCGCATTTGTGGAAACACAATTGCGCTCGTATGGCATTACGGAGATAGAGAAAAAGGCTGATACCGGTTGGGTAGCTTTGATCAAAGGGAAAAATCCTGATAAAAAAGTGGTTGCCCTGCGCGGAGACATGGACGCCCTCCCCATAGAAGAGCAAAACGATGTCTCTTATAAATCCCAGAACCAAGGTGTGATGCATGCCTGTGGCCATGATGTGCACACCGCTTCACTTTTGGGTGCTGCCAAGATCCTTCAGGAACTTCGGGATGAGTTTGAGGGAACCATTAAGCTTGTTTTCCAACCTGGAGAGGAACTGCTTCCCGGTGGCGCTTCTTTGATGATCAAAGATGGGGTTTTGGAAAACCCCAAGCCTAGCGGAATTGTTGGGCAGCATGTGATGCCCTTGATTGATGTCGGGAAAGTGGGTTTCCGCAAAGGAATGTATATGGCGAGCACGGATGAGCTTTACCTTACGGTCAAAGGAAAAGGCGGACATGGAGCCATGCCTGAAAACTTTGTGGACCCGGTGCTTATTGCCAGCCATATCATTGTAGCTCTACAGCAGATTGTGAGCAGAAAAGCTAGTCCCAAGACCCCAACTGTGCTTTCTTTTGGGAAAGTGCAGGCCAATGGCGCCACCAACATTATCCCTGAGAAGGTGGAGATTGAGGGTACTTTTAGGACACTGGATGAAAAATGGAGATCTGAGGCCCACAAGGCTATGGTCAAAATAGCGGAGGGCATTGCCGAGGGAATGGGCGGCTCGGTTGATTTTGAGGTTAGAAAAGGGTATCCCTTTCTGGTAAATGAGCCGGAATTGACCTCACGCGCCGAAGAGGCTGCCAAGCAATACCTAGGGGAGGAGAATGTGGAGGAGCTGGACATTTGGATGGCTGCCGAAGACTTTTCCTACTATACCCAAGAAATGCCGGGATGTTTTTACCGGTTGGGAATCCGCAACGAAGCCAAAGGAATCACTTCAGGTGTGCACTCACCAACTTTTGACATCGACGAAGATGCGCTTGAGGTGGGATCTGGCTTGATGGCCTATATTGCTGTCAATGAATTGAGCAATTCTTAAAAAAGGATGCCTAATTATTGAACTCGGAGAAAAACCTTATATGTAATTTCTTCGCATTCAAAAGTTGGGCATTCTTCTAAAACGAGTTCGGTGTTGTTATTTTGCAAAGTGAAGTTTATACTTTGAGTATTAACACCAAAATCTGTCTTTACTAATTCTTCTTTCGGAGAATACCAGCCCTCTTGGATATCACTTAGGGAAATAAATAGGACTAAGTCCGTTAATTGCAGGGCTTGATTTTGAATATGGAAGTTCCCGTATCGGTAAGTAGTATAGCCTAATTCCACATCGCTACCAGGCTCCTTTGCGATTAGGGAATGTTGAAATGAACCGTTTGGCTCAAAATGGTAGGTTTCAACCCAATCTATATCCCATCCGGACTGATATTCTCGGATTTCCCATTTCCCATGTAAGGTTGTGACATCTGGAGTAGGGTCATCACTACACGCAAATACTAAAAAAGATACTACCAGCAGGGAAAAAGTCTTCATCCAATTCATAACGCTTCAGGTTAATTGAAACGTAAATTTACGTTTTTATGCCGGAAATCCTAATTTCTATCGGCAATTAGCTTATAAACGCCATCCCTTTGCTTTCTGTACAAATCTCTCAAGGCAGGAATCTGGATCAAAAGCTCCTCAAAAACCCCCTCTTCGTCAATGATGAATTCAGGCTTCTCATTGTTGAAATACTTAAAAGTAGTGGCCATATCGTTGAGATCCTCAAAATCGGTTAACACCCTCTTGGAAAGGTTGTAATTCAAGAATGGCGTGGAGGGATAGGCATGTTGGTAGAAGCCCATGTCGGTACCTAACACGACCACCCTTCGATCGCGGGTAAAGTTATACTTGGAATCAGAAGCCACCCCGTAAGCGGTAATCCTTCCCGATTGGATCTTTTGGAAAGTCCAGGCATATCCCACCAGGGGCACGGCCACGATAAAACCATAAAAGAAGCTCTTGAGCACCACCCTTCTTTCCACATTCATGAAAATCTGGTTGATAAAATAAGCCATGGCAGGCAATAATGGCAGCATCTGGTAAGGTGTTCTCCTATTGGAAATCAGTAAAGTCAACAGCGCAAACATCATGTAGAGCATCATCAGCTGCTTTTGCTTCTGCTGGTTGATCGTCTGGCTCCGCATTAGGGAACTGAATAGAAAACCACTGGCGGCAAACCCAAAGGGCACCAAAAACAGGATCAACATATCCAGGTAGGTGACGTGAATGTAGGCCTCGATGATTCTGGTGGCAAACACAAACTCCAGGAGGAATTCCGGCAGGCCGTTCTGCCAAAAATAATACAGACTGCAAAGCAAAATTGGCTGAAAATAGCCAACCATGGATAATATAAATTGATTGAAGCTAAAGCCCGAAACGGCAATTCCTGCCACGATCAAAAAGGGCAGGAAGAATACCAAGGGGAAATGGAAGCAAGCCGCAATCCCACCAAATACGCCCACCATCAGCACCGATTCGGTACTGTCTTCACTGAGCAGGGTCAGGCTGAAAACCTTTCCCAGTGCCAAAACCAGAAACATTGTCCCAAGCAGAGCTGGTGAGAGGGTAAGAAAATCAAAGGAAAGGTGAAATAGCACCCCCATCACCAAAGCGGGGAGGTAGGTGGTGTCGGAAAATGCCCTATACCTGATAAAGAGATGGTTGATGTAGACGATCTGGAAAATAATGATCAGACCGGCTATGATATGGTAGGCCAAAAGCGATCTTCCAAAGGCCAGATCAATGAGCCAGTAAACCCCAGCCGAAAATGGGCCGTTATCATCAATGATGTCCAAATACATGTGATAGCCCTGTGACATCCTTTCCCCTGTCAGCATCCACATCAGCTCGGGTGTGAGCAATGGGATATCCATCAACAGATAGGGTACCCGCAGGATAAGCAGGATTACCAAGATGCCGGCAATCCGAAACGGGTCATTTACTTTAAAAAAACTTAACAAGGGCGATTGGGGTTGAATGTTTAGCAATCAGCAAACACGAAATTAAACCTTACGCATTTAATTCACTACATTTGTAACGATAATTATCAATTATGGAAAGCAAAAGACAGCAAAAATATTCAAAGTTGATCCAGAAAGAGGTTGGGGAAATATTCCAGCGTGAGGGGCGACATTTGGTGGGAAGTGCCATGGTGACCGTGACGCGCGTGCTGATGAGCCCTGATCTGGGTGTGGCCAAAATTTACCTCAGCTTTTTGCTGGCCAACAACAAGGAGACCTTTGAAAAAATTGACGACAGCAAAAAAGAAATCCGTAAACATCTAGGCCGACGAATCGGCAAAAGCGTCAGGGTGATTCCTGAGCTTATTTTCTTCCCGGATGATTCCGCCGCTTATGCCCAGCACATGGACAAGGTGATTTCCGATTTGGATATTCCTGAAGCCGGTGAGGAAGAAGATGAAGAGGATGACAAATAATTAACTCCAATACCGATCTTGAACCTATCCTTTTTCATAGCTTCCCGATATTTCAGAAGCAAAAAGAAGCGTAATTTCATCACCATTCTTTCCCGGATCTCCATGATTGGGGTAGCGGTAGGCACTATGGCGCTAGTCATAGTGCTTTCGGTGTTTAATGGCCTTGAAGATCTCATCCGGGGGCTGTATGCTTCTTTTGATGCAGAACTAAAGGTGGAAGCAGCGGTTGGGAAATCCTTCCGGGTGGAGCAGGATTGGCTGAATGAAATACAGACGGTAGAAGGAGTGGAAGTGGTGACCGAGGTGATCGAAGACAATGCACTTTTTGGCTACAAAGGCGTGCAGAAGGTAGCAAAACTGAAAGGTGTATCGGATAATTTTCTCGATCAGGGCAGATTTGAGCAAGGCTATTTCCGAGGCCAAATTTCACTGGGCACAGAAAAGCAGCCGGAGGCTATCTTGGGTATGGGAGTGGCCAGCTCCTTACGTGTGGACATCAACAATGACCTGGAGTTTTTGACCGTGTATTATCCCAAAGCCAGCCGGTCAGGTTCCATTGATCCACGGCAGATGTACAACCGGGAGATCATCCGGCCAATTGGATATTTCAGCATTGAAAAGCAGTTTGACGATGAGTACATCATCGCGCCCATCTCCTTTGTGGAGGAATTGCTTGAATATGGCAATAGGCGAACCGCTCTGGAGATCAAAGTGCTGGAGGGCTACAGGATTTCCCAAGTGAAAAGAAACCTGAGAGAACATCTAGGCACTGATTTTTTGGTTAGAGACACGGATGAGCAGCATGCTTCCCTTTTAAGAGCCATCAAAATAGAAAAACTGTTCGTTTACCTGACCTTGACCTTTATTCTTGCTGTGGCTTCGTTCAACATCTTTTTTTCACTCAGCATGTTGGCCATTGAGAAAAAGAAAGATATTGCCGTACTGAAAGCTTTGGGGGCCAAAGACAGCCTCATTCAGGCCATTTATCTAAAACAGGGGGCAATCATCGCCTTCTCTGGAGCAATCATTGGGCTTGTGCTGGGGTTTTTGATCGTGTGGCTTCAGGACACCTTTGGACTGGTGAGTTTGGGAGTGGCCAGCTCCATCATCGACAATTATCCGGTCAAAATGGTGTGGACGGATTTCCTGTATACCTGTATCAGCGTGATCGCCATTACCCTGATGGCCTCCTATCGACCTGCCAAAATTGCTTCAAAGGTCAAAACAGTTGAGCAACTGTAAGCAGCCATATTTCGGCTAATTTATGGGGCATTTTTCCTAAATTTTCGTTATTTTGCGAGCTATTGTATTATGGATTTTGTGCCATCGCCGCCCATTTTCCTTCGTTGCTTGTAACTTGGTTGATTATGAAAGTTTCTTCGGAGAAGCCCTTTGAGATTGTTTACGCCCTATTTATCCACGAATACTTCGGGATTCTTTTTGAATCTTTTGTGGTGCAGCTGGATGAGAAGGGGAGGCTTTCGTATGCCAATCAAAACATTTCTTTCAAAAACGCCAAGGACTTTGCCTCAGGGCTGGATGATACGGACTATGAGCTTATCAAGCTTATGGACAACATGCAGACCGACGCCATTTCCAAGAAATTCAACACCAAAAACCTCAAACCGAAGGATTTTATCCGTAAGATTTACGATGAGAAAACAGGTAACAAGACGATTCAGGATCAGATAGAATTGAAACTGGAAAGTTTGCGGGCGCAGGTTCTGGAAAAGCTTCAGGGAAAACGGCTTTTTGAAATGGGAAATGACGGCAATCCCATATGGAAAGAGATCCAGGTGATGCCCAATAAGGCCTCAGTGCTATTTCATTTTAGAAGAAATGAGGAAAACACCCATTATTTCCCAACCATCAAATACGATGGAGAAAAGCTCGAGTGGCAGTATAAAAACGGTTATTTGATTTGTAAAGAGCCGGCTTGGCTGGTCGTGGATCAAAAACTTTACAGCTTTGAGAAAAATGTGGATGGGAAAAAGCTGAATCCTTTCCTCAACAAAAAATTCATTGTCATTCCCAAAAAAGTAGAACAGTCGTATTACGAGAAATTTGTCACTCAATTGGTTAGCTCATTTGATGTGTATGCCAAAGGGTTTGATATAAAAGTGGAAAGAAAGCAGCCTGAGCCTTATTTGAGCCTGAGTGACTTACCGGGCAATGGATCTTCACAGGATCTTTTTGGAAATAATGTGGCAGGAGAGCCTGAATCGGAGGATAAGATTATTTTTGACCTGAAATTCCAATATGGAAATTACTCCTTTCGCTCAGATGAAAAACGTCCAAATGACGTAAAGCTGGAGCAGCAGGGAGATAACTATACTTTTTACAAGGTCATGAGAGACCTTGAAAAAGAGAAAAGCTACGGCGACTACCTTAAGGAGATGGGTTTGCCGGTAAAATCCTCTCGATTTTCTCTTGAGAAATCAAAAGCCTTCGATTGGATCAATCATAATCGCGAGCAGCTGGAGTCAATGGGTGTGAAAATCCTTCAAAACAATAATCTGGAAGGAAAGAAGTATTTTATTGGACAAGCCAGCATTTCAGTTGAGATCAAAGAAAATATTGATTGGTTTGATGTCAATGCTATCATCAAGTTTGGTGAATTTGAAATTCCTTTCCACAAGATTAGGAAAATGCTTACACAGGGCAAAAGTGAATTTGAATTGCCAAACGGAGAAATCGCCGTTATTCCTGACAGCTGGTTTGTTAACTATTCGGAGATTTTCTCCTTCCTAGAAGATAATGATGCCACCCACCAGCATCTCAAACTTAAAAAGCACCATATAGCCCTTGCACAGGAGCTTGAAAAAGGCCAGCTGATCAACCTAACCCTGAGCCGCAAACTGGAAAAGCTGAAAGACTTCTCCAACATTGAGGATTATGAGCTTCCCGCTGGCTTCCAGGGAGAATTGAGGCCTTACCAAAAGGCGGGCTACAATTGGCTAAGATTCCTGAATGATTATAGCTTTGGCGGTTGCCTTGCCGATGATATGGGTCTTGGTAAAACGGTCCAAACCCTTGCGATGCTTGCCCATGAAAAAGAGCTGAACCCAGATAGCACTTCACTGCTGGTAATGCCGACTTCCCTGATTTACAACTGGGAACTGGAGGCAAGGAAATTTACGCCAAAACTCAAAATATTGACCTATACCGGTTCATTCCGGGTCAAGGACACTTCCCAATTTCACAAATATGACCTGGTGTTGACTTCCTACGGCATCACCAGGCTGGATATTGACGTGTTGAAACAGTTTTACTTCAACTATGTGATTTTGGATGAATCCCAGGCAATCAAGAACCCGGGAAGCAATATCTCGAAGGCTGTCAATAATTTTCACTGCAAGAATAAACTCATCCTCACGGGTACGCCTGTGGAGAATGGCACCATGGACCTGTGGTCTCAGATGAATTTCATCAACCCAGGTTTATTGGGCAACCAGAGTCTTTTTAAGAAGCAATTTCTATTGCCTATCGAAAAAAAGAACGACATGGACAAGGCCCAAAAGCTGCATGCCACCATCAAGCCTTTCATCCTGCGCCGACTCAAAACCCAAGTGGCCACCGATCTTCCAGAGAAGCTGATCAATGTGAAATATTCCTCCATGACCAGCGAGCAGGAGAAGGCTTACGAAGAGGTGAAGAGCTACTATAGGGAGCAAATTGTCAATGAATTAAGCATGCCAGGGATGGCCAGGAAGCAATTTACCCTGCTTAGAGGCCTTACCCAGCTCAGACAAATAGCCAACCACCCCAAAATGACCGACAAGTCATACGGAGGCGGTTCAGGCAAGTTGGAGGATGTGACGCACATGCTTCATTCCACTGCGAGTGAAGGGCACAAGGTTTTGGTGTTTAGCCAGTTTGTGAGGCACTTGGCAATAGTTAAGGAATTCCTGGATGCTGAAAATATCCGATATGCTTATCTGGATGGTACTACCAAGGACCGTCAGGCCCAAGTGAAGGAGTTTCAGGAAAACGATGAGGTTAAGATCTTCCTGATTTCCCTGAAAGCCGGTGGTGTGGGACTCAACTTGACCAAAGCTGAATATGTGTTTTTACTTGATCCTTGGTGGAATCCTGCCGTAGAGGCACAAGCTATTGACCGTGCGCACAGGATAGGTCAGCAGAACAAGGTCATGATCTATAAATTTATCACCAGAAATACGGTAGAGGAGAAAATCATGGCTTTGCAGGAGAAAAAGATGGCTTTGGCTGGAGAACTTATCAGTACGGAAGAAAGCTTTATGAAGAGCCTCAGCAAAGAGGATATTGAGGCGTTGTTGGACTAAGTGGTAATGGTCCGCTTAATATCTTGGGGCAGCCTAGTAAGCAGCTCGTAGTTGACTTGCTGGGATGTCTCCCCAAAGGAGGCCACCGTGAGCTCCTGCGACTTTTGCTTGCCAATAATTATCACTTCTTCCCCGGCTTTCACATTTCTAAGTTCGGTGATGTCCACCGCAATGCTATTCATGGTTACCGTGCCAACTACCGAGACCATTTTGCCATGGATAAGCACCTTGCCCAGATTGCTTAAAGTCCGGCTAAAGCCATGGGCATAGCCTACCGGCACCAAGGCAATCCGCATATTTCGCGGGGCCATGTAGCTGGTGCCATATCCTATAAAATCCCCCATTTTCACTTCCTTGAGACTCATAATCTCACTTTTCCAACTTAGCAGTCTTTTAAGCGGATTCTTGGTCGTTTGGGTAAGCAGGTGTTTGTATTTGGCCATATAAGTCTCCTGGCTCGGCCAAAATCCGTACAGTAGTATGCCAATCCTCACCATATCCATCACCGTTTCCGGGTAGGTCAGCGCTGCCGCTGAGCAGGCCGTATGATATAGGGAAAACGCAAGCCCTTTGCTCTTGAAGTATTCTTTGAACTTGTGGAAGGTTTCTATCTGCTCCTTAACTCGCACATAATTGCTGATACTTTCCGCACCAGCATAGTGGGTACAAAGTCCGCAGAGCACCAAATGATCCAGGTTTTCAATCAATAATTTGCTGAGCTTTTCCCTTTCCGACCACTCAAATCCCGTACGGTGAAAACCCGTTTCTACTTCTATGTGGATTTTGGCTTTTTTCCCCTTTTGCTTGGCGATAGACAGGATTTTTTCCATCCTATCCATACCAAATACAAAAATGCTCAGCCCGTTTTCCACCACCCAATCCAGCTGTGCTTCGGTGGCCATGCCCATGATCATGATATGGCTGCGATGCTTACTGGCGTGAAATACCCTGTAGGCCTCGTCCACACTGAAGGTGCTAAAATGTCTTACGCCGGCACTTTCAGCTATTTTGACCATGTTTTCTATCCCGTGTCCATAAGCATTGCCTTTTACCACTGCCGAGATGATGGGGTGCTCCCCGATTTCCTGCCTGATGTAGCTGAGGTTGCGTTTATAGGCTGATTTGCTGATTTGGATATAGCTGGTTCCCTGCATAGTATCAATAATGAAGTTCTTTTAGGGTTTCGACAAAAATATCCACCCCTGTACCGATGATTTCATCCGGAAAATCATAGGTGGGCTCGTGGAGTTGGGGCTGTTTTTTTCCTGCCCCCAATCCAAAAAGGGCTGTTTGGGTGGCTTGGGAAAAATGGCCGAAATCTTCCGACCAGCGGAAGGGGATCCGGATGTTTTTGGTCTTTAAACCGAGCCGTTTGGCTGCGTCCTTAACCAGCTTGTGCGCCTCGGGGCTGTTTTCGGTCGCGGCAAAAGATTCGGTATAGCTGATCTCTATTTGCAACTTGTTTTCCTCGGCGACTTTTTTGGCCAATGCTTCGGCGTACCCGGTCAATGCTGCCAGGGTGTCATTGTCGAAGCTCCGCAGCGTGGCCATGACGGTTGCCTTTCCAGGGGACGTGCCAAAAGCCCTTTTGCCCAGTTGGGCATGCACTACCGTGATGAGGGCAAAGTCTTTCATGCTCTCGGGTAGCAAGGGCAAGCCGACCATCAAGGTGCTCATGGCCACCGCAGGGCTGAGGCCGTCTTCTGGGTGTCCTGCATGAGAGGTTTTGCCTGTAAGTTGGATGATCATGCCCGTTGACGCTGCGGCAAACGGGCCTTTTTTGATGACTACCTGCTTTTCGGGATAGCCTGGCAGGTTATGGAGGGCAAAGGCATAATCGGGCTGGATTTCCTTATACTTCTTATCCTTAATCACACGCTCTGCTCCTTCACCCGTCTCCTCAGCCGGCTGAAATAACAAAACGACATTGCCCTTCAACGGACGGTTTGCCGAAAGATGCTTACCCATTCCGGCCACGATAGCCATATGGCCATCGTGGCCGCAAGAATGGGAAATACCCTGGTTTGTGGAGGCATGCTTGGCCTCACTTAGGTCAGCAATAGGAAGACCGTCAAGCTCACATCGGATCATGGTGGTAGGGCCGTCTTCTTGCCCCTCAAACTTAAAAGCTACCCCGTGCCCGCCTAATTTGTCGTAGACTTTGTCGGGTTTGAGCGGTTCAAAAAAATCCTTCACCATTATAGCAGTCTCTTTTTCCTCATTGGAAAGTTCGGGGTGCTGGTGAAGTTTTTGTCTAAAATCGGTCAGGCTTTCAAGTTCTTTTTGGGTCATGCGAGATGTGGTTTTTTAAATTACAACACCCTGGGTCGGTTTCTGTTTGCCAGCTTCCTGCTGCACCTCAAAGCAGAGAATCATGTCAGGATCAAGGCAGATGGTGCGGTAGTGCTCGGTGTCCACTTCTGCACTTACCCCCGGGAAGTCCCCATCAAAGTCCAGCATGTCGGTCATGATCTGGAAATGAAGGTGGGGCGGCCAATTGCCGTTTTCCTCCTGAATGCCTAGGTGGCAGAGAAGTTGGCCTTTTTTGATTTTCAACCCCCTGTGAAGTGGGTTAAGGTCTCTTAATTTGAGGTGTCCATATAGGGTGAAGAAGGTTTGGCCCTCCAATTCGTGCTGAAGGATGATGGTGGGGCCGTAGTTGCCATAGCCGGCGTTGTCGCGGAAGCTGTGCACCACGCCATCAAAGGGCGCATACACCGGGGTGCAGGCCTCTGCCCATATATCTACTCCCAAATGAATGTTGCGGAAAGCATCATTCTGGGCAAAAACATCGGAACGCCGGTAAATGTCCCGCTTCTCCATATAGCCCCCTAAGCCGTACTTTTTGCCGTTGAGCTGTCTTTTTATAAACTTATCAAAATCACTTGTGTCCTGTAGGTTGACCCCTTCCAAGCCTTTGTTATTGGCCGTGAGGTCCAGTAGTTCCGTGTTGTCTTTGTTCAGGGCCTCCCCCATCAAAGGGTGGGCTTGCTGGCGCTTAAAAAACTCTTTGTAATCCATAGAAATAGTCATTTTACCCTTTCAATATAAGCAATGTGGTTCGAAAATGTTAATTTGCCGCAAATAAGTAAGCCGAACCATGCCGACCTTCTCACTGCCAAGTTTAGAAAATATCCGTGAAGCACACACTGCCATCCAGCCATTCATCCACCGCACACCGGTGATGTCTTCTTCTGCGATTAATATAATGGCGGGTTGCAGTATTTTCTTCAAATGTGAGAACCTCCAAAAGGTAGGGGCCTTCAAAGCAAGAGGCGCTGCAAATGCCGTGCGAAAACTTTCGGATTCACAAAAATTGAAGGGAGTGGCCACCCACAGTAGCGGCAACCATGCTGCCGCATTGGCCAGGGCGGCGCAGGTGGCGGGGATACCCGCCTACATCGTGATGCCCAAAACTGCCCCCGAGATCAAAAAGGCGGCCGTTGCTTCTTATGGGGGTGAAATTATTGAATGTGAGCCTACCCAGCAGGCCAGGGAAGAAATGTTGGGAAAGGTGGTGGAAAAAACCGGAGCGACCTTTATCCATCCTTATGACTTTATGGACGTCATCGAGGGGCAAGCCACTGCTGCCTTGGAATTGATCGAAGATGTGGAGGGGCTGGATGTGATCATTACGCCTGTAGGTGGTGGAGGCCTTTTGGCGGGGACCCTTCTTACGGCCGGATATATGAACCCCAGCCTTGAAGTATATGCCGGCGAACCCCAAGGTGCCGATGATGCTTTTCGTTCCCTTCAAACCGGGGAGCGACAACCCAGTTTGAAACCCAATACCATTGCTGATGGATTGCTTACCTCATTGGGAGAGATAAATTTTGCGATTATCCAAGGTAGAATTAAGGAGATAATTACCGTTTCGGATGAAGAAATCAAGGCTGCCATGAAGCTGATTTTGGAAAGGATGAAAATAGTGATTGAGCCTTCCAGTGCAGTGCCTCTGGCTGCCATTTTAAAGGAAAAGGAGACTTTTGCAGGGAAAAATGTTGGGGTTATCCTTACAGGAGGAAATGTTGATTTAGGAATTTGAAAAGCAGTCAGGCGCAAAAGAATACAGCTTCAGAGTGACCATAAAAAAACACAGATTTCACAAAGGGATTTGGATAAAAAATAAGCTAAGCGCTAGGTGCTTTGCGCTTCACTTTTCGGTCGTTATGAGAAACCTTTTAGAGACCTTACAGGGAATTTATAGGGACAATATAGGGACCTTATAGGGATATTGAGTTAGGGGTGAGTTAGGTCTTCGCTCATAACCGGTAAACCCAAATATAGAGCTTGTCCATACTTACTCCATACCTGATCCGTACCATGTTTACTGGGAATATGGATAGAAGAAGAGTAAGACCCGCCCCGAGTTAGGCTGGCTTCGGTCTCTCATCCCAATAAGGGTGCGAAATGAAACTACCTTCCCTTCTTTTCTTTCAGCTTGATGGCTTCATTGATTGGCAAAGCCTTCACTTCATGCCCATCTCGCCCTTTCATATCCTCGGCCGCAAAAAGGGAGTTGATGATCGCTTCCTCAGTGGCCTCAATAGCAGCCAGGAATAGGGCGCTCATGTCGTCGTTTCGTAAAGTGGAGGTTGGGGATAGGGTGAGGGGTTTTTCACTGTGAGAAATGCGCAGTTCCTTGGCAGTGGAAAAGGCAATCACATAATCTCCCGAACCGTTGGAGGCAATCCCGCCGGTTTTGGCCAGTCCCATCATCCCGCGCTTGGCAATTCTTTCCAGGTTCCTTTCCCCAACCGGGGCATCGGTAGCTATTACAATCATTATTGACCCGTCGGCAGATTCCAGCTGGTTTTTGAAAGAATATTGTTCAAGATGTTTACCTACCGGCAGCCCGTCCACGGTAAGGACCCCACCAAAATTGCTTTGGACCAATACGCCAACCGTATAGCCACCCAGATTTTCTGGAAGCTTCCGTGAAGCTGTCCCAATTCCCCCTTTAAAACCAAAAGCCACAGTGCCAGTCCCGGCACCCACATTTCCTTCCTCCACCTCGCCTCCTTTTGCATCCTCGATTGCCTGAAGCACATGGCTGGGCTTGACGGCTCTTTTCCTGATGGCATTTAGGTACCCATCATTGGTTTCCCCTACTACCGCATTCACGGAATAGACGTTGCTGTTTTCCTCAAAGGAAAAAGTATAGTCAACCACACCTTCAATGCCAGCCGCCACGCTTAGGGTGTTGGTTAAAATAATGGGGCCTTCCAGGTTGCCCAGCTCCTTGACTTGGCTATAACCCACCAATTTTCCGAAGCCGTTGCCAAGATATATGGCAGCCGGAATCTTATTTTGGAAGATATTTTCATCGTGGGGAAGAATGGCCGTGACGCCTGTCCGGATATCATCGTCTTCCGCCAGGGTGATGTGACCCACTTTCACGCCTTCCACATCCGTGATGGCATTGAGTGGACCAGGAGACATCACCCCAAATTCAAAACCGAAATCCCTTGCCCTTTGCTGGGCATTTGCATTTTCCATAACCAATAGAGCGGCTAGGGCGAAAAAAGCTTTCTTCATTTAGCCAAATATCTTCAGAAACAGTTTGGAAATTCTCTTTTCGGCAAAGCCATAGGGAGGATAGAACATTTTGGCAGGCGTCATCCCAACGCGCTGTTTGAGCACGGCTTTTTCATTGCTGAAGGCCTTAAAGCCAAAGTGGCCATGGGCTTTTCCTATCCCGCTCTCATTCACCCCGCCAAAAGGCAAATCGGGCGACATGTAGTGGACGATACAATCGTTGATGCAAACACCGCCTGAGGAAGTGTTGCTCAATACAAAGTCGATCACAAACTGTTCGTCGGAGAAAATGTAAAGGGCAAGTGGTTTTGGCTTGCTGTTGATGGTATGGACGATATCCTCGATGTCGGTGTAGGTCACTACTGGGAGAATTGGCCCAAAAATCTCCTCGTGCATGATATCCATGGCTTCCGTCACCTGGGTGAGGATGGTTGGTTCCAGGTAGTTTACTTCTTCATCGGTATCTCCGCCAAAGAAAATGGAAGCCCCTTTTAATCGAGCATCACTTAGCAACCTGGAGAGTTGCTTGTGGTGCCTTTCGTTGATGATGCGTGCGTAATCCTTGCTTTTTGCGATAGCCTTGCCCTTTGAACCATACATTTTATGGATCTGGTTTTTGACTTCTGCCAAAAACGGATCCACGATGCTGGAGTGCACCATCAAATAATCAGGCGCTATGCAAGTTTGGCCGGCATTCATGAATTTCGCCCATACTATCTTTTGGGCGGCATCTTCCAGGTTGGCGTTTTTATCAATAATTACCGGACTCTTTCCTCCCAGTTCTAGAGTAACTGAGCTCAGGTTTTCAGCTGCAGCTTTCATGACTATCCGGCCTACTTTTGGGCTACCGGTGAAAAATATATGGTCAAAGGGTTTTTCCAAAAGCATGGTGGCCACTTCCACCTCCCCTTCAAACAACGCCACGTCATCTCTGGAAAAAACTTCCATTACCATTCTTCTCAGCAAGGCACTGGTGTGAGGCGAGCTTTCCGAAGGCTTCATGATAGCGGTGCATCCCGCCGCAATGGCCGATACCAGCGGGGTAACTGCCAGCTGAAAGGGGAAATTCCAAGGGGAAATTATAAGCGAGGTGCCTTTTGGCTCATATTGGATATAGGCAGAACTGCCGGTAAGGGTGATCGGGTTTTTGACCTTTTTGGGCTGCATCCATTTGCTGAGGTTTTTTAAGGCCAGGTTGATTTCTGACAATACCAGGTAAGTCTCCGTCAAATCCACCTCGGTGGCCGGCTTTTTAAAATCTGCATAAAGAGCTTTTCGGATCTCCGCCTTGTTCTTTTTGATCCACTCCCGCAGTTTGGAAAGTTTGCGAGCACGCTCCTCTTTGGTGCTCAGCCTGAGCTTGAGGGCATGCTGCTTATGTAATTCAAAAGTTTCGTTTATCTCTTCTTGCAACTTTGATAAGTTTCTGTTTTCCATGAGTCAGTGGTTTGTTTTCAATTTAGTCAAAATAGGCCAATAACAAAAATGGGGATGCCAAATGGTTTTAAGTCGTTAAAACCCTTTATAGGGGTATTTCGTTTTAAAATTAGGACAGAAATTAAATAAATAAGGTTATGGTGTGGAGTTTAGAGAAGCTAAATCTGCAATCAAGACTGTTGGAAACCTATAAACGTGAGGTTTTAGAAAAGTACATCAGCCGCTTGGTGAAAGATAAAAAGGCTAAAAACAAGTAAAAAACAATTGAAAAGCAGGTGAAGCCACCTGCTTTTTTTATGCCTCTAGATGCCTTTCATCACATTTTTTGGCGGTTAAATTTATTTTATAGAAAATAATCACCTAGATAAATGACATTTTTTGCATTTTAATTTATATATTGGTCACAAGGATTTAACGATAGTTTCTGTCTCAATAATCCCATAATGAGTGATGAAACATAGTTTCGGGTACTTTTTTAGTTTTTAAAAAGGTTTTTTTGATTGCTTGATGTAAGATTCACGGATAAACTTTTTACCTATGAAAAGAATCTTTACTTAGTTCCCGGTACTGCCGCAGCCAATTCGGCAGGTTTTGATTTTAGATAGTAAGAACGGGTTTTACCTTCTTCAATTTTAAGGATTCCGGTCTCCTTGACCGACTTTTTATTAGCGTTACTATTTGATTATGAATACTTTCTGTAGTACCCCAAGGGTGATTTTCGCTTGGTTGCTGCTGGTCTTTATGATAGCAGGCCTTGCCCCCGCTCAGGCACAGGTTCAGGTGCCTTTTTCTCCCCGCACAGCCGCTGCGAGCCCGGAGAAAACCATCTATAGCATCAAAGGTGATTTTACCATGATTGGAAACACCAACCTCCAAACCGAGGACCCCGATGCTACCACTAACAACACCTCCATGGTATATGTCGATATAGACGGTGATCCCACTACCCTCAATTCCTCCTCGGCCACCCTGTTGTTTTCTCAGGAAAACGGTGCTGACCCTAGTTGCTCGGAAGTGGTGTATGCCGGCCTTTATTGGACGGGTCGGGCCTCAGCAGGTCCGGAAAGCCCCATTTCTTTTGAAGTGAGCAAAGACGGGCTTACCAAGACCTTGAATAAAAGACAGGTTTTGTTTAAGCATGCCAACGGAAGCTACCAGACCATTACGGCTGCGCCAAACAACATTTATTTTCCAGAAACCTCCGAAAGCCTGATGTATTCAGCCTATGCTGAAGTCACTGATCTGGTTAAGGAGCATGGCGGTGGAGAGTACTTTGTTGCCGACATGGCTCTTAATGAAGGCTCCGACGAGCAAGTGGGCTTTTACGGAGGCTGGGGTCTGGTAGTGGTGTACCAAAACTCCAAAATGAACTGGCGGGATGTAACCGTGTTTGATGGGCATGCCTACGTGACCGGGAGCCAGGTGCTGGAATATCAGATTCCGATTGAAGGTTTCCAAACCGCGCAAAACGGTGAAGTCAACATCAAGTTAGGCGTGATGGCCGGTGAAGGCGATATGGACCTTGATGGCAACTATTTGGAAATCGAAAATGGCCTAAACTCGGGTGAATTTATCCGTCTGAGTCATGAGGGAAATAGTCCTGACAACTTCTTCAATTCCTCCATTTTTACAGGAGGCAATCCCCGTAATCCGTTCCTAAAGCATAATGCCGGGATGGATATTTCCATGTTTGAAATTCCCAATGAGAACAATGAGGTGATCGGAAATAGCCAAACCTCAACCTTGTTCCGATATGGATCTGTGCGTGACCGTTACATTATTTTCAACCTTACGTTTTCGGTGGATGCCTATGTGCCCGAAGTTGTGGGGATTAATAAGGTGAGTCGGATCAATGGGCAGGAAGTGACCGAGGAAAATGCCGAAGTGGAGCCAGGGGAAGAGATTGAATTCACCATTGAACTCTTTAATAAAGGCACCGAGCCTATTGAGGATGCCCAAATTGTAATTCCCCTGCCTTTCACAGCCACCCAAGCGACTGTGGAGGAGCAGTTATTCTTTAGCGGACACAATTCTTCAGGCGCTACCTATGAGCCGACCATGGGACCCAATGGTTCGATCGTTTGGAAAGTTGGAGACCTTCCCATGCCGTCCAGTATCGGTGAGGCCAGCGATTTTGTACTGGCTAGGCTCAGCTATACCGTCAAAGCCACAGAGGATTGTTTCATACTTACTAATGAAGAATGTAACCCCTCCATATCTATAGAGGGCGCCATTTCGGGGACAGGTAAGGTTTCCGGAACACCGTTTAAGGAAATATCCCTGATCCAGGGCTACCAGGATGGTGGAGAATGCAAGGGTGAGATGGTGACTGGGCCTGTGGTCGTATGGGTCAACACTGAAAACTTTGATGCAACCCAATGCAAGGATTACTCCCAGAACAGGGTGTTTGAGTTCTGCTTGGCTGAAGGGGAAGAGATTCCTTTCGACCTGATCAAAGACGCTTTCCCGGCAGGAATCAGGTTTTACAAGGAGATTCCAGGTCTTAATGTGGAGTTGATGGAATTTGATGCCAATAATCCTTTCCCTACCGAATCGGATACATACTATGCCCTGCCTGTGGGAATGGACCATGAGGTGTGTGCCTTTGCCTTTGAAATCAAGGTCAATGAAGTGGCGCCTCCCAAGGTGAAAAACAGGGTGGTCGACATCGATTTTGGCACCACCACTTACATCGTAGAGGCTTCTCCAAATCATACCCTGGTGTGGTATGACTTCAGGGGCAATAAGCTGGACGAGGAGCCAGTGGTGCAACTCTGGTTCCCAGGTGTCCATACGGCCTATGTAAGCCAGGTAAATGAAGCTGGGTGTGAAAGTGAAAAGGTGCCAGTGGTGGTCAAAGTATTAGCTGGCTTTGCCCTTTCCCTGACCAAGGTAGCCGACCGAGCGGTTTTCAGCGAAGCGGGTCAGGAGATCAATTATGTGATTGAGATTGACAACGACGGTGACTTTGCTGCAAACAATGTCAAGGTGGAAGATCCCCTTACGGGACTAGAGACCATCGTGGCCGAGGTTCCTCCTTTCAGCAAATACCATGTTTATACCTCCTACACGGTAACTGCGGCCGATGTTGAAGCCGGAAAGGTGAGAAATACGGCCTTTGCTGTTACCGTGGATGCCGGTGGGGTGGAATTTGCCTTGGAAGCCAGCGCCTTGGTAACCTACAGGGCGGGTGAGGGCCCTCCTCCGGGCGACAACCCAACCATCATAGCTAATGATGATCATTTCGGTGATTTTGAGGCCAAGGTTGGAGGGCTTTTGGGAAATATTCTGGACAATGATCTCCTAAATGGCCAGAAAGTGAAACCTGAGCAAATTGACTTCATTTTCACGGATTTGGACGGCCTGCTTGGCTTGATCATCGGGGAAGATGGTAAGTTGAGGTTGATGGGTGGCGTGGCTGAGGCGAGAGCGTATACTTTGGAGTATGAACTTTGGGAACTAGGCAATCCTCAAAATCGGGATAAGGCCATTGTTACCTTCCAACTGCTTTCAGGTGATCCTGAAGTTGATTTCACTAAATCAGTGGACCGCACCGAAGTGATGGTAGGCGATATGGTCACCTACACCATTTCCCTGACCAATAATGGGAATCAGACTTTGGAGAATATCCGGATAGAGGATTTCCTTCCCGAAGAATTGATGTATATCTCTTCAAATTTTGACAGGGAAGATGATGATTCCCTGGTGTTTATCATAGCCCAACTTCCTGCCGGTGAAACAGTGGAGCTGGTGATCGAAGCAATGGCCACTGCCGAAGGGGAAGTGGTAAACAAAGCGCAGCTCACTATTGGGGATTTTGAGAAAGAAGCAGAATCCGAATCCGTGATCGTCAAAAACGCCCAAGTTGACCTGGCGATTTCCAAAACTTCCTTCAATCGGGATATTGTAGAGGGGGATGCCTTTGAGTATGAAATTGAGGTGATTAATATCGGATCTGAAACAGCCCATGCGGTAATAATCACAGACCGGCTACCTTCAAAAGTAACCTATCTGGGCTATAGCTTTGAGGCAGATTTTGATGCCGAGATCAGCGTTCAGGTCAGTGGTCAGCAGGTTCAATGGCAGGTGGAGCGCTTCCCCGCCGGTGGTACTTTGACACTAACCCTGGAGGTGAAGGCCAACAATAAAGGCACTATTATCAACGAGGTGGAGGTGAGCTCCAGGGAGGAAGATGTAGACCTGTCCAATAACAAAGCTAGGGATGAAAATGAAATTAAAGAGGTGTTTTTCCCCAATGTGATCACCCCTGGAGGGGATGGGAAAAATGATTTCTTTGTCATCAAGGGGCTGGACAAATTCGTCCAAAACGACCTGACCATTTTCAACCGCTACGGGGATCATATCTATGAAGCCACCAATTACCAAAACAACTGGGGGGCTCCGGGACTGAATTCGGGTACCTATTACTATGTGATGAAATCCACCGATAGTAATGGTCAGCAGACAATTTTTAAGGGTTGGATACAAGTAATCAAAGACGGAAATGGAAAAGATTTTTAGAATAATAGCAGTATTTGGTTTGCTGGGGCTGATTTTTTCCCAGCAGACCCAAGGGCAACAGTTGCCCCAGTTTAGCCAATATATTTTCAATGGGCTCCATATCAATCCGGGATACGCCGGCTATAAGGGTGAGCCCTATGTTCAGAGTACTTACAGAAGTCAATGGATGGACTTCCCCGGGGCACCACGTACGTTTACGGTGACAGCAGATCTCAGTGCCAATGAGGGCAGGATGGGTTTTGGGGCATCAATTTTATCTGACAGGCTTGGGCCTTCTCAAACCTCTGGGGCCTTGCTCACCTACGCTTACCGGTTACAAACCGGATATGATTCCTTTTTAGGGTTTGGGGTAAGTGCCGGGGTGACCGAGTACGTGATTGACGGATCTATATTTAACCCCAATGACCATGGGGATATCCATGTTCCGGAGGGCAGAAACAACATGTTTGCTCCCAATATGAATGCTGGGGTGTTTTGGCACAATTCAAAATACTATGCGGGCTTGAGCGCCTTTAATTTGGTGGGCAGACAGGCTTTGGAAAGGGAGGATTTGGCACTTGCCTATCACAACTTCCATTTTTACTTCACGGCCGGGGCACTTTTTCCGGTATCTGAACAAGTGCAGTTTAAGCCTTCCTTTTTGATAAAAGAAGAAACCGGCGGGGCCCCTACCAGCTACGATTTGAATGGGATGTTTCTTTTCATGGAGAGGCTGTGGCTGGGGGCCAGTTATCGGTCCAACCTGGATTTGGGCTCTGAACAGTTGCAGGCCAATCTCAACCGTAGAAATGCGGTAGCCTTTATCGTGGAGTTTTTTGCCCTGAGCAACCTTAGGTTAGGTTACGCTTACGACCACAATACCAACGTGCTGAACAACTACCGGAACAACTCCCACGAGTTGTCTGTGGGCTATTATGTCACTCCGCGCAATGTCCGAATGAAGAATCCTAGATGGTTTTGATTATGAAGAAGTTATTGTTGATTATCGTCTTTTTTGCCATGGGGGTGCAGGTGTTTGCCCAAAACTCCATGCTTAGATATGCCGACAGGCAGTTTGAAGAGTTGAATTACCGGGAAGCGGCCAAGGTTTACAGTGAGGCCTACCAAAAGAAGGCCAGGTACCGAACCGCCCAGCGAGCTGCCCAGTCATTTGAGCAGATGCGGGATTATGGGCTTGCCTATAAGTGGAGGCAAATCGCAGCCGGACATCCAGAGGCCAGTACAGAGGATTGGAAAGCCTACGCCATGGCTGCACAGCGGGCCGGGGAAATGGACAGGTATTTTGAACTCAAAAAAGAGCTTGAGGCAAAAAATGTGACCCTGGTCTCCTGGGTAAACCAAAACCCCAACCGCTTGGTAGAGGCCAAGCCTATGGATACGCTGAATACCGGATTTGCAGATTTTGGATGGGCAGAGGATTACCGGGGCAATATTTATATCACCTCTGACAGGGGTGAAATCGGGAAGGGCAAGAAACCCGTCCGGATAGATGGGCGAAATAGGTTTAGTCGGGATGCCTATGGCTGGACTGGAAGGGACTTTCTAACGGTCTATAGAGTTGACCAGAATTTTCAGGTCTCTGAGGTTCAGTCCCCCGTGCCTGATACGTACCATTTTTCTGATCCTTTTTTCCTAAAAAAAGAGCCAATCGTGTTTTACACGGTCACCAGGGAGGTAAAAGGGGTTAAGAAAAGGGAATACGATATCAATCCCGAGCTTTATTTTAGCCGAATCGACAGCAAAGGTGAAATGGTGGGCTATGAGGCCTTTCCGTACAATTCATTTTTGGAGCATGCCATCATCACTCCATTTGTGGATGAGGAAAGCAAGAGGCTTTATTTTGCCTCCGACATGAATGGTGGACATGGAGGCCTGGATCTTTACTATGTGGAATATGATGAAGACCTCAAATTTGGAGAACCCATCAACTTGGACCCTGCTATCAATACTGCTGAGAATGAGCGAAACCCCTTTGTAAAGGATGGACATTTGTATTTTAGTTCTGAGGGTCATGAGGGGCTTGGGGGGCTGGATATTTTCAAGGCAGTCATGCTGGAAGATGGATATGCTGAGGTCGAAAACCTTGGCCTGCCCTATAATTCTCCCCAGGATGATTATGCATATTTCCATAAGGAGAAAGGCAAAGCCTATTTTTCATCCGACCGCTTGGGTGGTAAGGGGCTTGATGATATTTATAAGGTGGAGGAAATGTATAAGCGCTTTCTGGCGAATTTATTGGATTGCGATGGGAATGAGGTGGAGGAAGAGTTTTTCTTCGCCCTGCAGGATAGAAAGCTGAAGTCGGATATACGTACTGACCGTAACCGGATGGCAAAATTCACCGCCGAGCTCAATCATGATTCAGATTACCTGGTTAAAATCCACCGTGAGGGTTATTTTTCTAAAATTGACAGCACGATATCCACCAAGGATATTGAGGATGAAATATTGGAAAGGTTTTACACCATGATACGCATACCATACAGGATGCCGGTTTTTGTGGACCTGATCTATTATGATTTGGATAAATCTGAGATCAGAAGCGAGGCCAAGCCTGCCTTGGATAAGCTGGCTGAGATGATGAAGGAAAATGACTTTTTGGATTTGCAGGTTAATTCCCACACCGACGTGAGGGCATCAGAGGCATACAACGAGAAGCTTAGCCAAAAAAGAGCCGAGTCGGTGGTGGATTACCTGGTAGAGAAAGGCGTTTCGAAAAGCCGGATCACACCGGAGTGGCATGGGAAGAAAAAGCCTGTTAGGGATTGCGGTGAGGGTCAGCCTTGTTCGGAAACTGATCATCAGCTAAATAGGAGGAGTGAGCTCGTGCTGAGGGCTTTCCCTGAAAGTGGCAAAGATTACGATTTTCCCATTGATCTAGCCGCTGCCGACTGCGATGAAAAGACCCTATTGGCAGCCATTCAGGATAGGCTGCAGGAAAATGGGTTGCTGGCCCTTCCCCGGGTTTACTTTGACTTTGATAAATATACCTTGAGGCTTCCTCATAAGATGGAACTGGAAAAACTTGCCTTATGGATGCAGCAACGTAGGGATTTCCAGTTGGATCTGCAGGGACATACGGATATCCGTGGATCGGAAGATTACAATAAGAGGCTTTCGGAGAGAAGGGCGCAAGTGGTGTTTGATTACCTCAAAGGGCGCGGAGTGGATGAAAACAGGATGGCCTTCCAATGGTTTGGCAAAACCCGTCCAGTCGTGGAGTGCAGCCAATGCACCGAAGAGCAGCACCAGGCAAATAGAAGAACTGAGGTAAGATTTTCATCTTCTGACTTGGCTCAAGAAGAACTCCCCAAGGAGAAAGCAACTGCTTTTACTGAAGCTAATAAGTAAACCGCCAAGCAAAAGGGACACAGAGTTCCACAGAGTTCTAAACAAAAGAGTTTCACCGAGTCTGCTTACCGGCAAAAGCAGGTTTTCTCCTCCACAGAGAATTTTAAAAAAAAGAAGGCGCAAAGTCCATAAAACTTTGCGCCTTCGTTTCTTTGTGGCTATTTCCTTTATTCCGCACTTGTCAGCAAAGGTTGCTCTTCACCTGCATATGGGATATTGGCCAGTTGGTCCAGTTTTTCCATAAGAAGCCTTTCGTAAGCCATGCGGTTGTCCTTGGCAATTGGAGCGGAAGGTGGGATTTTTTCTTTCAACCAGTCTTCCTGCTTGCCGTTTTTCCAGAATCGGAAGCAAAGATGCGGTCCGGTAGCCAAGCCTGTGCTGCCCACATAGCCGATCACCTGTCCCTGCCTTACCCGAGTGCCTGCAGCCACAGCTCTTTTGGACATATGAAGGTATTGTGTGGTGTAGGTGCCGTTATGTTTGATTTTGATATAGTTGCCATTGGCACTGGTAAACTTGGATTCCACTACTGTTCCGTCGCCTACAGAGCGGATTTCTGTGCCAGTTGGAGCGGCATAATCCGTGCCTAAGTGCGGCTTGTATCTTTTCTGTACAGGGTGAAATCTCTTCAGGTTATACCTCGAACTGATTCGTGTATATTTTAAAGGGTCTCTCAAAAATGCTTTTTTCAAGCTGTTGCCCTCTTGGTCAAAATAGGCGATTTCCCCATTTTGCTCAAATGGAATGGCATGATAGGGAGTGCCCAAATGCTCAAAATACGCCACTTCGATATCCTCAACCCCAACAACGTGGTCATCTACCACTTTTTCGTTGTAAATTACTTTGAACTTGTCTCCTTTGTGAACCCTCTGGAAATCTACCGTCCAGCCATAAAGATCGGCAAACTGGTCAATCAGGTCAGGCGTTACGCCCTGCTCCACCATGTTGACATAAAGGGATTTGGTAATGGTGCCGGCCACTTCTCTTTTGCGAAGCTCCATAGGCTTGGCCTCTTTGTAGATATCTACGGAATCGAGTCTGAATACTACAAATTCTGCGGGATTAGGCTCATAAATGAAAAACTGCGCCTGTGCGGAATCTTTTGGAGTGAGTACGGTGTATTTTTTATTGAAAGCGATCTTTCTGACGTCAAAAATATCCTTGGATTTCTTGGCCAGCTCATCGATGATTTGATAAGGGACATTGAAAGGGGAAAGGATGGTGGAAAGGGTTTGGTTCTTCCCTACAAGGCCCTCGGTGATATCCAGGTCGTTGATAGTGATCCCATAGAGGATTTCCTCTATTTCTTCAATGATTTCATCTTCTAAATCAACCTCATTTTCAAGGTCTTGATGGGCAAGGAGCTCTTTGTCTTGCTTATTATATTTCAAATAGCTATACCCCGCCGCTACCAGTAGGACGAATCCTACAGTCATCCAAATTTTCTTCATGGCTACTTAATTAGAGCGTATCGTTTAGTACAAAATAAGTTCATAAAATGCTGAAAAACTAAGCGTTCGTCTTTATTTTTTTATATTTTTCTCAATAAATCTCAACTAAAAAAGATAACGCTGAGAGCCGGAAACAGGTATTTTTTCATTGAAAAGTCAAAAAGGTTATTTTAAATATACTAAAAAGGACTTGGTTAAAAAACTTTTATGGGTTTCAGTCTTGAGGTCGGATGCCAAATCTTCTTTGATTGGCGGGGTGGAAGACCGAAGTAGAAAATGGCCACAAAGGCCACAAAGTTTTCACGAAGTATCACAACTTGTCCCGAGTAGCCCTCCCGAGAGCCATCGGGACAATCGAGGGCGGATCGGGAAAGGCCACTTCGCGGAGAAAATTTTAAAAGCTTGAGAAAAAAGTGTCAAGTTAATTTGGGACGTGACACCGAAGACGGAAGACGGAAGACCGAAGAAAAAATATTCCAGTAAACAAATAATCATCTCCCAAAAACTGCAATCTGCTGGCAGAACCTTTATCTTTGCACCTTTGTGACCGAAACTATTGATAGTTATGCTAAGAACACATACCTGTGGAGAACTCCGCGCGGAAGATATAAATACAGAAGTGACGTTGGCCGGATGGGTGCAGCGTGTCAGAAACAAAGGTGGGCTGATCTGGGTGGACCTTCGGGACCGTTATGGGGTGACCCAGTTGATCTTGGAAGAAGGGAGCACGGATGAGGCCTTGCTGAAGAAAGCTGCTTCCCTTGGACGTGAATTTGTCATTCAGGTGGAGGGAACTGTCATAGAGAGGACTTCCAAGAACGATAAAATCCCGACCGGTGACATTGAGATCAAGGCGACTTCCCTTGAGGTGCTAAACCGCGCCAAGGTACCACCTTTTATTATTGAAGATGAAACGGACGGTGGTGAGGAATTGAGGATGAAATACCGATACCTGGACCTTCGCCGCAATGTGGTGCGCAACAAGCTTCAGCTCCGCCACCGCATGATGCAGGAAACCCGTAAATTTATGGACGGGCAGGACTTTATCGAGGTAGAAACGCCCGTGTTGATAAAGTCCACACCAGAGGGTGCAAGGGACTTTGTGGTACCTAGCAGGGTGAATCCGGGGGAGTTTTACGCTTTGCCGCAGTCCCCTCAGACCTTCAAGCAACTTTTGATGGTAAGTGGATTTGACCGCTATTTTCAGATTGTGAAATGCTTCAGGGATGAGGACTTGAGGGCAGACAGGCAGCCTGAATTTACCCAGATTGACTGCGAGATGTCATTTGTGGAGCAGGAGGATGTGCTCAATACTTTTGAAGGATTGGTACGCCACCTTTTCACCCAAGTGAAAGGGGTGGAACTTGGTGAAGTGGAGCGGATGACTTTCGCCGATGCCATGAAATATTATGGCAACGACAAACCTGATTTGAGGTTTGATATGAAGTTTGTGGAATTGAATGACGTGGCCCAAAACAAAGGCTTTGGCGTGTTTGATTCTGCTGAACTGGTATTGGGCATCTGCGCCAAAGGAGCCGGTGAGTATACCAGAAAGCAGCTGGATGAGTTGACCAATTGGGTGAAGCGACCACAAATCGGCGCCAAAGGTTTGATATATGTGAAGTGCAATGCGGATGGAAGCTTCAAATCCTCTGTGGATAAGTTTTTCAACCAGGATGACTTGAAGGCTTGGGCCGAAAAGTGCGGTGCCGAGGCGGGCGATTTGATTTTGGTATTGTCTGGAGACAAAAACACAGCAAGGAAGCAGATGTCAGAGCTCAGGCTCAAGATGGGTGAAGATCTGGGGCTACGTGACCGTGAAGTATTCAGGCCGCTGTGGGTGATGGATTTTCCATTGCTGGAGTGGGATGAGGAGACGGCAAGGTTTCATGCCATGCACCACCCTTTCACTTCGCCAAAAGCCGAAGATATCCCGCTTCTCGAAACGGACCCGGGAGCTGTACGTGCCAATGCCTATGATCTAGTGATCAATGGAGTAGAAATAGGTGGGGGTTCGATCAGAATCCACGACCGCGCAACACAACAATTGATGTTTAAGCACCTTGGTTTTACCGACGAGGAAGCACAAAAGCAGTTTGGATTCCTTATGGAGGCCTTTGAGTACGGTGCGCCGCCACATGGAGGCATTGCATTCGGTTTCGACAGGCTTTGTGCGATCTTTGGCGGCTCAGATTCCATCAGGGATTACATTGCCTTCCCTAAAAACAACTCAGGCCGCGACGTGATGATTGATTCGCCGAGCAGTATTGCTGAGGATCAGTTGAAGGAGTTGCATATCAAGCTGGAAAGCAAGGGGATTTAACCGCAGAGAATTTAAAGGAGCGCAAAGTTTTGAATCTTGATGCACAAAATACAAACCCGCGAGGCTAATGGCTTCGTGGGTTTTATTGTTAGAAAGGGGGTTGCAACTCTTGCGGGATATTTTTGGTTAAAATAGAACTTATAGCCATATTAATGGAATTAAAGAACCGCTATGAAAAAAGTTACTATTAATGTTCCGGATGATAAATATCTCTTTTTTTTAGAGCTAATTGAGAGCTTGGGGTTCGATCAAGAGGGAACAGAGATTCCTGAAGCCCATAATTCCCTGGTTAGAGAGAGGATTAAAAACTCTGAAGAGGACAAGCTGTTGACTTGGAAGGAGGGGAGAAAACAGCTTAAACTGAAATAAGGAGTTTACCGTATTTGTTGAGCCGCTTGCTCTCGGAGATATCCAAGAGGCATATGATTACTTTGAAGAGGTTCAAATAGATTTGGGGAATCGATTTTTAAGTAATTTAGATCACCATTTTTCAGCATTAGAAATTAATCCATATTATCAGGTTCGGTATGATAATGTTCACTGTGTTCCATTAAGTCAATTTCCCTACATGATCCATTTTACAATTGATGAAAATTATCGAAAGGTGATTGTTCGAGCGGTATTGATAGATCAAAGAATCCGGACAAGTGGGTTAAAAGAAACTCTTAAACCTTTAATCCTTTCGCGGCCGCGAAACATAAACTTATAAACCTACTCCGTAGGATGCGACACAATATGACTGCGGATCCCCATTACGATCAGCAGCTGAGCTAAAATATAGGTCCCCATCACCAGGGTGTCGCCATCCACCATGGGGTAGCCAAACATGTTGAGGGCCAAAATGCCGTCGGAAACCATGAAGAGCATGGCCCCGATGAAAACCTGCCAAAAGCTGGACGCATTGGTCCGGCCAAATCTTTCCCGAGCCAGGGAAGCCATCATCAGTATCACGATCAGGTAAACTACAACGGGGATTTTTAGATCATTGAGGTTGGGTTGGATCAGAAAATATATGATTGCCCCGGGGATGTAGATGGGGAGGTTGTAGAAAAAAAGCTTTACAAAATTGACTGTGTAGAAGCTAAACTGAAAATGCTGGGTCAGCTTGAAAGCAACAATGTAGCATAAATGGGCCATCAGAAAAGCCCCCAAGCCATATAGAAACAGATTTGGAAAAAGCAGGAAGATGTCGCCAGCCAAAGAAAACAGCAGGGCCGCACCCATGCTTTTGCGCAGCAGGCTGCCCTTGATCAGGGAAGTCTGCGTGATGAAATAGAAGTATAGAGAGAGTAAAAGCAGGGGTTTGCTCACATATCTATAAGTATCAGCACTGTTGGCGACGAATGCCAAATCTGCGATTCCTGCCATTAAATATACATATAACCAAACTATTCCTTTGCGAGCCATCCCTTTTTTATTTGAGCCATTAAAGATAGGAAAATCTTATTTAGAGCCTAATAATTGCCCTTCTCACGTGATTTAATTGTAAAACCCTAGAAATCAAAAACTTTTAGCCCGATCCAATGTTAGTAAAATGTTTTGAAAACGTGAAAAAGTGTTAAAAAATTAATCTTGGGATTACGTTTTTGAATAATAACTACATTAATTTTGTGAGGGTGGCGCGTGTCATCGCGGAAAGAAAGGGGTCACAGAGTTACACGGAGTTCGACACAGAGTTACACTGAGTTTCTTCTTCGCGGCAAGCTTATTTGATTAGTGTTAAAATAAATAAAGGACGTGACACGGATGTCAGGGGGTAAGCCTCGGTCTCCGGTCTTCGAGCCACCATTTAGAGTAAAAGTTGGTTCCCGGAATCTTTGCAGTAAAATCTTGGAGTAAATATAAAAATGAAATCATTTGGCATAAATTTCTACAATTATGAAGCATTTCCTACAGTGTGTAGTAATACTTGCGCTTGTCCTGGTGGGCAGTGGGCAGGTAATTGGACAGGGGGTCACCACTTCGGGGCTCTCGGGTCGGGTAGCTGAATCTTCTGGGGAAACCTTACCAGGGGCAAACGTGGTGGCCGTGCATGAGCCATCCGGAACAAGATACGGTACCACCACCAATATGGAAGGGCGGTTTTCTATACCAAATATGCGCGTAGGTGGCCCCTATACCGTCACCATCTCCTACATTGGCTTTGAATCATCCATCTACGAAAATGTCAACCTCTCCTTGGGCCAAACCCAAAACCTCAACATCACCCTACAGGATGACGCCTCTGAACTTGATGAAGTAGTTATTTCCGCCAGGCGGGACCAGGTCTTTGACGGGAACCGAACCGGGGCCTCTACCAACATAGGCTCAGAAAGAATCAACAGTTTGCCATCAATTGAGCGGGGAATCCAGGACTTTGCCAGACTTACCCCTCAGGCCAACACCCGAGGAAACGGGATTTCCTTCGCTGGGACAAATAACCGGTATAACCAGTTTGCCATTGACGGAACAGTAAACAATGATGTGTTTGGTCTGGCTGCCGATGGTACCAATGGTGGACAAACGGGCACCCAGCCTATTTCCCTCGATGCAATTGAAGAGATCAATGTGGAGCTTGCGCCTTTTGATGTCAGGATGGGCGGGTTTACAGGAGGCGGTATCAATGCCGTGACCCGTAGCGGAACCAATACCTTTAGAGGGTCTGCCTATTATTTTGTCAACAACCAAAACCTAACCGGTACCGGGGTGCTTCCGGCTACTGAAGGAGAAAGGGTTCCAGACTATACTGAAAGGCAATATGGGTTTAGAGTCGGCGGTCCCATAATCAAGGACAAACTGTTTTTCTTCCTCAATGGGGAGTTGACCGAAAGAACCCAGCCGCAGCTGTTTGGGATCGGTGAGGGATCCAACATCACGCAGGATGAAATCAACCAGGTGACCAGTGTCATTAACCGGATTTCCCCGAATGCCGATATTGGTGATGCAGGGCCGTTTAACCAGACTACCGATACCGAAAAGATCTTTGTGCGTTTGGATTGGAATATCAACAACAATAATACTTTTTCCATCCGACACAATTACGTGAATGCGGAAGCGCTGAGTGTGTTTAGGAATGCGAATACATTTGTATTGTCCGGAGGAGCGCAGTTTTTTCCAAGTACTACCAATACTACTGTGGCTGAACTGAATTCCCGTTTTGGAAACAGCGCGTCCAACGAATTGAGAATTGGGTATACTACGGTAAGAGATGACCGGGGCTTTGTGGGTACCCCATTCCCTTATGTGCAGGTCGACCTGGGTGGGGGTAGAAATATTCAGCTGGGTTCCGAGCAATTTGGTACCGCCAACACCCTAAACCAGGATGTGTTTACGCTGACCAATAACTTCAGCGTCTTCAAAGGAAAGCATACTTTCACTTTGGGTACGCACAATGAGTTTTATAATATTTATAACCTGTTCATCAGGCAGGCATTCGGGTCCTATCGTTATGCCAGCTTGGATGATTGGTTGACGGTGGGTACTCCAGGGGAGGTTTTTCCTTTAACATATGACCTATCCTTTTCCAATGTGCCCAATGAACCCAACTGGGGAGCGGAATTCCGTGCTGTGCAGTTAGGATTCTATGCGCAGGATGAATATCAGGCTACCGATGATCTGAAGCTGACCTTTGGAGTGAGGGTGGATGTGCCAATTTTCCCGGATGACCCATCAGCTAATCCAGAATTTAACAATTCTCCTATTGCCAACAGGTTTGATGTGGCTACTAACAGGATGCCTGGATCGAATCTGCTTTGGTCCCCAAGGTTTGGGTTTAACTGGGACGTCAACGGTGACGCCACCTTCCAGCTTCGCGGTGGGGTGGGAATTTTCTCGGGAAGGCTTCCCTTTGTTTGGCTTTCCAACCAGTTTTCCAACACAGGTGTAGAAATCGCCAGACTCCAGGCCCAGCGGCAGCGGGGTGACTTTCCGGAAGGGTTCACTTTCAACCCTGACCCCAACAACCAGCCCAATGCTGCGGACTTGGGGCTGCCTACTTTCACATCAGAGATTAACGTGACCGACAGAAGGTTTAGATATCCACAGGTGTTGAGGTTGAACCTGGGTGCTGATTATATGATTGGCGATGGATATGTATTTACCTTTGACGGTATTTATACGCAGAATTTCAACAACATCCTTTATCAAAACCTGAATATTGCTGGTTTGGAAGATAATCAGTTTACCTTCTTTGAAGGTGCAGATAACAGAAGGCGATTTGATGGAGCATTCATCAATCCAAACTTCACCGATATTGTCTACCTGACCAACACCAATGAAGGGTATACTTATAATTTGACAGGGCAATTGAGTAAACAATTTGAAAACGGGCTGATGGCCAACATTGGGTATACTTATGGTGTGGCCAAGGATATCAACCCGGGCAACTCTTCCCAGGCTATTTCCAACTGGAGAAACGTGCCGACAGTGGGAAATCCCAATAACCCAGAGCTTTCTTTCTCCCAGTTTATGGTGCCTCACAGAATCGTGGCAGCCATTAATTATAGAAAGGAATATGCCGGATTCCTGGCCACCTCAGTGGGGATATTCTATAACGGGCAATCCGGGGTGCCGATTTCCTTCACTTATCAGGGGGACATGAACCGTGATGGTGTATTTGGAAATGACCTAATTTACATTCCTGCCAGTAGAAACGAAATCGTGCTCTATGATCGATATGTGGTGGAGAATGATCAATGGGTGTTGGTGGAAACTGCCGATCAGCAATATAATGCCATCAACAACTTCATCAGCAACAATTCCTATTTGAATGGTAGAAGGGGAGATTATGCCGAGCGAAACGGAGGCAGGACGCCGTTTGAGCATCGATTTGATGTGAGGGTGGCCCAGGAGATCATTGTGAGAAATGCCGGCAGGCTGGAAGTGACCTTTGATGTGCTGAATGCGGGCAACTTGCTCAACAATGAATGGGGAAGGTCCTATGCGATCCAAAACGCCCAGTTTATGACAGTGGCCCAATTTGGCAACAACCCAGCAGCAGGCGCAGAGCCCCGTACCATCAACGGCGCCCCCGTGGCGGTGGATCCCAACATCCCTGCCTTCAAAGCGGACGTGCGCGGTGATGAAGCATGGCTCCCCAATGACTTTTTCTCAAGATGGCGAGCGCAATTGGGTGTGAGGTATACATTTTAAAGTTGGATGTCCGATGTCGGATGTCGGATGTTGGAAAAAAATGGCCACAAAGGCCACAAAGTTTTCACGAAGTTTCACAACTTGTCCCGAGTAGCCCTCCCGAGAGCCATCGGGACAATCGAGGGCGGATCGGGAAAGGCCACTTCGCGGAGAAAAATTTAAAAGTTTGAGAAAAAAGTGTCAAGTAAATTTAGGACGTGACAACCGCGGAGGCGCGGAGGATCAGAGGTTAATAACTCACCGCAAAGGGCGCTGAGTGGCGCAAAGGAGGAGTTGGAAGTAAGGGGGACATCTACTATCTGCTAACTAAGCGTTTCTTTGAGTTCTTAGCGGTTAAATTTTAACAGTCATACATAAAGCCTGCCTGGTCGCGAGAACCAGGCAGGCTTTTTACTTAGTATCTAGTACATAGTTCTTTGTACAACCGATTTTAACAATCCCCCAACCTTGGCGTTACCTTGGCTAAATAAACTGGAATTTTATCATTATTGGGGCTGGGTGTTGGAATAAAATCACTAAAAGTTAGAATAGTGAAATAAGAGGTTTTTAAGTTTTGCAATGTTAAGCCAATGTTAAGAAAGCCTGTTAAAAAACCTTAATTCTTAATATTTTGTAAACATTGGCATGTCAATCACTTAGCAAATCAAATCTATCTTTGCTCCCGGAAAAGAAAATTATATAACCTAACTAAAATCCATTTTCCGACAAAACAAAATATTATGAGGAATTCCTTACTTAAATGTGTGATTGCGCTTGCAATGTTTATCTCTGCTTCAGGGACATTGTTTGCACAAGGGGTTACTACTGCAAGTATGCAGGGTATAGTGACCGACGAGACAGGAGAGTCGCTTCCTGGCGCTAACGTAGTTGCCATTCACGAGCCTTCTGGAACCCGCTATGGCGCGGTGACAAACATCGAAGGTAGATTTGTATTGGCTAACGTAAGAGTGGGCGGTCCTTACCGTGTCGCTATCACTTACATTGGCTTCGAAGACAGAATCTACGAAGGCATTCAGCTTGCCTTAGGTCAAAATTATACCATCAACGCCAGAATGAGCGACGGTATGGACCTTGATGTGATTGAAGTAAGTGCTTCAAAGGATAAGGTGATGAACTCTGACAGAACTGGTGCTGCTTTGAACCTTTCTAACGAGACTATCAACTCTCTTCCTACTATTTCTAGAAGTATCAACGACTTTACCAGATTGACTCCTCAGTCTAACGGTAACTCTTTCGCTGGTACAAGCTCTAGATTCAACAACTTTACCATTGATGGTAACATCTACAACAACAACTTCGGTCTTGGTTCTGGCCAGTTTGCCGGTGGCAACCCAGTATCACTTGATGCGATTGAAGAAGTTCAGGTAAACCTTGCTCCATATGACGTTCGTCAGGGTGGTTTTACTGGTGCAGGTGTAAACGCCGTAACTAGATCAGGTACTAACCAATTCACGGGTTCTGCTTATTATTTCTTAAGAAACGATCAAATGATCGGTACAAAAATTGGAGAAACTTTCTTGAATCCTGGTGATTCTAAGAATGAAACAATGGGTTTCAGACTTGGGGGTCCAATCATTAAAGATAAATTGTTCTTCTTCGTCAACTACGAAAAGGAAACTGAATCAACTCCAGCAATTTTGAGAAGAGCTGCTAGAGAAGGAGAAACTCCAGATGGTCAGTTTATTTCTAGAGTTCCGTTGTCTCAAGCTAACTTCGTTAGAGAGCAGATGATGAACATTTACGGATATGATACTGGTGCTCCTGACTCCTATCCATTTGCATCTGAGCAAGAAAGATTCAACTTGAGATTGGATTACAACATCAACAACAACAACAAGTTGACGTTGAGATACAATAACTATACTGCCTTCACGGATATACCTACTAACGTAAACTCTATACGTTACAACCAGACTAGATATTTCAACACTAGTAGAATTGGTGTAGAAGGTATCAACTTCAGAAATGCCAACTATACCAACGACAGAAGAGTACAGTCCATGGTAGCTGAATTGACTTCTAGAATCAGCAACAACATGTCTAACCAGTTGAACATTGGTTATACTTCAATCACTGACCCTAAAAGAGGTGTTCCAGGTGGACAGGATTTCCCATTCATCGAAGTAATGCAGCCAGATGCTTCTGGAAACCCACTTTACTACATGTCAATGGGTAACGAATTGTTTACAGTAGGTAACCTGCTTGAAAACAATGTATTGAACATCACCAACAACTTCTCAATTTACAAAGGAAGACATACTTACACTATCGGTGGTAACTTCGAATACATGACGTTTGACAACGCGTTTAACCCTGTGTTCAACGGATTCTACAGATATGGTTCTTATGACGATTTCGTGGAAGGTGTTATCAACAGAAACCCGAACGTTCATCCAATTGCATTCTCTAAAGGATTTGCTTTGGACGGATCTACAACTCCTCCAACTGATGAGACAAGATTTGCACAGCTTGGTATCTATGTTCAGGATGAATTCCAAGTTACTCCTCAATTGAAAGTAACAGGTGGTTTGAGAGTTGATCTTCCTTTCTACCCAGTAAATATTCCTAATAACCAATTGTTGGATGATTTGAACAAAACTTTCACTGGTCCTGACGGCAACACATTCGTTCCTGATGTTAGCCAGTTCCCTAAAGTTAACCCATTGTTCTCTCCGAGAGTTGGTTTCAACTGGGATGTAACAGGTGACAGAACTACTCAAGTAAGAGGTGGTACAGGTGTATTCTCCGGACGTATACCTTTCGTATGGATGTCTAACCAAGTGAACGGTTCAGGTGTGATCAGAGGTGGTTACGGTCTTGAAGGACAGGATGTAATCGATGCTGGTATCATTTTCAACCCAGACGTAACAGCTTATACTCCAGAAAATCCTGCAGCTACTCTATCTAACGAGCTTAACTTGACAGATAGAAACTTCAGACTTCCACAGGTTTGGAGAACCAACCTTGGTGTTGACCAAGTGCTTCCTTTCGGAATCATCGGTACGTTTGACTTCATCTACTCTCAGGATGTAACTACTCCAATTGCCTATAACGCAATTCTTAGATCTCCTGATGGTACATTAGCTGGTCCTGATAACAGACCTTTCTGGAATGGTACTAACTATTCAAATGACCCTGATTTCAGAAACGTATTTTATTTGACTAACGCATCTCAGAAAGCAGATTATTACTCCTTGACCGCTCAATTGAGCAAGCAGTTTGACGGTGGTTTCTTCACCAGCGTAGCTTATACAAGATCTAGATCTAGAGATTTGGATGCATCAGGCGGAAGCCAGGCGATCTCTCTATGGCCAAACACGGTTCAGGTAGACAGAAATGCTCCTGAGCTTGGATATGCAGCCTTCGATCAGCCTCATAGATTGATTGCAAGTTTCTCTTATCAGACTAACAATACCACAATCGGGGTATTCTACGAAGGTGGAAACGCAGGTAGATATAGCTACACTTATTCTGGTAACTTTGGTGACGGTTCTAACAGATTGATGTACGTTCCTAACTCAGCTAATGAATTAAATTTTGAAGAATTCACACTTGATGGTAGAGCGGTGACTGTAGCGGAGCAAAGACAAGTGCTTGATGCTTACATCGACCAGTCTGAATATTTGAGCGGTAGAAGAGGCCAGTTGGCTGAAAGAAATGGAGCTGTTTCTCCTTTCGTTCACAGATTTGACTTGAGAATCCTTCAGGATATCCACGTAGCGAAAGATGGTCAGCATAGACTTCAGCTTTCTATGGACTTCACTAACATAGGTAACATGTTCAACTCTGAGTGGGGTATCCCTCAATTCCAGTGGCAGAACAACCTCTTGAACTACAGAGGTGTTAACGATGCAGGACAGCCAGTTTACAGAATGAACCCTAATCCTTCTACTACTGACTTCCCAACTGAAACCTTCAGATTGTCAAACTCTCTAGCTAACGTTTGGAGAATGCAGGTTGGTGTAAGATATCTGTTCAACTAATAACAGTATCATTATCAGACGATAACTGAAAATATTAAAGCGCTTCCACTTGGAAGCGCTTTTTTTATGAACAATTGTTTTAGTTTTGACGTATGGGAGGGAGAGAGAAGACGGAAGACGGAAGACCGATAATGGCCACAAAGACCACCAAGTTTTCACGAAGTTTCACAACTTGTCCCGAGTAGCCCTCCCGAGAGCCATCGGGACAATCGAGGGCGGATCGGGAAAGGCCACTTCGCGGAGAAAAATAGAAATGTTTGAGAAAAAAGTGTCAAGTAAATTTAGGATGTGACACCGGAGCGCCAACCCAATTTGATTAAAAGAAACCCAATTTCTAAATATATGTATAAAGTAGTTTTTGCCATTTTGGCTTTTATGGCGGTGAGTATTTCTGCCTTTTCCCAGGGTCTCAATCAAAATGCCTATAAGAGGTGGACAGAGATTGGCGTTGCCGATTTTGAATCCCAGTTGGATGGCTTGCAGGCAATGCCGCAGATTTACAGCAAGGCCCGCGGGGTGACGATTTTTGCAGCCATCAACAATGTAAACCAGCGTGCCATGCGGAAACTCAAGGTGGAGGCTGCCATGCTTGGTGCAGATGTAGTTTACATTTCAAACAATTATCAAAAAGGGGTTCAATTTTACTCCCCTGTGCAAGTTGCCTACACGGCTACTCCATACGTGAAGGAGCCCGTTACCGTCAATAAAGCCAAAGAAATGGCCCAAGGGAATACTTTCCAGCCCCGTACAAAGACGCGCTACAACCGCAACAAATTTGGCCCTACTACGGACTCCATGCTGCATGCCCAGCAGCCGATGACCCTAGATGAGCCATATGAGGAAAATGGATTTGTATTCATTGACGTTAACTTAACCGGTTTAAAGCGGCCCTACAGGATTGTAAGAATCACAGATTATCAAATCATCCTTGCCCGTATAATCGTACCTGACAAGGTGATTGAAAACTATGAATTGGTCGTATTGGATAGTGAGAATTGATGACCTCCCCGAAAAATCCCATAGAAGTGTTATGATGCAGGTATTTCCTTTTGCCGGGGAATGATTTAAAGAATTTCACGCGGCGAACACAGCGAATTTTGCAACGAGCGCTACGTTATACGATCCTAAGTAAATGATCATAACTTTTTTAACCACGCATTGCTTACCCATATTTGGGGGAGTGATGCGTGGTTTTTTTTAGGATTAGGTGGGCTATTCTTGTGAGCAACTTAGGTAGTCAAGCTATTTTCCCGAGGTTAATTGTGGACCTAACTTTCAGATAGATCGTTTGTAGGCTATGCGTTATTTAGTTATCATTGTTTAAAATCGAGTAGTCTAGCAAAGCAGGCAAGCATTTATGAAGGAAATTTCAGTACTGAGTGAGAAGTCATTACGTATTATCCTATTGACAGGACTATTCGTCATGGTGTGGGTAATGAATTTAGTTTTATTTCGATATAGCTTTATCAATCTTACTTTTTTTACCTATTCCTTATTTAACTTTATTGTTGTTTTTATAATATATTATGTATTATCGAAAATAATTACATCGATCCGAAGCCCTATTAAATGGGTAGTATTTATCCTTGCATTTCTTTCACTTTCTCTTTTAGCTCGTTATGTTTTAAATTTTCCGCTTAAATACATGGTGGGGATTTATCCTGATGATAAATTATTGATGTATGTATATGAATATTTTAATATCCATTCATTAAAAAACCTTTTCAATTATACCACTCAGATTTTCTTAATTTATAAATTATATATTCATTTGGTATTGTTTTTCGTAGCATCCATGCTACTTAAGTACACCCAATCCTTGAAAAGGATATCAGAGTTGAGTGTAATCAATGCTAACCAGGAACTTGACCTCCTAAAGTCACAAATCCATCCCCATTTTCTATTCAACACCCTTAATAACCTTTACCGACTTGTAATGGACAACGAAAAAGCTGGGGAGGTCGTTTTAAAACTATCTGAGACATTACGATTTAATTTGTACGAAGCCAATAAAAAGGCCATTCCCATTAAAATGGAAATCAAGTTCCTGAAAAATTATATTGAATTGGAAAAAATAAATCATGGTAGCAAAGTCGATATCCGTTATGATTTTAGGCAAATTGAAAATATTGAAAGCTTCATAGCCCCGATGATCTTGTTCAGTTTTGTAGACCACGTACTTAAATACGGGGTAAATAAATCTATTGATAATTCTTTGGTTCAGATTAAATTGAAGCAGTCCAAGCAATCCTTGTTTTTTCAAATTACCAATTGTGTACCCATTACCCCAAATAACCTCTCTTTACATGAACTGGGTATAAGCAATATCAAAAAAAGACTTGATATTTTATACCCGGATAAATATAAATTGTTAATAAATGAAGATAAAGTTAATTATAAGGTCAATTTAACAATTAACCTGTATTGAGTTTATTGGAATCTATATGAAAAAGCTAGTTAATAAGTATAGCAAGTTTATGCAGGTGATTTTATTTGCAGGTATTTTTCTATTGATTTGGGCTTTGGATTCTCGTAGGTTAGAAAGCCCTTTATTAAATGATGTTGTAATTTTTTATACGGTAATTACATTCTTTACAGTTTGGTTTAACTATTTTATCCTCTCTACAATTATTTTTAAAATCAAAATTCCTTTTAAGTGGCCATTATTCATCATCGTCATAGTATTGCTTTATTTTTGTTCACTTTATACCCTGACAACCCCTCTGAAATTCATGCATTTCCGATACCCAGATCACCAAAAAATTAAATTTCTTTACGAGGGGTTATATATTACATCTTATAAGAGATTGCTGTCACTTCGAGGTTCATCATTTTTAGCGGAACAATTATATTTTTTCTTATTTTTATTTTTTGCGGGGTCCATGGTCTTTCGGTATATCGAGTCCATGAAGAAAGTTACTGACCTGGAGCTCAAAAATGCCAACCAGCAATTGGATCTCCTCAAGTCCCAAATTCACCCTGAGTTTCTATTGAATACCCTCAATAATCTTCAACAATTGACTAAAGAGAATGGAAAAGCAGGGGATGTGATAGGTAAATTATCGGACTTGATGGGCTTTACACTATATCAAAGCAAAACCGAACTGATTCCTTTAAAGGTTGAGCTTAAATACCTTGAGGACTATATTGAACTTGAAAAAATCAGGCACCATGATCATGTGGAGATTGATTATGACTTCAGCACCATAGATAATGAAGAAACTCAATTGGCCCCATTGCTATTTATTAATTTCATTGAAAATGCTTTTAAACATGGGGTCAATAAAACTAGGGGTAAGTCTTGGGTCAAAATTAAGCTGGTTCAAGAAGCCAATTTTATTAGATTTGAGGTAACAAACAGTAAACCAAAACTCCAGCGAACCACTCGACAATCAGGTGGCAAGGGCCTGGATAATATAACCCGACGGTTAATGCTTTTGTATCCTGATAAGCATCAGCTTAATATTGAAAATGTTGAAGAGTTGTATTCGGTTCAATTAGAAATAAACTTAGCATGAATAACCTGATAGAGTGCCTGATCATAGATGATGAACCTTATGCGCAGGAAATCATCGAAGAGTATATTAAGAAAATTCCATTCCTGAAGCTGTTGAAGAAGTCAAATGATGCAGTGGAGGGGTTAAATGATATTGAGGAGTTGAAGCCCGACTTGGTATTTATGGATATTGAAATGCCAGAGATGAACGGGCTTGACCTGATTAGGATTTTGCGGCAACATAGGCCAGAAATCATACTTACCACAGCATATTCCGAACATGCATTGGAGGGGTTTGAACTTGAGGTAACGGACTATTTACTCAAACCCATTCCCTTTGACCGGTTTGTAAAAGCAGTTAACAAAGCTAAAAAGAATCTCCAACCCGCCATAAGGTCCAGCTCATCCCCTACCTACTTTTGGGCCAAAGAAAATGGGAAGCTTATTTATGTGCCTTTTGAAGAGGTACAGGTTGTAAAAGGAATGAAGGATTACGTCCAGATTTATCTCAATGATAGAAAAATCATTACTTATCAAACCCTCAAAAGGATTATGGAGATACTTCCTGAATCAGATTTCATAAGGGTTCATAAGTCCTACATTGTAAAAAAATCCTGCATTAAGGCAATTGAAGGAAACTCTATTGAGACCACTATTGGAGAGGAGATAATTATTGGTGGAGCTTATAGAGGAGCTATTATTAAGGAGATAAATGGCTGGTTAAGGTGATGGTGATAACTCATTCAAAAAACCATAAAAATAGCTATCCCATAATCATTTTTATGGAATAGCTATTTTTTCACTCACTAATCGGGATAGATAAGCCTATATTTTACAGACAATATTGATCCAGTAGCAACATTGAATTCCCCCTCATTAGACTCAAAATCGTAGGAATTTGAAACAGTGGAGGAATATAAATAGCCAGAAGCAGCTATTAATTCCTGAGAAGTGTTATTTCTAAGATGAATAAGAGGGTTGTCATAAATAGGTAATCCATTTCCACCCAAGGCTAATTCATTTACATCGAAAGTAAACGGTAAACTCTCTTCAGAAATATCCTCTTGTGGTTCACTTTCGAATATTACTTCCTGATTTCCATCATTGACACTAATTACTTGGATAATAGCTTCGAAAGGGCTATCTGTTGATTCAATCGTTCCGGGACTAAATTGTTCCACAGTTATTTCATAGGCGTGAAACCTGCCCACCTGGACATCTTTCTGAAAAGAGGAGGAACTCCCACCTTCTGACATAGTGGTCAGGGTAATTGAATAATTTCCCGGGTTTTCGTAACTAATTCCGCTGGGGTTTTGCTCCGAGGAAGTTTGTCCATCACCAAAGTCCCAATTATATTGAACAGCTCTTGTGGGAATTTGGGAAAACTGAAGGTCATGATCAATGGCCAAGAATTCATTCTCTACATCAAAATTGGCTTGAATTACAGGGGTATCATCTTCCCGGTTACAGGCTACTAGGATGGCAGCGCTTAAGATTAGGGATGTTAACGTTTTTTTCATAGGGGTAAATTTTTGTTTAGCCCAAATTAGATAGGAAAGTTGATGTATTCAACTTCTTTAGATGAAAAATGAATATCCTTAGACGAAAGCACATCACCCAAAGAATATTAATTTCTAAGAATTTTCTTGCTTCGTCTAAAAAACGTTTAAGTTGGTCTAAAATAATTGTTTATTAATGATTTAATTGTTTGATTCATAGGGTTACTATCCATTTAAATGAGTAGTGATCTAAAGAAAGGTTAGAGATTGCTATGCGGGGCTTTAGTCAATAAAAATATTAATTGACAATTTAGTAGATGCTAAAGTTATTTAAACCAACCGTTTATTTTTCTATGCAAGTATGTAAATTTTCACTTTTCCCCAATTAATGTTCATGATTACAGCTTATTTGAATGATTACCCATCTCCCGCCCATTTCACTATGAGACGGTCTGATGCCAGGTTTGTCTGGAAATTGCTTAATGGCTGGTTGTCCCTCAAGGCCAAGAGGAAGGTGCTGTCGAATTATCTCGACAGGTTGCAAAATTCAATGCTCATGTTCCATTTTAAAAAGCAAATGTTAGTATGAAGAAACGTTGTGTGGTTTACGCCAAGGACATAGCGAGGATTACAGGAAAAAGTGCCCGCTACGGCCAGAAAGCTCTGAAGAAAATCAGAGACTTTTTTAACAAAACAAAAGACGAGTTCATTACCGTAGAGGATTTTTCCAAGTTCAGCAGCATTCCTATACCCCGTATAATGGAATACCTGGACTAACACTTCCCTGTAATTTACTTATTTTAAATTATGGTTGGCAGCTCCGCCAACCATTTTTTTGTGTTCTAATTTTCAAAGTGGGGGCAGTCTAATCCCATTGACCAATAACTCTCCGCCTAGGATATCTGATGGGTGTCCCATGGATGTCCCATAGGTCTCCCATAGGTTCGTTAGTATATCGCTATATTCTAAGAATTCATAGGATAATGTCAAGGTGAGGCGCTTCGCGGTTTAAAGCTTCGCTGTTCAATGGCTTCGCCGTTCAGGGGTTAAGGCTTTGCCGTTCAAAGTTTCGGCACTGAACACTTGAACTCTTGAACAATTTAACCCTGAACAATGAAACCCTTGAACCCTCTACTTTTTACGTATAAAACGCTTGAATGCGAACAGTACGTCCAGATGCGCTCATTCATTTGAAAGCCATGAAGTTACCTTCCATATTAGCACCATGTTTCATCTAAAACCATAAAAAAACATGGCAGAACAAACAAGTTTTATCACGCTTAAGGGCAATGTAGGAAGGTTGAATTTCTACAAAACAAAAAATGGTGATTACCAAGCCAGACAAAAGGGTGGTGTGACCAAGGAACGGATCATGACCGATCCAAAGTACGCACGGACTAGGGAAAATCTAAAGGAGTTTGCTGAAGCGGCGGGAGCGGCCAAGCTGATCAGAAGGGCCATTGCACCTGCAATTCATCGAAGTGGGGATTCCAAGGTACACCGCCGCTTCCAGACCTCCCTTTTGAGGGTGGTTCAGTCTGATCCTAGTAGTATCAGAGGAGAACGCAAAGTAATGTTGGGTGAGTGGGGCCTTATCCGGGGGATTGAACTCAATGCAGGTAATGAGTTTGGCAAATCCATGAGGGAGGATTTTACCTTTAATGACGATGGGGACAATGTAACCCTAACTATTCCGGAGTTCAGACAGGAAGAGGTGCTTAAATTCCCCACTGGCACTACCCATTATAGGCTGTATCTCCTAGGGGCCTCAATCAATTTTGAGGATGCAACCAAGAATAATGTCCGGGAAACAAGCTTGTTGATTGCAAAGGGGCTGACCTCTCCTGAGGTGACGATGAGCATTGACAAGACCCAGCTTTTGGGTTCCAGAAGGCTTTTCGTTGTGGGTATGGAATACACCCAGATCATTAATGGTGTGGAGTATCCTTTGAATACAATGGAGTTCAATTCGGGGATGGTGTTTTATACCGACAGAGATTGATGAAGCTACTGCTTACCAGGGCCTACTGGCCTAATGGTACCAATGGCGTGATTAGTCACCAGGGCGTTGAGGTGGTCAAAACCATTGAACTGCCCTGGAGAGATAACAGGAGAAGCTTTTCTTGTATTCCGGAAGGTCTTTATGGACTTAAGAAGCGCTATTCCGAACGATGGGGTTGGCATGTTATGGTCAAGGCAGTAAAGGATAGATCCTTCATCCTTTTTCATTCGGCCAATGATGCGCTGAAGGAACTCCGGGGTTGTATTGCTTTGGTTATTAGCCATACCGGTGAAGGAAAGGGGATTCATTCAGTTCTGGCGACTAAGCGATTTAGGGATTTGGTTTTCGAGGCTCTTGAAAGAGGTGAGGAAGTGAAGCTTCAAATTGTTAGTCAACCTGAGGAAGCTTTGAATCTGAGTATAACTCAGCCTTTATGGACGTCGGAGTGTATTTAGTAGGAATGGGGGGACTGGTATCAGTCCTCCTTTCCATCTCCGGTTTCCTGCTCAGGTACCTGGTCCAGGACCTGCGGGAATTGAAGAGTGAACTGGTGGAGGTTAAAGTCGGGGTGGCCAGTTTACAAGGCGAGCAATTGGTACTGAAATCTATGGTGCAGACGCAGCTGACGATGCTGAGGAATAGGATTCAGGTGTTGGAGAAAGTGAGTTAGGAGGTGTCAGGGTTATCCACCCGTGGGTCGGCTTCGCCTCCCTGGGTTGTTGTCGGGTTGTCATTGTTCTATGCACGGAAAGGACTGGGCACTGAGGACGCATCGCTGGGCACTGCACCACACGTCGTCCTCTCGCATAGTCCCGAGCAGTCCCGATAGCTATCGGGGCCAATCGGGAACCGCAGCGAAGCGGAGCACTGAGCGCTGGGCACTGAGCACTGAGCATTTAAAAATCCGGAAAGGAAAAAATGGCTAAAGTGGCCCGCCAAGATGCTCCATCTGACAACCATGACAACGGCGAATTCCGATGCGCAGCGTCGGAAAAGCGGACAACCATGATAACAACGTAATCTTAAACATTAAACTAAAACAAAATGAACGAAATCCAAAACAGATGGCAGGCTCCTACGCCGCCGTTTTTCAAGAGGCTGCAATATGCCGGGATGATGCTGGCTGCAGTGGGAGGAACCCTATTGGCCGCGCCAGTTTCCCTGCCGGCGGCAATCATTACAGCAGCGGGATACGCCGTAGTGGCGGGATCGGTACTGGCAGCGGTAAGTCAGGTTACAAAGGAATAAGTACGAAATTAGAAGTACTAGGTACGAAGTTGTTGATTTTGAAAGCCAGTCTGATTCCGGGCTGGTTTTTTTTGTTTTAAAGTTGCCATCTCAGTCCAGCGTCTTCGTCTAGAAACTGTATAGCTTGATCTAAAAGTTTTTGCATAATGATGTGTGTTAGTTAATTTAGGGATTTATGATCAGAAGCTTTATTCCATCATTGTAAGGATGATCATGACAAGCCTGTTAGTCAATCTCGGCATCATTTGATTATATCAAAATTTAGTATGAATCTTTTTAGTGTAGTTGTTTGCATAGTTTTATTGATTAATCCCGCATTATTAAGAGGTCGGTGGGAGATAGTATCATTTTCGGGGTATGATAAGCTCATCAGCTCTACCAGAAATCAAGCTTTGGAACCTGATGAATACTTGAAAATGGTGGATAATTACAACCTATATATGGACTCTACCTATTATTAATTTTCCAACGATACTGTATACTTTACGAATTTGGAAGGCGGTAAGATTATTCGAAAATATGGGAAATGGCATTTAGATCAAGACACCTTAATTATTAATGATTTTGAGAAAATAGCAACCTATAGATATTTGGTCACCAAGCTTGATCATGAAGAGTTTTTACTCAAGTCAATTTTAAGGAATGGTACCGTAGCCATTCATCCTCGAACTTTTAAAAGACCGAAATAATGAAAATCTTATTTTTCTTTTTCCTACCCTTAAGTTTAATGAAAAATGATATAGTTGGTTATTGGCAAATGGTCTCATTTGAAGCATTTACTAGTATAATCTCTTCTCCGCGACACTATGAGGCCAGTGAGGAAGAGAGGTATAAAATTGAGGAGACCTTTCAGTTCGTTTTAGACAATACTTATTATAATTTTCAAAATGATACGGTTTACTTTGCCGATTATAAAGAGCACAAGATGTTTGATAAAGTCGGTAGGTGGCATATTAAATCAGATACATTGTATATCAATGACCTATCCAAGATTCAGACTTATAAGTTCTTTCTCAAAAAAGTTGATGCTGATAGCCTGGTGATGAATCTTATCCATAAGAATGGAGATATTAGTAGAAATGACATGGTTTTCATTCGGAGATAAAAAGTATGGGAATGCCTTTCGGCATTTCTTTTATGTTAAATAGTATAGGTGAATCCGACGGTGACCCGGAACCTATGATAATCCTAAATTAAGTTGCTTAAAAATCTTTACCCCCTCCTATTTATTTTATTTTCATGTACCACAGATTTTCAACCCAAAGGCCTTGATATTGAAGAATCTGTATATGTAGTCAATGGAATCCTTGAGCATGGGCAATTACCTACTATTTACATTTCCAAAAGCCATCTATACAAATCTTCCGTATCTGAGGTTGATGACATATTGGATGTAACCCTCAGCTGGGAGGATGAAAATGGCAATTTAATTTCTGAGCAATTGGTGAAAATTGATTCCTTTTATATGGGTAATGCCGAAGTGTTTGAAGGGAATAAATATCATTTACATGTGGATACACCTGAGGGGACTCTATCCGCAACCACCGTTGTGCCCCATGCAGTACCGATCCTCTCTAGCAGGTTGATATTTCCAGCAGGTTTTATGGATACAGAAACTAGGAGTGGCCCTTATTTTCGAATTTCCTTTGATCTTGAAGCTTACTCAAATGATGATCAATTTTTTGAAGCTTTTATTTATACTGACTATTGGAATGTGGAAGATGATGAAGACCCCATATACAACCTACTTAAAACCTATAATAACGATGAGTTGATTTTGAGGGAAAACCTTCCATCGAATTATCTACATGCATTTGTATTTCAAAAAGAGGCAGGTGATCCCGACCAAATCAGTCTTGCTTTTGACAGTACGATTGGCAATCCTTTTTTTGATGATTTTTTTCCTGTATTATTAACAGTTTCAGAGGAGTATTATAACTATAAAAAATCTTTGGTTAATCATGTGGACGCGATTGGGGGACCAAACTCCTTTACACTTTCTGATGCTTACTTACCCAATATTTTTAAGCAGATCCAGCCAGTTTACTCCAATATAGAGGGTGGGATTGGAATTTTTGCGGGTGTCAGTAGGAGTGAATTACTTACAACATGTAATCTGAATGGAAATGTCTGTGAATAAATATTACCTTTTGATATTAGTTTTTCTTGGCATCCACTTTAATTCCCAAAGTCAACAAGTAAGGATAAATGGCATTATCACCGATGCTGCTTCTGGGGAAAGCCTTATCGGTGCATCAGTATTTCTGCCGCAATCAAGTAGTGGGGCATCTGCCAATGAATATGGGTTTTATTCACTTAAAGAAAGGAGGGGCCATGAGGTCACTTTAAGAGTAAGTTACGTAGGATATAAGAGTCAAACCCTGACCCTTTTGGCGGAAAAGGATACCGCCATTAATTTTAGATTGACACCACAGCTTATGGAAGAAGTGGTAGTGATAGGTGATAAAAAGATCGAAAAAAAATCCATTAGCAAAGTAAACTTCAATGCGCCAGCTCTGTTGGAATATCCTTCATTTAAACCTGATGTGGATATATTAAATGTATTGCAACAACAATCGGGAGTACAGCCGGGGCTTGAAGGGTCAATTGGGTTTTCTGTCCGAGGGGGCAATAATGACCAAAACCTGATCCTTATGGATAATATCCCGCTTTATAATACAGGGCATTTGGCAGGGTTTGTATCCATATTTGATCCTTTTGCTATTAATTCCATGACCTTCTACAAGGGAGGTTTTCCCGCGCAGTACGGCGGGAGAATTTCTTCAGTAACGGATATCTATTTGAAGGAGGGGGATCTGCAGTCGTATCATGGGGAGGCAAACATCGGGTTGTTTTCAGGTAAAATTGCCTTGGAAGGTCCGATTGTAAAGGATAAAAGTTCATTCTTGGTCTCCTTCCGTAGATCTACTATTGATTTGTTTCTACAAGGAATGTATGCTTTGCAACAAAATACTGAAAATAAGTTCAACTACAATTATCATGACTTGAATGTAAAACTCAATCATATTGTGGATGAAAAGAACCGGCTGTTTTTTAGCTTTTATTCAGGAGGAGATAAAATCAGCACAGTGGGCTCACGCACCTTCCTGGCAAGAGAAAATGTGTTGAGGACCTACAACAGTTCTTATAGGAACGACTGGGGTAACAGATTTGCCAGTTTAAGGTGGAACAGGGTATTGGGGGGCAATTTGTTTTATAATCTTACTCTTGCATACTCTGATTTTGGCTATAATCTTTCCAATGAAGATGAGGTGTTGGATAATGGAGAGATTAATTTAAATAACAGCTATCATTACCGTGTAGCGGTCCGGGATTTCGTATTGAAAAATGATTTTGATTTTAACTTTTCGAATCAGGTTAAATTTAAGGCCGGTCTGCACCTGACGGCCCACCATTTTCAGCCTCTTGACTGGGAGCAAAGTAGAGTTGAACTGGAGGGGCTTGGCAGCTATGAAAATCGAAACTTTGTAGAGTTAAATGCTTTTGATGGGTTTGTTTATTTGCAAAGCGACATTTCACTATTGAATAATAGACTACAACTTCATCCAGGCATTCGGGCAGGCAAATATTTTCTACCGGAATCTGATGGGTTTTTGCTGTTGGAACCAAGATTCAATGCAGCCTACGATCTAGCTCCGGATAAAACTATTCAGGCGGATTATGCCCGGATGGGACAGACTGTACATTCTTTGAATTCTTCGGGGACATCTTTGACTCCAGATATATGGATTCCCGTGACGGATAGGCTGAGACCTGCTATCAGTGACCAGGTGTCGTTTTCTTATTCACAAGAATGGGAACCTCAACGCGCCAGTGTTCAAATGGGGATGTTTTACAAAGAAATGCAGAATCTGATCGAGTTCAACCAAAGTTCGGGATTTGGGACTATTAGAGAAAATTGGGACGAGCAGTTTGCCCATAATGGTTTTGGTCAGGCATATGGTTTTGAGATTTCTGGGGATAAGCAGTATGAAAAATTCAGGTTTGAGGGAAATTATACTTTCTCAAGATCACTCAGGCGCTTTGATGAGCTGAACGGCGGGGAGGTATTTGCCCATAATTTTGACAGACCCCATAATATTACCCTGACCTCTCTGGTGAGGTTGAACCAGAAAACTACGCTTTCTCTGCTCTGGACGTATCAAACTGGCCAGCCGATGACATTGGGCACCCAGACTTATAATGCCATCAACAACCACCGTATCTCTTTGGCGAACTATGCCGATCAGCCGGCAAATTTTGATCTTCCGAACCCGAATCCTACTTTTTTTGAGGATGTTCTTTTGGTACGGGATATGAACAATTACCGCATGCCGGATTACCATCGTTTGGATTTGGCTTTGAGCCATCGTAAAAGGTGGAGGAACAACTGGGTAAGGACTTTCTCTGTGAATGTGTACAATGCTTACAATCGTCAGAATGCCTATTTTATCTATACCGAGAAGACAGGTGAATCAATCGGCTTTAGGCAGTTTTCATTGTTTCCTATTTTGCCGACAGTGTCTTATGGGGTGAAGTTTTAAAAAGAAAAGGTTTTACCACAGATCCTCCTGAGGAGGATCTGGTTCCACGCTGGTATGTTTTAATAATGGTTTGAGGAGGCTTTAATGCGAGAACTGTAGGTTAAACATTTAGCCAAAAATGAAGATTTATCGTTATATTCATATATGGAAAAGATTCTGAAAGATATATTGCAACTCAGTGAGGCTGAAAGAATATTAATAGCAGAAGCTATTTGGGATTCACTACCTGAGGAGTCCGAACCTGAGTTTACTACAGAGCAAAAAGATGAGATCAAAAGGCGTATAGATAAATACGACAGAGGAGAATCAACAACTTATTCATGGTCCGAGGTTAAGGATAGCTTAAAAGAACATAAATGAATTTTCGGCTTGAATTTACCGGGGAGGCAAGGCTAGATATTCAAGATTCTTTCAATTGGTACAATCTGAGAAAGGCTGGTTTGGGAAATGATTTCGTGCTATGCATTGAATCAGCGATTAATCAAATCTTACGAGATCCAATGCACTGTTCTCCACAATTTAAAGATGTGAGAAGAAAGCTGGTGAAAAGATTTCCTTTTCATATAGTTTATATTTTAAGAGATAGCCTCATATTAATAATCGGTGTGTTTCATACTAGCAGAGCTCCTGAAGCATGGGTTAAGAGGGTAAAGAGAATGCGAGATTAGATATTCCAATCATGTTTTCTTTTCACTCCAACCCCGCAAAATCAAACGGACTCGCCGCCTCGAATTCCGCGGAGGATTCGCCAGAATAGTTTTCATTGTCGCTTAGGGATATTTTTTTGACTTCGGCATTTTCGCTGAAATCTATGTTTTCGAAGGCTACCCATATCGCATTAGGGTTTAACACATTCTCGAAATAGTAGACCAGGTTCTTGTGGTCGGCCACAGTTCTCCACCGGGTGGAGGATATGTTGGGCTGATCAGGGGTGGAGATCCCAAGAGGAACTGAACAGTTACGGATCACGCTGAACACGCTGGCGATTGCAACCCTCCTGTCCTCTGATTTAGGAATTGCGTCTATGTAATAAATGGCCCTGACATACCTGTCGGCGGCTCTATTTGTGCCTGGCAGCATGATCGTGCCGGGGATGCTTTTCCAGTAGGCGTTGATGGCCAACTGCTCCTCAAAAATAGGTGAGTTGGTCATCACCACATGAGATTTATCATGGTGAATGACAAGCTTTCCATCTATGTATTCAAATATAGCGTTGTCGCCATGTTTGTCGGATAAGGAAAGGTGTACGGTGGCAAAGGTTTCCGTGCCTGGAATATGGGAGCTGACCACCACAAACTCCTCCTTGGAGAGTTCGCCAACTGCTTCTTTCACTGTTTCGAAGTTGTCCAGTACATATTGCAGCCACATTGAAATAGAAAGCCCTGGTTGATTGCTGTCTTTTTCGAATTCCGGGTACTGGGATTCTACCAGCCACAGTAGGTTTCCGGCCAGCCCTTTTTCGTTCATGCCGTCGGAAGAGGCAATATCCCAAGAGCTGGTGATAATGCTTCCATGTTTGGAGCTCCAAGAAATGGAGTTATCGCCAACCTGCCCATTGCGCTGCATTCCCCGCGGGAAAATCCACAAGTTTGCCGGAATTTCCGTCTTCCAGTCCATACTTCTGGCGGTGATGATGTTGCCATTTGGTCCCTGATAGACCACTCGGGTGCAGGCCGTACTTTCCTGAAGTGCGGTCCAGAAAATCCCGATGAGGAGCAATAAAGTGGAAACCTTTTTCATAATTTTAGCAATTGGGAATTAGCTAAAAGTGTAAAGTGAAAAAGGGGTAAAATGTTTTGAGTCAGGAGGTTAAATATTGTACTAGGTACTAAGTACTATGTACTAGGATGGGAGCGGTGGTGCGACATTCCGTGTCTTCACTTCGTACTTCTAATTTCGTGCTTACGAGTGGGTACCAAGTACCACGTACCAAGTATTCGAGCATCAGAGGCTGGCTGTTGGCCATTTTGCCCTGATGAAGCAATCCTGCGTCTTTATTCTAGTGGCCCTCCCTTCGAGCTGCGCTCTTCGGATGGGGTATCAGCAAATTTTTCTTGAACTTTTTACACAATCCTCCGCGAAGAAGCTCTGTGGAACTCCATGAATCCTCTGCGAAACCCTGCCTGCGCAGGCAGGTCCGTGTCCCTTTTATCCCACTTCGCCCTTGGTGCTAGGTACTAAGATGGGAGCGGTGTGCGACATTCCGTGTCTTCACTTCGTACTTCTAATTTCGTGCTTACGAGTGGGTACCAAGTACCACGTACCAGGTACCAAGTATTCGAGCAGCAGATGTTGGCTGGTGGCCATTTTACTCTTGTGAAGCAATCCTGCGTTTTTACTCTCGTAGCCCTCCCTTCGAGCTGCGCTCTTAGGATTGGGTATTAGTGAACCGAAGCAATCTCGAAAAGGCCTTCGTTGTCAGTCCTAATACTAAGTGACGATTTTGATCAAATAATTCTGCCGCGATGAAGGAACTCAGTGAAACTCCATTTAAACTCTGCGGAACTCTGTGACCCTTTTCTTTCCGCGAAGAAGCACTTCGTCCTTCGTCCTTCTAATTTCGCACTTGCGAATACCTTAAGTACAGAAACTTCCTTAATTTTGCAGGATGAAAATCATTAAAACCAACTTAGAGGGCTGTTTTGAGATTGATCCGGATGTGATCGGGGATGAGAGGGGCTATTTTTATGAGTCATTCAATGTCAAAACCTTTGAAAAAGTTACCGGTATCAAGCCGGAGTTTGTGCAGGACAACCAATCCAAATCCAAGAAAGGGGTTTTCCGTGGGTTGCATTTTCAGGCTCCTCCGTTCGCCCAGGCCAAACTTGTAAGGGTAATAAGTGGTGAGGTGTTGGATGTGGCTGTGGATATCCGTAAGGGCTCCCCCACTTTTGGTCAGCACCACGCAGTAGTTCTCAGTGCGGAAAACAAGAAGCAGTTTTACCTGCCAAGAGGGTTTGCCCATGGTTTTTTGGTGCTTTCTGAGTCTGCCGAGTTTTTCTACAAATGTGATAACTACTATAATCAACCTTCAGATGGGGGGATCTATTATAATGACCCGAGTCTGAAGATTGACTGGCAGATGGATGAATCGGAGATTCTGCTTTCGGAGAAGGATAGGAACCTGCCCATGCTCGGGGATTTTGAGTCGCCCTTTGAGTATTAAAAAAAGATGGCCACTAAGGCGCGAGGGCGCAAAGGGAAAAAACTTGATGTCTTTGAATCTTTGTGGCCAAAAAAAAACACAGAATACACGGATTTCACAGAGTAAAGCCACTACGGCGCGGAGACGCAAAAGAAAAAACTTAGCGTCTTGGTGCCTTTGTGGCTAAAAAAAAAACACCGATTACTCGGATTTCACAGAGTAAAGCCACTACGGCGCGGAGACGCAAAAGAAAAAACTTAGCGTCTTGGTGCCTTTGTGGCTAAAAAAAAAACACCGATTACTCGGATTTCACAGAGTAAAGCCACTAAGGCGCGGAGACGCAAAAGAAAAAACTTAGCGTCTTGGAGCCTTTGTGGCTAAAAAAAAAACACAGATTACTCGGATTTCACAGAGTAAAGCCACTACGGCGCGGAGACGCAAAAGAAAAAACTTAGCGTCTTGGAGCCTTTGTGGCTATAATAAAATCACAGATTACTCTGATTTCACAGAGTAAAGCCACTAAGGCGCGGAGACGCAAATGAAAAAACTTAGCGTCTTGGAGCCTTTGTGGCTATAATAAAATCACAGATTACTCTGATTTCACAGAGTAAAGCCACTAAGGCGCGGAGACGCAAATGAAAAAACTTAGCGTCTTGGAGCCTTTGTGGCTATAATAAAATCACAGATTACTCTGATTTCACAGAGTAAAGCCACTAAGGCGCGGAGACGCAAAAGAAAAAACTTAGTGTCTTGGGGCCTTTGTGGCCAAAAAAAACACAGATTACTCGGATTTCACAGAGTAAAGCCACTAAGGCGCGGAGGCGCAAAGAAAAAATCTTGGTATCTTGGAGCCTTTGTGGCTCTTTAAAACTTTAACGATATGAAAATATTAGTAACAGGTGGTAAGGGTCAGTTGGGCCAGGAGTTGGAGGGACTAGTGAGGGATTCTGGACATGATGGGGATTGGATTTTTGCATCAAGCCAGGAGGCGGATATTACCGATAGGGAAAAGCTCGAGACATTTTTCGAGCAAGTCAATCCCGATATCATTGTCAACTGTGCCGCTTATACGGCTGTGGATAAAGCTGAGGAGGATGAAGAAATGGCAAAAGCGATAAATGTGGATGGGGTGAGAAATCTTGCTGAACTGGCGAAAGACAAGCTCATCATCCATGTGTCCACAGACTTTGTTTTTGACGGGACTTCTCACATCGCCTACAAAGAAGATGTGGCTACCAGTCCTTTGGGTGTATATGGCCAAACGAAATTGGATGGGGAAAAAGCATTGTTGGAAACAGCCAAAAATGCCGTGGTCTTGAGGACTTCCTGGCTGTATGGGAGCTATGCCAATAATTTTATGAAAACCATGTTGCGGCTTGCAGAGACGCGGTCGGAACTCAATGTGGTGGCCGACCAGATCGGTACGCCCACCTATACGGGGGATCTTGCCAAGGCTATCATCCAGATTGTGGACCGGGGAGGGATTCCTGCCGGGGTCTATCATTTCAGCAATGAAGGAGTGACCAGCTGGTACGGTTTTGCACACAGCATTTTTGATTTGGCTGGCCTCAAAGTTAAAGTAAAGCCTATCCCTTCTGCCCAATACCCAACTCCAGCCCAGCGGCCGCATTTCAGCGTGTTGGATAAGACGAAGATTAAGCTGGCGTTAGGGATTGAAATTCCTCATTGGAGGGATAGTTTGAAGGAGGCGCTTAGATGTACTAGGTACTAGGTACTAAGTAGGGGTACCAGGTACCACGTACCGGGTACCAAGTATTCGCGGCGGAAGTATTTGCGGGAGCCCACTGCGTGGGTGATGAGGTCTTGAGGCACAGCCTGCTTATCGGCAAAGGCCGGCCTCAATTTCCGAAGTCCCAAGGCACAGCCTTGGGACAACGTTCAGCGGTAAATATGTGGGTAACATCAAAATAGGCTTAAAAAAGCAGCAGTCCTACGGTGTACTTGGTACCTGGTACTTTGTACTTAGTACAATTTTTTAATTCATATTCAACTTCTCCCTATCCAGTACCTCTTTAGAAAGAGCCGGCTTCTTGTAGGCCTTTTTGGTGATTCTAGTGGAAAGTACCGTAGGCTTGGTTTTGTTGATTTTGATAATCTGGATAAGGGTGTATCGGTCCAAGACCAAGCCCAAAGAAACAGCACTTAACACCACGATCGGAAGCATGACGTGGTCGTTGTAGGATTGTCCCAGGAAGATCAAGCCGATAAACAATAATTTGACCCCGCCCAAAACGTAAGCCACTTGGTCATGTTTAAGCCCCATTCTCATCAGAAAGTGGTGCACATGGCTCTTGTCCGGTGCCAGTGGGGACTTGCCGTTTAGCACTCTTTTGGTAAAGATCCTTGCCGTGTCATAAATCGGGACGATAAGCAAAGCCACACCCGAAGCGATCGGAGCACTGAATTTGAAACCTTCCGCGCCTAGCATAGTGCCGTTTTTATCAATAAAGAGAATCACCAACACTGAAAGAACAAAACCGATACTTAGGGAGCCGGTGTCACCCATGAAGATTTTGGCCGGGTGCCAGTTGTAAAGCAGGAAGCTCAAGATCGCTCCCACCATGGTAAAGGCAATGATACCGTAAGGAAGCATGCCTGCGGTGATAAACCACCAGCCTAAAAAGGTGAGGGTAATAGTACTTATCGTGCCAGCGAGACCATCGAGTCCATCGATGAGGTTGAAAGCGTTGGTCAATACAATGATGGTGAAGAAAGTCAGGAAGTAGCTGACTGCCAATGGGATTTCATAAACGCCCAGGAAGCCATAAAAGCTGGTGACACGGATATCGGCCATGCCGATGACCAAAAAGGCAGCAATGCACTGTCCGATAAGTTTTTGCAAAGCGGTGAGTTCTACCAAATCATCCCTTAAGCCCAAAGTAAACATGATGCCCATGGCGATTAGAAAATACCGGGTAGTCGCCATCTGGTCTAGGGACAACCAGGTGGCCAGGCCGATGAATGTGGCCAACATGATGGAAATTCCGCCCATCGAGGGGATCATTCCTTTATGTATCTTCCTTCCTCCCGGGGCGTCCAATACATTATTCTTTCTAAAGAAAAATATAATGATCGGTGTAACTAAGAACCCGAAGAAAAAGGCGGTTAAGGTAGCTAAGAATAAAATCATACAAAAATATTTCCTGCAAATTTACTTATATTTTATTTAGGGACGAAAGAATATTATATAAAATGGTTAGCGTTGTATTTTGTCAGGATATTTCTGCATGTTAAAGAATAAAAAAGCGAGAAACTGCCGAATTGTAACTGTTTTAAGCATATTGCAAAATCAATTGAATGAGAAGATTTTATACCCTTACGCATGAATACTAAAGAATGTCCTGGTTGCGCCATGCCCGTAGAGCATGAAGAAGCCATCTGCCCCATATGCAAATTTGAATTTCCACAACGAAACAAGGCGTATGCGTGGGTAGCGGTGGCTTTGGCGGTATTGATGTTGTTGTTGATATTTTTGTAGAAATAATTGGCCACGAAGGGCACAAAGTTTACAAGAAGTTTCACAAAGCACTCTTCTCGAATAAAAAAATGGGGTCACCAAGTCGAATAAGTTTAAAAGTCGCACGACTTGTCCCGAGTAGCGGAGCGTATCGGGAAAGGCTTTATTGCGGAAGGTAAAGGGACACAGGGTTACGGGGAGTTTTAAAAGGAGTTTCATAGAGCTTCTTCGCGGAAGAAAATGGGTCACTAAGGGCACGAAGTTTAAAAGAAGTAGCACGAAGTTTATTTTTTCACTACCCCCCCCCCCGTCTGTAATGGAGACGCCCAATATCAAAACATGGCCCAAATGGCTGAATGCCAGTCTGACCTGGAATGCTTGGTACTGGGTATCCCAATAATGAATGTCGAATGATGAATAATGAAAAATGAAGTAAACTTCGGCAGCAGCACCCACGAGTATTCATGGCACCCAATATCAAAACAAGCCCAAAAATGCAGAAACCACTTCTGTCCTAGAAATACTTAGTACCTAGTACCTGGTACTTGGTACCCATTTCTTAGTACCCAAATTTTTTTTCGTAATTTAGCACGCCGAATAAATACGATAACCTAAATATAAAATTTTCATGAAATACCGCATAGAGAAAGATACCATGGGGCCTGTTGAGGTGCCAGCCGACAAGTTTTGGGGAGCGCAGACACAGCGGTCCATCAATAATTTCAAAATCGGTGGTGAAAAAAACAGGATGCCAATCGAGATTATCCGGGCTTTTGCCATCCTGAAAAAATCCGCGGCCTTCACCAATGCCGAATTGGGCGTGTTGGCCCAGGATAAGGCGGAGGCCATCGGGAAAGTGTGCGATGAGATCTTGGACGGCCAACTGGATGACCAATTCCCATTGGTGGTGTGGCAGACTGGTTCCGGTACCCAGTCCAACATGAACTCCAACGAGGTGATCGCCTATAAAGCACATGTCAACCTTGGGGGAAGCCTAGAGGATGAGAAAAAGAAGATCCACCCAAATGATGACGTGAACAAGTCACAGTCTTCCAATGATACCTTCCCCACTGCCATGCACATTGCTGCCTATAAAATGGTAGTGGAGACGACTATCCCAGGGGTGGAAAAATTGAGAGACACCTTAAAAGAGAAGTCAGACAAATTCATGGATGTGGTGAAAATCGGTAGAACCCACTTCATGGACGCCACTCCACTTACACTGGGACAGGAATTTTCTGGTTATGTGGCGCAGTTGAATTACGGGTTGAAGGCGTTGAAAAACACCTTGGAGCATCTATCCGAGCTTGCTCTTGGAGGGACCGCTGTAGGTACCGGATTAAATACTCCAAAAGGGTATTCTGAGCTGGTAGCCAAGAAAATCGCTGAATTTTCAGGACATCCATTTGTGACTGCCCCAAACAAATTTGAATCCCTGGCCGCTCATGATGCAATTGTGGAGACGCATGGCGCCCTTAAGCAACTTGCGGTAAGCTTGATGAAAATCGCTAACGATATCAGGATGCTTTCTTCCGGCCCTAGATCCGGAATCGGGGAAATCCTAATCCCTGAAAATGAGCCTGGCTCCTCTATCATGCCCGGTAAGGTAAACCCAACCCAAGTAGAAGCCATGACCATGGTGTGTGCCCAAGTGATGGGTAACGACGTGGCGGTGTCTATAGGTGGATCAAATGGTCATTTTGAACTCAACGTGTTCAAGCCAATGATGGTCAACAACCTGTTGCAGTCTGCAAGGTTGATCGGTGACGCCTGCGTTTCATTCAACGACAACTGTGCGGTGGGTATAGAGCCCAATACGCCATTTATCAAGCGCCACTTGGAAAATTCCCTCATGCTGGTAACTGCCTTGAACCCACATATCGGGTATGAAAATGCGGCGGCAATCGCCAAGAAAGCCCACAAGGAAGGCACCAGCCTCCGTGAAGCCGCCCTTGCTCTAGACCTGCTGACCAACGAGCAGTTTGACGCCTGGGTGAAGCCGGAGGATATGACTGGGGAAATGAAATAGTTTATGGTTTAAGGGTTATGGTTTAAGGCTTATAGTTTAAGGTTTAAAGGGTTAAGTAAGTCCCTTAAACTTTAAACCTTAAGCTTTAAACTTTTAACCCATAAACTATAACCCATAAGCTTTAAACTTTAAACCATAACCCATTCCGTAAGGCCTTAAACTTTTTCTACCGCTGATAGCTGACTTTTGCCACCTGTGTTTATTTTATTTTTTCTCCGAACTTTATCAGGTAATTTGCCCTTTACTTATCAGATAAAGTTCCCCATAATTGTCTGAAATGACTGATAATAAACAGCTATTGTATTACAAATCCTATAAGCATCCTACCAGTCAGGAATGGCTTGTGCTCATCCATGGCGCCGGCGGCTCGTCGGCTATTTGGTATAAGCAAATCAAGGAGTTTAAAGCATCTTACAATTTGCTGTTGATCGACCTGAGAGGTCACGGGAGGTCTGCCAACAAGCTAAGTAGCTTATGGAAGGAGGAGTATACTTTTCCTGCTGTCACCAAGGATATCATCCAGGTGCTGGACCACCTGAAAATTCAACAGGCACATTTCATGGCGGTATCATTGGGGACCATTCTGGTGAGACAACTTGCGGAAATGGCGCCTGAGCGGGTCAAAAGCATGGTGCTGGCCGGGGCCGTAACCAGGCTGAATGTGAAAAGCCGGATTTTGGTAAGCTTAGGAAATACTTTCAAAAGCGTAATCCCCTATATGTGGCTTTATCGTTTATTTGCTTGGGTGATCATGCCTAGAAAAAGGCATTCGGAATCCCGAAACCTCTTTGTGAGGGAGGCCAAAAGGCTCTGTCAAAAAGAGTTTATCCGCTGGTTTAAACTGACCGGAGAAGTAAATCCTCTGCTTAGGTACTTCAAGGAAAAAGATCTGGGGATACCCACGCTATATGTTATGGGCGAGGAGGATTTCATGTTCCTTAAGCCTGTCAAAAAAATCGTAAAGGATCATGCGAGCGCTTTCCTGCAGATCGTGCATCAATGTGGGCACGTCGTAAATGTGGAGCAGCCCCAAACCTTTAACCGGTTAACACTAGAATTCCTAAATGGCGGCCTTGAGGGCAGCCCATCATAAAGTTCAAGAATGAATAGAAAAACGAAAATCACTTTAATTGTAGTCATTGTTTTAGTGATAGCGGGGCTGTTTTTTTACCCCAGATTAGAGATGTTTCAAGAGAGTGCCGACCCGGAAACCCAGGCGGCTGAAGGTCAGAGCAGCAATTTGCCCGTAAATGTGGTAGAGATAAGGCCTGAAAGACTGGAAAACAACCTGAACCTTACTGGTTCAATCATAGCCAATGAAATGGTAAGCCTAAGGCCAGAAATCTCTGGCTTGGTCGAAAGGGTCAATTTCAAGGAAGGCGAATACGTAAAGAAAGGCACCCCCTTGCTGTACCTCAACGATGATGAATTGAAGGCCCAGGCAGAAAGGTTGAATTACCAAAAAAAGCTTTTTGAAGGCCAAGAAAACCGTCAGCGGCAGCTTTTGGACAGGGAGGCAATTTCTCAGGAGGAATATGATATTGTCCTAAATCAGTTTAATACTAATGTAGCAGACATCCAGTTGATTGATGCCCAGCTTCGCAAAACGGTGATCAGGGCTCCTTTTGATGGAGTTTTGGGATTGAGGCAGGTTTCGGAGGGAAGCTTCATTAGTTCTTCAGACATGATAGCCAGCATAGTCAACATTGATCCCATTAAGATCGAGTTTTCTATCCCTGAGCGCTATGCCAACAGGGTGAAGACAGGTTCAAAAGTTCACTTCTCCACCAATGCCTCAGAAGGGGAGTCTGTGGGGACAGTGTATGCAATAGAACCAAACATAGATGCGGCTACCCGAACACTGAAGCTACGGGCCGAGAGTCCTAACCGGGAAAGACGGTATTTGCCGGGAATGTTTGTAAGGGTAAGGTTAAATCTAGATGTGCAGGAAAATGCTTTGATGGTTCCGGCAGAGTCCATTATTCCGGAGTTGGACGGTTATAAAGTCTTTGTGGCCAGAGATGGTGTAGTAGAGGAAGCTAGAGTTTCGATCGGTACCCGTACCGAAAGGAAAGTACAGGTATTGGAAGGGCTCAATGAAGGAGACCTGGTATTGACTACGGGAGTGTTGCAAGTAAGGACGGGAATGCCCGTAGAAGTCACAAAAATCAATTAAATCATGGCGAGCTTATCCACGATAAGTATTCAACGGCCGGTATTGGCCATAGTGCTTTCCCTGACAATTCTGTTGTTTGGGATAATAGGCATATCATTTTTAGGTGTGAGAGAGTATCCCAGCGTGGACCCTCCCGTGATCAACGTGCGCACCACCTATGTGGGTGCCAATGCCGACGTAATCGAAGCCCAAATTACCGAGCCCCTAGAAGAGGCCATTAACGGTATCTCTGGGATCAAATCCCTAACATCTACCAGTAACGACGGTACGAGTAACATCACCGTTGAATTTGATGTAGGGGGTGATCTGGAGGCAGCTGCGAATGATGTTCGGGACAAGGTTTCCGGCGCCCAGCGAAATCTCCCACCCGATGCAGATCCTCCGGTAGTTTCCAAAGCCGATGGGGATTCCCAGCCGATTGTGTTCCTGAATGTGCAGAGTGATAGAAGAAATCTTTTGGAACTCTCTGATCTTGCCAATAACATTTTCAAAGAAAGATTGCAGACCATTCCTGGGGTAAGTACGGTCCAGATCTGGGGAGAAAAGCAATATGCTATGCGGTTGCGGATGGATCCCTTGAGGATGGCTTCCTATGGGATCACTCCGACGGACGTGCTAAACACCGTGCAGAGTGAAAATGTGGAGCTTCCTTCCGGTAGAATTGAAGGGAGCTCTATTGAGCTTTCGGTTCGAACCAAAAGTAGACTTGCCACCCCGGATGAATTCAACCGCATGATCATCAAGGATGATGGGAATAACATCGTTCAGTTTCAGGATATTGGCCGGGCAGAGCTCGCGCCTCTCAATGAGCGGACTGTGTTGAAAAGGGACGGCATCCCTATGGTGGGGGTAGTACTAGTGCCGCTGCCGGGAAGTAATAATATTGAAATTGTAGATGAATTTTATAAGAGGCTTGCCTTTATAGAGAAAGACCTGCCTTCGGATGTGAAATTGGGAATCGGGTTTGATTCCACCAAATACATCCGCTCCTCTATTAGCGAAGTGCAGCAGACCATTTTCACCGCCTTTATTCTGGTGGTATTGATCATCTTCCTGTTTCTGAGGGATTGGAGGACTACCTTTATACCTGTGCTGACGATTCCGATTTCACTGATTGGGGTGTTCTTCATCATGTATTTGATGGATTTTTCCATCAATGTCTTGACCTTGCTTGGTATAGTTCTTTCCATCGGATTGGTGGTAGATGATGCCATTGTGGTGCTGGAGAATATTTATACCAGGATCGAGAAAGGGGAAAAACCCATGGCTGCGGCTATTAAGGGAGCAGAGGAGATTTTCTTTGCTGTAATTGCTACTACTGTAGCCTTGGCAGCGGTATTCTTGCCTGTAATTTTCCTGACGGGAACCACAGGTCGATTGTTTAGGGAGTTTGGAATCGTGGTGGCCGGAGCGGTGATTATTTCATCCTTTGTGGCCTTGACCATGACCCCAATGCTCAGTAGCCGATTGCTGCGCAAAAGAGACAAGCCCAACTGGATTTACCTGAAAACAGAGCCCATTTTTGTCTGGCTGAATGAGAAATATGAAAGAGCCTTGGTGGGCTTTATGAAAGTCAGATGGGTAGGATTTGTGATCATCGCCGGCATGGGTATTATCATCTATGCGCTTTTCAACACCATCCCCACAGAGTTAGCCCCAGTGGAAGACAGGGGTGAAATGAGGATAAACTTAAGTGGCCCCGAGGGTGCCACCTTTGGGTTTATGGACAGGGTAATCGATGAGCTTACCTTGGAGTTTGATGAGAAAATCCCTGAAAGATCTGGCTTTATATCCGTGACTTCCCCAGGCTTTGGTACTGCAAGTACGAATTCCGGTTTTATCCGAATAATGCTTACCGAGGCTACCGAGCGGGAGCGCACCCAGCAGGAGGTTTTCGATCAGGTCTCCGGTATATTAAAGAACAAGACGGCCGTGCGGGCCTTTGCCACCCAACCCCAATCTATCGGGGATAGAAGGGGTGGACTGCCGGTGCAGTTTGTAATTCAGGCCCAGACATTGGAAAAACTCAAGGAAGTGATCCCTGAATTCATGAACAGGGTGAATGACAGTGAGGTTTTCAGCTTTTCCGATATCAACTTAAAGTTTACCAAACCTGAAATTGAAGTAGAGATTGACAGAGAAAAGGCGCGAAACATCGGAGTTTCGGTCCAGGAAATCGCCAGAGCGCTTCAGCTCTCTTATTCGGGGCAGCGTTTTGATTATTTCATCATGAACGGTAAGCAATATCAAGTGGTGGGCGAAATGCAGTTAGAAGACAGGAATGACCCGATTGATCTTCAAACGCTGTATGTTAGATCCTCCAATGGGGACTTGGTTCAGTTGGATAACCTGGTAAGCATCACCGAAAGAAGCACGCCACCCCAGCTTTATCGATTCAACCGTTTTGTAAGTGCGACCGTATCTGCGGGGCTTGCCCCTGGATATACCATCGGATCCGGATTGGATGAAATGGACATAATTGCTGCTGACGTTTTGGATGAAAGCTATAGTACTGATGTGGAAGGCCTTTCCAAAGAATTCAGGGAGAGTTCAAACAGTTTGATCTTTGCCTTCGTGTTTGCGCTGGTATTGATCTATTTGGTCCTTTCCGCCCAATTTGAAAGCTTCCTTGATCCATTGACCATCATGTTTACCGTACCGCTGGCCCTATGTGGTGCGTTGGTATCGCTGTGGATGTTTGATTTTACCCTAAATATTTTCAGCCAGATCGGAATAATTATGCTCATTGGACTGGTGACTAAAAACGGGATCCTGATTGTGGAATTTGCCAACCAGCGGAAAGCACAGGGTATGACCGTATATGAATCAATCGTGGGAGCAGCAGGGGCGAGATTCAGGCCGATTCTGATGACCAGTCTTTCCACTATTCTGGGGATTCTTCCTATCGCACTGGCCTTGGGAGCAGGAGCTGAGAGCCGTGTGCCTATGGGTGTGGTGGTAATTGGGGGTATGGCCTTTTCAACCATTTTGACCCTATTTGTAATCCCTGCAGTATATACATATTTGACATCTAAAGAAGGTAGATTAGCCAGAGTTTGATGAATAAATCTTTTTATTTGGCGCTTGCGCTATTGATTATTGGTTTTCCGGCTTTTTCCCAAGATCAGGAAAGGGAAAAGCTAGATTTTGAGAAAGCAATTGAATTGGGATTAGATAACAACTTCCAAGTTAAAATTGCTATCAACGAAACCGAAATTGCAGAATACGACCGCCTGTTGGGGCAGAGTCTTTTGCTTCCTAGTTTAGATGCTACTTATACAGGAACATATAGAAATGAAGATACTGAACAGAGGTTTTTTTCTGAACCTGATCCAAGAATAATACCTGGTGCTCAAACCTACAACCGAAACTTTACCATGGCCACGATTTATGGCTTCAGGCCTGAAGCGGTGGTGGCTTTGAAAAGGTTGGGCAAACTGGCCGAAGTGACTGACTTGGAAGCCAAGGTGGTGATTGAAAACACCGTGGCCACTATTGCCACCTCTTACTACAGGCTTGTTTTGGAGTTGCAGCGCTATGATGTGTTGAGCAAGGCTCTTGAATTGTCTGAAGAGCGATTGGATATAGCAAGAGCTCAATATGAGTTTGGGCAGGCATCAAAAAGGGACTTCTTGGCTGCCCAAGTCGATTACAATGCGGATTTGGCAGCACTTGTAAACCAGGAGCAGATTATAGAAACAACTAGAATTAACCTGAATGAGATTTTGGCCATAGATCCCGATGTACAGTTTGTGGTAAATGATACGATTACCATTCAGGAAAACATCAGATTGGGTGATTTGGTGGAAAATGCCTACACGGATAACAAGCAGCTTTTGGCAACCCAAAGAATGGAAAACGTTGCGTATCTCCAATTAAGGGAGGCAAGAGCAGCTAGATTACCTTATTTAACTATTACTGGTGCTTATAATAATTCAATTATGGAATCAGATGCTGGATTCTTGGCAGAAAACAGGGTTGACGGTTTTACTGCCGGTGCCACCGTTGGAATCAACCTGTTTAGCGGTTTTGCCCTGAATAGGCGCATCCAGCAGGCTAGGGTCCAGCAAAGAAACCAGCAGTTTGCCGTGGAGCAATTTGAGATCCAGATGAAGTCAGATCTACACCGTTCTTATAATATCTATACTAATACCAAGCGCCTTTTGGAGATCGAGAGGGAGAACTATGAAGTAGCCGTGGAAAACTCCGAGATAGCCTTGGAAAGGTTTAGATTGGGAATTGCCAGTTACCTTGAATTTAGGGATGCCCAGGTCAACAGGCTGCAGGCCGAGAGCCGATTGATCGAGGCTGTGTATAATATAAAAGAGTCAGAAATCGAGTTGATGCGGCTCTCGGGGAAAATTTATTTTCAGAATCCCCAAGAGACAATTTACTAAAATGAAAAACCCGTTGAAATCTAAAATCAGCGGGTTTTTTAATATTATTAGGTGAACTCTGATTACGCAAAATAAAATTAGCACAATATTTGATTTTTGGTGGATTGCTTTGTTATTGCTAATATTGCAACGGACCAAAGCCTGAAATTCAGGATGCGTATGAGATTACTCACAAGAGTCATTATATTTTTGTTGTCCACTGTCGCCCTGCTGAGCTGCAAAAAACAGCACGTAGAAAAGCAGGTTGATTTTTGGGAAAATACGGTGGAATTGGATTTGGACGAGATCAAAAAGCGGGGCTTCATCCGCGCCATCGTCGACAACACCTCTACAAGTTACTACATCTACAGAGGCCGCAGGATGGGCTATGAGTATGAAATGCTGCGTAACCTTTCCAAGGATCTGGGTGTAAATTTAAAAATCTTCGTGGCCTCTGACATAGATGAGGCTTTCAGGAAACTGAACGAGGGGAAGGTGGATATCATTGCCATCAATCTCGAAAAGACCGCAGATCGCACCGACTTGGCCTCATTCACCAAGGCCACCAATGAAATCCGTACCGTGCTTGTTCAGCGCAATGGGGAGGAGGGTACGGTTCAGGACCTGAAGGATTTGGAAGGAAGAACGGTTCATGTGCGTGAAGGAGCTGTGTACAAAAAGCAACTTCAGATGTGGAAAGACAGCCTGCAGCTAGATTTTAGGATTAAGGAGATGCCTTACGATTCAGAAGGATTGGTGAACCTGGTAGTTCAAAAAGATATTGATTTCACCGTAGTGGATGAAGATGTGGCCAGCGTAAATTCCAACTATTACCCCCAGCTGGATGTATCCTTGGAAATCAGCCCTGCCAGCAAGGTGGGCTGGGCGGTAAGATCCAACTCCACCAAACTGTTGGCCGGAGTAAACAAGTGGTTGACCACTTTTAACAAATCCTCCTATCAGGCCATTCTCTACGATAAGTATTTTGTCAACAAAACCAATAGTTATTTCCGAAGCAACAGCCCCTTTTCCTCTATCAGCGGGAATAGAATCTCCGCATATGATGAAATGATCAAAAAAGCCGCTGAAGGAATCGGCTGGGATTGGCGCCTTTTGGCAGCTTTGATTTTCAAGGAATCCCGATTCGATACCGAGGCAATATCCTATGCTGGTGCTTCTGGCCTTTTGCAGCTCATGCCGGTGACTTTGGAGCGCTTCGGGGTGTCAGACCCTAACGATCCATTTGAAAGCCTTATGGGCGGCGTAAACTACCTCAAGTACCTGGATAAGTATTGGCAAAAGCGGGTACCGGAAGTCAATGAGCGAATCAAGTTTATCCTGGCTTCCTATAATGTAGGCCATGGCCATGTGGATGATGCCTGGAGACTTGCCCTTAAAGACGGCTATAATCCAAGCGAATGGGATAATGTCGCCATCTTTCTGAAGCAGAAGTCCAATCCAGAAATTTACCGCGACCCGGTGGTGAAGAGTGGCTACGCCAAAGGACATTTGGCGGTAAATTACGTGGAAGACGTATACGGGCTATTTGAAAGCTATAAGGTTCTTGTGGAACCTTAAGCAATCATTTCACTCATAATTTTAGCAGAAAGTAGACAAAGCGGTATGCCCCCACCGGGGTGTACCGAACCCCCGCAGAAATAAAGATTTTTGATTTCGGAGGAATAGTTGGCGTGCCGCAGAAAAGCCGCATATTTATTGTTGGAGCTATTCCCATAAAGAGCCCCCTGTGCCGAGGAAGTTTTGCTTTCTATGATTCTTGGGTCTACAATTTCCTCTACCTCTATGAGAGCCTCTATATCGGTTTTTAAGGTGCGGTTTATTTTTTGGATCACATTCTTCCTTGCCTCTGAAATCAGCTCATCCCAATCCTGCCCTTGATTATTGGGCACGTTAATCATTGTAAACCAGTTCATGCACCCCTTAGGAGCATCATCGGCCTTGTAAATGGAGGTGATGTTGATGTAGACTGTGGGGTCTTCATAGATGGATTTCTTTTTGAATATATGGTCAAATTCCTCTTTATAATTTTGGCTGAAAAGGATGTTGTGAAGGTCGAGTTCAGGAAAATGCTGCTTGATTCCCCAGTAGAAAATCATGGCAGAGCTTGATTTGGGCTGTTCGAGAAGCTTTTTGGGTTGCTTTTGGTCTTTGAGGATGGTTTTGTAGGCATTGACCATGTCCATATTGTTCACCACCAGGTCTGCCTTATGCTCTTTTCCTGCCACCACTACCCCATTGGCGATGCCTTTTTCCACCAGTACTTTTTCCACTGGACTGTCAAATTGAAAATTCACCCCAATATCGACTGCCAGCTTATAAAGGCTGGCGGTGATGTCATGCATGCCTTTTTTGGGAAAATATGCCCCCTTGTTAAACTCCAGGTGGGGAATGATATTCAACGTGGCTGGTGTCTGGTAAGGGTCTGAGCCATTATAGGTAGCATAGCGGTTGAAGAGCTGGACCAGCTTTTGGTTGTCAAACTGTTTGGCATTGGCCCCGTTCATGGTGTCAAACAGGCCTAGTTTGTTGAGCTGGAAGTAGCTTTTGAGGGCATCCCCATTTGTCCAGGTATTCACTTTGTGGAGGGATCTGTGCATGAATAAAGGTGCAAGCCTCTCATAGAGGTAAGCGGAGTGTTGCAGGTTGCTCTTGACCTTTTTGGCCGGCTCGCCCAGCTTGGTTTCCACCTCTTCGGCAAACTTATCGGTATTGGCGTAGGCATGCAGCTTTTGACCGTCTTCCCAGAAGTAATGGCAATTGACAGGCAGCCGTACATATTCGAAATAATCTTTTGGATCCCTACCCGTGATCTTAAACAGTTCGTCAACTTCTTCCGGCAGGGTAAAAAGCGAGGGGCCAAAATCAAATCGGTATTCCCCGAGGTGAAATTCGGAAAGCTTGCCTCCCGCAAAACTGTTGGACTCAAAAACTTGTACACGGAAACCTTTGGTTTGTAGTCTGATGGCGGCCGCTAATCCCGCAATTCCAGATCCTATTACTATGGATTTTTTACTCATGATGACATAACATGGATTTTTTTTTTCTGTTCGAAAAACTTGCGAATTAGCACATTCCCAATAGAAATTCTAAATAATTCAAGATAAATGATAGAGAAATTTAATTTAACCTATTTAGGTGTATATACTTGAAAATACGTCTTAAATAAAAATAAATGCATTTGATATTGACAAATAAGTTTTTGATCATATATTTGAGCCATAATTCTTTGAGATAATGATTAAAAATAACCTTATCAGACTGCAGAAGGGATTTCTGGCACTGATGTCCGTATCGCTACTTTTTGCTTGTAGCCAAGTTGATTCGTTTGAAGCTGAAGACATGTCCGTATTGAGATCTTCTGCTATTGTTCAGGAAGCATGTTTTGAAGGTAACGTGTCTTCTGCCGTTACATTCAGTGGTGCTTACCAAAACAAGCAGACCGTAAGCTTAAATGTAAGCAATGATACTGAGTTTGTTTACCTTGACTTTACCAGCAGCACTGCTATCCTTTACATCAACGGTGAAAGAGTAAACAAAAAGAATGGTGCTCACGCTATGAAAGTAACCCACGAGGAATTTGCTTCCATGAAAACTTTTGAAGTAAGAAGAACCGGTGAGGGCCACGGTGCCTGTGCTCCAGGTAACTGCTTGGTGCTAGATGCGAGTGCTTACCAGATCGTGATGCCATGCGATGACAATGGCTGTGAAGATAGCCTAACTGTAGAAAGAAACGGTGATGTGTTTACTTTCACTTTGATCCCGTCAGAAACGGAGGAAAACGGCAGAATAACCATGACACTTGCTCAAAGTGTAGCATATAAGTCCATGGATGGTAAAGCTTGGAGCTCCAGAAACGGTGGCAACGCTATCGAGTGGAACGGAGCCCTGACTGCCTGTGAGCCGATTACGTTTGAGCTTGAGCTCATCGGTGATTGCGGTGCCAACCTTGCCACTACTTTCAATGTAAAAGGTGACGGAAATCTTTTGAACCAAGCAGGAAGATCAGTGATTAAAACTTGCGAATAATAATAAACCACACAAACCCATACACTTTGAACCTGCTCCTTAATTGGGGCAGGTTTTTTATTTTGATTAGAAAATTCGACTGTTGGTTAGCGATTTTGCAATGGTTCTTGGATAGGGTTGATATAATCATTCTTGCAAAATAATACATAAAAATGGATTTTGAATAAAAATAATTGCAGTTGAGCTTGTTTGTTCAGGATTTATTCATATTTTTAACCCATTATTATTCTTTAATAATATTCTTTGAAAACATGATAAGAAACACTTTTATCAGTATGCAGAAGGGATTTCTGACGCTGATGTCCGCCGCGCTACTTTTTTCGTGTAGCAATGTTGAAACTTTTGAGGCTTCGGACCTTAAAGAGGCTCAGGAAGCAATTGCAGTAAAATTTAACACTACTGATGCAAATTTGAGGGTTGGAACAGGTTACAATGCTTGTGGTACACCTATGATTCGAGATTTGATAGTTGGACAGAGCCAATCTGTTGGTAAAGTTGCAGTTTTCAACGATAATGAAAAATTCTATGTTACGGTAAGTATAACTGAGAGTAATTGGTTTATCCATAAAATCCATGGTTTATTTGGCCAAGCTGAGACTGACTTCTTAGCGGATCCTAGAGGTAAACAAAAGAAAGGGATCATCAATCCCGCACCTGGTCAATTTCCCATCAAAGAATCTATCACACCTGACTACACTGATGCTAATCAGGAATATACTTTTGAGTTAGAAATAGGGGAAAAATTAATAAAAGCTGGCGAGTTTGATATAGCGGTACATGCAGAGCTTATTCATGTAACTAAATTTAACGAAGAAATGACGGAAGCTCTTGAGTATAAGAAAGAATCTGCATGGGGACAGGGGAGAAGATTTAACCCAGAAGGTGTAGGTAATTGGTCTATGTATATGTCTTATGAAATCCAACCCTGTGATGTTGCCTGTACTGATACATGGTTTAGAAGTGTAACTAGAAATAATAATGGAGAAGGTATACTAGATTTTGAGTCTGATAAGTTTGAATTAATGGATGGTTCAAATGTTGTTGGACAAGCTGTTTATCAAAGAAGTAGAACAAATACGGGGCCTGGTGATGCGATTTATAAAGTTGATGTAACATTCACCGTTTTGGACCCTGCCTATTCCTTCGATGAGTGGGGAGCATTCTATAGTAGTTCTGCCATTTTGGAATTGGAAAGAGATGATTTCGATGATATAAGAATGACTGAAACTGGAGGGACTGTTACATTTACTAACATAACAGGCTCCAGCTATTATCTTGGTTTGTATGCTAAAATTACAGGAAAATGTAAATAAAATAAAAAGGATATAATAAAAAGCCCAGGAAGATCTCCTGGGCTTTTTTTATCATTTTGCTTCCCTTCGGATTCACTCAGCTTCCTTTGTCACGTCCTAAATTTTCTAAATTCTTATATTTTCCGAGAAGGAGCTCTGAGAACCTCCTTTTAAAACTCTGCGAAACTCTCCCGATCTGCGAAAAGCTCCTCGGGACAAGCTGTGTCTCTTTGAATTTTTCTTTCATCAGTCATCTCATCGTCGGATTTTCTTTAAATCCTCTCAAAAACCCTCCTAAAGCTACAAGCCTCCCCAAGCTTACCATGCAGCTCGCTGATGGCAACTCGCTCCTGTTCGGTGGTGTCGCGGTGACGGATGGTGACGGTGTTGTCTTCCAGGGTCTGGTGATCCACGGCGATACAGAATGGGGTCCCGATCAAGTCCTGACGGGTATAGCGCTTTCCGATGGATGCGGCCTCTTCATAGATGATGTTGAAATCATACTTCAGAGCATCCACAATTTCCTTGGCTTTTTCTGGTAGGCCATCCTTTTTGGTCAAAGGCAAAATAGCAGCCTTCACCGGAGCGATGGCCGGGTGGAATTTCAGGTAAGTTCTGGACTTTCCATCCTTTTCCTCCTCCACAAAGGCATTGCAAAGCGTCATCAAAAATAACCTGTCCGCACCGATCGAAGTCTCAATCACATAAGGAATGTAGTTTTGATTCACCTCAGGATCGAAATACTGCTGCTTTTTCTTGCTGAACTCCTGGTGTTGCTTCAGGTCAAAGTCAGTACGGGAGTGAATACCCTCTACCTCTTTGAACCCAAATGGGAAATCGTACTCGATATCCATGGCTGCATTGGCATAATGGGCAAGCTTCTCATGGTCGTGGGTTCTGATTTTAGACTCAGGAATCCCCAGGGCTTTGTGCCACTTAACCCTGGCTTCGGCCCACTGCTGGTACCACTCCATTTCGCTGCCTGGGCGAACAAAGAATTGCATCTCCATTTGCTCAAATTCTCGCATACGGAAAATGAACTGGCGGGCCACGATTTCATTTCTAAAAGCCTTTCCGATCTGGGCGATACCGAAAGGCACCTTCATTCTGGCTGTTTTCTGTACATTCAGGAAGTTTACAAAAATCCCCTGGGCGGTTTCAGGTCTTAGGTAGATCGTCGAGCTATCCTCTGCCACCGAACCCACCTGTGTAGAAAACATCAAGTTGAACTGTCTCACCTCTGTCCAGTTGCTGGTACCGGAGATAGGGCAGTTGATTTCCTCATTGATGATCAGGTCTCTTACACCCGCTAAATCTTCGGCTTCAAGCAGTCGGCCCATAGCGGCCAAAAGCTGCTGGGCTTCTTCCAGCTTGCCCTCCTTTTCCAGTCTGGCTGCCTTTTCCTCGATCAACACATCGGCACGGTAGCGCTTTTTGCTATCCTTATTGTCAATCATGGGGTCGTTGAAGCTATCCACGTGGCCTGAAGCTTTCCAGGTAGTAGGATGCATGAAGATGGAGGAGTCGATTCCGACTACATTATCGTTAAGTCTGGTCATGGTTTCCCACCACAGGCGCTTGAGGTTGTTTTTCAGCTCCACCCCGTATGCCCCGTAATCATACACAGCCTGAAGGCCGTCGTAGATTTCAGAAGAAGGGTAGACAAATCCATACTCCTTTGCATGGGCGATGATATCTTTCAGTTGAGCGATTTCTTGTGTTTGTTCTTGTTTTGCCATAGGTACAAAAATAGGTAAAAACGTATAGTTATCAATTTTAAAATGGAAGAGATGCGCCGGGGCGGCCAAAGATGGGATGATAGATTAGCTCCTAAGCTTTCGGAAAAACAAAACTCCAAATACTAAAGTGGTAATGAAGAAAATCAGGGTGGTCCATTCATAGGTGCGCTTGTCCTCTCTTTTTTCTTGGACAGAGTTTTCCATATCGGCCAAAGCTCTTTTTAATCGGCCAATGTCCTGTTCCTGCTTTTGGGCAATATATTTATAATCATCCTTTTCGTGGATGACTTCTACCCGTTGAATTTCTCCCAGCATCTTGAGCTCGTTCATGATTTGGTTGTCCTTTTGGATGATGCGTTCCATCCACTCGTTGGTCTGGATCATGTCCTTTTTGGTGCGGTTGCCAAATATGCCTGATTTTTGGCCTTCAGACTCCCTCCATTGCTGGTGTAATTGCTCTCTTTCTTGGACTAGGCGGTTGAGTTTTTCCTGAGCCATGCCCAAAAAGGGTAGGGTAATCAATAGTAGGGTAAGGATTGTTTTCATAAAATAAATAAAGGGCATTCGTATCAATGCCCTTGCTCAAAAATTATGCCCTTCAAAATCCTTATTTGAATTTCAGGCGTTTTTTGGCACGGGGTTGTACTCGTCTTACCCGCTTGTTGGAAATGTAGAAATTGTACACAAAATTAATGGAAAGCACGGTGACAGTAAGGGTAGGGAAAAAGGCAGGAAGCATGCTTTTTATTCCCAGTAGAATCATCAAACTGGCCAGCAAGCCTAATTTATAGGAAGTGTGGGCCTCGGAGTGGATTTTCCTGCCTGCCCATAGGCTGAAGGCTTCCAGAAAAGCCACCACCAAAATCAGGTAGGTCAATAAGTCTTTAGTCTGCAGAGTGCCCATCACTGTGGCCCATACGGCAATGGAAACCACCAGCACAAAGCTTAGGGTGTGGATGTAAGTGTGGAATTTGGTGTTCATGGTGTAAGTGGTTATAAGGTTAGAGGTTTAAATTAATAAATTATCATTTGATATTCAATTTTGTGCAAATGAAATATTGCAAATTTTAAAGTGCTATAAGGAAAGATTCTGCTTTAAACAAAAAAAGAACCCCATTAAAAGGTTCTCTTTAACACATTATTTTTTAAATCAAAGTAATCAAAGCTTTCTCTTGATGAAATCAGTCATCATGTTGTACAAATGCCAAGTGGTATTGCCACCATAGATTCCGTGGTTGCGGTTGGGGTAGTAGAATGACTCAAACTGCTTGTCGGCACCTATGAGGGCATCTACCAAGTCCACTGCATTTTGGAAATGCACGTTGTCATCCCCCGTACCGTGGATCAACAAATAATTGCCCTCCATTTTGTCCACATGGTTGATGGGACTAAAGTCGTCATAACCTTCAGGGTTTTCCTGAGGGGTCTGCAGGTATCTTTCGGTATAGATGGTGTCATAATATCTCCATGTAGTCACAGGAGCCACGGCAATGGCGGCCTTGAAAACATCGTTGCCCTGCATCAGGGCCAAGCTTGACATGTATCCACCATATGACCAGCCCCAAATACCGACTCTGGAGGCATCCACAAACGGTAGGCTTGCCAGGTGTTTAGCACCGGCAATTTGGTCCTCGGTCTCATGCTTGCCAAGTTGGGCATAAGTAACATGCTTGAAATCACGGCCTCTGGCTCCGGTCCCGCGGTTATCCACACAGGCCACTATATAACCTTCAGTGGTGAGGTAGGCATGCCAGAAGTCTCTCACACCTCCCCAGCTGTTGGTCACATTCTGCGAACCGGGGCCTCCATATACATACATCAAAACCGGATATTCCTTGCTCTCGTCAAAGTTTACCGGCTTGATGATATAACCATTCAAAGTAGTGCCATCGACAGTTTGAAAGTCAAAAAACTCCTTGCTTGGCATGGCCGTGTTTTCCAGTTTGTCACGCAAGTCCTGGTTGTCTTCCAGCACTTTCAGTTCCTTGCCGCTTGACTGATTTAATGTTACGATAAGGGGAGAATCAGCCGTGGAGTGGTATTTCACGAAGTATTTAAAATCACGGCTCATGTTTACCCTATGCGTGCCTTCTTCAGGGGTTAGCAGTTTTTTTCCTTTACCGTTAAGGTTGATGACATAAAGGTGTCGCTCCATTGGGGATTTTTCGGTGGAGATAAAATAGATCTTGCCGTTTTTCTCATCCACGCCCACCATTTGGGTCACTTCCCAATCGCCGGATGTGATCTGGCGGATTTCTTTTCCTTTACTGTCATGGTGATAAATGTGCTTGAAACCATCCTTCTCACTGGTTCGGATAAAGCCTTTGTTGTTTTCCAAGAAAAGCAGGTTGTCATTGTAATCCATGTCCACATAAGTGTCAGCGGTCTCCGTGAGGATTACCTCGCTGCCGCCAGTTTTGGCATCGGCATAGAAAAGGTCCAGCTGATTTTGAAGTCTGTTTAGCCTCAAGAATGCCAAGGTATTGTTCTGCCCCGTCCAGTAGATTCTTGGTAGATAGATATCGCTTTCCTCACCGGCATCCATCTTAGCGGTTTTTTCCTCCTCCAGGTCATACACATGAATGCTGACATCAGAGTTTTTCTCACCGGCTTTAGGATATTTGAATACATAGTCCTGGGGATATAGCTCGCCCCACACCTGCATGTTGAATTCAGGGACCTCACTTTCGTCAAATCTGATGAAAGCTATTTTCTTTCCGTCAGGCGACCAATCAAAAGCCTTGGCCATGGAGAATTCCTCCTCATACACCCAGTCAGCGGCACCGTTGATGATTTCGTTGTCTTTCCCGTCGTGGGTGATCTGGGTGGTCTGGTTGGTGGAAAGATCTGTCCAGGACAGGTTGTTGTCTTTTACAAAAGCCACTTTGGTGTTGTCCGGAGAAAGGGTGGCATACCCGATCTTTTCACCATCCATGAGCACCTGCTTCTCCCCAGAGGCAAGGTCCACTACATGGAAGACGGCTTTGGAGGATCTTCTGTAGATTCTTTCGATATCTGATTCAATGAGGGCTTTGGTTTCCTCTTTGTTAAGGGAAAAATTGGCGAAACTCACCTCGAGCTTGGCCCCGTCGAGCAATGTTTCCTCCTCTTCGCCGGTAGTGATATTCATCTTGACTACTCTCGGGTAGCCTCCCTTGCGGGTAAGGGATGTGTAATATTGGCCATCCTTCATCCAATTGATGCCCGTGACAGACTGTTGGCTGAATCTGGCATCTTTAAAAACGTCTTCCAACGTGATCTGCTTTTTCTCTTGAGCCTGTGTGGAAAAGCCGGCCAACAAAAATAGCAGCCCCATCAGCAGGGGGTATGCGGTTCTTTTATCGTACATAGGGTTTGTTAAATGAATTTCGGCTACAATATAATAAATATGGGGGAAGTGGGGGGTGTTTTTTATATGGATGACCTTGCGCTTTCCAAAATCCCCTTTAATTTTAACTTCCAAATGAAAGGTCTATGAAAAAGAAGATTGCCTTGGTCACGGGAGGCTTTACCGGTGAGTCTGTCATATCCATCAAAAGTGCCACTGTAGTGGAAAAAACTATCGACAGAGACAAATATGACGTATTTAAGATCCTGATCTACCCGGGCGACTGGTATCATGAAAGTCCTTCGGGAGAAAAATATCCCGTGGATCTGAATGATTTTTCCATCCAGGTGGAAGGGCAGAAAATCTCCTTTGATGGCGTATTCAATATTCTGCACGGTTCTCCCGGAGAGGATGGCAAGCTGGCCGGATATTTTGATATGATAGGCCTGCCCTACACGACCTGCGATGCGATGACCTCGGCCATCACCATGAACAAGGGCTACACAAAAGCCATCGTGGATGACATCCCAGAACTGAACGTGGCCAAATCCCTACAGCTTTTTGCCAACAGTCCGGCAAATACCCAGCGGGTGAAGGATGAGCTAAGTATGCCCCTGTTCATCAAGCCCAACAATGGGGGAAGCTCCATTGGTATGAGTAAGGTAAAAACAGAAGAGGAACTTCAGGAGGCATTGGATAAGGCTTTTGCAGAAGATAAACAGGTGTTGGTTGAGGAGTTTGTTTCTGGAAGGGAGTTTTCGATTGGGATTTATACCGCCAAAGGGGTAACCACCGTACTCCCGGCTACTGAAATTGTGAGCAGCAAGGAGTATTTTGACTTTGAGGCCAAATACACGGCAGGTGTGACGGAAGAGATCACCCCTGGACGTATGAATGAGGAAGAAGTGGAGCGCGTGAGAAGAATAGTGGCAAAGGCTTATGAAAAGTTAAATTGCAAAGGGGCGGTGAGGATTGACTACTTTTTGGAGCATGAAACCGGAAAGTTTTTCTTCATTGAGATAAACACGGTGCCCGGCCAAACCGAAACCAGCTTGATTTCCCAACAGGTGAGGGCCATTGGCAAAGAGGTGAAAGAATTTTATACAGAATTGATTGAGGAGATGTTTTAAGAGACAGAAGACCGAAACGGTATAAAAACCACTTCGCGGAAAGAAATGGGACACAGACCTGCCTGCGCAGGCAGGGTTCCGCTGAGTTTTAACGGAGTTTCGCAGAGTTCCTTTTTCACGGCCAAATCTAGGACCTGAAACCTGAGGATAAAAGCGTGAAAAAATAAAAAGAGCGGCTAATTTGCCGCTCTTTTTTTATAAGTCAGTTTTAGTCTTAAAGACCAAACTCCTTTTTGATTTTATCAACAAAATCCAGCTTTTCCCAAGTAAACAATTCCACATCCAAGGTGATGGAAGAGCCATCAGGGGAGAAGAATTTTTTGGTCACTACTTCGCTTTCCCTACCCATGTGGCCGTAAGCGGCTGTTTCCTCATAAATGGGGTTTCTCAACTTCAAGCGTTGCTCAATGGCATAAGGCCTCATGTCAAAGATAGATTCTATTTTCTTGGCTATTTCGCCATCAGTCATATCCACTTTGGCAGTGCCATACGTGTTGATATAGATCGCCATTGGCTGAGCCACACCGATTGCATAGGAAACCTGTACCAATACCTCGTCTGCAAGTCCCGCAGCAACCATGTTTTTGGCGATATGCCTGGTGGCATAAGCTGCTGAACGGTCAACTTTTGAAGGATCTTTACCGGAGAATGCGCCTCCGCCGTGGGCACCTTTTCCACCGTAGGTATCCACGATGATTTTTCTGCCCGTCAATCCCGTATCACCATGCGGTCCACCGATTACAAACTTACCGGTAGGGTTGATGTGATATTTGATGTTGTCGGTGAAAAGTTTCTGGAGATCTGGAGTCAACTGGTTTTTAACCCTTGGGATCAAAATGTTGATGATGTCCTGCTTGATCTTCTCGAGCATTTCCTTTTCTTCAGCAAAGTCATCGTGCTGCGTAGAAACCACAATGGCTTCAATGCGTTGAGGCACGTTGTCGTCGCTGTATTCAATGGTCACCTGAGCCTTAGAATCTGGTCTCAAATAGGTGATTTCCTTATTTTCTCTCCTCAGGGCAGCCAATTCTTTGAGCAACCTATGAGAAATATCCAGCGCCAAAGGCATATAGTTTTCGGTTTCCTTGGTAGCATAACCGAACATCATCCCCTGGTCACCCGCACCTTGCTCCTCTGGAGTAGTACGATCCACCCCTTGGTTGATGTCGGGAGACTGCTCGTGGATGGCCGAAAATACACCACAGCTGTTTCCGTCAAACATATATTCACCCTTGGTATAACCAATTCGGTTGATTACATCTCTGGCGATTTTTTGTACATCTAGGTAGGTTTCGGATTTGACCTCTCCGGCAAGTACTACCTGTCCGGTGGTTACCAAAGTCTCACAGGCGACTTTGGATCTGGGGTCAAATGCTAAGAAGTTGTCGATTAGTGCGTCGGAAATTTGATCCGATATCTTATCCGGATGTCCTTCAGAAACAGACTCCGAGGTGAATAAATAAGGCATATATCTATTTTTAAACTTCGATTTTAAAAGGTTATAAAACTAAATCTTCGGTGGGAAATAAAAACACCAATATAATTGGCTATACGCTCAATTCCAATTGTTTTTATTTGAAATACTTGAGATTGATCACTTCTTTCTCGCTCAAGAATCGATAATTTCCTCTTGGAATATCCTTCTTGGTCAATCCGGCATACATCACTCTGTCAAGTGCCGTCACCTCGTATCCAAGATGTGCGAAAATCCTCCTTACGATCCTGTTCTTTCCAACATGGATTTCCAAACCTAGGATAGTTCTGTCTTTGGACAGCACCTGCAGGTCGTCCACCTTTACTGGGCCGTCTTCCAAAGTCAACCCTTCCATTATATCATCCGCATCCTTGTTGGATAAAGGCTTGTCCAAAGTCACTTGGTAGATTTTCTTGATCTCACTGGATGGATGGGAAAGCTTTGCAGCCAAATCCCCGTCATTGGTGAATAGCAACAAACCGGTAGTATTACGGTCCAATCTTCCCACAGGGAAAATTCTCTCCTCGCAGGCATTGTGCACCAAGTTCATTACCGTTTTTCTTTCCAACGGATCATCCGTGGTAGTGATAAAGTCCTTTGGTTTGTTCAATAATAAGTAAACCGGCTTTTCTGGATTTATTGGCTTTCCGTTCAGGGTGATGCGGTCTTTTCGCTGCACCTTATAGCCCATTTCGGTGATCACCTCGCCGTTTACCCTGATTTGGCCTTTTTCGATGAGGCTGTCAGCTTCCCTTCTTGAGCAGATACCCGAGTTGGCAATGTACTTATTCAGACGGATCTCGTCAGTAGCCTCATGCTTTCTGTGGTTCTTTTCAAACTTCGAGAAATTGTATGTTGGCTTCTGCTCCGTAGGCTCCACTCTTTTGCCTTTTTCTTTAAAGAAAGGCTTTTTGAAGCTCTTACGCTTGCTTTGCTCGTATTCGTCTTTGCGTACGGTTTCAAACTGAGGCTTTTCATTTCTGCCTCTACCTTTATACACAGTCTTATATTCGGCTGAATCGTCAGAGTTTCTGAAATCACCGCGCTCAGGTTTGTCGTAGGGCTTTCTTTCCCCTCCAATATCCCGCTTCGGTTTGTCATAATCTTTTCTTGGCCTATCAGTATCTCTTTCTCCTCTTCCGTAAGGCTTTTCGGACTTGCCAAAGTCTCTTTTTGGCTTGTCATAATCCCTTCTCGGTCTTTCCGAATCTCGCTCACCTTTGCCATATGGCTTGTCGGATTTGTCAAAATCGCGACGTGGTTTGTCATAATCCCTTCTCGGTCTTTCCGAATCTCGCTCACCTATGCCATATGGCTTGTCGGATTTGTCAAAATCGCGACGTGGTTTGTCATAAGCCCTTCTCGGTCTTTCCGAATCTCGCTCACCTATGCCATATGGCTTGTCGGATTTGTCAAAATCGCGACGTGGTTTGTCATAAGCCCTTCTCGGTCTTTCCGAATCTCGCTCACCTTTGCCATATGGCTTGTCGGATTTGTCAAAATCACGACGAGGCCTGTCATAATCTCTTTTTGGTCTTTCGGAATCTCTTTCCTCTCTGCCATATGGCTTGTCAGATTTCCCAAAGCCGCCCTTTCTTAAAGGGTTATCTTTCTTGAATGGATTTTCACCAAACTCCTGCGGCTTGTTTTCTCCGTACTTGCCACGGGATGTGGGTTTTCCGAATTTTGATCTTGGAGCTGGTTTGTATTTGCCGCCGGATGACGGTCTTGCTGGTCTGGAAGAATCCTCACGGTCGCTTCTAGGGTTGCTGCCTTTGTACTGGCCTTTTGATGAATCTGAGCGGCCATACTTCTTGTCACCCTGTCCCCCTCTGTTGTTCCTTTTCATTTTTAATACGGTTAGATTATCCTACACAAGGATATTGCTGTCACCAACCTTAAACCCAGCCCTCTGTAGGTGCCGGGAATTGTTGCAACATCACTGCTGTAATTTGATTTAAATTGTTGAAGCCATAACAGCTTTCATTCCTGAAAGTTCACCTGAGATGAATTCAATCTGCAAAGATACTGAGGAAATGGGGGATTTTGTAGGGTGGGGCTTAATCTTTTTGGTCCCCTATCTGATTGTCATCCTGGCTGAAATCTTTCGGCTGGGGAAGGTCCTTGATATTGTTGATGCCAAAATACTCCATAAACTTCTCGCTGGTGCCGTAGAGTAAGGGTTTTCCCACGGTTTCGGCTTTGCCTTTGATGGTGATGAGCTCTTTTTCGAGAAGCTTCTGTACGGAATAATCACAGTTCACACCCCTGATTTGCTCCATTTCTCCCTTGGTGACGGGTTGCTTGTAGGCAATGATGGATAGGGTCTCCATCTGGGCAGTGGAAAGACGCTTGGTGGATTGCTGTTTGAGAAGTATAGAAATGCTGGACTGGTAGGCCGGTTTGGTCAAAAATTGAAAACCTCCGCCCAGGTTGACCAACCCGAAGGAGTAATCGTCGTGTTCGTATTTTTGCTGGAGCACCTTTATGGCATCCTCAATGTGTTCTTTCGGTACATCCGATTCGAACATTTCCGTTAGGCATTTCCCGATTTCGGCAACGCCTAACGGATTTGGGGAGCAGAATATCAGTGCTTCGATTTGCTTATGTAAAAACTCCAATGTTACTTTTTGGCTAATTTGGCTTCGATGGAATGCATGGTGTGGGGCACAGCTTTCAGTCTTTCTTTCGAAATGAGCTTGCCGGTATCCACGCAAACGCCATAGGTGCCGTTTTTGATTCTTACCAACGCATTTTCCAGGTTAATGATAAATTTCTGCTGACGTGCGGCTAGCTGACTTAAGCTTTCCCTCTCCAAGGTATCGGCACCATCTTCAAGCAGTTTGGAGGTAGAGGCGGTATTGTCCGTGCCACTGTCATTCCTTTTGCTAAGGGTCTCCTTGAGCATATTGAGCTCCTCTTTTGCGACCTTAAGCTTCTGGTTGATCAACTCTTCGAATTCCTTGAGCTCCTCCTTTGAGTAGGATGTTTTTTCTTGACTCATAATCGTAACGTTAAAATGAATTTAATTCTTTTAAATCAGCTAAAGACCGTTTAAAAAGTTCCCTAAAATACGTTTCACTTTTTAAAATCAAAAATATTGGATATTTGATTATCTTGAAGCCTTGAAAGCTAAAAATAGTGATACGTAGCTTTAATGTTAATTAACGCAAAATTGATACCCAAAGGTTTAATAAAATTCTAGAATTATGATCAAAAAATACAGTTTGTTCTTCAATTTATTTTTGCTTTTATTTTTTGTCTTTGAGCCGGTACAGGCCCAGCAGGCAGGAAATGAGCGAAAAAACAAAGTGGCTTTGGCCATCCATGGTGGGGCCGGAACAATCAAGCGGGAAAACATGTCCCCTGAGCGGGAAAAGGAATACCGGGCCAAACTGGAAGAGTCGCTGGAGGCCGGATATGCAGTTTTGGATGAAGGCGGCACGGCCATCGACGCGGTGATCGCAGCCGTCAAAGTAATGGAGGACAGCCCCTTGTTCAATGCAGGCAGAGGCGCGGTATTTACCAATGAAGGCAAAAACGAACTTGATGCGGCCATTATGGACGGTAGGGACAAGAATGCCGGGGCAGTAGCAGGCATTACAACAGTAAAGAACCCCATCACGGCGGCTCTTTCAGTGATGAAGGATTCCCCCCATGTTTTTATGGTGGGCCAAGGAGCGGAGAAATTTGCTGAGGAGCAGGGCTTGGAAATCGTGGATCCTGAGTATTTCAGGGACGAGACACGCTACAAGCAGCTTCAGCGGATCAAAGACACCGAAAAGCAGCAGCTTGACCACTCTGCAATCCTTCAGTTGGAACTTGAGGATCCTTATTTTAAGGACAGGAAGTTTGGAACTGTTGGAGCTGTAGCTGTAGATCAGGAGGGCAATATTGCCGCTGCCACCACCACTGGGGGGATGACCAACAAAAGATACGGACGTGTGGGTGATGTGCCGATCATCGGGGCGGGAACTTATGCCGACAATGAAACCTGCGCGGTGTCTGCCACTGGCCACGGGGAGTATTTCATCCGAACCGTAGTGGCTCATGAAATTGCCGCCCAAATGCGCTATGCAGGCAAATCCTTACAAGATGCTGCCGATGATGTGGTCAACAGACAACTGGTGGATATAAAAGGTGAGGGTGGAATCATCGCTATCGACCGTGAAGGCAACATCACCATGCCATTTAACTCTGCTGGTATGTACCGCGGATTCATAAAGGCCAGGGGTGAAGGAAAAACCTTTATTTATAATGATGAAGATGAGGGTTTGTGAGAAGGGACCAGAGACCGGAGCCTGCCTGACTCGGCAGAGGAAGGACCGAATCCTGAAAAAAAAGCCCGGAGCAAAATTTATTGCTTCGGGCTTTTTTTATCCCATTAATTGACCCTAAGGTCTTGCAACCGCTTGCGGAGGATCTTTTCCTCAATGTGCATGCGGTACTTAACGCTCAAGTATCTCTGAATTACTTTTAGACTCTTGCCTTTTTTGATGAAATAGGTTTTTAACGTTTTGGTGATAAGATCTTGACTCATAACTGTATAGGGGCTTTGTGGTGAACGGTTGAATTTACTTATAAAACCCCGATTATACAAATATGGTTCTACCGCAATTTACTTCCTATTGCTACTGTTTTACGAATTTGTTCTACTCTTCCTTTTGGGTGCGTCAGTTGTATCCAAATAATATAATATCCTGGACGTTGCCTGACACCTTGCTCGTCGGTTCCATTCCAGATGTAGAAGCCGTTTTGACCCAGTACCTGATTTTGGGTAATTTCCCTGATCAGGCGCCCATTGATGCCCAATATCTGTATACTGACCAAATAACCCGGCTCATCCATATGGTAATGTATGCTAGTGAAAGGTTGCAGGCCCAAAGCGTCTGGAGCAAAAATTTCAGGACTGATCGTGAATCTATCCTTGGTGGGGCTACTTTCAAGATTTTGGGAGTTTTTAAAGCCGGGTGTTGCCCAGCCAATATTCCCTGACGCTGACTGCCAATTTTCCGGATTGTTCCCTTCTCCAATGGGTTGCAGCCTTTCTAGAGAAACCCCCTTCACTTCCTTGAGTAAGGGATTGTGCATTTTTTCATGATAGTCAAACCTCTCTATAAACTCTTCCTCTGCATCCATAAATATCACCGTCCCCTCCCTGATAGGATAACTTGGAAGGCTAGCCAATTCAAGGAGTTTCCCTCCTTTGGGATAAATTTGAAGCAGCTGCTTGCTGTCCGTAGTGATGGCCAAAAATTCTTGGGGCGGCAGTATCAGATCTTGGGCACTGATGAGCCTTCTGTTGGAAATTTCGCCATTTGCAAAATTGGCAAGCTTCCAGTTTTTGAGGTTTAGGTATTGCTGGGAAGTGTTGTGGAGCTCCACAAACTTGGGACTTCCCGTAAGGGGGTTGAAAAGAACTTCATTTATTATCACATCTCCCAAAACCGCCTCTCCGGGAAGTAGGAGTATCTGAAGCTCGTGATGTGAGGCCAAACCATTTCCCATGCAATCCCTAAAGTTCTTTATTGCAAGGCTATATTTTACATTTCTATCCAATGGTGTGGCTAGGGTAATCATTACTTCGGTTCGGGAGTTGTTTGCGAACTTCACCTCCTGGATATCTTTTTCTTCAATTGAAAATATTTGCTCATAGAGTGTTTCCTGCATGGGTTTGGAAAAAGTTAGGGAAACCGTAAGTGAGTCAGGTACCACCAAATGAATAACCTCTGGGCTGGTGCGATCGGGAGTTGGGTCAAAAACCGCGTTTTGCTTCCCGGGAGTGCCCCGATTCGGCGAACTTGAAGGCCGGAGATTGGCTAGGCTATGGCAGTTTTGAAATGGGTTTACCACTTCCAGACTGTAACCGCCTGAGGCAAATTCACTTCCCCCGTAACTGGACGTTTGATATTCCAAGCTGTCCAAAATCAAACCTGATCGGTTGTAAACCTTAACCTCATCTCCTCCATTAAGTAGGGCCGGCCAGTTGGAAAGGCCCAAGGTGGGTCCAAAAGGTTTGAAATTGCTGGCTTGGCTTTGGGGACAAAGGATAATATACGACTCGGGCTGCAGTTCATATCTTGGAAGTACAGTTGAGGTTCTGGAATTCGCCAAACGAAAGCCCGCCAATTGCACCGGATGACTACCAGAGTTGAAAAGCTCCACATATTCGGCATTGGGCAGGGTCTGCCCTTCTTTTGGAGCAGCCATCACCTCATTAATTACAAGCTCCTTGAATACAGGGGCATAGGGCTTTTCAAATGTAAAAGTGAAGTAATCACCCTCTATAGCATTGCCATTAAGGTCCTCTACTCGAAAAACAAACAACTCATATTTTTTACCATCCTCTAGGTTAAACCCAAACTGCAGCAAGACCTGGTTTGGGTTTTCTGTTTGAATTACAGCTTCCGGGCTTGAATTATCCAAGCGGTAATGGTTGGCCACCGTCGACATGATGGGGTCAAGGTTCTCATCAAAAGTCACCAGAACCTCATTTTCCAGATAGACCTCAGCAGCCACCACGCGAGGCGGGGTGCGGTCAAAAACTATTTGCCTACGTGAAGCGGGCAGGAAATTCCTTTCATCAATTTTCCTTCTGGGAATTATCAGACTGTATGATTGGCTTTCTTCCAAAGGCTTTGATAGGATCAAGTGGGTGAGCTCCGGAGTAGTTTGGTTTCTAAAGGCCTGGATAGTTATATCACTTTCTTCCAATTTAAAATGGTTGTTTTCTGTTAAATTGATGGGAGCATAATGGTGTAGGGCAAGACTATGTGCCGTCTGAATTTCTACGAAATGCACCCCATCATCATATATGAGTTCAACTTGGAGGTCTGAGAATGGGGTTTCGTCCTTCGACTTTAATGCTGAAATCACCACTTTTACCGAATCACCCAGGTTAATTTCCTCCCTGAGTTGTAAGGAGACTTCATATCCATTTTCCTCGAAAATCACATTGATTGGGTTTAATCCTTGGATGAGATACTGCTCTGGGAAAATGGATGTTTTTGGGTCCAGAAAATCAGAAAAAGTAAGCTTGACCACACTTGGATCCAAGATTTCCGCATTTCCGATAGCCAAAATGTTTTCTCCCAAATCGACTGACAAATAATCCGCAGAGTTGTCCAATAAGTCAGAAATATCCCAAAGTTCCAGTAGAGAATGCTTGGTTGGGGGATTTTGGAATAGCAAGGAGTATTGGCTAGGGTTCACCTTGAAAATTTCAATGGGTGAAATACCTCCCAAGCTCACCTGGTCGAGATGATAAGGACGAACCTCTTTGTTGAACTCTACAGCCAATTCGAAAGGGGAAATAAAACGATGGCTAATGATTTTTGGCGGAGAAAGGTCGTAAATGAAATTGGTATTTACGGTTCTAGACATGGTGACACCAAATACATCCTCCAGACCGATGGTGGAAAGTCGGTATTCCTTGCCTTCACTGAATTTTTGCCTGAAAACCAGCTCTACATCGGTAGGACTGGTTTGGATTGCCCGAATGGGATTTTGAATGCCATTGTCAACCGTGTAATGATTTGGGATTTCTGCCTTGTTTTGAAGCAAAGGCTTATTGAATGTCACCAACAGCGTGGAATCATTGGGCGCCAGAACTTGTGCAACATTAATCGCCCGCATGTCTCTTACAAAGGACCGGGAAAGGGTGTAAATATACTCCCTGTTTTTATCCTGAAGGTTTTCCATCTGGAGCCAGGTCAGGTTGTTCTGTGGGAGGCTTTTGTCAAATACTAAATGGATAAGCTTTTCATCCTCATGGTCTGCAAAAGCAGCAATGGGATGACCGGTATTTCTGTCTACCCAGAAGTTTTGCGGTTTGATTGAATTGGGATGAATGCCTTGATCAAACCTAATTTCTAGGGAATAGGGGCTTTTTACAATTACCGAGTCCGTCTGGTCGTCGAGTAGAAAATCAAACTGCTGGGTCTTTTTTACATTCCCCCTAGAATCGGAAACATTATTTAAATACAATTTTTCACTTTCCCCGATCCGCAGCGGCTGTCCCAATATTAACTGTACACGATTGGAGTCCAGTTTTGTAGCACTAAGGGGCTGACTTTCTCTGATGGAAAAGTTTGATTTGTCCACCGGCCCTAAATTTTTGTCAAAAATAAGGTTTAGGGTGGTGGGGCTGATCGGACTGATCCTCCTTAACACTGGTAACGAATTGTCAAACAACAATTCTATCCGCTTTTCTCTCAGCTGCCTGCCATTGCAGTCCATCAATCCCTCAAAGATTATTTCATAGGTTTTGCCACTTTCTAAAGGCCGTCCTGTGGTGATGGCAATGCTTCTTTCTGCCCAATCCTTAAGGGCAGCATGCTGTCCATTGACTTTAATAGTCACTCCTCCCACCTCTATTATTGGCTGGCTCAAGGAAAACACAATGAGGGTATCCCCCTGAAATGAATGGTCAAGTATATAAAATACATCTGGGTCTAACCTATCATCAAAAACTGAATTTATGATTCCTGGCGATCCTCCCCTAGGATCAGTGGAGGCTGTCCAATTTTCCTTGTCGGAGCAGTTAAGTTCCGGGTTGATTCTTTCCAAAGACCAGCCCCCGTTGGCTTTCTGGGTGTTTTTATACCAGGAAAGATCATAAGTGAGGCTATCTACCAAATAACCCAGCTTGTCTTTCAATACGATGTTGCCACTGGAATTGGGAAGGGCCTGGAAACTGTTTATCCCAACCACTTTGCCGTAGGGCTCAAAGAGCTCCTTTTTGGCCATGGGGACTAAAATTACATGTGACTTTGCCGGTATTTTTGTCTGTTCCAATTCCCTGTTGTTATAAGTATACCCATCCAAACTGATTTCTCGGTTAGTTGGATTATACAGCTCTATATATTCATCCGTTGATCCGATGGGAAAGGTCGGTTGGGGTGGAGTAAGGGATTTGGGGTTTGGGTCGGCCATGAACTCGTTGATCAAGATTGCCCCTTTTGGTGTGGGAGTCAGCAGCTTGAACTTAAAGATGAGTTCAAGGTTTTCTTGCTTAATGTTCAGCGTATACTCATTTGAAAAAAGGTAGTCTTCAAATTTCAACCTAACTTTAGGCCCCTCAACTTCAACTTCAATAGGATTGCCGTAAAGATTGTTTAATGAATAGCTGCCAGCATCATGAGGTATGTTTTCAGATGAAAAAGTCAATTCCAAGGCATGGGAAGAAAAGTTTTTAACACCAAGAAGCTGCAGGGCTTTCTCTTCTTCCTCATCATCACTGGGCGGTTCGTTGCCACTTCCTGCCTCTTGTATACTGAACTCATCTATAAATAATCTGGCCGCTGTCCCCGAGCCATTTCCATATTTTGCCTCCAACTTCACCCATAGGCTTTCAACATTTGAAAATTCCTGCGTAAGTTTGACCTCGAATTCCTTATACTCAGTGTTTTGGTTTGGAAAAGATGCCTCATCGCCCACCTGAAGGGGAGCAGAAAAGGGCGCATCCAGTCCTGTGGAGAAGGAATAGTACAGATATACAGGACGGTTTCCGGAACCATTCTGCTTGGTTTTGGCTTGAAAAGTAATCACAGGGTCCAGCAAGTGGGCCGAGGAGGTTTGGATGAATATTTCAGCGTCAAAGGTGCTGATGACTTGAATCCCCAAGGCGGTGGAAAGGTTGATTCCTTCTCCTTTGGCTTGGAAAACCCTGGCGGCTGTCGATCTTACGTCGTTAGCTGACCAATATGGCAAAAACTCCTCAGGATGGCTGGTAATCTCAAAGTTGCTTTCAAAATCCTGAGTACCTGTGAAAAAATCGGTTTTGGAAAAAAATGTAAAACCTAGTATGGAAAAAGCAAACCAAATCCATACACCTAAAAAGGTTCGCATTATATAAAGATAATTAATATTAAATAACAAAAGCAATAGGCAAATGAAATTAGCTGTAGTGGGCGCCACCGGATTGGTAGGCTCTGAGATTCTTGAGGTTATCGCCAATCATGATTTTAAATATGACGAGTTGCTACTTGTGGCCAGCGAGCGGTCTGTGGGCAAAAAGATCACCTATAAGGGAAAAGAGCACACGATCATCGGGTTGGACCAGGCGGTTTCTGAAAAGCCTGATATTGCGATTTTTTCCGCTGGTGGAGGTACTTCTCTGGACTGGGCTCCTAAGTTTGCGGAAGCGGGCACCATTGTAATTGACAACAGTTCGGCCTGGAGAATGGACCCAAGCAAAAAGCTTGTGGTGCCTGAAATCAACGCCAAAACATTGCGCATTGACGACAGGATCATCGCCAACCCAAATTGTTCCACCATCCAGATGGTGTTGGCCCTGGCCCCATTGCATGAAGAATACGGCATCAAAAGGATCGTGGTTTCCACTTATCAGTCCGTAACCGGTACCGGAAAGGCGGCCGTGGATCAAATGATGGCCGAGAGAGAGGGTCGTGAACCTGAAATGGTGTACCCGCACAAAATTGACCTGAATGTCCTCCCGCATATTGATGTATTCCAAGAAAACGGTTACACCAAGGAAGAGATGAAAATGATCAAGGAGACCAAGAAGATTTTCGGCAACGACAACATCCAGGTAACCGCCACTACGGTGAGGATCCCCGTGATGGGCGGACATTCTGAGTCTGTGAACGTGGAATTCCACCAGGATTTTGAAATGGATGAGGTGCGTGATCTGCTGGGCAAGGCCCCAGGAGTGATCCTGCAGGATGATCCCCAAAACAATGTCTATCCCATGCCTTTAAATGCGCACAAAAAGGATGAGGTGTTTGTGGGCAGATTGAGAAGAGATGAATCTCAGCCAAATACCCTTAACATGTGGGTAGTGGCCGATAACTTGAGAAAAGGTGCGGCAACCAATGCGGTGCAGATCGCCCAGTATTTGGTAGACCACAGTTTGGTGTAAGTGAAGATTTCCGAAGGAAACATAGAGCAAATCCAGAATTTTGTGCAGGATCATCTCCATGAGGATCCTGCACAATTGCTTTTAAAATATCAAAACAAGATTGATTTTGACCTGAAATTTGCCGTGCAGCAGGTTGCCGCCAGGCAAAAGGTGAAAAGCAAATTGCCCACTTGGGCCAGCGATCCGCGTTTGTTGTTTCCGGTAAGCATTTCACTGGAGCAATGCAGCTCCGAAATTACCGCAAAATATAAAGCTGATTTTCTAAAGGGAAAAAGACTCATTGATCTGACGGGTGGCTTCGGCGTCGATACTTATTTTCTATCAGAGCACTTTGAGGAGGCTGTTTATTTGGAAAGAAATGCAGCCCTTGGCGAGATAGCCAGCCACAACTTCAGCCTGTTGGCCGGGGAAAAAATCCGATGCGTCACTGGGGATAGCCTAGAGAATTTGAGGCTGGAAAATTCAGTCTTTGACTGGATCTATCTGGATCCCGCCAGGAGAGGAGACCACAACCAGAAGCTTTATAAACTTAGCGATTGCGAGCCAGATGTGGTCGAAAATTGGGAGCTACTTTCCCAATCCGCCAACAACATCATGATCAAAACCAGTCCCATGCTCGACATCAAGGCGGCTTTGGACGAATTGCCAGAAGTGAATGAGGTAATGGTGATTAGTGTCAAAAATGAGGTGAAGGAAGTGGTGTTGGTCCAAAGGCAAGCCGCTGCCAAAGATCAGGCACCCATTATCAATTGCATCAACTTGACCGGAAATGGGGAACAGGTTTTTCAATTCGATTTTCCCAAGGAGGAAAATGCTAAAGCTTCTTTTGGGACAGTAGTAAAATATATCATCGAGCCCAATGCCTCCATTATGAAAGCTGGTGGCTTTAAGTCCTTCTCCGAACAATTTGGATTGGCCAAACTGCACCCAAATAGCCATCTGTATACCTCTTCTACTTTGCCAGAATCCATTCCGGGCAGAGTGTTTCAGGTGGTGGAGGAGCTAAAGCCAGACAGGAAGGTATTCAAACGATTTTTTCCTTCCGGAAAAGTAAACATCATCACCCGCAACTATCCTCTCAAGCCCGAAGAGATCAAGAAGAAGTTTAGGCTAAAGGATGGAGGTGATGACTTCCTGATTGGAACCACCACCTCAGATGGCAAGCCCAGACTATTTTTGTGCAAAAAGCATTAATGCAGCCTATCGCATTCTAAACGGAATTGGGATTTCGGTATAACTGTCCGTGTAATACTCCAGGCAGGTGGACTCCACGGTTGGCGGGCTCTCTCTACGCATATTAAGGTGCCGGTATTTGGCATGATACTCCACTCTTCTTATCATTTCTTCCTTTCTACTGCTGTTTGCCGTAAAGAAGTTACCCAATATTTCCTCCTCAGGATTTGTGAGATTCTTCAGGTTGCCAGTGATTTTGAAAGGCATGGGGTCAAATATACTTCCGGTGCTGGTCTGCTGATCGGAAATTCTTTTCAAATAGGCCGCGGCTGGTTCTGTGACTGCATATACATTCAGGTCAAGGTAAAACCGGGTCAATCGAAATAAAGTCATTTCTGCAAAATTAATCTGGGCTACCGAGCTGCCCAGGTTGGGCGCATGCTGAATGTTTAAGTACCCCATTATATTGTCAGTTTCTTGAAAGCAGGTGCAAGTGCAGAAGTCACCTTCCCCTATGGTGGCCTGTTCTTCAATCCCTCTTGTTTTTACAAAATAATTGTGCCCGTTGTGCGGGTTGTCCACCTCAATATCTACCCTTAACCTAAGGTAATGGTGTTTTTGGGGGAAGGGGTTGCCATTGAGTGGGGTAATGAATATTGTCCGTTCCACAATGTCTTCCTCAAATCTGCCAATATTGACCTTTGGCATCACCGCTTGCCATTCAGATTGTATATGGTCCCCATTTTCCATGATGACATTTAATCGATACCGGTCACTTTCCTGGAATTCCCAATCGGGTCTTGGCTGGAATTTCAGCTCTCGGTCGTAGGAGCTTTGGCCCATGTAGACAAAGCTGGTTTTTTCATGATTCTGGTTTTCTACATAAACCTCATACACTTTGGGATGGCCAAAGCGTAGATGGCGACTTCCCGACTGAAACACCGCGGAATGATATATCTTCACATAGGACATGTTACAATCATCAGATACCCATGCGTCCACCACCAGCTTAGGTTCTATTTGATCGTTAGGTATATGAACTTCATCAATACAGCCAAAAACAAGGATGGCCAGCAGCGCACAAATAATCCTGTACTTCATCAGTGGGGTCAATTTACATTTACCTGGTTAAATTTTCTTCCCCAATTGGCATTGTTGAAGAAATAGGCCTCTACTTGGAGTTTTCCAGGCTCCTCCAAGGATTGGAAATTAATTCTTGAGCGTCCCCTAGTCAGTCTTATACTGGGGTTCCAAGACTGCGGCTTGCTCAGGGCCACATTTGAGTTGGCCTCTAAGTGGGGCACGTTGCCTGCCGGGATCCTGGAGACCTCTAGCTCCCTTAGAATATATTTGGATGCATCGGGGTTGTGCTTGATCTTATAATCATTCTGCTTGGTGAAAAGGGCTAAAACCCCGTTTTCCGCCTTGCTTCCCAAGTTGGTTTCATCGATGGTGTTTCTGAGGAATATTACTTCCACCCGTTCAATTTGCGCATAATCATAATTGAGCAGGAAATCGGGATCGTCTACCCTGTGGAGGTCGATCATCAGAAGGGGAAGATTCTTGAAATGTACCTTGTCCATATTTGGATTAAACATCCGGATTTCCGTATTCCCGTCCTTATCTGCCCTGATCCTCACCTGAGGGACTATCTCTTTCAAAAATGTTTCCATGTCCCGATACCCCTCGTAATCGGGGACCAGGTAACTGAAATCAACCCTATAAGGGGATACTGGCACCGACACTCGGGTGTCATATTCAAAATGCTCATGAAAGACCCTTCTTTTGATTTCAAAATCCTCATAATCCTCGATCATGGGAAGATTTACCCCCGAGCTGGAGGTAAATAAATCCGGTCTAAGTGATTTTAGGCTGGTTTTTAGAGGGTTATAATGTAGTAGAGGCAAATAATCTTTTTGCTTTTCGGGGTTGGCATTTTGCTCAATTTCTTTTCTGCTGAGTAAGTAGTTTTGTTTTAAATCCTGCTTTCTTTCTGCCAAATGCCATTGAGGACCATTTATGACTTGAGCCAGTTTTTCTACTTCTGGAAGTTCTGGTCTTTTCACCCAGGCGAATGCATGGCCAAATTGGGCGTCTTCGTCCTTTATCACAGCTGAGCTTTTATTTCCTGTGGCAACGCTACGACTTACATTCACCTGAAGGTTGTTTTGGCCTTCCAAGTTAAAGTGCTGATGGCCTAGCAACTTGTCGTCCTTGTCAAAAATACTTATCTGAAACTCTGGATATTGAGTATAATTCTCTCTTTTCAGGGCCAGCTTATTCTCTAAAAAGTCGGCTTTTTTTAACGTGTCGATAACCATTAAGTCAGTATGTGTTACCAGATAGGTGGCCTGGGTATTCTTTTCAATCATACTCAACGAAAACCTGGAGGGGTCAAAATTGACTTTTTCAGGCTGGATGGTGATGGTTTGCTTTCCAAATTTCAGCCTTTTGGGTGTCTCAAATATCACCTTGGTATCTTTCATTTCGAAAGGCGCTATCTCCTCCAGCACCAACTTGCCCGTGCCGTCCAACTCTTCAACCTCAATTACTAAAGGTGTTTCAAAAGTGTGGAAAACTGTAAGTTCTGCCATATCCCCTCCTTTGGTGGTATAGTAGAGCTGGCCTTCTTTCAATTCATGGTCCTGTCCCAGCTGGGTGACCAAAATAGATTTCTGGGGGATTCTGTAAGAGGGGAAATTTGTCATCCATTGGGAATAAGCAAAAATTTTGTATTCCCCAGGTTCCAAATTATCGGGTAAGATAAAATCACCGTAGGCCATCTCCTTATCATCCAGAAGTAGCATTTCCCTATGGATTATCGTGTTTTCAGGATCGTAGATTTCTACATAGGAAAGTTTGCTGTACTTATAATTATGGTGGTTTTTGAGCAGCTTCATCCCAAACCACACCTTATCTCCTGCAAAATAGAGGTCTTGGTTAGTCATGATCTTCATAGTTTCGGCCATGTCTTCAAAACCTGTAGGTTTGGAAGTCTGGGCTTCTGCCATGGTCATAGCCAAAAGGAAAATTAGGGGGAGGATATTTATCTTTCGTAATTTCATAAGGTCTTCATTCTATTGCATTCTAAAAGGGGCCGGCGGACTGGTGTCAGCTTCAGGGTATTCCTCTAAGCAAGACCCTGTTACGGAGGCTGGATAAATGAGTTTGATGTTCTTATCTCTATTTTCGGAAAATAAGGTGGCCCTATTGATCATTTCATCAAATGAGGTATGATAAGCTGTAGAAAATTGCCCCAAGATTTCTTGTTCTGGGTTGTCTGTATTTCGGAGATTACCAGAAATCTTAAATGGCATGGGGTCAAAAATGCTCCCCGTATTGGTCTGCTGCACCCCTATGCTGGAAAGGTACGCCGCGGCTTGCTCCGATACTGAGTAAACATCAGCTTTGAGGTAAAACCGGGTATTTCTTCCGGCCTCCATGCGGCCCATGGGTACAGTATAAGTACTCGCAGGCGAGGACGAATTGACCGCTGTAAGCGAATAATTTAGATTTGGGTATGACAAATAGCAAGTACAGGTACAATTTTCCACTAGTCCTGCTGTGTAAAGCTGCTCAATTCCCGAGGCTTTTACGTAATAATTGTGGTTTTCTTGCGCATTGGCTTTTTCAATCCTAGCATTGAAATCCCAATACTCCCTTCGTTGGGGAAAGGGCTCCCCGTTCCATCTGTCTATAAAAACGGTTTGAAAAGACAACTCATAATCAAATGCTATTCTACCTGCTGGATTATGCACTTCCTGCCAATCAGATTCCACTCGGTCTCCATTTGAAAGAATTACAATCAGCTTGAATTGATCCCCAGGCTCAAAGTCGTATTCCTCGAAAGGTGAATAGACTGTCAACCCATGGCTTGGATAACTCGGCGGTCTGAAGCTTGTCACAAAGCCATTCCGGTTTTCCACCCAAGCGCCGCTAATGGGTACATCCTCCAGTGGCAAATGAAAATCGCCAGACACAAATGGGGTGGATTCATATACCTTGACATAGGACATCTCCGGATCATTTGAAATCCACGCGTCAATGACCAGCTTGGTGTCCTGAGTCTCGGTCCTTAAATTGACCTCATCAATACAGGAAGTCATGCTAAGGCAAATAATCCCAATTGTATAAAGCAACTTTTTCATCTTACTTAAATTGGAAGTTGTAAGTCACCGAAGGGATCATCGTTCCGATCACCGCTAGACGGTAAGATCTTGGAACCGTCCCTGCACCAGTGGGGCTGAAGAACCAGGAAAACGGGTTTCTCCTAGCGTAAACATTGTAAAGAGCTAAAGTTACATTACTCTTGTAAGTACTGCTTTTTCTCTGGTTGCCATCATAGGTAAGAGAAAGATCCATACGGTGATAATCCGGGATTCTTCCTTGGTTTCGGTGGCTATAATCGATTACAATATTGTCATTGATGGTGTAAATGCTCGTTGGAAGGGTGATGGGACGGCCGGATCTATAGTTGAAATTACCCGAAAAGGAAAGTCTTCGGGTCAACTGGTAGGTGGCTACCACGCTTAGGTCGTGCGGCTGGTCCCAATTGGACGGGAAGAATTCTCCCTGATTGATGGTCTCTTCTTCAAATTCACTCACAACCTGTCTCATGGTACGGCTAAATCCATAGGAAATCCAGCCTGTAAGCTTACCGTGGCGTTTTTTCAGGAAAAACTCTGCGCCATATGCATGGCCGATGCCTCCGAGAAGCTCTTGCTCCAAGTTGGGGTTCATCAGCAAAGTGGCCCCATCCTTAAACTCCACAATGTTTGGGAAGTCTTTGTAATATACTTCCACAGAGCTTTCAATGATGTTTTCCTTGAAATTCTGGTAATAGCCCAATGCATACTGTAAACTTTCCTGTGGCCCGACATGGTAGTCGCTAAGCTTCCACAAATCCACTGGCGCGGAAGCCATGGTATTGGAAAGTAAGTGGATGTATTGTAGGTTTCTGTTGAAAGAAAGTTTCAATGAACTGTTTTCGCCGGTCGCATATCGGATTCCCAATCGGGGCTCCAAACCTCCATAGCGGGTAATTACCTCGTTATTTTCGTAAGTTCTATTTCCTATAAAGGTGTTTTGGTTTCTGGGCTGTCCCTCCTCATACATGCCGGTTTCATTGGGACCCAATGCGAAAAAGTTGGAATACCTCAACCCTAGTTGGGCTGCCCATTTATCGGTGAGGAAGATTTCTGAGGTGGCGAAGAGGGCTGCTTCCAGCCCCCTTTCGGTGGGGATCACTTCAGGTAGAATCGTGGAATTTTCCGTGGTGGGCTCCATGGCTCCCATGCCCATGGCGTAATGGCTCACGTTGTAGCCGAAGATAAAGTTGGCGTGGTCGCTCTGGTTCCACTCAAAATTATGGTCAATACCCATGTAGTCGATATCTGACTGCATCTGAAACTGAAGCGGTGCTCCCGTACCTTCTACACTGTAGGTGTAATTGGAATAAGCCACCGTGAGATCCGAAGCAAGGCTTTCACTGATTATGCTGGACCATTTGAGGGAAGCCAAATGGGTCTGCCAGCTATATGCTGTATCGGCGCCAACTCTGAAATAGTCATTACTGGCATATCCTGACAGCTTCAGGTTGTTGCGGTCGTTGATTTGATGGTTGATCTTGATGTTGCCATCGTAAAAGTAGGAACTGCTAGACTGCAAAGTAGAACTTCTGATCCGGTGCATGATCCAGTTGGGATAGGCCACACGACCGGCCACGGCCACGGTAGTGTTTTTGTTTACCGGGCCTTCCAGTTTCAGTCGGCTGCTGAGAAAACCTATTCCACCCTCGGCTTTCATTTTCTCCCTGCTACCTTCCTGCATGGTCACGTCCAGCACCGAGGAAAGTCTGCCCCCATAATTGGCAGGAATGTCTCCTTTGTGAAGGGCCACATTTTCAACCATGTCGGCATTGAAAATGGAGAAGAAACCGAACATGTGTGAAGGGTTGAAAATTGGCGCCCCATCCATCAGGATCAGGTTTTGATCTACACCACCACCTCGTACATTGAATCCAGAGGCGCCTTCACCAACGGTAGAAACGCCCGGGAGCAGCTGAATGCTTCTGATGATGTCCACCTCTCCCAAAAGTGGAGGCATGAGTTTGAGCTCACTGATGTTGAGTCTGTTTACTCCCAATTCTATACTTCTTACGTTGTGGTCAATTGAACGATCGGTTACGATAAATTCATCCATTTGGGTCATGGATTCAAAAAGGGAAATGGACATTTCCACCGGATCGTAGGCCCTGATTATTCGTCTCTCTGTCTCCTTTCCCATGGCACTGAATACCGCCACATGGGTACCTTCCGGCAGATCTGTGCTGAATCGCCCCCGCTCATCCGTAGTGATACCCAGCTCCATCGAAGGAATGTACATCAAAGCTCCCGGAATGGGAAGGCCTGTTTCCTCATCCATTATCCTTCCCTGAAATTGATGCAAAGCCGTAGGGTCTGCTCTCCGCCTTGCCCGACCTGCCAAATACCGGTCACGCATGGCACGGGGATAAATTACAGCATAGGCATCTTCAATCAAAAAATAGGACATGGATGTGTTTTCCGTCACTTGGTCCAACAACTCCATGGATACGGAGAATTGTTCCTGTTCCAGGTTGAGCCTTCTGAGGTAATCTTTGCGAAACAATACTTTGATTCCGGTACTGGATTCCAGCAATTGGACGGCTTTGATAAAATCTTTTTCCTTTTCATCCGTAATGTGTTGGGCAAAAAGGGAACTGAAAGAAAGACCGAAAAACAGGAGGGTAAAAATTATTCTATTCATCAAAATGAGCTTAAACCGGACATGGGGTTGGCTAAACTACTAGTTTAGCCATGCAAATACAAACTAATGATTAATTTTGTCAGCTAATATTTTTCCTTTGCTTATTATATGGACGGTCAAATATTAGGAGGCGTCCTGTTCCTTTGGCGGGGAATTTTTTGGTTTGTCACCACCCCGTACTTTCTTATCTTTGCACCCATGTGGAATCAGGTAACCGTATTGATCAAAAAAGAGATGACTCTGGAGTGGAGGCAAAAATATGCTCTCAACGGTATTTTGCTCTATGTGGTCAGTGCTGTTTTTATCACCTACCTAAGCGTACAGGGGGCGCTTTCTATCCCCACTTGGAATGCCCTTTATTGGATCATTATACTCTTTTCGGCTGTCAATGCGGTGGCAAAAAGCTTTGTGCAAGAGCATCAGGGTAGGCAGCTGTATTATTACATGATCGCATCACCTGAAGCTATTATCGTCTCCAAAATCATTTACAACACCCTTCTCACATTGGTACTGGCCCTCTTGGGGTATTTGGTGTTTTCTGTTATCCTGGGAAACCCGGTGGAGGATCAGGGGCTCTTTATCGTCAACTTGGCCTTAGGGGCAATTGGGTTTTCCGCTTGCCTGACCATGGTGTCGGGAATTGCCTCCAAAGCCGGCAACAATGCCACCCTTATGGCAATCTTGAGTTTTCCCATCATCATCCCGATTCTTTTGATGGCAATCAGTATATCGAAAAATGCCATCGATGGTCTGGATCGGGGAGTGAGTTACGACAAACTGATCACCCTTCTGGCCATCAATGCCATTGTCACTGCGGTAGCTTATATTCTCTTTCCCTATATTTGGCGAAGCTGATTAGAAATATTTGTAGAATAAATTATTATATTTTCATTTCTGTTAAAATTTTTAAAGAACATTAAGAAAAGTGGCTGGTAAACTCAAAATCAGAAGATTTTATTGATTTTCCTGCTCCCATGGATTTAGAGATTTAAATTAGAATAGCCCTAAATACTTTCCATAAGTAAATGCAAAAATTAAGATATTTATGGTAAGTTGTTGATTGGTAATATATTAGCCAAAAAGGGCTGAAATCAGGAACTTATGCCGTACTTTTGCAATTAGTAAGCAAAACAAATACAATGAAAGCATACTGGTGGAAAGTGTTGGCAATTGTGCTTCTGGCATATACCCTGATTGCCGGCCTACTCTTAGACGTACCCCGTTTGGCCATTCTCAATGAAACGATCCGGGCTCTGTATTTCCATGTCACGATGTGGTTTGGAATGATCATCATGCTCGTGGTGGCTGTTTATTACAGCATCAAGTATCTCCGCAAAGGGGATCTTCGTGACGATGATTTAGCCATTGAATTCACCTCTGCAGGAATCCTTTTTGGGGTGTTGGGGATTGCTACCGGCATGCTTTGGGCCAAATATACGTGGGGCGAGTACTGGAGCGGTGATCCAAAGCAAAACGGTTCCGCTATAGCCCTTTTGATGTATTTTGCTTACCTCATCCTTCGCAATTCCCTTACCGATGTTCATCAGCGCGCCCGTATTGGGGCGGTGTACAACATCTTTGCCTTTGCGGCTTATATCCCATTGATCTTCGTTCTTCCAAGACTCACCGACAGCCTTCATCCTGGCAATGGCGGCAACCCGGGATTTAATGCTTATGACCTGGACAGCAAGCTGAGGATGGTTTTCTATCCGGCCATCATTGGATGGACGCTTCTTGGGGCATGGATTGCCACGGTGAGGGTAAGGTACAGAAGAATTGAAAGGAAATTAGAAGACAAACTTATTAACCAAGTATAAATGCAAAAGTGGTTTATAATCCTTTTCCTATGTTTTAGCCTGAACGCAGTGGCACAGGAAAAGATCGGAATTACAGAAGAAGATTACCAGAACGACCGCATCGAAATGGCCGATGTGATGCGTTCTGAAGGTAAAATCTACGTAGTAGTGGGCATCATCGGAATCATTATGGGGGGCATACTCCTATATCTGATCAACACCGAAAGAAGGATCGCCAAACTTGAAGAGCATTTGAATAATTGAGGCCTTTAGAGGTTTTTATATCCCAGTATAATTATGAAAAAAGGACATATTTTAGGAATTGGCGTCATCGCTATCGCAATTGTCATCATCATCACCATGATGGGCAGCGCCAGTACTTATGAGAGTTTCACCACCGCCCGCACCATGGCCATCAATGGCAATGACAAGGCTATCCACGTGGTAGGAGAATTGAAGAAAAATACCTCCGGCAATGTGGTAGGCATCGAAGTGGGGGAGGACAAGACCTCTTTCCATTTTATGATGGTGGACAATGACGGTGTGGAGCAAAAGGTGTTTTACAACGAGCCTATTCCCGCAGATTTTCACCGTTCCGAACAGGTGGTGGTAATTGGGTCTTACAAAAGGGACGACCTTTTTGTGGCAGACAAGATCTTGATGAAATGTCCTTCCAAGTATCAGGAGGAAGTTTAAAATTAATATTGGTCAAAAATATCTCAGGGCATTCCCAAACCTGAGGCATATCCCATATAATTATGATTAATACCTTTGTTGGTAACCTGGGCCACTTCATGGTGATCTTAGCATTTGTAAGTTCGATCGTGACGGCCTTTTCTTATTATAAGTACACCCTGGCTAATGAACTTGAGAAAGCGAGTTGGCGGAAATTCAGTAGGGTTGCCTTTTATGTGCACGCCTTAGCAAGTTTTGCAGTAGTAGCTATTCTATTCAACATCATCTATAATTTCCGGTTTGAGTATTTTTATGCCTACTCACACGCCAGCCGTGCCCTGCCGGTCCACTATATGATTTCCAGTTTTTGGGAAGGCCAAGAAGGTAGTTTTATTCTTTGGATTTTCTGGAATGTTGTATTGGGGATTGTGCTCGTCCATACCAATAAAACTTGGGAAGGACCCGTAATGGTCGTTTTTGCCTTGGTGCAGGCTTTCTTGGTTTCCATGATCCTGGGCGTAGTGATCGGCGACCTGAAAATCGGTAGCTCCCCGTTTATCCTATTGAGAGATGTATCCAATGCACCAATCTTCAGCATTGACCCCAACTTCGTACCTGAAGACGGTACAGGGCTTAACCCTTTGCTTCAAAATATCTGGATGGTAATCCATCCACCTACGTTGTTTTTAGGCTATGCCTCTACATTAATCCCATTTGCCTATCTGATGGGCGGCTTAGCCACTGGCAGATATAAAGAATGGATCCGTCCGGCCCTTCCATGGACAATTTTCTCCGCCTTTATTTTGGGAATGGGAATTATGATGGGTGCTTACTGGGCATATGTAACGCTTAATTTTGGTGGTTACTGGAACTGGGACCCCGTGGAGAATGCCTCCTATGTGCCTTGGCTGATCCTAGTGGCATCTATCCATACCATGATCACTTATAAGAAGAGCAGCACAGCTTTGAAAACTTCCATTGTGCTGGTGATTACTTCTTTTATTTTGGTATTGTATGCGACTTTCTTGGTAAGAAGTGGTGTGTTGGGAGATACTTCCGTGCACTCATTTACCGACTTGGGGCTCTCTGGTCAGTTGCTGATCTACTTATTGTTTTTCCTCTTCATAGCCATTTTTATTTCAGCCAAGCATTGGAAACATATTCCAACTTCGGAAAAAGAGGCTTCGGTATATTCTAGAGAGTTTTGGATTTTCATCGGTGCCACCACATTGGGGCTTATGGCCTTCCAGGTAATATTGCCGACTTCAATACCGGTTTTCAATGCCGTCATCGAAAGCTTCGGGGGTATTTCCAACATGGCTCCTCCTGCCGATCAGGAAGAGTTTTACAGCAAATTCCAATTGTGGTTTGCCGTGGCCCTGGCGATCTTGACAGGGGTGGGCCAGTTTTTCTGGTGGAAGAAAATGGATACAAAAGCCCTGAAGGATGCCTTGACGGTTCCTTATGTTTTGGCCATGATAGCCGCTGCGGTGATTATTACCTTGGGCAAAGTCTATAACCTTAGCTATATCGTCATTGTGGTAGCAGGTGCCTTTACCATTGTTGCCAATGCCACCATCCTCTTCCAATTGTTGAAAAAGTCCAGCTTCAAGCTTACTGGGGGCTCGCTTGCCCACATCGGTTTGGGGATGATCCTTATTGGGGTGATGTTCTCATCCGGATATTCCGAGGTGATTTCTACCAACATGTCAGGCTTGACCTACAAGAAAGACTGGGAAGATGAGCTAAACAAGGAGAACGTGCTTCTTTGGATCAATAAACCTATCCAGATGAAGGAATACGATGTGATCTATAGGGGCCGTCATAAAAAAGTGGTGGGTGTTCCCGGTTATGTTAGCGTAAATAAGCTACAAAGTACTGAAAAAGTAAATGGAGCCATTGCATTGGCGGACATTGAGGCCAAAGGAAAAACTTATTATAAGAAGGGTGAAAAGGTTGAAATTGTCCTGGAGGAAAACAGCTATTTTGAGATTGAGTACTACAAAGGCGATGACTATCAATTCACGCTTTACCCAATGTCGCAGCCAAACCCTACCATGGGATTGATATCCTCACCAGACTCCAAGTGGTTTTTAGGAAAGGATCTATACACCCACATTTCTGCCATCAACGATTATGATGAGCCGGAATGGAAAGACGATGAGTTCTACGAAGTTTCGCCAGGGGAGCAGTTTCACATCAGTGATTTTGTGACCACCTTTGAAAGCGGAGAGGTATTGGATGAAGTGGAAGGCATTGATCTCAAAGAAGGAGATGTGGCCGTCCAGGCTAACCTGTTGATTTATGACAACGATATAGAAAAGAGGATCAAGCCGATTTTCATCATCAGCGGCAACCAAGTGGGGCGGATTCCCGTGACTGACCAAGAGCTTGGTATCAAGGTGGAGTTGAATAATATCATCCCTGAAGAGAACAAATTCAGCTTTAAGGTAAATCGCTACCAGAAAGATTATGTGGTGATGAAAGCCATGGTCAAGCCTCAGATAAACGTGCTTTGGGCAGGTACCATCCTCATGTTGATCGGATTTGCAGTGGCCATCTACCGGCGATATGATGAGTTTGTGAAAATGCGCGACAAAGGGTTGGAATAGACCTCCAATCAAATGATAAATGAAAACCTCCGGCGCCCCCGGAGGTTTTTTATTGGGGTAAGGATAAGGATTTACGGAAAGTTTTGCTGTGGTATTAGAAGAGTTGACGACAACCCAAAAACAGGTCTTAGAGAAGCTTTAAGGCCTACCACTCCGTATCCACTCCCATTCCTCTTCGTTACCACTCGGTTTTTAGACGGATTGGGTAGAGAGTGAAAATGGGTTGTAGACCTAGTGATATGGGGCTGGATTAAAGGAATATATTCTTAATAGTTATTGAATAGTAGGTTTTACATATAGCCAAATATGCTGGAGAATAGAATGTAGGTTGGGATGGGGTCGGAAGGTCTTTTGGTTGGGTAAGCGCATCAAGATAAGATTTAACCATTTTTGGCAAACTCACCTGATGATCCTGAGCATATTCCTTAGCTCTTTCTATCACCTCTTTATCGAGTTTTAAAGTTAATTTGGCATCCTAGGGGCTGTTAAAATGTATTTCACAACAGAAAATTCCCTAAATTCAACCATGAATTTCAAGATAGCAATTATAGGTACAGGAAATGTGTCTTGGCATTTGGCCTCGGCTTTTGAGGATGCAGGACATGAGATCACCGAAATTTATGGCAGAGATATCGACAAAGCCGAACTGTGGACAGAGCGGGTGTACCAGGGAGAGGCTACGGATAGCCTGGATTTTACGGATAGCCAAGCCGAAATATTTGTGTTGGCAGTAAGTGACAGTGCCATTTCGGATATTGCAGATCAGATCATTCTCCCTGAAGACAGCATTTTGGTGCATACTTCAGGCAGTGTGCCTTTGGAGGTCCTTGGCTACAGTTCTGCAGCCTATACCGGGATTTTTTATCCACTCCAGACTTTCACCAAAGGCAAAGAAATTGATTTTCACCAAGTGCCCATATTGCTGGAATCTGACGACTCGGATACTTTGCGCAAACTCAAGAAACTGGCGCGGTCCATTTCCCCGCTTCAGTATGTGGTGAAATCAAAAGACAGGCTGGCTTTGCATATTGCGGCTGTTTTTGCCAGTAATTTTACCAACCACATGGTTCGGATTGCCGAGGAGTTGATGAACCGGCAGGGATTGGATTTTGAAATGCTCAAACCCCTTATCATAGAATCTATGACCAAAACCCTTGAACTCGGTGCCAAACGGGCCCAGACAGGTCCCGCAAAAAGGGAAGATATGGATACTTTGGAAAATCACCATAGGTTCTTGGCCTTTAATGAAAACATAGCTGAAATTTATAGGGTAGTGAGTCAGGATATTATTGATAGCAATTGATATTGTATGAGTACTAGGTACATATAGTAAATGGCGTTATTTTTAGCCCTCTTGGGTTTTTATATAATTGTGATTGGTTTTCGTGCAAATTCGTGAGCCTTGGATTGGACCTTACTGGATATTTTAATTTTGGTAACCCGCTGATTCAAATAGGGTTTTTTGTAATTTACAGGCATGAAAGTACAGCGGCGGGCTAAGAAGTTTACGATGGAGGCATTTTGGAAGATCATTAGACCTGCCAATCTGCTGATAGTGGCGTTGGCGCAGCTTTTGACCGCCTATTTCCTAATTGAAGAAACCCGGACGGGCATACCTATACTTCAAGATCCAAATCTTTATCTTATCATCATTTCCACTGTTTTGCTTACGGCATCAGGGTATATGATCAATGATTATTACGATGTAAAGATTGATTATGTAAACAGGCCCCATGAAGTGGTGGTGGGCAAAGGAATGCGCAGACGGGTAGTGATGACCTTGCACACCATCTTTAATTTTACCGGGATAGGGATTGGATTTTTAGTCAGTCCCAGGATCGCCATAATCAATTTCTTTGCGGCATTTGTGCTCTGGCTTTACAGCAACACACTAAAGAGAATGCCTTTTATAGGCAACCTGACCGTGGCGCTGCTGGGAGGGATGGCCATTTGGATCATCGGGTATTATTACCAAACCACCAAGCTATATGTGCTCACTTACGCTATTTTTGCGTTTTTCATCAATCTGATCAGGGAAATCATCAAAGATATCGAGGACCGACAGGGCGACCGGAAACATGGCTGCCGCACCTTGCCCATTGTAATCGGCTTCAGGGCTACCAAAAAGGTGATATTTGCCATTGCGGGATTATTCGTGATGTCTATACTTGTGGTCACCTTCAAGGTGGGCAGTGACCTGCTGTATTTCTACTTTGGTGGCTTGAGCATCCTGTTTTTTTATTTTATGTATAGAATATATTATGCGGATAGGAAGAAGCATTTTACCCAACTCAGCCTCCTGGCTAAAATCTTGATGCTGACGGGGATTTTGAGCATGGCGTTTCTTTGAGATAAGGGTCACGCAGACGCTTAGACGTATAAGAAAAAGTCTTATTGAAGGGCTATGATTTCAACCCTCTGTATATTTAAAAATATCCTTTAAATCCAGTTGAAAACCATGGATTGTTGTTGAACTCACCGTGTGACCGATGGTAAAAAGCCTTGAAGGTATGAATTTGCCATCAGTGAGGGTATAAATCAATAAAGTCTGTTCTGTGGGGTGGATTATCCAGTATTCCTTTACACCACATTCCTCATAGATATCAAATTTATGAATAAGTTCCTTTTGGTTATTTCCGGGAGAAAGGATTTCAATGATCAAGTCAGGAGCACCTATGCAACCTAAATCATCCAGCTTTGAAGGATCACAGACCACACAGATATCAGGTTGGACCACAGTGGTGATGTCTTCGGCTTTTTGGGATTTGATTGGCAACCTTACATCAAACGGTGCAATGAAAATGTTGCAGGCTTTATCATCAAGGAAATCTGCTAGCTTTCTTGCAGTTTCTAGGGCCACCTCTTGATGAATCCTTCTAGGTGCAGCAGCTTGCCTGAAAATTTTACCCTTGATCAGTTCCACCATTGAATCCATTTCCCATGTCAAATAATCGGCATAAGTATACCTGCTGTATGAGGCGTCAGGTTCTTTGAGGATATTTTTCTCACCCTTTGTTTTCATTACTTTAATTTACCAAAATTTGATTTAAAAATTGGTACAAAATTTAAATTGTAAGATGGTTGCTTTGATATTAGATAAAGATGATAAGTTTCTCTCCTGTGCCCATTTTTCTTAAATTTGTTTCTATAAACCTTTTTATCCTTACGTTTTGAAAAAAATAGCCATCCTTGCCTCGGGCAGCGGCACTAATGCCGAGAAAATCATCCAATACTTCCAGGATTCCGAAAAGGCCAAGGTGGCTGTAGTGGCTTCCAATAAGAAAGATGCCTTTGTGCTTGAAAGAGCAAAAAAATACGACATCCCCACTTTTCATTTCGATAAATCCGATTTGGAGGAAGGGCTCGTAGGCGATCAACTTGCCAAGATGCACGTGGATCTGATTGTTCTGGCGGGATTTCTTTTGAAAATACCCGATCAGCTAGTCCAGGATTTTCCCGATAAGATCATTAATATCCATCCGGCCCTATTGCCCAAGTATGGTGGGAAGGGTATGTATGGCATGAGGGTGCACCAAGCCGTAAAAGAAGCGGGTGACGCTGAGACTGGCATCACCATCCATTATGTCAATGAAAAGTATGATGAGGGAAGGGTGATCTTTCAAGAAAGCGTGGAACTTAGCCAAAATGACGATCCGGAGTCCATTGCCGAAAAAGTCCATGCCTTAGAACACAAATATTTCCCGAAAGTCATAGAAAGCCTGCTTTAATGAGTTGGTTTTTTTACCTTTGCATCTTAAAATTTAACCGCAGAGGCACTGCGTTAAGTTATTTCTATTTATAAATAAAAAGACCGCTTGATTAAGGTTTAGAACCTTTGTCACCTTGCGGTAAATAAAAGAAACATGGCTGTTAAAAAAATCCAATCCGCACTCATTTCTGTTTTTTATAAGGACAACCTTGAGCCCATCGTGGCTTTGCTTAAAGAGCAAGGGGTGAAAATCTACTCTACGGGTGGCACCCAGAAGTTTATCGAAGAGCAGGGAGCCCAGGTTACCGCAGTTGAAGACCTTACCGGTTATCCGTCCATCTTTGGAGGAAGAGTAAAAACGCTTCACCCGATGGTTTTTGGGGGGATTCTACACCGTAGGAATAATGATGGGGACAAAGATCAGGCTGCCGAATATGGCATTCCTCCTATCGATTTGGTCATTGTGGATTTGTACCCATTTGAGGAAACAGTTGCCTCTGGTGCCTCTGATGCGGATATTATTGAGAAAATTGACATAGGGGGTATTTCCCTGATCAGGGCTGCAGCCAAAAACTTCCAGGATGTGACTATCATCGCCTCCAAAGACCAATATGGGGAGTTGGAGGAGAGGTTGAAAGCCAACGGTGGCGGGACCACTCTGGAAGACAGGAAGTATTTTGCCGCACAGGCATTTAAAGTGTCATCCCATTATGACACCCATATCTTCAATTACTTCAACCAATCAGAGGAAATTCCGGCCCTCAAGGTTTCAGAATCCAATGCGAAAGCTTTGAGGTATGGTGAAAACCCCCATCAAAAGGCTCATTTCTATGGAAAACTGGAAGACCTGTTCGAGCAGTTGAACGGCAAGGAGCTTTCTTACAATAATTTGGTGGACGTGGACGCGGCGGTTAACTTGATCGCTGAATTTGAGGGGGAAACTGCTTTTGCCATTCTTAAGCATACCAATGCCTGTGGCGTGGCCACCGGGTCATCTGTTCAGGACGCATATAAAAAAGCATTTGCTGCCGATACCTTATCGGCATTTGGCGGGGTGTTGATTACCAACCAAAAGGTTGATTTGGCTGCTGCGCAGGAGATGAACAGTCTTTTCTTTGAAGTGCTTATTGCACCAAGCTTTGATCAGGATGCCCTGGATCTGCTGAAAGGAAAGAAAAATAGAATCCTACTTGAGCAGAAGGCCAAACTGGAAGGTACCAAGCAGATCAAGACGTTGCTAAACGGCATAATTGAGCAGGATAAGGACCTTCAGACCGAAACCAAAGCAGACTTCAAGGTGGTGACCAAAAAGGCGCCAACTGAAGAGGAAAAGGACGCATTGGTTTTTGCAGCGAAAGTTTGTAAGCATACCAAATCAAATACAATTATTCTTAGCAATAGCAACCAGATGTTTTCCAGCGGTGTTGGACAAACTTCAAGAGTTGATGCCCTTAAACAAGCTATCGAAAAAGCCAAGCATTTCGGGTTTGATCTCAACGGCGCGGTGATGGCTTCTGATGCTTTCTTCCCTTTCCCTGACTGTGTGGAAATTGCTTCCAAAGAAGGGATTTCGGCCGTGGTGCAGCCAGGTGGGTCTATTAAGGATCAAGACAGCATAGACTTCTGCGATGGCGAAGGAATGAGCATGGTGCTGACAGGTGTAAGACATTTCAAGCATTAAGATTATCCTCAATTTAGATGAGTTAGTTAGGAAAGCACCTCGGGAAACCGGGGTGTTTTTTTTTATTTAAATGTTTTGGGGGCCTAAGAGATAGGGTTTATTAATTCAAGAATCTAAATCTCAAAATTATTTGTTAATTTAAGGTAGTTTAAATGTGTCTGATTATGGAAACAGATAAAATAGATATGGCGGAAAACATCTTTAAAATGGTTAAAGATTTGGGCCCTGATGTCAAACTTGATTTAATTAATAAAATTAAAGAGTCTTTAAAAGATTCGGATAAAACAGATGATTCTTGGAAGAATTTATTTGGGGCTTGGAAATCGGAAGAGAGTGCGGAAGAAATAATTGAGGGTATTCGAGCGAATAGGTATACTAAGCGTGATATAGAAGATTTATAAGGATGTATTTGTTAGACACTAACATCTGTATTTATTTTTTAAAGGGAAGATATGAGCTAGTTGACAAAATGGAGCTGGTAGGATTTGAAAATCTCTTTATTTCAGAAATAACTGTTGCGGAATTAAAATATGGTGTAGAGAAAAGCTCTAATCCAGAAAGAAATAAGCCTATTATTGACGGACTTATAGCCAGATTCAAAATTCTTCCAATAATCAGTTGTTTGGATATTTACGCCAAAGAAAAAGTAAGGTTAAATAAAGAAGGGAGAACCATTGATGAATTGGATCTTCTTATAGGGGCCACGGCAATTGGGAATAATTTGACCTTAGTGACAAATAATGAAAAGCATTTCAATCGCCTTCAAAATATAAGGGTAGAAAACTGGACAAAATAAGGGATAAAAAAACCTCAGCTTCTGCTGAGGTTTACTATTTTGATCAAGATTCTTTAAGAAACTGTTTCTGGACTTCATCTTCTTCTTCTACATCTCTTTCGGCTTGTGCCTTTTCGTGTTCGAAGAATCGGGTTTGGAAGATTAGGATTATGGCTACTCCTACAAAAATGGCTGCATCTGCCACGTTAAAGATCGGCCAAAGCGCCGTATAGCTGCCTCCCCATAGTGGAACCCACTCCGGGATAAAGCCTTCCCAAATATCAATGTAGAACATGTCTACCACCTGCCCGTGAAACCACGGGGATGGTGCATTGTAAGGGGCGTTTTGAAGTAGTACGCCGTAAAATATACTGTCAATCAGGTTGCCAATGGCTCCACCTAGGATCATGGCTATGCAGACAATATAGCCCACGTGAGCCTTCTTATCTATCAAATAATATAAGTAATACCCTATGCCGAACATGGCAACTAATCGAAAACTGGTAAGAATCAACTTGCCATATTCGGATCCAAGCTGCATGCCGAATGCCATGCCCGGGTTTGTGGTGTAATGGAGCTTGAACCAGTCGCCAATCACTTTGATCTGGCCCGGGGTACCAAAATCCATTTGGTAGTGGACTAGTAATTTGACCACCTGGTCGATGATGATCACCAACAAGGCAATGCCAAAATATTTTAAATACTTCATAAGGTCTCTTTGCGTGCTTCTCAGGGATGCAGGGCCAATATACTTTTTTATTTTATCAAATGCGGAAAAGACCTAAGCCTTTTCCACCTTAACCGTTAATTCAAAGTCATCCATGTCCAAAATGGTTCCCTGCTCCAGGTTGCCATTTACACTCAAAGACAGGGCCTGAGTTTCCTCCTGAATGTATTTGGAGAAGTTTTCCAACGCCTGATTTACATGGTCCTCATGCTTAGCGACTTTGATGTTAATCTTGTCCTGCACTTCAAGGCCCATATCTTTCCTTAAATTTTGGATCCTGTTGACCAAGTCTCTGGCTATGCCTTCCTGCTTCAATTCTTCCGTCAAAGTTACGTCCAAAGCTACTGTAACCCCATTTTCTGTAGCCACAGACCAGCCCGGAATGTCTTCAGAAGTAATGAGAACGTCTTCTAAGGTAAGGGTGACTTTATCCCCTTCCAGATCAATGAAAATGGCACCGTTTTTCTCAATTTCAGCTATCTCATCCTTGCCCCACTTGCCGATCGCCGCAGCTACCAGCTTCATTTTAGGGCCGAACTGCTTACCGAGCTTAGCAAAGTTAGGTTTAACATTTTTTACCAAAATACCAGAAGTATCATCGATGTATTCGATATGTTTGATGTTCACTTCTGCTTTGATCAATTCCTCCACATGCTGGATCTGGGTTCTGGTTTTTTCAGCCAAGATCGGTACAAGGATTTTTTGTAATGGCTGCCTTACCTTGAGTTTTTCCTTCTTTCTTAGGCTGTGAACCAACGAGCAGATGTCCTGAGCCAGCTGCATACTTTGTAAAAGATCCTCATTGATCAATTCCTCATCAGCTTTGTTCCACTCGGTAAGATGGATGGATTCAGGGATGCTTTGTCCTGCATCACGGGCTCCGGCCGTTAGGTTTCTAAACAACCAGTCCGAATAGAATGGTGCAAATGAGGACATCAATTGGGAAAGAGTCAATAGACATTCATAAAGTGTTTCATATGCCGCCTGCTTATCGTGGTTGAGGTCGCCTCTCCAGAATCGTTTTCTTGCCAGCCTTACATACCAGTTGGAAAGTTGGTCAACGGTAAAGCCCATAATAGCTCTAGTGGCTTTAGTAGCGTCATAGTTGTCCATGGCGTTTTCCACCTCTTGGATCAATGACTGGAGTCTAGAAATGATCCACCTGTCCAATTCAGGTCTCTCCGCCACGGCAATCTTTTTGGATTCGTCGTAGGTGAAAGAGTCCAGATTAGCATAAAGGGCGAAGAAGTTATAGGTGTTTTGGAGGGTTCCAAAGAAACGTCTCTGTACCTCACCCACACCGTCAAGGTTGAATTTCAGGTTGTCCCAGGGATTTGCATTGGAAAGCATATACCAGCGCAAAGCATCCGGTCCAAATTCTTTCAGGGTTTTGAAAGGATCAATGGCATTGCCAAGACGTTTGGACATCTTGTTGCCATTTTTGTCCAGTACCAAGCCGTTGGCTATTACGTTTTTGAACGCCACACTGTCAAATAGCATCACTGCCAGTGCGTGCAGGGTAAAGAACCAGCCCCTAGTCTGATCCACGCCTTCCGCGATGTAATCAGCCGGATAATTGGCTTTAAAGATATCCTCGTTTTCGAATGGATAATGCCATTGCGCATAAGGCATGGCTCCAGAATCAAACCATACGTCAATTAGGTCTGGCTCTCTTAGCATTTTTTCTCCGTTGGAAGAAACTAAGATCACATCGTCTACATAAGGCCTGTGCAGGTCCGCTTCCCCATTGGGAAATGGGGAGGCGCTCATAAATCCTTTCTCAATTGATTTTGCGATTTCTGCGTTTAGCTCATCGATAGAGCCAATGCATTTTTCCTCAGAGCCATCCTCTGTTCTCCAGATCGGAAGAGGTGTTCCCCAGAACCTTGAACGGCTAAGGTTCCAGTCAACCAGGTTTTCCAGCCAGTTACCAAATCTACCGATCCCGGTCGATTCCGGCATCCAGTTGATGGTCTTGTTTAGCTCAACCAATCTTTCCTTGTAGGCCGTGGTTTTTACAAACCAGCTTTCCAAAGGATAGTAAAGGATAGGCATGTCTGTTCTCCAGCAGTGTGGATAGCTGTGCTCGTATTTTTCTACCTTAAAGGCCTTATTTTCATTTTTTAGAATGATGGAAATGACGATGTCGGTGTTTTTATAATCCGCGGCACTCTCATCATCTTTGGTGTAATTCTTTACATAAAAATCATCGGCGCCAAATTCCTTATGGGCCGCGATGTTATGCTCCTTCATTTTGGCCGCCAAGTACTCCCCTATTACTGGTAGAAACTTTCCTTGTCTGTCCACCACTGGGATATCTGTTCCGTTTTCATCCTTCACAAACACACCTGGAATGTTGTGGTGCTCCAATGTTCTAAAGTCATCCGCACCAAATGCTTTGGCCAAGTGCACGATACCCGTACCGTCTTCGGTAGTCACGTAATCTCCAGAGATGATGGTGTAGGCAGGATGTGGCAACTTGATTCCCTCGATCGGGAAAAGCGGTTCGTACTCCATGCCCAGTAGGTCTGATCCTTTCAGTTCCTCTTCCACATGGTAAGGGATCAACTTGTCTCCAGGCTTGTAATCTTCTATCTGTATATCCTTGGCTTTGGCGTTGAAATAGCCGCTCATTCTGGCTTTAGCCAGGATTACCACTTCAGCTTCAAAAGTGTAAGGGTTGAAGGTTTTTACTTTTACATAATCCAGCTTTTCGCCAATGGCCAAAGCCGAATTTGATGGAAGTGTCCAAGGAGTGGTGGTCCAGGCTAGGATATAGGTGTTTTCCTCACCTTTTACCTTGAACTGGGCGGTAATTGAGGTGTCCTTCACATCCCTGTAGCAACCTGGCTGGTTAAGTTCGTGCGAACTCAAGCCTGTGCCTGCCGCAGGAGAGAAGGGTTGTATAGTGTAACCTTTGTACAAAAGGTCCTTGTCATAAAGTCTTTTCAGAAGGCTCCAAAGCGTCTCAATGTACTTTGGGTCGAAAGTGATGTAAGGATCATCCAAATCCACCCAATAGCCGATCTGCTCGGTCATCTGGTCCCACTCATCTTTGAATCTCATCACCGTTTCCTTACACTTCTTATTGTATTCCTCTACGGTGATTTTTTTGCCGATATCTTCTTTGGTGAGCCCCAGCTCTTTTTCCACCTGAAGTTCCACGGGCAGACCATGGGTGTCCCATCCGCCTTTTCGCTTGACCTGGTAGCCCTGAAGGGTTTTGTACCGGCAAAAGATATCCTTTAGGGTACGGGCCATCACGTGGTGGATACCAGGAGTGCCGTTTGCGGAAGGGGGGCCTTCAAAAAAAGTAAAGGTCTCCGCACCTTCACGGTTGGCAACTGATTTTTTGAAAATGTCATTTTCTTTCCAAAACTTCAACACACTTTCCCCTATGCCGGGGTAATCCACTTGCTTGTACTCCTGATATGTTTTCACGTTGTTTTCTTTTGCTAAGTCAATAGGTTGGGAAGCTAAACTTCCATCATTCAACATCTTAAGAAAGGCTTCAATTCCCTAATCCTTTCAAAAGCAGGCACAAAGTTAAGGTTTTTAAGGGTTAAATGGGAGTTAATAAAAGGAAAATTGAACATTGTAAATCCCGAGGAAAAGGATTACCTTTGATTATACCATTTGGTATAATACCAAAAGGTATAATACCAAATGGTATAAAAATTTAATTATGGATCAGTCACCTTTCAAATATGGCGTCACCGTGTGCCAAATGGCTTTCACTGACCGGGAAAAGGATGCCAAAAAGCTTTATGATAACCTTACCCAAGGGATAAACACCATGCTGATTTCTCCCCGGCGATGGGGGAAATCCTCGTTGGTGGAAAAAGTCGTGAAGGATATCAACAAAAAAGAGAAGCGGATCAAAACCATCGTGATCGATTTGTTTTCGGTGGGAAGCGAGGAAGAGTTTTTGGAAATGTTTGCCAAAGAAGTCATCAAAGCTTCTTCCTCCAAATGGGAGGAGTGGGTAGTGGCCGCCCGTAAGTTCTTCAAGCAACTGGTACCGAGAATTAATATGGGGGTGGACCCTTTTAGGGACTTCAGTCTGAGTTTTGACTGGGAGGGGCTTAGGCAGCATCAGGAAGAGATTTTAAACCTTCCCGAAGAATTGGCCACCCAGAAAAACATCCAATTTATTATTTGTTTGGATGAATTTCAGAACCTGGCCTCTTATCCAGATTATGAAATATTGGAAAAGAAGATGCGTGCCCATTGGCAAAGGCACAAAAAAGTGACCTATTGCCTATATGGAAGCAAAAGGCATATGATGACCGATATTTTTAACAATCCATCTAAGCCGTTTTACAGGTTTGGGGATATAATGCTTTTGCAGAAAATCTCCACGGCCGACTGGGTGAGCTTTATTGTCAAGAGCTTTAAAAAGACTGGAAAAACTATTGACAAGCAGATCGCCACGCTGATCCCTGAGTTGATGAAGGACCATTCCTGGTATGTGCAGCAACTGGCGCATTACACTTGGCAGCTGACAGGGGAAAAAGCCGAAAAATCATTTGTATACAAAGCGTTGGAAGAGTTGATTTTTGCCAATACGCCTTTGTACCAAAAGGAGGTAGAGGTACTCAGCCCCACCCAGCTGAATCTGTTGAAGGCTGTGGTACAGGGGGAGCATCAACTGACCAGCACGGCGGTAATGGAGAGGTACAGGCTCGGCACTCCGCGCAACGTTTCCAAGAATAAAACTATCTTATTTAACAATGATGTGATCCAGGAAACCGGCTCAGGTTATGAGTTTTTGGACCCTGCCTTTCAACTTTGGTTTTTAAAGCAATATTTTAGAAAAGACTATCTGCCCTAGGCTCCCGGTAGGGAAATTCCCTTAACTTTTCTATAAAGGGATAGCGCATATTTATCAGTCATGCCTGAAATGAAGTCCACCAGTCCGCGGAGGATGGCATAAGCATCTGAGCCGTCATATTCATTCAGGTCCATTGCTTCGGGGAGTAGGCGCAAGATGCTTTTATCCTGCCCGGAGTATAATTCAGGTTGGTAAAATTTATGATAAAGGGCTTTGGAAAATACATCCAGCAGTCCTTCCAGCACTTGAAAGCCCGCGGCTTCTTTTTCCAAAACAGGCTTGCTTCTATAGATTTTGGCCACCGAGATCCGCGAGATTTCCTCCAGCGCTATGGCAGATGGGATATAATCAGTCAAGGCCTGGTCAAAGGTCCCTTTTCTGATAGCCTCTTCTTTTTCAATAAAGGCATCAGCTGTTTCCCTGACCAGCTTATTGATGGCCATGGCTCGAAGGATGGCAAGTTTCTGTGAAGTGCCTTTGTATTCTTTCAACTTTTCTTCAGAAAACCTGTCTCCCAAGATGGCAGCAAACATCCTTATGCTTTCCTCCAGGCTTACCAATCCCAATGTACAGCCGTCCTCCAAGTCAATGATGCTGTAACAGATGTCATCGGCGGCTTCGACCAGAAAGGCCAAGGGGTGTCGGAGCCAAACCTGAGGCCTTATCTCCGTAATTCCCAAATTGTCGGCCAGCAGGGAATAGTAGGCAAGTTGATCGTGGAAAAATCCGAATTTCTTTTGGCTTCTCCTCCCCTTTTCTGGATCGGGAAGGTCAGATGGTCTTGGGTATTTTGTAAATGCCGCTAGAGTGGCAAAACTTATCTTAAGTCCACTGTTTTTGGCGGTAAGCATGCGGAAACCCTGTGCATTCCCTTCAAAATTGACCATGTCGGCCCATTGGGAAGCGGAAAGGTGACCTTTCCACTGTTGACCTTCTTGGTGGAATTTGAAGAAATCCGAAATGGCATCTTCTCCGGAGTGGCCAAATGGAGGATTGCCTATATCATGGGTCAAAGCTGCTGCAGCGACTATGGCACCAATATCCGCTGATGTAATGCCTTGCTCTGAAAGGGTCGGGTAGGTTGAGAGCAAATATTCGCCAGCGATTTTTCCCAAGGAGCGCCCCACGCTGGAAACCTCTAGGCTGTGTGTGAGCCTGGTGTGTACAAAATCATGCTCCGGCAAGGGGAAAACTTGGGTCTTGTCCTGCAGGTTTCGAAAGGGTGCCGAGAAAATGATCCTGTCATAGTCCCTTTCAAATTCACTTCTGGAGTTGTCAAGTGTGGCTACCTGTTTGTCTTTGAGATCAAAACGTCCCGGTTTCAATAAGTTTTCCCAATTCATCATGCCCAAAAATAGGGAACTCTTTGCTAATCTCATTAATGAATTAGGAATTCGGGTGGCATGAAACTTGTGCTGAGCCAAAAAGTTTTAAAAAATTACCAATATGAGTAAAATAAATTTTAAGAGTATGATTTTGGGTTTGGCTGTATTGTTTATGGCTGCCTCATGTGCCCAGGATGAAGACCGATTTAACGGAAACGCCATGTTGAACATTTCCTTAGTGGATGCACCTGCTGATTACGACGAGGTGTGGATTGAGGTCTTAGGCGTGGAAGTATTGCCAAACGGCAGAAATGAAAATGAGGGATCGGCCTGGATTTCTATTCCATATGTGCCTGAGGCCGATGACAGACAGGTGGATTTGTTGACCTTGGTAGGTGATCAGATCCTTTATATTGGTTCGGAAGAGGTACCTGCGGGCAGACTTTCCCAGATCAGGTTGCTTTTAGGAGACAACAATTACATTGTTATTGATGGTGAAAGATATGATTTGACAACACCGAGTGCACAGCAGAGCGGGTTAAAGCTGCAGGTGAACAAAGACCTTCAGGCAGGTATACAATATGATATGATGCTGGATTTTGATGCTGACCGCTCAATCGTGAGGGCTGGCAATTCTGGACAGCATATCCTGAAGCCGGTTATCCGTGTGATTACGGAAGAGTCTGCGACAATTAGAGGTAAAGTATTGCCGGTCGAGGCAAGTGAAGAGCCCGTATTGGTACATGGGATTTTGGATCAGGATACAGTAAGTACTTTCACAGATCAGAATGGTGTATTTATGCTAAGGGGTCTTACCAATGGTGCATATCAGGTAGATATTCATCCACAAACACCATTTGCTTCAAAAATTCTAACTGAAGTAGCTGCAAGCAGAGGCGAGGTGACCGATCTTGGAGAATTGGAGTTGGAGTTGGAAGCAGCGCCAGAAGAATAATGCAAGGAATATTCTAAATCTAAAAACCCGGTTAACTTTAGCCGGGTTTTTTGTGTTGTAGGGGTTCTGGATTTGGCTAAATAAGGAAACCTTCCTAAGTTTGATTATACTATACCTCAGATTTGCAGAGATGAAACTAAAAACTTTAATATCGGCTTTTTTCCTGCCATTTATCCTTGCCAGTTGTGGACAGGATGATGAGCGTGCAGAGGGCTTGATCAACATCAACCTCATCGATGCTCCAGGAGATTTTGACCAAGCCTGGGTAGAAGTGCTGGGCGCTGAAGTGGTCATTAATGGCACTGCCCATTTCGTAGACTATGTTACGGCCAGAAAGATGGTAAATGTGAGCGACTTGGTAAATGGTGTTTCACTGCAGGTAGGGCGCCGTACAGTTCCCGTAGGGCAAATGACTGAGATTACCCTGTTGATGGGCGAGGAGATATACGTGATTCGGAATGGTCAGCGTGTAAATATGCAATTCTTGAATAGCGACTCTAGGAGACTGACTCTTCCTGCGGATTTGACGATTGAAGGTGGGTTGAGCTATGACTACTATATTGATTTGGACATGAGCAGATCTATCACAAGGGCGGCTGCTGAAATATATACATTTGATCCAGTGGGTCGCGCGTTCTTGAGTCGGGGGATGACTGCCATCTCGGGCACTGTATTGCCCTTTCAGGCCGCTCCCTATATTTTTGCGGTTCGGGAAGGAGATACATTAGGTACGGTGACTAATCTCGCCACCGGGCAGTTTCAAATACGTGGTTTGACCCAAGGGGAGTACCAGCTGTTGATTCAGCCTCGAAGCGGGTTTGCTGACACCCTGATCAATTTTCCGGTTTTCATTGACTCCACCAATGCCCTTGGGGAAATCAACCTGAGAGCCATTGCCCCATGATGAAAAATGAGACGTATATGCGGCGGGCATTGGAGCTTGCCGAGCTTGGAAGGGGCTATGTAAGTCCAAACCCTTTGGTGGGTTGTGTAATTGTCTATGAGGATCGCATCATCGGAGAAGGGTATCACATTAAGTATGGCGGACCACATGCGGAAGTAAATGCCATTCGGGATGTAGAGGACCAGCGCTTGCTAACCGAATCAACTGTGTACGTCACCTTGGAGCCCTGCGCCCATTTTGGGAAAACCCCACCCTGTGCCGATCTTCTGGTAGAGAAAAGGGTGAAAAAAGTGGTAATCGCCGCAGTGGATTCCAACCCTTTGGTAGGGGGAAAAGGAATTGAAAAGTTAGAAAAAGCCGGAATCCAAGTGGAATGGGGGCTGTTGGAAAAGCAGGCTAGACAACAAAACAGCAGGTTCTTTACTTTCATGGAGAAAAAGCGGCCCTATATTCTGCTCAAGTGGGCACAGACCCGTGATGGCTTCGTGGCAAGGGCCAATTATGACAGCAAATGGATCAGCAATTCACACAGCCGGCAACAGGTCCATAAGTGGCGGGCTGAGGAACAGGGGATCATGGTCGGCACCAAAACCGCTCACTTTGATAACCCTAGACTAAACGTGAGAGGCTTGCTGGGAAAGAATCCGGTGAGAATCGTGATTGATAAAAAGCTTACATTGGACCCAAACAGCCATTTATTTGACAAAAGTATTCCGACGATTTGCTACAATCACGTGAAGAATGAGGAGATGGAAAACCTTACCTTTGTCAGGCTGGAGGAAGAATTTTCAATGGAGGCTCTGTTTGGGGACCTTTATGATAAAAAGGTTCAGAGCGTTCTCGTGGAAGGGGGCAGTTTTCTGTTGCAAAAACTCATCTCGGCAAACTTATGGGACGAAGCACGTGTTTTCACCGGAAGCCCTACATTTGGCACCGGAATTCCCGCGCCAATTATAGATAAGCCTGCCCAAAAGATTGAGGGTGTTTTTGGAGACAGGCTTGAATATTACTTTAATCATTAGTCGGTCTTCGGCCTTCCGTCTCCATGAGAAGGAAAATGTTGACTAGCATAATTTAAAATTAACATGGCAGAATCATTATATATACCAGAAGCCGCTACAAAGGCTGAGAAGTATGAGGTTATCCTCCCGCAAATCGAAGCATTGGTCGGAGGGGAAGAGGACATCACCGCCAACTTGGCCAATATCAGCGCAGTATTGAGGGAGTCGTTTGGGTTCTTTTGGGTTGGTTTCTATTTAGTAAAAGGTGAGCAACTTGTTTTGGGCCCATTCCAAGGTCCGATTGCCTGTACGCGGATCAATTTTGGAAAAGGCGTATGTGGTGCGGTCTGGAAAGAAGGCAAGACGCAATTGGTGCCTGATGTAGAGGCATTCCCAGGGCACATTGCCTGCAGTTCGGCTTCAAAGTCAGAGATTGTTTTGCCTGCATTTAAGAATGAAAAAGTCGCACTGGTACTTGATATCGACAGCGATAAATTGAATGATTTTGATGAGGAGGATGCTCAGCATTTGGAAAAGCTCATGAGAATTATTGAAAACTTTCTTTAATGGAAAAAATCAAAACTGGACTAGTAGGGTTTGGGTCAGTCGGAGAGGGCATGCATGCTCCTTTGATCCACTGGAATGAAAGCTTGAAGCTTTTCGCTGTGGTAGAGAGGCATCACGAAAAATCCAAGAAAGCCTACCCGCAGGTTACAGTTTTCAAAACGCTGGAGGCCATGCTTGCCTCCGAAGTCGAGCTAGTAGTGATCGTCACGCCCAACCATCTGCATTTTGATCAGGCCAAGGCTGCACTTGAGGCAGATAAGCATGTGGTGGTGGATAAGCCGATGTGCGTCACCTCTGTGGAAGCCAAAGTGTTGAAGGAGCTTGCCGAAAGAAAGGGATTGATCCTCTCAGTTTTTCAAAACAGGAGATGGGATGGGGATTTTTTGACTGTAAAGAAGCTCATGAGCTCAGATCGTTTGGGAAGGGTTGTGCATTTTGAGTCCCATTTCGACAGGTTCAGGCCTAATCCCAAAAACCATTGGAAGGAAAAGGAGCACCCAGGCAGCGGAATGCTTTATGATCTTGGCCCGCATTTGATTGATCAAGCGTTGGGGCTTTTTGGCCGTCCAGATTGGGTGTATGCGGAAATTCTCAAGCAAAGGCCTGATGCTGCCATGGATGATTTTTTTGAGATAAGTATGATGTTTGGCCAGCTCAAGGTGAGACTCACTGCCAGCATTTATGTCAATGCGCCCATTCCCAGGTTTCTTATATTAGGAGAAAAGGGAAGCTACAGCAAATTTGGGTTGGATATCCAAGAAGCGGCACTGAAGGAGGGGAAAATTCCCAATTCTCCTGACTGGGGTGTGGAAGAGGAAAGCGCATATGGAATTTTTCACGGGGAGGTCCTTGAGGAAAGGATTCCCACTATACCCGGTGACTACCGGAAGTTTTATCAAAACATAGCTGAGGCTATCCAAGGTAAGTCCGGTCTGGAGGTGCTTCCAAGCCAAATTGTTGAGGGCTTGCTAATAATTGAAGCCTGTTTGAAAAGTCATGATCTTGGCCGGAGAATTTACGCCCATGAAATTTTTTAACATTTAATGCAATAATTTTTATACGAAGCTTTTTAATTTAATTTTAAAAGGTTAGTTTTAATGGCTTTAACATCAGTTTGCCATACATTTTATGGGTGAGCTGGGTTGAGGTATTGTTTTATTGTATCCCTAAACTGTTTTATAATGAAAAAGCGTTATGCCCTGTTTCTTTGGGTAGGCCTTTCGGGAGCTGTTTATGCTCAACAGACAGCCAGTGTCAGCACTAGCCCGGCCACTACAACCCAGCAAAAGGAATTGCCCTCTCCCAAAAAGATTACCAGCGTGGAAGGCATTACCGAGTATCAACTTGACAATGGCCTTCGGGTCCTGTTGTTTCCGGATGAGTCGAAGCAAACCATCACGGTGAATGTGACCTATTTGGTAGGTTCAAAGCATGAAAATTACGGTGAAACCGGTATGGCCCATTTGCTTGAACACCTGGTGTTCAAAGGCACGCCAAAGCACCCCAACATCCCACAAGAGCTCACCGAAAGAGGAGCAAGACCCAATGGGACCACTTGGACCGACCGCACCAACTATTTTGAAACCTTCAATGCCACCGAGGATAACCTAAGATGGGCTCTTGACCTGGAATCGGATAGGATGGTCAATTCATTCATAGCCAAAGAGGATCTCGAAAGCGAGATGACCGTGGTGAGGAATGAGTTTGAATCAGGAGAAAACAGCCCTTTTAGGGTATTGATGCAGAGAACCATGTCTGCAGCGTATGATTGGCACAACTACGGTAAATCTACCATTGGTGCCAGAGCGGACATTGAAAATGTCGATATTGACAGGCTACAGGCTTTTTACAAAAAGTACTATCAGCCCGACAATGCGGTATTGGTAGTGGCGGGAAAATTTGATGAGGAGAAAACCTTGGCCATGGTGAATGAGTTTTTCGGCCCTATCCCTAGACCTGAGCGTGAGCTTCCCAAAATGTACACCTTTGACCCGGTAAAGGATGGTGAAAGAACGGTAACCGTAAGGAGAGTGGGAGATGTGCAGCTGGTAATGGCTGCTTACCATATCCCGCCTGGCTCTCATGAGGACTATGCTGCTGTGCAGGTGCTCAGCAGGGTACTGGGTGCCAATCCTTCCGGAAGGCTCTACAAATCGTTGGTGGATACTAAAAAGGCTACGTCTGCTAGTTCCTCAAGCTACGAATGGAAGGACCCGGGACTATTGATGGCATTTGCCCAAGTATTGAAGGAGAAAGATCTGGAGGAAGCAAAGGAGGCCATGTTGGCCACTTTTGAAGATCTTTCCACCAATCCACCGACCGAAGACGAGGTTGAAAAGGCCAAAAATGAGATCTTGAAGCAAACTGAATTGATGCTAAACTCTTCTGAGCGAGTAGGCTTGGCATTGAGTGAGGCTATCGGAACTGGAGACTGGAGGTTGTTTTTCCTAAATCGCGACCGGGTGGAAGCCGTTACCGCCGATGACGTGAAGAGAGTAGCTAGCAAATATATGGTGCCGGATAACAGAACTGTTGGCATGTTTATCCCGACTGAGCAGCCTTTGAGAGCAGAGATTCCTGCCGCACCCAACGTGGCGGAGTTAGTGAAAGACTACAAAGGACGTGAATTGGTAGCTGCCGGTGAAAACTTTGACCCTTCACCAGCCAATATCGAGTCTAGAACAGTAAGAACAACGCTTTCCAACGGAATGGAGCTGGCAATGCTGCCAAAGAAGACCAGAGGAGAATCCGTGGAGGCGAGAATGGTCTTCAGATTCGGTGATTTGGAATCTTTGCAGGATAAAGCAACCGTTGCATCATTTGCAGGTGGTCTTTTGAACAAAGGCACATCCAGTCATACCCGTGAGGAAATCAAATCCAGGTTGGATAAATTGAAAGCCAATGTATATGTAGGTGGGGGTGCATCCAGTGCTATTGTTAACATCACTACTACAAGACCGAACCTTCCAGAGGTGATGAAATTGGTGGCTGAAATGCTTCAGGACCCAATTTTCCCTGAAGATGAGTTTGAAAAAGCCAAAGCTGAAAGAATATCCGGCATCGAGTCCCAGAGAAGCGAGCCGCAGGCGGTGGCGTTCAATAGAATGCAGCGTCATACTTCCCCATATGAGAAAAGCGATCCACGCTATGTTGGTACTTTTGATGAGTCGATTGAAGATATCAATGCGGTGAGCTTGGATCAGGTAAAAGAATTCTATAAGAACTTCTATGGTGGTTCAAATGGTACCATGGCAGTGGTGGGTGATTTTGATAAGGATGAAATTGAGTCCTTGACAGAAGAGCTTTTTGCAGACTGGAAAAACCCAGGGAAGTACACCAGAATGGAATCCAGAATGGCGGACGTTAAGCCTTTGAGAGAAAACATGGAAACTCCTGACAAGGCCAATGCTTTCTTTGTGTCTACATACCAGTTTGAAATGGATGATAGCCATGATGATTATGCGGCCTTGGTGTTGGGCAACTATATGCTGGGCGGTGGATTCTTGAACTCCAGATTGGCAACCAGAATCCGTCAGAAAGAAGGATTGAGCTACGGAGTAGGATCCAATTTCAGTGCAGGTACATTGGATCCAATTGCAAACTTCATGGCCTATGCCATTTACGCACCTGAAAATGCGGATAAATTGGAAGCAGCTTATTTTGAAGAGATCCAAAAGGTGGTTACCGAAGGATTCTCTGAGGATGAGGTAAAAGCCGCCAAGTCTGGCTGGTTGCAGTCCAGAACTGTGAGCAGGGCGCAAGACAGCTACCTTTCTTCTGCTTTGAACAACTACCTATATCTAGACAGGAAAATGGAATGGGATGCCGAACTTGAGGAAAAAATCGAAGGGTTAACCGCTGAAGATATAAATGGCGCCATGCAGAGACATCTGAATCCGGATGCCATGCATGTGATCAAAGCCGGTGATTTTGCTAAAGCCAAACAAACAGCTGAAAATTGATTAGAAGTAAAAGGAGACCAAGTTGGTCTCCTTTTATTTTTTTAGGTAAGTTTGTGCCTTACATTCTTTACTATTTATATAAAATACTATGAAGTATACCATTTTAACTATTGCTTTTTGCCTAATTGCGATTGTAGAGTCTCAAGCCCAGATCAGTGCCGGTGTGTACAGGTTTTCTTCCAATACCTTTGCAGCGATTGGGAGTGATCCTGACCGTAAGGTTTTTGGTGAGGCCAGAATAGCCACCGGCAGCCGCATCGGCTTGGAGGGTACGCTAGGTTACAATTTTGTGCAAAGGGAGGAGGTCAATTTCTACAGTGGATTCCATCTTGGGGTAAAAAACAGCAACCGTGATGATTTCTATCTGGGGGTACCTTTTGGATTATTGTTGAAACCCTTTTCGGAAGCGCGAAATTTTGGATTCCTGTTAGAGGCCAGCCCAATTCTCCGTACGGATTCAGGAAGTGGTTCATTTAGAGCCGGAATCGGCATCAAGTATACGTTCAGGTAAAAGTTTTAATAAAAAAGCCCTTTGATAATTTCAAAGGGCTTTTTTATTAGTTTTTTAATTTAGCAATCGGAGTTCTACCTCCTTTGGTGACCTGGTTGAGCTCTACCAATATTTCCGCATCGAGAGGTAAAAATACATCGACTCTTGAGCCAAATTTGATAAAGCCAAACTCGCCGCCTTGCTGAATCGGGTCGCCCTCTTTGACGTACCATTTGATTCTTCTGGCCAAGGCTCCAGCAATCTGTCTGATTAGAAGCTTTTCACCGCTTTCTCTAGTCACTACCATGGTGGTACGCTCGTTTTCAGAGCTGGACTTTGGGTGCCAGGCTACCAAATATTTGCCCGGATGGTATTTGAAATACTCCACAGTTCCTGAGATCGGTGCCCTGTTGATATGGACATTGATGGGGGACATAAAGATCGAAACCTGCTTTCTGCGGTCATGTAGGTATTCCTGCTCCTCCGTTTCTTCGATCACTACTACTTTCCCATCTGCCGGCGCATACACCAGGGTAGGGTCTTCATTGGTGAAGATTTTTGGATTTCTAAAAAATTGGAGAATCAACAAAAACAGGACAATACTGGCTAGTAAGACAACATTGAGCAATGTGTCTTGGCCAGGGAATATTTGATGAAGGGCAACATTGATTCCCGCTAAGATCATCAACATCCAAAACAGTAATTTCTTGCCTTCTTTATGTATAGTCATTTTATTCTGATGTTAACAAAAACCGTTTAGTTTGACAGTTTTTGGTTGGATTCCCTAGATTGCGAAATCCTTGGATAATTATAATAACCCTGCAATTTGTGAATATTTTGCGGTATGTTAAAATAAAAAATTGACCAATATCATTATTTTGCTGAAAATGAGGCCAAAAGATGGGTTCTTATTTGGGATCCCCTTTAAAATAAAATAGGATGCAATCCGAAAACTGCATCCCAAATTTATTTCGATTAAACTACTAGCTTAATAACCACCTCGGAAGGTATATGTTTTGGCAACCTTATCAATGGCTACGATATAGGCAGCGATTCTCATAGGTACATCATATTTCACAGAAGCTTTATAAACATTGTTGAAAGCTTCTTTCATGATTCTGTCAGATCTTCTGTTCACCCGCTCGGCAGTCCATTTGTAACCCAAACGGTTTTGAACCCATTCGAAGTAAGAAACAGTCACACCGCCTGCATTGGCCAAAATATCCGGCACAGCCATGATCCCTTTTTCGTTGATGATATTGTCAGCTCTGGCAGAAGTAGGCCCATTGGCCCCTTCTACGATTAGTTTAGCTTTTATCTTTTCTACGTTTTTGATGGTAATCACGTCTTCCACTGCTGCAGGTACAAGTACGTCTACATCCAGTTCAAGAAGTTCCATTGGGTCTGAAAGTTTTTCAGCGCCGGTAAAGCCTTCAAGGGTTCCGTTATTACTATCTCTGTATGCGATTGCTTCTTGGATATTTATTCCGTTGCTGTTGTGATAAGCGCCGGAGATATCAGAAACGGCAACGATTTTCAAGCCTCTTTCCTCCAAAAGAGTGGAAGCCCAAGAGCCTACGTTGCCGAAACCTTGGACGGCACAGGTAGCTTGGAAAGGGTTGATTTTAAGTTTTTCCATGGCGGCAAGGGCCGAAACCATCACGCCACGCCCGGTGGCTTCGGTTCTACCCAAAGAACCGCCCAATACCAAAGGCTTACCTGTTACCACAGCATTTACTGTAGTGCCATGTGCTTTGGAGTATTCATCCATCAACCAAGCCATTTCTCTTGGCCCAGTACCCATGTCAGGGGCTGGGATATCCTTGTCCGGTCCGAATACGTCAATCATGGATAGGGTATAAGCCCTCATCAATCGTTCGATTTCGCCGGGCGACATTTCCCTAGGGTTACATCTTACACCACCTTTACCCCCACCATAAGGGATATCTACTACTGCACATTTCCACGTCATCCAAGCTGCCAAAGCCCTTACCTCGTCCAAGTGTACGTCTGGGGCGAATCGGATACCACCTTTGGCCGGGCCAAGGATATTGGAGTGAATCACTCGGATGCCTTCGAAGACTTGGATTTTACCATTGTCCATGGTAATGGGGAGGGAGACGATTACTTGTTTGGCGGGATTCTTCAGCACGTTATAGACTTCGTCTGATAGTCCTAACTTTTCTGCTGCAATGTTAAACCTTTCCATCATTGACTCCAAAGGATTTTCTTTATCCTTTATCGGAGCCGGTTCAATGTAAGCCATATTGGGTTCTGGTTTGTTGATAACTGAAATTACTATACAATATTAAGCACTTTTTTATTATCTATAGGGCCAATTTCAAAAGATTTTCAAAAAAGCTGCAATGAACGGAGAGGACAATAATAAGCCGTCAAAACGGTCCATAAATCCCCCATGTCCAGGTAGCTTGTTTCCCGAATCTTTTATGGCAATACTTCTTTTAAACAAAGATTCTATCAAATCCCCATAAGTGCCTGCAATGACAATGATGGCTGTGATGCAGAACCATTGCCACTGTTCTAAAGCAAGAAAGAACCTTGCCAAGATCATGGCTGTGATGAATGCCGCTACGGCGCCGCCCAAACTTCCCTCCCAGCTCTTCTTAGGGGAGACCCTTTCAAAGAGCTTGGTTTTGCCGAATTTTGTCCCAGCAAAATAGGCTCCTGTGTCACTGGCCCACAAAATCAGCAATGCGCCTATGATGATCTCCGCATGGAAGGTGTCGTCTATGGCGAATGCCGACACGGTGAGCAAGCAGAAAGGTATGGCTACATAGAAAATCCCTAAAAATGTATAGGCAATTCCTGTAAATGGTTTCTTGTCGGATTTTCGGTAAAGCTTTACAAAGAATACCAAAGCGACAAGTGGAAAAATAATGAAGTAGTATTTATCGGGCAGGTTTTGCATTTCGACCAAAAAGACGAGAATAAATATGCAAAGACCGATAAAGGTTCCAAAACTCTTGAGCGGAAGCATGCCGTCAAGACCGGAGAGTTTGTAGAATTCCATTTGGCAGAAAGCCAGAATGACTCCAAAGATCAGGAAATAGGTCCATTCGCTGTAAATGGTGCCGGCAATAATGGCTGATGCTCCAATAATGGCTGTGATGACGCGTTGGGCAAGGTTGCTGTAATTGCTAATATTAAAACGTGATCTCATTCTTAATGATGTTAGCTGCTTGGAGAGCATGGTCTCTCGGGACCAGGATCTCGTAATGACCGTGAATATGGTACACGGACTCCTTTTTGTTGACCACCATGGCCATAATGCCGTGCTGCTCTAGCACGCCTTTGATGATTTCTGCCCTTACAGGCGATTCAATGGTGGTGACGGTCTGCCATCTTCCCATGAAAAGGTGAATTGTGGCTTTGATCTATAAATCTTTTAAAACTGAAAAGAAAGATGACCAAGCCGATGATTAGATAATGCCATTCCAGCTGGCTGCTGTCCTCGATATTAAACTCCACCCAGCCTATCTTGCTGAAATAAACCATTGTCACAGTAAAGGCGTTGTTCAGCACGTGAGCGGCTATCGGGTAGATCAGACTGCCGGAATAAAGGTAAAGATAACCAAATAATGCTCCTAAAAGCATTCTGGGGAAAAAACCGCAAAACTGGAAATGAATGGCCGAGAAAATCGCCGCTGTAAGCCAGATGGCCACGTGGGGGTTGCCGGTGTATTGGTGCAGCTTGGGCTGGAGCAACCCACGGAAGAGATACTCTTCGCCCACCCCTGCCAATATGCCGATTACCAGGATCCCCAAAAGAAATTCGCCAACATTGGCAAAATCTGTGAAATATTGAGTCAGGCGCATCATTTCCGCTTCCTGGGTTTGGGCATAAATCTCAAAGCTTTTCATGAAATCCGGAAAGCTAATCTGGGTATTCCAGTAGATTACCAGGGAATTGACGGTGACAAAACTCAGTAGGATGGGGACAATTAATATGGATTGGTTGAACTTTGTGTTCTTCAATTGTTGTTTCCACCGCAGCGTGCCGCGGTCGATAAATTTGATGTAAATCAGGCTGCCGACCAAAAACCCCAGCCCGCTGCCAACGCCTTGCATGAAAAGAAAGGCCAGTCGCGCATTTGGGTGTTCGTAATTGCCGCCAAAGATATAGAGTATATCATCGACGGGAATGCCAAACAGGGGAGGGACCAGAAACAGGGATAAACCCTGCATGATGGCCATGCTGCCAAATATGATCAAAACCAGCAAAACCAGAGATAACAACCAGTTGTGTTTTTTGCCAATTTCGCTTCGGGTTTCGTAAATCTCCATAATTGCGGTAAATTTACACCAAAATTACAAATCAGTAGTGGTTAAAATAGGAAACTTGGAATTAGGGGACTTTCCCCTTTTGCTTGCACCGATGGAAGATGTGAGTGATCCGCCTTTTAGAGCGGTGTGTAAGGAGAATGGTGCGGACCTGATGTATACCGAATTTATCAGCTCGGAAGGGCTGATCCGGGATGCCGCCAAAAGCGTGCAGAAGCTGGATATATTTGAGTACGAAAGGCCAATCGGGATTCAGATTTTCGGAAACGAAATTGAATCCATGAGGGAAGCTGCCGCAATTGCCGAAGCGGCTGGTCCCGATATTCTGGATATCAATTATGGCTGTCCGGTAAACAAAGTAGCCTGTAAGGGGGCCGGTGCCGGGATTTTGCTGGATATCGATAAGATGGTTTCCATGACCGCTGAGATTGTGAAAAGCGTCAAAATTCCCGTGACGGTGAAAACCCGCCTAGGCTGGGATGAAAACACCATCCGTATCGTGGAGGTGGCCGAAAGGCTTCAGGATGTTGGCATCCAGGCCATCAGTATCCATGCGCGTACCAGGAAGCAAATGTACAAAGGGACTGCCGACTGGTCCTATTTGAATCAAGTGAAAGCCAATCCGAGACTTCATATTCCGGTTTTTGGAAATGGGGACATTGACTCTCCAGAGAAGGCGGCAGAGTACCGTCAAAAGTATGATGTAGATGGCATGATGATCGGAAGGGCTTCCATAGGCTACCCTTGGATTTTTGATGAGATCAAGCATTATTTCAAAACAGGGGAGCATCTGCCTGCCCCGGATCTGGATGAAAGAATCGCAGTGACCAAAAAGCATCTTGATTTTTCCGTAAAATGGAAAGGGGAGAAACTTGGGATATTGGAAATGAGAAGGCACTATACCAATTATTTTAGAGGTATGCCCAATTTCAAGCCGTTCCGAACCGAAATGGTGACAGCGGAGTCGTATGACCATGTTTGCTCGATCTTGGATCAGGTAGGCGAGGTATATGCCGATTATCAATTTTAATTTTAGTCTATAAAAATATTGACACCACAAACTAATCCGGAAAGAGCCCTCAAAAGTTGGCTCTTTCTAATTTTATTGGCCCTGATATGGGGGAGTTCATTTATTTTGATCAAAAGGGGTTTGCTCGTTTTTTCGCCAGGTGAAGTTGGAGCATATAGAATTGTTTCCGCTGGGCTCTTTTTATTACCCCTGTCCATCCCTCGCTTGAGGCGGCTCAATAGAAAACAGGTTTTCAACCTAATAGTGGTGGGATTTGTGGGAAGCTTTATCCCCGCCTTTCTTTTTGCCAAAGCCCAAACCCAGCTTTCCAGCTCCCTGACAGGTGTGCTCAATGCACTTACGCCACTATTTGTGGTGATAGTAGGGGCGCTGTTTTTCAATTCCCGGATCACCCAGCGCAATGCGGTTGGACTCTTGATTGCTTTTGTGGGGGTGAACCTGTTGATTTTATCCAGAGAAGGCGGCAGTGTAGGTGGCCTGTTGGATATCAATTTCTATGCGTTTTTTGTGCTTTTGGCCACCCTCTGCTATGGGGTAAATCTTAATCTCATCAAGCATTGGTTTGTCATGCTTAAACCGGTGGAGATCACGGCTATTTCCCTGATGATGGTTTTGCCAGTAGCCGCTCTATATTTGTTTCTTGGGACGGACTTTTCTTTCAAGCTGGTCCATGAGGAGGGCGCGATGCTGGCAGCGGGGTACATTACCATCTTGGGTGTGTTAGGTACCGCAATTGCGCTGATCTTGTTCAACATGTTGGTGAAGATTGCCTCGCCGGTATTTGCAAGCACAGTCACCTACTTAATTCCCATAGTCGCCATTATTTGGGGAGTTTGGGATGGTGAAGTCCTCCTTTTAGGCCATTATTTGGGCATAGGGGCGGTTATTCTGGGCGTTTGGGTGGGCAATCGGAAGTGATTATACTCCCAAGGTAGCCTTCACCTTATTTTCCTCACTTTCGGTATTCATCATTATTAACAGTTTGTCGCCCCCCTTCAACTCAGTGAGTCCATTTGGGGTGATAAATTTTTCGTTTCGGTTAATCAGAACGATCAGGGAAGTCTTGGGGAAATCCAGCTCCCAGATCTTTTTCCCATCTATTTCAGAATCCTCCGGTAAGTCCACTTCTACCAAGGCATTTTTGAAATCCTCTGAAAGCTCCAGGTCCAACAATGATCTTCTTTTCAAACCATCCGGGACGGCAAGGGACAGCCATTTGGCCATTAATGATAGCGTAGTCGCTTGCAGGGCCACCGAGGTCAATACAATGAAAAAGACAATGTTGAAGATGATGTTAGATTTTTCAATGCCGGCAATCAACGGGAATGTGGCAAATACAATAGGTACTGCACCTCTTAAACCAACCCAGCTGATGAACAACTTGTCCCGTATTTTGTACTTGAAAAAAGCCAAGGATATAAAAACCCCTAACGGTCGGGCCACAAATATCAGGAAAAGTGATACTAAAGCTCCAAGACCAATCACCGGTAATACTTGGGAAGGAAATACCAGTAGGCCCAAGGTGATGAACATGACGATCTGCATTAGCCAGGCCACACCGTCGAAGAATTTGATCAAACTCTTCTTGTGCACCATTTTGCCGTTTCCTATGGCCAAGGCTGCCACATAAACTCCCAAGAAGCCATTACCACCTGCAAAATCAATAACTGCATAAAGCATGGCCACCAATCCCAACATAAAAACAGGGTATAAACCCTCATATTCCAAGTTGATGCGGTTGATGGTTAGCACGATTGCCCTGCCCAGCAAATAGCCCCCGGCTCCGCCAATAGCCATCTGCATGAAGAATACGGGGATAAGGTCTGAGAAAGTGAAATTGTCAATGGCGAGAATAGAGGTGAGGCCGATAGTGAGGAAGTAGGCCATTGGATCGTTACTTCCTGATTCCAGCTCTAGCATCGGTCGCAGATTACCTTTCAGTCCTATGCTTTTGGCCCTTAAAATCCCAAATACGGCAGCTGCATCAGTGGAGGAAACAATGGCTCCCATTAGCAGGCCTTCCAGCAGGGAGAATGAACTTATTGCGTGAACAAAAAGCCCGACCGAAAGGGCAGTTAGCAAAACTCCTAGCGTCGATAGAGTTAATCCAGGCCCCAGTACGGGCTTGATGGATTCCCATTTGGTGTCTAAACCACCTGAAAACAAGATGTAGGTAAGAGCTGTAATTCCGAGAAACTGGGTAAGGTTCGGGTCGTCAAAATAAATCCCGCCCAGCCCTTCCGAGCCGGCAAGGATGCCAATTCCCAAGAAGAGCAAGAGAATAGGAATGCCCGCCTTCCCGGCCGTCTTACTAGCCACAATACTCAAGATGAGCAATACTGAAGAGATAAAAAGGATGTTTTCGGGAGTAACTACCATGGCTCAAGTAAAATACAAAGGTAAGAAAAAATGGAACTGATTACATGTAAGCTTCTATTTACTCGCCTTTGAGCCTGTTGCGCCAGGCATTGGCAAGCATGGGCAGCTGCTGATAACTCATCACCCCAGCTTTTACCCCTTGGGTTTTCAGGAAGATGTCGTTTGATCTTTTACTCAGTTCATTGGAGATTGGTTTGACCTCTTCCTTGTTTTTGAGGATGGAAGACAGGTCGTTTTTGATGCCTTTATTAAGCCTGGAAAATGTCTGCCTATAAAGATTTGGGCTAATACGGTAGAGATCACTGAGCTGGTACCGCAATAGCCTCAACTGCCCGCTGTACTGGAGTAAGGGGTCATTACTGTTTGCACAAATCACCCAGCCGATAAAGTTGGCCTCCCCCTCATCGGTTACCCCGTAGCTATGGGCCATTTCGTGGGCCACGGTAAAGGGACGCTCAAGGGGGTGAAGGGCAGCATCAATGTAACTTTCCCCAGTGAAAGGAAAATAGATGCCCAATATGCCCATGCGAGTCATGAATCCAGCAGGGTAAAAAAGCTTTGTTCGAGGATGTCCGGTAAAATTGAGCCCAAGCAGGTACAGGTTTTCCCGGATGTTGGCCCTCACGATATCCTCCACTTCCTCGTAAGGCAAGGTTTCTTCAATTGCCTCTTCATCAAGAGTAAGATTTTGACGAAGTTGCACAAGTATGTTACTGGTCAAATTAATTTCGCGCATGATCTCCTCCTCACTCAAGGGACGGGGGGAGAGGTCAAGCTGCTGAAAGATCGGCACCCGTTGATAATTGTACCCCCACAGGATGAGGAAAAAGAAAATCAGGGCACCTGAAAAATTGAAAATTGAGCGGAAAGTGTAGGCCACTTTCATTTTCACCCCCGGCTTTTGCGTCAGCAAATAATAAAAATAAATGCCAACTGCAATAAATATAGAAAGTACGAAAAGGTAGACTGTAGGGAATGGGAGTCTGGAAACGGTGAGGTCGATCACATTTCTGACTACAGGGAAAAATGTCCTGGAATATATCTCCTCCGTACGCTCCGGGTTTTGCGCTGCAAAATACCGGATGACGAGGGCAAGCAATCCTAGGAGGGCCCATGCCCAGTCTTTTCTAAACATAGATTTGGGATAATCGGGGCTAAAGGGTGAAAAACCGATGCTGTCAGAGACTGCATCGGCTTAGATTTTTTTATCAGACGCCTTCGGCTTCTACTGACGTGACTTCATTGGGAAGCATACGGGTCAGCAGATTTTCAATTCCAGCCTTCAAGGTAACGGTACTTGATGGGCAGCCTGAGCAAGAGCCTTGCAGCAACACCTTCACTACCCCATCTTGAAAGCTGTGAAAAACTATCGCTCCACCATCCTGCTCCACGGCCGGTCTGATATACTCATCCAGAATCCCTTTAATCTTTTTGACAGTCTCACTGTCGTTTTCATCGAATAGCGGATCCTTATCAAAAGCCTGAGTGACCGCTGGCTTACCAGATTCCAGGTATCCCTTTATCTGGGATCTTACATGGTCCCTGATATCTTCCCAAGCAACATCCTCTTTCTTGGTAACAGTCACAAAATTGGAGGCGATAAACACGCGGTCCACTGCAGCAAAATTAAAAAGCTCTTTGGCTAGGGGCGAGTTTTCGGTACTTTCCGCATCGGGGTAGTCAAAGCTGATTCCATCGTCGGCCAGCATGAAATTAACCACAAACTTTAAAGAGTTTGGGTTTGGATTTTCCTCCATGTAGATCTGTACCGGTCTTTTCTGTGCTTGAAGCATATATTTGTTTGTTAAAATCTATTCATTTTATCTAATGAAAGAATGGCGGTTTTAGTTCCGGCAAATACCCAGCTTATTTGGAATTTCCGACTTCCACCGGGGTGGTCTGCTCCTCGGGAGCGTTGGCCGTAAGGGGATTTGATCTTCTAATCAGCCCGTCAGGCAGCTCATTTTCCGTACTTGCCACTACTGTACATACGGTGGCGTCACCGGTTACGTTTACGATAGTTCTAAACATATCCAAAATCCTATCCGGGGCGATGATCAGGGCAATACCTGCTGCCGGCACATTGATGGATTCCAATACGATTATAAGCATAATTATCCCCGCACCTGGTACACCTGCTGAACCAATGGAAGCCAAAGTGGCGGTCAATACGATCATCAATTGCTGTGTTAGCGTAAGGTCCATGCCAAGCGCTTGGGCAATGAATACTGCTGCCACTCCTTGATACAAACTGGTTCCATCCATGTTGATGGTGGCCCCCAATGGGAGTACAAACGAGCTGACTTCCTCAGACACACCAATTTCCTCTTCTACCTGCTTCATGGTGACAGGAAGAGTTGCGGAGCTAGAACTGGTGGTAAAGGCCAAAAGCTGTGCTGGACGAATGGCTTTGAAAAAATCGATATAAGGTACTTTTGTAAATAATTTGAGAATGCCTGGGTAAACCACCAAGATGAGGAAAAACAAGCCTCCCAGTACTACCAAGCTATATTTAAGTAGAGCCAACAGCAACTCCACAGCCGAATCCGGATTGTCCCCGGCAATTTCGACAATCAGGGAAGCCATCAATGCAAAGACACCGTATGGTGCAATCATCATGATGTAGCCTACAATTTTAATGATCACATCATTGAGTCCATCGAAGAAGGCGATCACCGGAGTGGCCTTGTCTTTTGGCAATTGAAGCAAGGCTATTCCCACAATGATGGCAAAGAAAACCACCTGGAGCATGCTTGCATTGTCAGTAGCTGCCGCAAACACGTTTTCTGGCACGATGTCCACCAAAGGTTGCAACGGGCTTTGTTGCTGAAGCAGTTCGGCTTCAGTAGCTTTTGAACCTGCGGTGTCATCGTAAAGACTCATCAGGTTTTCACGGGTGTCTTCAGGAAGGCTCTTTCCAGGCTTGAAAATGTTCACCATCAAAAGACCAATGGTAACGGCTAGCACCGTGGTACACATGTAGGTCAAAATGGTTTTTCCTCCGATTCTGCTCAGTTTGGAAATATCCCCCAGATTTGAAACCCCCACAATCAAGGAGGCCAATACTAATGGAACCGCGATCATCTTGAGGGCATTGATGAAAATAGTACCCACCGGCTTGATATAATCCAAGGTGAATTGCGGCGGGATGGCTGTTTTGATGACCACCAATCCGAAAATAAGACCAAGGACCAGACCGATGATGATCTGGGTATGTAAAGGGATTTTCTTAAGCATTTTTACTGAATTACTATTGGGTTTACAATTTATTCAATTTATTGAGCAATAAATGGTCAGCTAGGACTAATGCGCACATAGCTTCCACAATCGGTACCGCTCTGGGTACCACGCAGGGGTCATGTCTGCCTTTGCCCGACACCGTGACAGCTTCTCCAGCCTCATTGATGCTGGCCTGATCCTGCATGATAGTGGCCACAGGCTTGAAAGCCACCTTGAAATAAATATCCTCGCCATTCGAAATGCCTCCTTGGATGCCCCCGGAATGGTTGGTTTTGGTTTTTACTTTCCCTTCCTCGGTATAAAATTCATCGTTGTGCTGGGAGCCTCTCAATGCGATCCCGGCAAATCCACTTCCGTATTCGAAACCTTTTACCGCATTGATGCTTAGCATGGCTTTGCCCAAATCGGCGTGTAGCCGGTCAAATACCGGTTCGCCAAGGCCGACAGGCGTGTTTTTCACTACGCAGCTCACGATTCCTCCCACCGTGTCCCTTTCTTTTCGGATCAGGTCAATATAGCCAATCATTTGCTCCGCCAGGGCGGCATCGGGACACCTTACAATGTTCGAGTCGGTTTGGCTGAGGTCGAGTTGCTGATAGGGTTTGTCGAGTTTGATTTCTCCTACTTGGCTTACATAGGCGTTTATTTGCACGCCATAATGCTTGAGTAATAACTTGGCTATCGCCCCTGCGGCAACTCTGGCAGCAGTTTCCCTCGCGCTGCTTCTCCCTCCGCCGCGGTAATCGCGCAGACCGTATTTGGCCTGATAGGTGAAATCGGCATGTGAAGGGCGGAAACTCTCGGCAATATGAGAATAGTCCTTGCTTTTTTGATCCTGGTTTCGGATCAGCATGGAAATGGGGGTGCCGGTTGATTTTCCTTCAAAAGTCCCTGACAGGATTTCTACCTCATCTCCCTCTTTGCGCTGCGTGGTGATTTTGGATTGGCCTGGCTTTCTTCTTTCCAGCTCTTTCTGAATAAATGCCTCATCAATCTCCAAGCCCGCCGGGCAACCGTCTACAATCACACCTATAGCTTTGCCATGCGACTCGCCAAAAGTGCTGATTCTAAATACCCTCCCAAATGAATTGCCCATCTAGTTTATTTTTTCCTCACTATCAACACAGCCAATAGAATTACGGCTGCAACTAACAGAATATTAATAAAGGTGGAAAAATAATACTTATATCGATGGTTTAAAAGTTTATTGTCCTCTACTTCGATTAAATCGTAGATTCCCCCCAGTCGGTTTGTAGATATGGCCTGGTTGGTTTTGCTCTCGCCCGACACGGCAAGGATGGCTCCCGGTCGGAGGGTGTCATATCTGTCCAAGGCCGTGTTAAAGAATATCCATTCAAAATGGTCCTTGAGGTGGATCTCCTCAGGTTCGTTAAGGCTCATGAAGTAGCTGAACTCCTTCAGGCCAGTCACTCTGCCTCGTCCCCTGTTGATCTGCAGGCGCACATTTGGATCGTAGGTATTGAGTTTTTGAAGGTTGTTTATGCGCGGTGGCTGGATGGAGTTGATGTTTCCTTCTCCGGTGATGCCAAAAGTATAGGTCAAGCCCTCGCCGGTTTGGGCTTCCTTGCGGCTAAAGTTTTCGCGAAGTCGGAAATTCCCCACACTTACCTCATTTCTCAACGGGTGTGGAGGTAGTTTTTTGACTTTAACCTCTTTTGCCGAGGAATAAAAGGTTTTGTAATCCTCTTGGCGGTTGCTGCCAAAAAAGGAGGGGTTTTTGGCGATTTTGTATTTGATCATCTGCCAGCCTACCTGTGGGAGTTCTACTTGGCCTTCGGCAAAAGGGTAAAATGTGGCCTCGTAAACCCTGAAGCGTGTCCAGAATTTCCCGTTGATTTCGACCCGCTCCGGCTGAATATTGGTTACGTTGAAATTTTCCTCCCAGGCATTGGTAGGTTTGATTTTCCGAATAATCTCTTCAAGTTGCCTGCCTGGCTCATAAAATTGGAATGGGGCCTGATTGGATTCGGCCATGTAAAATGCTAAAGAGACATTAAAGCCTTCCCCAACATATACTTCATTTTTGTCCACTGCCATGGAAAAAAAAGCCTCATCATCTACTTCCACGTATTCTACTTCTTCCTCCCTTCCAAAAAAATCGTCAAAAGGATCTCTTCCCCGTCTTTGGGATTGCCTGGCGTCGGACACGGTGACGCTTTTTCCGTCTGAGCGGGCCTGTGTGCCGTTCACTGTCATGCTAAAGGGCTCCACGCGGTAAGTTCCTTGCCTGATAGGTTTGTAATATTGGATCACGCTATTGGTGCTCGTCATCTGCCCATTCACGATGTTCATGGAAGAGGATTGTGAGATTCCTTGCTTTTGAAATCCATTTATTTCAGGAAATTGATCGTATGATTTTATTTTTTCATTGGAAATTACTATTTTTACGCTGAACGTTTCATTGACCCCGATTTCATCCGGTCCAAGTTCTATCCGAACATCCTGGCCCAGCAGAGGCAGACAATAAAAGGATATCAGGAGTAATAGTATGGGTTTCAAATACGTTATGTTCATAGCCGGCTTTACACTTATTAACTGCAAATTAATAAGTATATTTTAAACGTAACAAACTGTTCGGGAAGCCGTATGAGATTTTAATATTATTTAATATAAACCTAAATTTAGAGAGCCATGATAGAGTACGTTAAGACCATTTTATTAAAGGTGAGTTTTGACAAAAAGCTTTTTGAAAAGGAATTGAAAAAAGGCTTAAGTTTATTGGTTCCGTCAGAAGTGCAAGAGTTCAAAACATGGTGTTACGGCACCTTCTCCAACCTTTACGGACCAGTACTAAACAAACACTTTACGCAAATAGCAGCATAAATAACTTTCAAACCTCCCCTAAAAAGGAGGTTTTTTTATGCTTGTCGGTCTTCGGTCTTTAAAATTCTTCGGGCTCCCGTCTCCCGTCTTCCTTACTTCAAAAAATCAATATTCCTCTTCAATCCCGCCAATTTCGTTCTTTTCACGGCGGATTTCTGAAAAAGCCTTCCAAAAGTCTCCTGCGTTATTTCTTCCCAATCCCGCTTATTCATGTCCTCTAATTCTGGGTGGGGTAAAAATTGTTCTTCCTGATGGGGTTTTGAAAACCTGTTCCAAGGGCACACATCCTGGCAGATGTCGCAGCCAAACATCCAGTTTTCAAATTTGCCCTTCATTTCCGAAGGCAATTCTTCTTTTAATTCTATTGTGAAATACGAAATGCATTTTGAGCCATCCACCACTCCAGCCTGGGTGATGGCATCCGTGGGACACGCGTCTATGCACTTGGTGCAGCTTCCGCAATAATCCTTAGCCATGGGAATGTCCGGAGTAGCTTCAAGATCGATGATGAGTTCTGCCAAAAAAAAGAAGCTTCCCATTTTTCGGTTTAAAAGAAGGCTGTTTTTTCCCAGCCACCCGATTCCGGACTTGGCGGCCCATTGCCGTTCCATCACCGGTGCGGAATCCACAAATGCTCTTCCATTGATCCCGCCAAGCTTTTCCTGCAGGTTAAAAAGAAATTCTTTCAATTTATCTTTTATGACAAAATGATAATCTTTGCCATATGCATACTTGGCGATTTTATAGTCGTCCTTGCCCTCTGGCAATCTTTCCGGAGGGTAATAATTATAGATCAGGCTCACGACCGTTTTGGCGCCGTCTACTAAAAGCCTCGGATCAAGCCTTTTGTCAAAATGGTTGGCCATGTAGGCCATTTTGCCCTGGTAATTCCGCGATAGCCACTCTTCCAGCTTGGGAGCTTCCTCTTCCAAAAAGCCGGCTCGGGCAATGCCACAAAAATCAAAACCCAGCTCTTGAGCCAGGCTTTTGATGATATGTGCATTATGGTCAGGGTTGAAGGGCATGATTATTCCGAAAACAGCGTGCCTGTGGCGCCGCCAAAATTGGATTTGATATTTAAGTGCTTATAAGCCAGTTCGGTAGCCATTCGTCCGCGGCTGGTTCTCTTCAGGTAACCTTCCTGGATCAGGAACGGCTCATACACCTCTTCAATAGTTTCCGCTTCCTCACTACAGGCTGTGGCTATGGTGCCCAGCCCCACCGGACCGCCTTTAAATTTCTCGATGATGGTCAGCAGGATTCTGTTATCCATTTCATCCAAGCCATTTTCATCCACATCCAGAGCATTAAGGGCTATTTTCGATATTTCAAGGGTGATTTTACCATTCCCCTTGATCTCTGCAAAATCCCTGGTTCTTCTCAATAAATTGTTTGCAATCCTCGGCGTTCCCCTGCTCCTCCGGGCAATTTCATAGGCCGCAATTTCATCGATTGGGGTGTTTAGAATATGGGCCGACCGGCTCACAATGGTGGTTAAGAGCTTGGCGTCATAATACTCCAGCCTTGCATTGATCCCAAATCTTGCCCTCAACGGTGAAGTCAGCAATCCTGATCGGGTAGTAGCCCCAATCAAGGTAAAGGGGTTCAATGAAATCTGTACCGTACGAGCATTAGGACCCGAGTCCAGCATGATGTCGATCCTAAAGTCCTCCATGGCAGAATAAAGGTATTCTTCCACAATGGGATTGAGCCGGTGGATTTCATCGATAAATAGTACATCTCCATCATCCAAGTTGGTCAAAAGACCGGCAAGATCGGAAGGTTTGTCCAACACCGGTCCAGAGGTAATCTTGATATTGGACTCCAATTCATTGGCGATAATATTGCTCAGGGTGGTTTTTCCCAAACCTGGAGGTCCGTGCAGCAGTACGTGGTCGAGGGATTCCCCGCGTTTTTTTGCCGCGGACACGAAAATTTTAAGGTTTTCTACAATTTTGTACTGTCCAGTAAAGTCATCGAAAGAAAGCGGGCGCAAGGCCTTTTCTATTTCTCTGTCGCTTTGGCTCAGGTGTTCATTTTCTCCGCTCAAATAATCTTCTCTCATGCGCTTTATTTATTCTGGAACCACAAAGATAAGCATCTGCTCGGGCATTCACAGCAACAATGTCGGGCAGGAACTATTTTTCCGTCCACATGGCTTTAAGAAAAGCCTAACGGCAAAATTGTTGAGAATCCATTACCTTTGCAGGAAATTTCCTTGAATATGCGAAACAACGCCCGAAAAAACGTCATTTACTCCATCATTTTATTATTGATTGTCTTTATCGTATTCCTTTACAGGCAAAATCAACAAAATCCACGCGAGGCAACCACCGTGGAACAGGATGGGAGAGTGATTTTGACAGGTCAAACTATGGGCACCACCTACCGAGTGGTCTACCTGGACGAGCAGTCCAGAGATTTCAAAAAGCAGATCGATTCCGTATTTGTAGCTTTTAACAAATCCCAGTCTACCTATATCGAGGATTCCGAGATCAGCAGATTTAATCGTCAGGATACCTTGGAGTTTGAAAGTCCGTATTTTTTGGAAGTGCTGGAATCCAGCCGGGAGGTTTTTGAATTGACGAAGGGTTCTTTTGATCCCACTATAGGCCCCTTGGTGAATGTTTGGGGCTTTGGCCCTGAAGGTGCACAGCGGAAGGACAGTACGGAAATTAAGGATTTACTTCGACTGGTCGACTTCAACTTGATCGGATACGATAGCAACCAGGTGTGGAAAACCAAGCCGGGGGTATATTTGGATTTTAGTGCCATTGCCAAAGGCTATGGGGTGGATGTAGTGGTGGACTTTTTAGAAGAGCAGGGCATCTATAACATGCTGGTGGAAATCGGGGGGGAATTGGTAGCCCGGGGCGTCAATGAAAACGGGGAACTGTGGAAGGTTGGCATCAACCAGCCGGACGAGACGGGTGCGAAAGACGACCTCTTCAGTATCATAGCTTTGGATAACCAAGGGTTGGCAACTTCCGGTAACTACCGGAATTTTTATGAAAGAGATGGCATCAAATACTCTCATACTATAAGTCCCAAAACAGGTTTTCCAGTAAGACATAGCCTGCTAAGTGCCACCGTAGTGGCGGAAAACTGCATGCTGGCCGATGCCTATGCCACTGCTTTGATGGTAATGGGAACTGAAGAAGCTATTGCCTTGCAGGAGTCCTCCCAAGCCTTTGAGATGCTTTTGATATTCAATGATGAGGAAGGAAAGTTGGAGACCTTTGTCAGTGAAGGTTTAAAACCATTTATTTCATTTATAGATAGAGATTAATGGATAGAATTGAAGCGGTTGACAAGAAGGATTGGTTCGGTAAATGGTTCGACAGTCCGTATTACCATATTTTATATAAAAACAGGGATTTTGCCGAAGCCAGAAGGTTTATTGATAATGTAGATGGTTATTTCAAGTTTGACAGTTCTGCCCACGTGATGGATCTGGCTTGTGGCAAGGGACGACATAGCATTTATTTAAATCAAAAAGGCCATCGGGTAACGGGACTGGACCTTTCCCCTCAAAACATTGCCTATGCCAAGAGTTTTGAAAACGAACTTTTGGATTTTGATGTGCATGATATGCGGGAGGTGTATGCAAAATCCAGATTTTCCCATGTAGTCAATTTATTCACCAGCTTTGGCTATTTTAGTGAGGAAGAGGATAATCTCCGCGTATTCCAATCTGTGTGTGAAGCCCTCAAGCCTGGCGGATACTTTCTTCTGGATTATTTGAATCCTGACAAGGTGATCGATTCCATGAAGGCTTATGAGGTGAAAAACGTGGATGGCGTCAAGTTTGAAATCCGCAAAGCGGTTGAGAATGGCTTTATCGTCAAAGATATTAGTTTTGAAGATGGCAGTGAATACCATTTTCAGGAGAGAGTACAGGTACTGAGGGAAGAGCAGTTTGAGCACTTCTTTGAAAAAGTAGGGTTGGACTTGAAAGTAGTTTATGGGGATTATGATTTGAACCCCTTTAGTTTTCACGAAAGTGACAGGATGATTTTTATAGCGCAAAAACCTACCCATGCTCATTAATTTTGGTTTGCTTTTCTTTTCGGCTTTATTGGCCGGGTTAGTGGCGATTTTGGTGCCCCATTGGCGAGAGCAGGATTTCAAGAAAGTCCTGATTTTTGCCGGTTCGTACCTGTTTTCGATCACCATCCTACATATTTTTCCGGAGCTTTTTGCCGATAGGGAGTCCGCATATTACATGGGCCTTTATATTCTGTTGGGTTTTTTGTTACAGCAATTGTTGGAGTTTATGTCCTCTGGTATCGAGCACGGGCACCTGCATACCCATGGAAACGGCCACAAAGGCAATACCGTCACTACGCTGATGATCGGACTTTTTCTCCATGCATTTCTGGAGGGGACCCTTCTGTCAAAGCAACCTGAATTATCAGGCCATCACCATGGGAGTGAGACGCTTTTGATCGGTATGATCTTGCATAAAATCCCTGAAGCCTTTGCTCTAGTGGCTGTATTGCTTACCAGGTTGAAAAAACGACTTGTACTGATTCTTTTAGTGGTTTTTGCCTTGGCTTCACCCTTTGGAATGCTTTCGACGGATTTGCTTTACAGTCAAGCGGTGATTGGTCCTAGTACAATCAATATGCTGTTTGGCTTGGTGGCTGGAGGCTTTTTGCACATTTCTACCACCATTATCTTTGAAAGTAGCCCGCAGCATAAGTTTCAGCTCCAAAAGTTGCTCATTATTATGCTGGCAGCCGGCCTCGCCATTCTGTCCGAATACGTAATTTAATTCTTGAGGTACTTCTGGATTTCTTTTTCCAGCCTGGGATGGCTTGGATTGTAGGCTTGGTTGTTTAGGATTTTGCCTTCTTTGGATATAATGACATATCTGGGCACTGCAATCACCACTCCCTCAAAATCCTTTTCTTTATAGTTGTAATAAACGAATGGGTAAATGGGATTTGACTCATCGGTGCCTATCCAATAACTGTTGGTGGTCCAATTGCGCTTGGTGACATAATCGCCCCAATATTCCTGCCTGTCATCAATGGATATCTTAACAAACTCCACCTCCTGATCCCCGAATTTTTCGGCCAAAGCCTCGAAATATGGGGTTTGCTGAATACACGGGCCGCACCAACTTGCCCAGAAATCCAAAACCAACAATTTTCCCTCAAACTCGGAAAAGTTAATTGAGTTTCCATTCACATCCACCAAGGGACCCAATGGTGCCTTTTCCCCGTTGTTGACGGTTTTCATCCTAGTCAACTTTTCCTGCTGACTGGTGGTGGATTGCGCCATGTTGATCAAGGGGAAAAGTATGGCAAAAAATAGTAAAAAATGCTTTTTCATTTAAAGTTGTTTAATCCTGACATCGACCTCTCCGGTAGAGTGGAGGTATAGCCGCACATCCTCGGGAGTCGTATATATTCCAAGTACATCCAATTTAGGATTTTTTATCGAGATAGATGCAAAATCGGTCTGAATATCACTGTGTTTCCTGATCTCAGTTTTGGCCTCCTGCAAATAATCTCCAATTGGGAAAAAGGCTCTTTTTTCAATTTCCGTCGTGATTTTGTTTTGCTTAAGCCAGTTGGCCGAGTTGGCCAACAAGTTTTTGGTGTTGAGGTCAAACTCAATTTCTTCAAAATAGATGGCTTCGCGCTCACTGTCGTAAGCCGGCTTGCCCACCAAGTACAAATCTCCACTCAGGTCTTTTTTTCCGGTTCTTTTTGCGGTAAAATTCATTTTGACAAGCGCCCTGTCTCCAAAATCCTGCGTCGTAAATTTCTTTGGTATCAAAACCGTGCCTTTTTCAATCTGAAATAGCTCGCCAATTAGTTCTGTGTTCAGATAATGATCAATTTGGGCATACCCGATGCTAATGGGCAGGGTGATGTCTGCGCCCTTCTTGGACAGGTTATTTTTTGCCAATTTTGGCAACTGGTTGCTTTTTACCGCTGGCTTTTGGCCAACGGTGGTGGCTACATCTCCTTCCAGACCCACATGCAGCTTCAGGTTTTGCCCGCTGATCTCTTCGGTGAGAAATAACGTGTGAGGTCTTGTGGTCACAAAAGCCTGATGGCCATTTTGGGAAAAGGGCAGCGGCTCGCTGAAATTCTGCCAGGCACTCTGCAGTACACCTCTGAAATTCACACCTTGGAAATTATTGGCCACCAGCTGGCTTTCAAGCAGTTTTTGCAGGTGTTTTCTCAATAGGGGATCCAGATCCAATTTATATCCCAACAGCTCATACTGTAAAGGTCGGCCCCATCCCTCAATCTGCACATCGGCAAACTGTATGCTGTAGTCCTCTCCAATTTCCGGACGGAAACTGATCTCCGGCGCCAGCATTTCGTCAAAAGGAATGGCTGTGGAAATGGTCTGGCCAAATAACTTCTTCTCCACATTAAGCTTCCCTTTTAAGTGCATGGGCAATTGGAACATCAGCTTTTTGTCCATGTAAGGAGAAAGCTTGGCATTGCCGGTTTTGGTCACCTCCACATCTGTGGTCAGGCCGCTGCCTACAGGGATCTGCTTTTCGGCAAACAAGAGGTCCTTAAATTCCTGATTGAGCTTTTGTTCGATAGAGCTCAAGGGTATTTCCAGAGGAAAATAAATCGATGATTTGGCCTCTGGCAAAGGGGCTGCCTCCTGGGAGGACTTGGGTTTTTCAGGATTGATACCTTTGCAGGCACTGAATGCAAAAGTAATTAAAGCTATATATAAGAATTTGCGCATTGTCTTTTTTCTAATTATGTATATCCGCTATTTAAAACTGCCAGAATCTTGGCACGTTGCTAGCCTGGAGCTATCTTCCGTTTCCGTCTCCCGTCTTCGGTCCCACCACGGCCAAGCTTCGGTCACCGGTCTTCGGTCTTCCGTCCAGTCAATCAAAGTGCATCATTGCGAATCGTCATCTAATTCACAAGAATAACGATAGTGGCGCAAAATAGTCAAATTTCAAAGGTTTCTTTTTTCTTAAAAAACTATAATCCAGCGGATCGCATGATTTTGCGGTTGGAGGGAATTTTAAACCCTGCTACTTTTGTTAGCAGTTAGTTATCATAAAAATGCACAAATGAACTGGACCAATTTAGAGAACACCACGCAACTAGAAGATATAAAAAAAGAAAGCCACAGCCAGCCCATCATGATATTCAAGCATTCCACCAGATGCTCCATTAGCGGCATGGCCATTGACCGATTGACCAGAAGTTGGAAGGAATCCGAAACTTCCCATATCAAGCCTTATTACCTTGATTTGATCAGCTACAGGCAAATCTCAAATCAAATCGCCGAGGAGTTTGGCGTTCAGCATGAATCCCCTCAGGTTATTTTGGTCAAAGATGGCAAAGCGGTCTATGACACCAGCCATATGGGAATCAACTATAAGGAGATTTTATCAGAAAGTTCCAGTTTGTAAATAGAGTAGATTGAAGTAAAGCCCGGTGTAAAAGCCGGGCTTTTTTTAAACTATTTTTTAACCGCTCGCAACCCGCATTCCCCATTCAAAACATCCCTCAATTTCCGATTAAACCTTCATCTGGATTCGCAGTCTAAAAGTCAATAATCTCAATTTTCTGATTTTTTAGAAAACGAATATCAACTACTTATATGAAAATTTCTACACTTAAAGTGTTGGGGCTCTTGCTGTTGTTAGCGTGTGTGAATGATGGGTTTGCCCAACAGAGGGGGACAGGACAACGGGGGCCAGGAGGCCAGATAAGAGGCCAGGTAATGGAAGGGAATACCAACGAGCCGCTCATAGGGGCGAATGTATTAATAAAAACTGTGACAGACTCCTTGGTGACATCGGCCATCACGGATCTGGATGGGACTTTTTCGATTGACAGACCAAGAATCCCAACCGTGGTCATAGAGATTTTATACCTAGGGTTTGAGAAATATCAAAAGACCCTCAGCAGAGGTGAAAGCCTAGATTTGGGTGTGATCCAGCTCAAGGAAGATTCCAAACTCCTAGATGAATTTGTTTTGCAAGGGCAGGCTATGGTAGGGGAAATGAAAGGTGATACCACCTCCTTTAACGCGGCAGCTTTCAAAACCAGGGAAAATGCCGTGGCTGAGGATATGGTGCGGAAACTTCCCGGGGTGACCATCCAAAATGGTGAGATCCAGGCAAGAGGAGAGCAGGTGCAGAAAGTGCTGGTGGATGGCCGAGAGTTTTTTGGAAATGATCCCTTTTTGGCTCTTAGAAACCTCCCAGCAGATGTAATAGACAAAGTAGAGATCCTCGATCAGCGGTCAGACCAATCCAGACTTACGGGTTTTGACGATGGGAACTATAGCCGAACCATCAATATCGTGACCCGGCAGGATAAGCGGAATGGCCAGTTTGGAAGGGTGTATGGTGGATACGGAACCGACAACCGCTACTCTGCAGGCGGGAACATCAATTTCTTTAAAGGGGATAAGCGAATCTCTGTAATCGGGCTTTTTAACAACATCAACCAGCAAAACTTTTCTTCCCAAGATATGGTGGGAATTGAAGGTGGCGGCGGTGGTCGTGGTGGCCGTGGAGGCGGCGGCTGGGGCGGCGGAGGTGGCCGAATGGGTGGCAACCAGAATTTTGCCGTTGGACAGGATCAGGGGATCATCACCACCAACTCCTTGGGTTTGAATTATAGCGACAAATGGGGTGATAAAATCAACTTTACCGGTAGCTATTTCTTCAATTCTACGCAGAACAACGTTTTTCAGAACACCAACCGGGAGTTGGTATTGGCCACGTCAAACCAGCTTTATCGCGAGACTTTGTTGGAAAATGTAAGAAGCAATACCCATCGTGTAAATGCTCGGATGGAATATGATATTGATGAAAAGAATGCCTTGATCATAGCTCCATCAGCGAATATTAGATCAAACTCGAGCTTCATGGACAGGGATGCCATCAACCTGACAGGAGCATTTGATCCGCTCAGTAGCACCAGGTCGATTACCGATGGTACAGCGGATTCTTATAGCATCAGCAATAATTTGACCTACCGGTATAAATTTGACAAGCAAGGCAGGACCTTGTCAACGGACCTTTTCACCTCCTTCAATAAGACGGATGATTTTACCAAATTGATGGCTGCCAATAGGGATTACATCCAAAATGATTTTGACACCATCAATCAGGAAACTTTTGCGCTTTCCGATGGATTCAACTACAGAGCAAATTTGACATTTACGGAGCCTTTGACCAGCAAAGCTATCGGTACGGTAAGTTATCAAGTTGGGAACAACAAGACTTCCGCTGACCAAAGGACTTTCCAGATTGCCGAGCAGGGCTTAGTAGTATTGGATACAGCTTTAAGTAACCAGTTTGAAAACCAGTTTTTGACCCAGAGAGCAGGGCTTGGTTACCGATATAACAACCAAAAAGGATTGAACTTAAATGCCAGCTTGGACTATCAAAATGCAACTTTGGATAACGCGGCCTTCTTCCCTGTGCCTGCGGAGTTTCAGCGCTCTTTCAACAACATATTGCCCACTGTGAATATGCAGTATAGAAAGGAAAATGGGACGTCATTTAGGATTAGATACCGCACAAGCACCAACGAGCCAAATGTGATCCAGCTGCAGAACGTGGTCAATAACGCCAACCCGCTGATGATGTCCGTGGGTAACCCGAACCTGGGCCAAAGCTTTAACCACACGATTTTTGCCAACATGTCGAAAATCAACATGGAAAAGTCCAGGACATTCTTCCTATTCCTTTTTGCTTCCAAGACCGACAACTTTATGGGCAACAGTACCTTTGTCGCCCAACAGGATACGGCTATCAGCCCGGACGTGATATTGAGAAGGGGTGGTCAGCTGGTGAGGCCTGTGAATTTGGATGGGCAGTTTAACAGCAGATTGTTTGTGACTTACGGTGCTCCGGTGGCGCCTTTGAGGTCGCAGTTTAACATGAATTCAAGTATTAGCTTCAATCGTACCCCTGGGTTGATCAATGATGACCTCAATTTGAACGATAATATTGGATTGAGCCAGGGTGTTACCTTGACCAGTAATATCAGCAAGGATGTCGATTTTACTTTTCAGACCACCGGTACTTATAATATCGTGAACAGTTCCCTGCAGACCACGCTCAATAATAATTTTTATGTACAAAACTCCAACGTGAGGTTTTATTATAGCCCCAATGACGGAAAACTGTTCATATCCAATGTGGTAAACAATGCCTTGTATAGAGGACTCTCCGAAGGAATGGACCAATCTATCTGGCTATGGAATGTCGAGGCAGGTTTCAGATTCCTCAAAGACAACAAGGGAGAATTGAAGCTTAACATTTTTGATATCCTCGGCCAAAACCAAAGCATCAACAGAACGGTATCGGATGTGTCCATTGATGATGTCTTTACTAGAGTTTTGACTAGATACGCCATGTTGAGCTTTACCTATCATATTGGAAGCTTCAAGCCTCAGCAAAGACAGGAAGGAGGACCAATGCGAATGATGAGGCCTGGGGGAGGAAGAACTTGGTAGGAATGCTAGGTGGTAATTGAGATATGAAATTAAAAAGTGAGAGGTTAGACAAGGTATATTCACCTTTTTCTAACCTCTCACTTTTCCCATCTTACTTAACTTTAACCCCTCTAGTCATCTCCTTCTTGCCCGGAGGGCCAGGCAGGGTTTCCACTTCCAGTCCTAAACCCTTCAAGTTACGTTTTAGCTGTCCTTGGGCGCAATAGGTGACAAACACACCGCCCGGATTCATAGCTTCCACCACTTTTTCCAGCAATGGCTTCTCCCAGAGTTCGGGTTGCTTGCTTGGGGCAAAGGCATCGAAGAAAACCACATCGGTAGCGTACATTTGCACTTCCTCCAATGTCGTCAAATCCTTTTTCATGTTAAAATACTCCGATAGAGCTCCCCCCTGGTTCCATTCCGCTTTGTGCAAAAGGTTGAAATAAGGCGTAAACCTTTCCAGGTTTTCCTCAATCCCGGTATAGTTTAGCTGACCGTAAACTTCCTCTTTCAATGGGAAAGGTTCAATGGTGTGATACAGCACGGGGATTTGATTCTGCTCAGCCCATACCAATGCCAGCCAGGCATTCAATCCGGTACCAAAGCCAACCTCAAATATCCTTATCGGTTGGACTCCCTTATTTTTGGCTGCCCAGGCCTCAAGTCCATAGAGCAAAAATACATGGACTGATTCCTTGTAGGCACCGTGAAAAGAATGGTAGGTCTCGTTGAGGTGGGGGAGATAGAGGGAGTGGGACCCATCCTCGGTGGTGATGATTTTGATTTCCCTTTCCATATATTATTTTTTGTTGATCAAGGCCACGCAATAGGCCGAAACACCTTCCTCACGGCCTACAAAACCCAAGCGTTCCGTGGTGGTCGCTTTGATCGAAACTTGGTTTTCTTCCACTTCCATCACTTCGGCGAGGCACTGCTTCATGATCGGTATATGAGGATTGACCTTTGGCTGCTGCAAGCAGATGGTGGTGTCCAGGTTGCCCAGTTCGTACCCATTGTTTCGAAGCAATTTCATGACTTCCTTTAGCAGGATCTTGCTGTCTATTCCTTTGTATTTTGGATCGGTGTCGGCAAAATGGAACCCGATATCGCGTAAATCTGCAGCGCCTAGCAAGGCATCGCAAATCACGTGGATCAAGACATCCGCATCCGAATGGCCCACCGCTCCCTTGTCATGTTCCAGCTTGATACCGCCCAACCAAAACTCTTCACCTTCTTTCAATTGATGGACATCATATCCAAAACCAACTCTAAAATTGCTCATTTTATAAATCGTCTTACGTGTTATGATTTCTTGTAATAAAGAACGGAAGCATTTTCCTCCGTTAGTATTTCCTTAGCGGCCTGTTGGATGTCGGCTGCAGGTATTGCTGTCTTTTTTTCGTATTCGGTTTGATACAGTTCTGCATCACCCAAGTGGGCATAGTAGGCCAGATTCATGGCTCTATTCAGCAACTGAACACCTTCAAAGGTCTTCATGGCTTCTGCCTGGTTTTTCACCTTATCAAGCGTAGCCTCTTCAATCGGTGTCTGGATAAAATCCTGTACCAGCTGATCCAATAGCTGCTCGGCTTCTTCGGCGGTTTTTCCTTTTTCCATCTTCCCGTTGAAAACCATCAAGCCGGGATCCACATTCCCCATCACGTAAGCATTGGCCGTGGCAAATACATCCGTGTTTTTGACCAGTTGCTGCTCCAGCAGAGAAGACCTGCCAAAGCCGAGAATGTCGGTGATCAGGTCACACTCGGTGTATTTGGGTTGCAGCCTGCCCGGGATATGGTAGACCTTGTAAAGGGAATCCGTTGGGACATCTGCTGTATAGATTTTCGATTTTTTCCGGGTTTGGACCGGCTCTTTTTCAATGGTCTTTTTGGGGATGTTTCCACTCGGGATGCTCTCAAACCATTTTTTGGAAAGCTGCTTGGCCTGCTCTAACGTTATATTCCCGGCCACCACCATCACGGCATTGACAGGGCGGTAATGGGTGAGATAAAACTCCTCTACATCCTGGCGGTTGTAGTTTTCCACATCTTCCAGGCTCTGGCCAATGGTTGGCCAGCGGTAGGGGTGTCGGTCAAAGGCCATATCCCGCACCAAGTGGAAAGCATTTCCATAGGGTTGGTTCAAATACCGCTGTTTGAATTCCTCAATGACCACCTTTTTCTGGGTGTCAATGGTTTTGTCCGACAGGTTGAGGTGCAGCATCCTGTCCGACTCCAGCCAGAAAGCTGTTTCGATATTGATGGCAGGTACGGTGGTGTAATAATTGGTGATGTCGGTATTGGTGAAGGCATTGCATTCCCCGCCCACCTTTTCCAAAGCGGTATCGAATACGGGAACGTTTTTGGACCCCCCAAACATGAGGTGCTCAAAATAGTGGGCCAAACCCGTTTTGCCTATCACCTCATTGCGTGAGCCGACTTTGTACAAAATGTTAAGCACGGCCATCTTGGTCGTGTGGTCCTCATGGACCAATACCTCCAGGCCATTATCAAGTACAAATCTCTCGTATGCGATCATATTAAAGGGTTTAAACCGACAAAGGGCGCAGCGTAAAGCTGGCCCATGTGGGTAAGTTTAAGGCAATAACAAATTTAGTAAAATAAAGCCGTTAACCTTTCAATTTGTTTCAAACAGGCTCCCCTTTATAGCCGGCCTCCTTCAGTGCATCCACAACTGCCTGGCTGTCAGTATCACCCTTTACGGTCAATATTCTATCTGGGTGTTTCAAATCCACAGCCCAAGTTGTATTTTCCAAATTGTCCAGCTTAGGTTTGACTGCAGCCTCACAAGCGCCGCATTTGATGTTGGTTTTGAATTTCAATTCGTTCATGGTTTCTATTTATGTTTTTATGTGATTTTTTTGCACCGATGACGGAAGTCCTTAGTGACCATTTTAATTTTACCATTTACTTTAATCTAAGGCTGTTGGTGACTACAGAGACCGAGCTCAGTGCCATGGCCGCACCTGCGATCATGGGGCTGAGGAGAAACCCGAAGGCGGGATAAAGTACTCCAGCAGCAATCGGAATGCCTATGATATTATAAATAAAGGCCCAGAAAAGGTTTTGGTGAATCACGCTGACGGATTTTTTGGAAAGTTCCAAGAATTTGGAAATCTGCCCGAGATCGGAATGGATAAGGGTAACCTTGGCCACATCCATGGCGATGTCGGAGCCATGCCCCATCGCTATACTCACATCTGCCAGACTCAATGCCTCGCTGTCATTGATGCCGTCCCCGGCCATAGCCACAATTTTACCCTCTTGCTGAAGGCGCTTAACATATTCCGCCTTATCCGTAGGCATCATGGCCGCTTGATAATGGGGGACACCCAAATGATCGGCCAAATGTGAAACAGTCTTGTCTTGATCCCCGGAAAGTATGTGGATTTCCACGCCTCTTTTTTGGAGATGCTTGATTGCTTCTTTCGAGGTTTTTTTGACAGGATCGGCAATGGTGATGGATCCAATCAGTTCATTCTCTTTGGCTACAAAGATTACAATCTTACCCTGGGATAATTTTTCCTCAGCATCAGCCAAAATTCCTTCAGCCATACTTACCCCTTGTTCCTCCATCCAGCTTTTTTTCCCAATCCTATAAAGCTTGTCCTCAAAGCTTGCACTCACTCCGTTTCCGGTATGGGATTGGAAATCCTGAATAACGGGTTTTTCCTTTAGGTCAAAATGAGATACGATGGCTTTGGCCAAGGGGTGCTCACTTTTCCCTTCTATGGCTGCGATGACAGCAGGTAAGTTATCCTCTTGGCTCCCGGGAAAAAAGACATCCACCACTTTAGGGTTGCCTTCGGTGATTGTGCCTGTTTTGTCCAGCAGCAGGGTGTCCACTTTTTTGCCCTTTTCAAGGCTTTCAGCATCCTTGATCAAGATGCCCATTTTGGCCCCTTTGCCTATGGCGGCAATAACGGCCGTAGGGGTAGCCAAACCGAGTGCGCAGGGGCAGGCGATCACCAGCACGGTGATCATGGAAAGCATCCCCCGAAGCCAGCTGTCCTCAATTCCCGTAAAGCCCCATACGAAAAGGGTGATAATGGACAGTAGGATGACAATGGGTACAAAAATTCCGGCAATTTTGTCCACCATGTGCTGCATGGGGGCCTTGCTACCCTGGGCTTCTTTTACCCGCTGTATGATCTGGGCGAGCAACGTGTCGTTGCCAACTTGGGTTGCGGTAAAATTGAAACTTCCCTTTTCGTTTATGGTGCCGGCAAAAACTTTGGAGCCGATCGTTTTCTGTACCGGAACGGGCTCGCCGGTGAGCATGCTCTCATTGACATAAGAACTGCCTGATATTACCTCGCCATCCAAGGGGATTTTTTGGCCAGGCTTCACCAAGATCTCCTCGCCAGCCTGCACCGTTTCGGTTTTTTTGAGGATCTCCTGCCCGTTATGAATCACCGTGACCTCATTGGGCTGTAGGCCCATCAGCTTTTTGAGTGCCTCTCCCGTGCCTGCCTTGGCCCTGGATTCCAGCAAGCGGCCCAAGAGTATGAAGAAGATGATGATGGCAGCGGCCTCAAAATACACGTGTGGCTCTAGTCCACGGCTCAAAAGCCATTCTGGCAAAAAGGTGTTAAATGTACTGTAAATATATGCGATACCGGTGCTAAGCGCCACCAGCGTGTCCATGTTAGCCTTGAGATTCCGGGCCTGTTTCCATGCATTGATGAAAAACGAACGGCCAAAAAACAGCAGGATGGGGGTGGTGAGGACCCACATCACCTCATTTCCATAGGGCATGTGCATCCAAAACATCCCGATAATGAACACCGGTAAGGACAATACTCCTGAGGCAATGGTGTTGAATCGGAGTTTGGCCAAGTCTTTCTGCTGCTGCAGCTCCAGTTCCTCCGCCTTGACATCTTCCACAATCAGGTCATAGCCTTCATTTTGGATGGCCTTTTTGAGGTGGTCCAGGTCAAGTTTGCCTTCTGATTCCACTATTGCAGAATGGGTGGCATAATTGACGGTAGCCTTTTTGACTCCAGGGTATGTTTTGAGTGTGTTTTCCACGCTCACCGCACAGGCCGCACAACTCATTCCGCCGACAGGAAATTCTTTTTTCATAGCCATATTATCTATATACCAAAATTAAAACATATATAGAGCTGGTGCTTTACATAATTTTTGATTTTATTAAACAATGGATTGACCGTTCCTGTATTTCCGTTTAATTTTAGAACTTTGCCACTAGCGGGGCCGTTAGCCTCTTGATGAAATTTTGAATCAGACAAATAAACCCATGATCAAAGCCACCCTTGAGCCCGAGTGTACCGGCCAGTTTTCAGCTTTCTTTTTAGACTACCTTCACCAAAAACCTTCCTTAAAACCTTTCTATAACCTATTTCCCTCACTGGAAAATTTCAAAAAAGCGGTGCAGGAGAGAAGCTTTTCCCAAGAAAAAAGGGAGGTCTTGGCAACTGCCTTGACCGGGCAATATCAAAAAGCGGGTTTGGAATGTGCAGCAGTGGAAAAGCTCAGGGATTCCAAAACCTTCACCGTCACCACCGGTCACCAGCTAAACCTGATGACCGGACCGCTTTATTTCATTTACAAGATTGTCTCTACCATCAATTTAGCCGATAGGCTCAACAAAGAATACCCTGATTTTCATTTCATCCCGGTGTATTGGATGGCCACTGAGGACCACGATTTTGCTGAAATCAACAATTTCAACTTTGATGGGGAAAAGTATCGCTGGGAAAGCCAGCAAACCGGTGCTGTTGGAGATTTTGTACTTGATGGTGAATTAAAAGCAATGCTTAAGAAATGGCGCTTTTTGCCAGATTTTTTAAGAGAGGCTTATGAAAGCTCTGATAATTTGGCCACTGCGGTTCGCAAATATGTCCATCACCTGTTTGGCGAAAAAGGTTTGGTGATCGTAGATGGGCACGATTCGGAGCTGAAAAAAATGTTTGCGCCGATTATGGAAGCTGACATTCTGGAAGGAAAGGCCAGTGAATTGGTGCAGGAAAGTACTGAGCAGCTTGAGGAATTGGGGTATAAAACCCAGGTGTATTCGAGGGAGATCAATTTCTTCTATTTGGACAAAGGGCTGAGGGAAAGGATTGTAAAAGTTGGGGATGCTTATGAGGTATTAAATACCGAATTGAAATTTACAGAAACTGAGCTTAGACAATTGATCCAGAAAAACCCTGAGAAATTCAGTCCGAATGTGATCATGCGGCCGGTTTATCAGGAGGTGATTTTGCCTAACCTAGCCTATTTGGGGGGACCGGCGGAAGTGGTTTATTGGCTGCAGCTGAAAAAAAGCTTCGATCTTTACAAAGTGGATTTTCCTTTAATTATGCCCAGGAATTTTGCCATGGTGATAGATGCCAATACTTCCCGAAAAATTGAAAGGCTGGGGATCCCTTTAAAGGACATTTTTATGAGTTTTCCGGTTTGGAAAAAAGCCTATGTCAAACAGCATTCCTCACATGACTTGACTTTAAATGATAAAAAGGAGGCTCTGGAATCCTTGATGGATGAAATGGGAATGAGTGTGAAAGGTATTCACCCCACGTTGGAAACCACTTCAGAAAGCACCAAAACCAGGATGCTGAAAATAATGGATCATTTCTGCAAAAAGGTGGTAAAAGCCGAGGAAAAGAATTTTTCGGAAGATTTGGGCAGGATGCAGGCAATCAAAAACACCCTTTTTCCCAAGGGCGTGCCCCAAGAAAGGTATGTCAATCTTCTGCAGTTTTACCTGCAAGATGAGCAATTCATAGAAAAGCTATTCCAACATTTTGACCCCTTAGATTTCAATTATATTCTATTAAGGTATTAGGATGGATAAATCAGAACTGAGGAAAGTCTATAAATCCAAAAGAAAGTACTTGTCGCCGGAGGAAAGGATTGAAAAATCGCAGGCGGTTACCAGCCGTTTCCTCACTTTTTTAGACAAGCATCCGGAAATAGCGCATATCCATGTCTTTCTTCCCATTGAGAAGTTAAGCGAGATTGACACTTTTGGGCTGGTGGAAAAAATGGCAGCAAGGGGCTGCCATCTGTATACATCAGTTAGCGATTTTGCCACTGGGGCTATGCAGACGATTGAGCTGGAGGTTCCCTTTGAGTATGAGCTGGATTCGTATGGCATTCCGGTGCCCCATCACGCTCACACAACTAATGGAAATGCCATACAACTGGTATTAATCCCCCTTTTGGCATATGATTTGGGAGGAAACAGGCTTGGTTACGGGAGAGGTTTTTATGACCGCTTTTTGGATTCCCTTGGCCATGAGGTGATAAAAGTGGGGCTGTCGTTTTTCTCTCCGGAGGAGTCCATACCCGCTGAAGAGCATGATATCAGGCTGGATTTTTGTGTCAGCCCTGAACAGCTTTATATCTTTTAGAAAATTCTTTATTGTTAAATTTTATACTTCTATGTTTAAAAAGATCATGATTGTTGCCCTGCTATGTGCAGGAATGTGTCTAGGCACCGAGGTGAAAGCCCAAGATTACAATACCGGGATCGGTTTAAGGGCAGGGAACAGTGCCGGAGTTACCGTTAAGCATTTTCTGTCCAATGATGTTGCTTTTGAAGGTTTGATCCATAGCCGTTGGAGAGGTATGATGTTGACAGGTCTTTTGGAAGTTCACCGCAACATCCCTGAGGCCCGCGGATTGAGATGGTATTATGGTGCCGGTGCCCACGTGGGATTCTTCAATGCCGCTGATAGAAGGTACCGGGGCTGGGGTGATCCAGACAGGTCTTACACAGTAGTAGGTATCGATGGTATTCTAGGTTTGGAATATACTTTTGTAGAAATTCCACTTAACTTATCCTTTGACTGGAAACCTGCTTTTGACGTGATTGGTTACCAGAGATTATGGGCAGATGGATTTGCACTTTCTGTCAGATATGTGTTTTAAAAAATAATTAAGTCATAAAAAAAGAGGTAGCGATCGGCTACCTCTTTTTTTTTGTCTATTCTTCTGGAATCAGTTTGACCATTAGGCCAGTTCCTTCGGTTATTACATAAATGTAGCCGTCAGGGCTTTGGGCCACATGCCTTACACGACCGATGTCTTGCAGCAATTTTTCCTCACCGGCGTAAGTGGTGCCATCTAGCTCAACTCTGGCGACGTGCTGGTGGGCCAAGGCGCCGATAAGCAGGTTGCCTTGCCAAGCCCCATATCGGTCACTTGTCACTTGCACCATGCCGCAAGGCGCGATAGATGGATCCCAATAATGAACTGGAGGCGTAATGCCTTCTTTTTCTGTCTCTTCCGAAATCACACTGCCGTCATAATCTACCCCAAAGGTCACCAAAGGCCATCCATAATTTTTTCCTTTTTCGATAAGGTTAAGCTCATCGCCTCCTTTTGGACCATGCTCGTGGGCCCAGATGCGGTTATTCTCTGCATCATAGATCATCCCCTGCGGGTTTCTATTGCCATAGGTCCAGATGGATTTCACGGCATTCGGTTCGTTCACAAAGGGGTTGTCTTCAGGAATGCTGCCGTCTAGGTTGATGCGGTGGATTTTCCCATGGGAGTTGGTCAAGTCTTGCGCATTTGGCTTGGTGCCCCGTTCACCAGAGCTGAAGTAGAGGTAATCCTCATTGTCAAAAATAATCCTGCATCCAAAATGGACCCCAGAATCGGTTGCAGGTGTGGTTTGGATCAATTCTTCCTGATCAACAAGGTTGTTGCCCTCCAATCGGGCTCTCATAATGGTGGTCGCCCCGCCACCCTGCATAGGCTTGGCATAGGCGATGTATAGCCAGTCGTCTTTTCGCTGGATGTCCAACAGACCCCCTTGCCCTCTGGCATACACGTCAGGCATTCCTTGGACCTTTTCACCGGTAAATTCATCATTTTCGAAAATCAGGATTTCCCCCTGCCTTTCGGTTACCAGCATGCGGCCATCTTCCAGCCACACCATCCCCCAGGGATTCTCCAAGTCAGTGTAGAGGGTATCCACGCTGAAATTGAGCATGTCAGACTCAGTCATGTTGGTGGGTGAAAGGGGGTCGTTTATTTCCCCGTTGTTGTTTTCCGCACAGGAAAATAGGGCAGCGGAAAGCACTAAGGTATAGAGTGTGTTTTTCATGGGTAAATTTGCTTTTACAAACTACAATATACACAATTTAATTCTCCTTTTAAAGAGGTGAAAAATGATGTTAGTATTCTTGGCACGCTGAAAATTTAATCGGCTGATGGATAGCACGGCTTATTTTTTTATCTTTATCCAATTACACTTTCAAACCTTAAATAATTGACCTATGAACAATCCTATTTGGATTATGACTTCTGCTTTTGATCAACTGGACCTGGATCAGACTATCGAGAAGGCCCACGAAGCTGGAGTGCAGGGGCTTGATGTCTGCGTGTTCAGAAAAGACGGGACCCGTGATGATTTTGTGGCCACCCATATGGACTATGAGAATTTTTCCACGGATACGGCCAAAGAAATGATCGAAAAATTCAACCGCGCCAAGTTGAGGATGTCGCTGGGTGCTTTTGATAACCTCATCGGTGGCGATGAGCAGCAGAAAATCAACAACCAAAACCACCTGCTTCGCCTTATCCGCATGGCCCATCTGATGGGTGGGGACGAAAATGATATCAAAGTCGGGACATTTGTAGGTTATAATCACGAGTTGGGTGTAGAGGAAAGGGGCTTTGAGAAAAACCTTGAGGAATATAAAAAGGTATTTGGACCCATCATCAAGTACGCCGAGGATATGGGTGTGACGATATTATATGAAAACTGCCCCATGGAAGGCTGGCGCTCTGCTGGGTATTCGACCACTTACAATAACCTTCCAGGCGTATTGGCTGCGCGAAAGCTGATGTACGAACTGATCCCAAGCAAAGCCCATGGGGAAATTTACGATCCTTCCCACGATGTATGGCAGCATGTGGATCCTTCCCTGGTTATCGAAAATACCGATATGCAAAGGTTGAAGCGCATTCATGTCAAATCCACTCGAAACGGCAACAGCGTGTTCTGGGGAAACATGTACCCTATGCACCAGGTGGATCAATCCCTTGCGGACAGGGCGGGAGTTCCCACCTGCCAGAATGAGTGGGACCGCCACCACTATGAAGCCACACTTCCTGGATTCGGAGTGGGTGACAGCATGGATTGGAGAAAGTTCATCAATACATTGAAAGCCAAAAATTTCAGCGGCCCATTTGAAATTGAAAATGAAGCGGCACTGAGCAAAGGCACCGGAAATATGGGAGCCATCATGCAGGGCTGCAAAGCCACGGTGCTCAATCTTGCTCCATTGCTGTGGGAGCTCACCGAGGAAGGATATGCCTATAAAGGCGATCAAAACCCTTTGAAAGACCTCAACCGCAAGGATGTACCGGTAGTGACCATGGAGGAGCTTAAGTAGGATAGCCTGCAGAGAGATAACCGCAAAGACAACAAGAATCGCAAAGTGATAGAGTTTTCATAAACCTTTGCGCTTCTTTATTTCTTTGCGGTTAATTTTTAATTAGTAAGGTTAATTTCTGCTCCTGACCAGAGTCTCGGTGATCTTGTTCATCAGTTCAACTTTTTCCTCAAAGTCACCCTTTAAAGTTTTTCTGTACTCGTTGAGGTTATTGACCAAGTCATCGATGTCCTCAGGGATCACCTCCTCTAGCAGCTGCCGTAGCCGCTTTGCCGTAGTGGGTGATTTACCATTGGTACTGATGGCGATTTTGACGTTTCCCTTGGTCACGATGCCGCCGAGGTAAAAATCGCAATAGGCCGGTGTGTCCGCCACATTGACCAATAAATACCTTTCCTTGGCATCATGATAGATCTCATGGTTGGTTTCGGTCACGTCGGTGGCAGCGATCACAATATGCTTGCCTCCGAGATACTTGGTTTGGTAGGCATCCACAATAAGCGTGACATGGGACTTCCCTTTGGCCAGCTGCCTTACCTCCTCGCTGATTTCCTTTGCTACCACGGTAACATGTGCGTTTGGACTGGATTTTAGCAGGAAAGTGAGCTTTTCCAGCCCTACTTTTCCAGCGCCGACCAGCAGCACGTTCAGCTGGTTGACCTTAAGGAATATGGGATATAACTCGTTCATGGGTTGGATATTAGTGGTGGTCAATATAAACAGCCTCCCTGTACACATCCATCAGCCTTGGGCTTTCTCTCACTACCTCTCCGATGATGATAATGGCAGGTGTTCCTACTCCGGCAAGGGTCGCCTTTTCTTCAATGTCCTCAATGTTTCCAGCCACAATTTTTTCCTCCTTGGTGGTACCGCTTTGAATGATGGCGATAGGAGTGGAGGCGCGGTCGGACATTTTGAAAAGCTTGACGATTTCAGGCAATTTGCCCATCCCCATCAGTACAACCACTGTGGCTGTCGACTGGGCGGCCAGTTCCACGTCCCGCGAGAGTTTGCCTGCTGTGGTGGATCCAGTAATGACCCAGAAGCTTTCCGAGACTCCCCTTTTGGTGACCGGAATGCCGGCCGCCGCCGGTACGGCCACGCTTGAAGTGATCCCGGGAATAACTTCCGTGGCTACTCCAAAGCTTTGGATATAATCCACCTCCTCGGACCCTCTTCCAAAAACAAACGGATCCCCGCCTTTTAGGCGAACCACGTGTCCGTGTTTTTTTGCGTGGTAGACACAGAGGTGGTTGGTCTCCTCCTGCGGGTTACCCTTTACTTTGTTCCTTTTCCCCACATATACCTTGATAGCGGTTTTTGGAGCATGGTTCAAGAGACTTTTATCCACTAAAGCGTCGTATAATATTACATCAGCTTTGCTTAGGGCCAAGATTCCTTTCCAAGTGATCAGTTCCGGATCCCCTGGTCCTGCGCCAACCAATGTTACTTTTGGATTGATGTTATTTCTCATTTACTACCTCCTCTCTTCTGTACTCATTGATCAATCCGAATACCTCCATAGCAGCCGTGAAATATTGCTTGGCAAATTCCAGTGTTGGCTCATTTTCCTTCATCTGATAAACAATGCTTTTGAAAGAATTCCCCAAGTCCAATTTGGAAGTTTCGGTGAAAGCTTCCTCAAATTTGGAAATGATATTCGCATAAGAATTTGTGCTTTCGCCAACTGACAACAATAAGGCCTTGGCCGCATTGATCATCCCGGTATAGGAGTGGTAAATGCTGTCCGACCATCTTTCTTCTTCCAAGGCTTCCTCGGCGTTGGCCAGTTTTTCCCTTGCCTCCAGCAGTAAGGTGGCGACCAAGTCAATGACAACTCCGGCACATTCGCCTACCCCCACTTCCTTGACATAAGGCTGGTCATTGCCCCAGTCCACAAAATCGGAATCCTGAATGTCATCGGTGGAAGAGAGATCCTTGAGAATATCGTAGAAATACTTCTGGCCCTGGTGGTCGTAGTAGTCAGGGAAGGCAAAACCATTGGCATTGGCCTCAAAGTCATCCAGCAAAACTCTTAGCGCCTGAGGGCCTCTTTTGCTCGGGATCTTGATGACCTTGTCGGCAAATACACCTTTGCCGTCCCCCAAAACCCTTCCTCCCAGCAACACCTGAAGCGCAGGCACCACGGATTTTCCTACTTTAATAGACATTCCCTGAAAGCCAATTGAGGCCATGTTGTGCTGCCCGCAGGCATTCATACAGCCGGAGATTTTGATGGTCAGATCCTGATTGGAAAGGTACTGTGGGTACTCCTCCTGGATCAGCTCCTCGAGGACGGTGGAAATCCCTGTACTGCTGGCAATGCCCAAGTTACAGGTGTCCGTACCCGGGCAGGCGGTGATATCTCCAAAGGAATTGTAGCCGTGGGCAACAAAACCCAATTTTTTCAGCTCTTGGTAGAAATATGGGGTCAGCTCCTCTTTGACATCTCGAATTAGGATATTTTGCCTCAAAGTAAACCGGAGTTCATTGTTGGCATAGGTTTTCACCAGATCGGCCAATTGGCGTGCCTTATCTGTGTAGAAATCTCCAAGTTTTACTTTGATTCCGATGCTGACATAACCTTCCTGCTTTTGTGGAAGGACGTTGGTCAATTTCCATTTTTCAAAGGTAAGGTCAAGCTTTTCTTCCACTGCTGGAATGGCAGGGGAAGGCAAATTCCGGGATGCTTCATAGGAGGCAAAATCAATTGGATAGACCTGAAAAGGCAAGGCTTTCTGTTCTTCCTTTACCAACCCCAGAAAGGTTTCTATACCCAGATCCTTGATCAGATATTTCATCCGGGCCTTCATCCTCTTGGCCCTTTCACCATGCCGGTCAAAAACCCTCAATACTCCTTCAATAAAAGGGATCAACTGATCAGCCTTCAGAAAGTCAGTGATCTCATCGGCATGTCTTGGTTGGGAACCCAGTCCGCCTCCTAGCAGTACTTTAAAACCTCTTGTTTTGACGCCGTCGATGGATTTGATTTTAGGGATAAAACCCAGGTCATGCAGATAGCTCAAGGCCGTATCCTCATCACTTGATGAAAACGCCATTTTAAACTTTCTGCCCATTTCCTGGCAGATGGGATTTCTCAGGAAATATTTGAAAGTGGCATCGGCATATGGGGTCACATCAAAAGGCTCATTGGGATCCACGCCGGCTTTCTCGGAGGCGGTAACATTCCGGACGGTATTGCCACAGGCCTCTCGGATGGTGACATCGTCCTGCTCGAGTTCCGCCCATAGTTCGGGTGTCCTGTCCAGGCTTACATAGTGGATCTGGATGTCCTGACGGGTGGTGATGTGGAGGCGGCCGGTGGAATATTTGTCGGCCACGTCAGCTATCCGCTTCAACTGCTCGGAGGTGGACCTGCCGTAGGGAAGTTTGATCCTGATCATCTGCACGCCCGGTTGGCGCTGACCGTAGATTCCCCTAGCCAATCGAAGGCTTCGGAATTTTTCCTCATCAATGGCCCCGTTTCTGAAGAGGGCTATCTTTTTTTCTAATTCAATAATATCTTTTTGAACTAGAGGGTTCTCCAGTTCGGATCTAAAGCTTTGCATGATGGTGGTGGTTTAATAGGTTGTTATTAATGAAAAGAGGATGGATTCCCACCCTCTTTTATTGAATGAACCCTACACTTACGGTGTCCAGACTGCCTTCATCGATGAGGATAAAGCCGCCGTTGTCCCTGTTTTTCGCGTAAGGATCGTAATGGATGGGTTTGCTCAATTTGAAATTAACTTTGCCAATATCATTCAATTGGAGTCTGTCTGCTGGAATTTCTCCACTGAAATCCGTTTGGATGAGATGTTCGATGCTCTGAACTTTTGCAAGGACGCTATTGACGCCATGTTGGAGGATAAGCTTGCTGCCCACCTGTAAGGAGGTATGGTTCACTTGGCAAATGATTGCTGAAAGCTCCTTTGCCGACTGTGGCAACTCAGTTGATTTGACCAACATGTCCCCTCTGCTCACATTGACCTCATTTTCCAGCGTAATGGTGACGGAGCTCCCCGGCTGGGCCACTTCATAGGTCTGGTCAAAGAAGTGTATGGATTTGATTCTGGTTTTGGTAAATGAGGGCAATACCGTCACCTCATCGCCCACCGCCAAAGGACCTCCATGTAATTTGCCTGAGAAGCCCCTGAAATCATGGTATTGATCAGTTTTGGGCCTTATTACATACTGGACTGCAAATCTTGCGGCAGTGTTTTCCTCCAAATCCTGAGGCTCCAGTACCTCCAGGTGATCCAATAAGGTGTTGCCCACATACCAGGGCATGTTTTCCGACTTGCCGGCAATATTGTCACCCTTCAGTGCGCTGACAGGAATAAAGGTCACCTGCTCGAAGCTGTAATTGCTTTTATCGATCAGGGCTTCAAAATCCCCTTTGATCTTGAGGTAAGTGTCTTCGTCAAAATCCACCAAGTCCATTTTGTTGATGGCTACCACGACATGATTTACCCGAAGCAGGTTGTTAATGAAAAAGTGTCTATAAGTCTGCTCGATCACCCCTTTTCTGGCGTCCACCAGGATGATGGCCACTTGGGATGTACTTGCTCCGGTCACCATGTTGCGGGTATACTCCACATGGCCGGGTGTATCTGCAATGATATAATTTGTCTTTTCGGTGGAGAAATAGATATGCGCCACATCAATGGTGATGCCCTGTTCCCTTTCGGCCACCAGCCCGTCGGTGGCCAGGGAGAAGTCCAGGTAATCAAATCCTTTCTGCTTTGAATTTCTTTCGATTGCCTCAAGCTTGTCATTGGTCAGGGATCGGGTGTCGTAGAGCAGCCTTCCGATCAAGGTGCTTTTTCCATCGTCCACAGATCCTGCGGTTGCTATTTTGATGAGTTTTCTATTGTCGGACATAGTGAGTTCAATTTGAGTGATAAAGCCTGTGCTTTAAATGGTTTTATGGGGGGGAGATGATTAGAAATAACCGACCTTCTTTCGGTTTTCCATGGCTGCCTCAGATCGTTTGTCATCGATCCTAGCCCCTCTTTCGGAAATGGTGGAAGATTTGATCTCCTCAACCACGGTTTCCAATGTGTCGGCGGTGGAAAGTACAGCTGCCGTACAGGTCATGTCTCCCACAGTCCTGAACCGAACCATCTCCTCAAGCACTTCCTCGTGCGGCTCACGGTACACATGTTCATTGGCCGTCCAGATCATGCCGTCACGGATGAAGATTTCCCTCTTATGGGCAAAATAGATGGAAGGAATCTTGATGTTTTCTGTTTTGATATATTCCCAAACGTCCAATTCTGTCCAATTGGAAATTGGGAACACCCGCACGTTCTGGCCTTGGTGGATCCTTCCGTTGAGCATGTCGAAGAGTTCGGGGCGCTGGTTTTTCTCGTCCCATTGGCCGAAATCATCCCTTACGGAGAAAATCCTCTCCTTTGCCCTTGCCTTTTCCTCGTCCCTTCTGGCGCCACCAATACAAGCGTCAAACTTGAATTCCTCAATGGCATCCAGCAGGGTAGTGGTCTGCAGGGTGTTACGGCTGGAATATCTGCCCTTTTCCTCCCTAACTTTTCCCTGGTCAATGCTGTCCTGAACCTTTCTCACTATAAGCTCAAGGCCCAATTCTTCCACCAGCTGGTCCCGGAATGCAATGGTTTCAGGGAAATTATGGCCGGTGTCCACATGCAAAAGCGGAAAAGGAATTCTTGCCGGATAAAAAGCCTTTTGAGCCAACCTCACCAAGGTGATGGAATCTTTTCCTCCCGAAAACAGCAGCACCGGTCTTTCAAACTGTGCGGCCACCTCCCTGATGATATGTATGGATTCTGCTTCTTTAGGATTCGGTATCAAAATGTTGCTCATGGTCAAAATTATTTAGTGTGTAATCCACATTCTTTACTGGAACTCTCCCACCACCATCTTCCGGCTCTGGGATCTTCATCTGGGCCGATGGCTCTGGTACAGGGAGCGCAGCCAATGCTGATGAAGCCTTTGTCGTGCAAAGGGTTATATGGTACTTTATGTGCTTCAATAAAGGTCAGCACCTCCTCAAAAGACCAGTCAAGCAAAGGGTTGTACTTGATGATCTGGTTGCTTTCATCCCATTCGATCTTGTTCATCTGACCCCTGTTTTGGTTCTGGGTAGCCCTCAAACCTGTTACCCAAACTTTCTGGCCTTTCAGTGCCCGCTTTAAAGGGGCGACTTTTCTGGCGTAGCAACAGGATTTCCTGTTTTCCGGAGAGGCATAAAAGCCGTTGATTCCTTGTTGGGCCACTAAGCTTTCCAGGTCCCTGCTTTCCGGATAATATACTTGGATCTTATTTCCATATTTAGCTTCTGTACGGGCCAGTAGATCCAAAGTCTCCGGAAACAGCCTTCCCGTATCCAGGGTGAAAATATGTATTGGCAGATTGCCTTTAGCAATTAAATGCGTAAGCACCTGATCTTCTTGGCCAAGTGAAGTCGAAAACACCACACCTTGGGGAAAAAGGGAGGCAACCTCCCGCAGTCCATCCCCTGGGGAAAGACTTGTAAGGGCGGTATTGAGTTTGGCTACTGTGCTTTTCATATTCCTTTGGCTTTCGGTTGTGGTTATGCTTTTACTTTCACCTTAGTCATCTTTTCCCATGCTCTTTCATGGAGATAATAGAGCAAAATTTTGCTTACTACCTCAACTGAACCAATGGAAAGTGCCATGGTGATTTGGCCGGTGACAAAGTATGAAATGACGATGGTGTCAATGGTTCCCACTGTCCTCCAGGAGACAGACTTCACAAAACTTTTAAAGTTGCTGTCTTGTCCGGTGGTATCTACAAACCATTTCTTTATGGGCTGGTCCAAAATCATAGGTCAATGTCTAGGTGGAAAGACAAAAGTATATAAAACCTATAAAAAAAGTAGGGTAAGTAGGGGAAAAAATTCTTTACTCTTTTAAAATATCTTCTAAGTTTTTGTTATCCAGAGTTTTAAGCATTTCGTCTCTTACCTTAATCATCACCTTGTGAATCCCGCAAGTAGCCTCATCTTTGCATTCCACACAGGTTTCATAATAATTGAGACTGGCACAGGGTACAAGCGCAATTGGGCCATCGAGCAGCCGGATAATTTTTGATAGGGGGATGTCTTTGGGTTCTTTGATAAGGTAATATCCTCCTCCCTTGCCTTTTTTGCTTCCCAATATTCCGGCTTTTTTCAGTTCTAGAAGGATGTTTTCCAGGAATTTGTGCGAGATGCCATAGGCTTCAGAAATTTCCTGTATCTGGACAGGGGTCCTCTCTTCCTTCTGCCCTAAGTGGGTAAGGGCGTGGAGTGCATATTTGGTCTTTTTGGAAAGCATACCCAAAAATAGGGTTTTTCATCTATCAATACATAAAAAAAGCCTTCCGGTTAGGGAAGGCTTTGTATGTTTAGATCTTAAAACAACCTGATACCCAATGATAGGATCAGCTGGTTCATCCTTTGGTCGGTTGGGAAACCTGCCACACTGTCGCTGGTGTTGCCCAATGGACCTTCATACTTCAAGTCCAAGATAAGGTTGGCTATGTCCAGACCTATACCCGCTTGATAACCTATGGTGTTGTTGTTATACTCCACCCCGTTACCATCAAAGCTCGAGCTAAGAAGGAAGGAAGCAACCGGACCGGCCTGCACACGGAACACATTGCCGAATTTCAAACCAAGCATCACCGGTACATCCAATCTGTTGAAAGTAGCCTCATAGCTCACAGGTCCCCCTGGTCCAGAGGTCTGCTCGATTTCCCCTCCAGTGTTGGTGTATAGCACCTCAGGCTGAATAAAGAAGGATCTGCCTCCCAATCTTACAAAACCACCCAGATGGTACCCTAGCCTATTGGAACCAGATGAATAACCATCTCCGTTCACACTAATGTTTCCTTGGCTTACTCCGACTTTTGGTCCGATGGAAAAATCCTGCGCCTGTGTGCTCGCCGCAAAGAAAAGGCAAAATGCTGCAATTAATAACTTTTTCATGTTGTAAAGTTTTTTAGTGTCAAATAATTAAGTGTAGTTGGTTTTAAAGTCCTTAGTTGTGGCTAATAGACCAGTTTCCATTTTCGAATAAAGCAAAAAGAGTGCTTGAAAGTTTAAATGGATTGAACGGAAAATGTTAAAAAAAGGATTTTAAAAATTGGAGGGAGTGGAATTTACCCAAAAAAGAAAGGGAACCGGTTTCCCAGTTCCCTTTTCCTTAAAGTTTTAATACGGATCACCCGCCTTCGCCTGGCTCTCCCAATAGACCTACCATGTTCAACAATACAAGGAGGATCACTACAGGACAAACGATTCGGATGAAGAAGATCCATGCTTTTCTGGCAAATCCCTGGAAAATAGGAGATCCCATGGCAAGTTCGTTTGCGTAAAGCTCGATCTTCTGCGCCCAGCCCGTGTAAAGGGCCAGCATCAAACAGATCACTACTACAGCCAAAGTTCCAAAGAAGAAGTCCATCATGTCGAAGAATCCAGACTTGACGATCCCGAAGAAGTTGACAGTCATTTCATGGAAGAAATTGCCTTCAATTGATGAAAGGGCTGAAGGGATGGACAAGGCCATAGCGGCAATACCAATCACCCAAGTGGCTTTCTTTCTAGACCATTTTTTCTCATCAATGAAATAGGAAACAGGTACTTCAAGCATGGAAATACTAGAGGTAAGCGCTGCTACCAAAAGCAAAAGGAAGAACAAAGCACCGATAAAGTTTCCGCCTGGCATGGCATCAAATACCGCCGGCAATACCTCAAATACCAGAGCTGGCCCAGCTGCGGGATCCTTACCAGGAAGAAGGGCGAATAGCGCCGGGAAAATCATCAAACCACCCAAAAGAGCCACACCACTGTCCATACCTGCAATCCAACCGGATGACTGGATGATGTTGTTGTTTTTAGGCAAATAGGAACCATATGTGATCATAAGCCCCCAACCCACTGACATGGAAAAGAACGCCTGACCCAATGCGGCAAGGATGACCTCGCCGTTGATTTTAGAGAAGTCTGGAGAAAGGTAGTAGCTGATGCCTTCGCTAGCGCCTGGAAGGGTTACTGCACGTCCAGCGATGAAAAGGATGATCAAGAACAGGACAGGCATAAGGAATTTAGCCGCCTTTTCGATACCTCCCGAAATACCTCCCAATACAATTCCGATGGTCATCAAAAGAAACATGAAACAAAGCGGCACCACATACATGGGGGTGTCTTGAAACTCCTCAAAATTTACGGGAATATCGATAAGCTCCGTAAAGATGTAGCCAATAGTCCAACCTGCGATGACGGAATAGTAACTGAGTACACAGAAACAAACAAGGATACAAAGGGCACCGGCTGCTTGCCAGAATTTATTGCCCCCAGTAGAACGGATGGCGCCTACCGGGTTTTTGCCAGATTTTCTGCCTAATGCGATTTCATTGAGCAATAAAGGCAAGCCAATCAATAAAACGCAGATGATGTACATAAAAACAAAGGCTCCCCCACCATTCTCACCTGTAATGTAAGGAAACCTCCAGATATTGCCCAATCCAACTGCTGATCCGGCCGCTGCCATAATAAATCCAAAACTAGAGCCCCATTGGCCCCTACCTTGAGTATCCGTACTCGTTGCCATAAATGTTTATAAAATTTGTATTATTTTAAAATTGTCGATTTTTAAGAATTGGCTAATTTAAGTTGTTTTGCTAAAATACCAATTCCTTCTGCAAAACTTTTCGGCCTATAATCCAATTCTTTTTGGGCCTTGTCTAGGATTAATCCAGTTTTTGCTGGCCGCTTTGCCGTTTGTGTAAATGTATCACCGCTGACTTTTTCCATATAGCTTTTATCCAAATGAAAATGATCAGCAGTAACACACGCCATTTCATAGGGGGTTAGGAAGTCCGGGCCACAAATGTTGAAGATTCCCGAGGCCTTTTTCTCGATGATGGCCAAAATGCCCCCGCATAGATCTTCGACCAAAGTAGGCGACCTCCATTGGTCTGATACCACTTTGATAGGTTTTTTGGCTTCTAGGTTTTCTTTCACCCATAAGATGATGTTAGACCTGCTACCACGATGCATGGTGCCGTATACAAGCACCGTTCTCACAATTGACCATAGCTTTAACCCTGACATTTGAGTCAGTTTTTCACCTTCCAATTTGGTCTGCCCGTAATAGTTTGCAGGGTTTGGTTTGTCGTTTTCGGAATAGGGACCGTTTTTTCCGTCAAAAATAAAATCGGTGGAAAGGAAGATAAGATGGCACTCATGGTCTTTGCAAGCTTCCACAATGTTTTTGGTGCCGATGACATTTTGCAAATGGCACCCCACCCGGTCTTCCTCACACTGGTCGGCCTGTGTCATGGCAGCTGCATGGACCACTACCTCAGGTTTGAAGTTGTCAAAAACGTCATACACAGCTTCCTGATCGCTCACTTCCATGGAGGAGTAGGGACAGTTCCAATCCTGAGGCAGCCTGCTTTCCCCTCTGCCTGTAGCTAAAACCACATAGTTTTGGGCAAGCAAAAGGGCTATCAGTTTTTGTCCTAATAGCCCATTTGCGCCTGTTACCAGGACTTTTTTAGTCAATGTATTCAAAACCATAATCCCGGGTTATCCGCTCTTTCGAAATTTTTTCCACTTTCACCTTCATAAATACCGGCTCCCTAGGTTTGTCACCCGGTCCAGTGGGCTCAGCAGCAATTTTGTCCAATACCTCCAGGCCTTCCACCACTCTTCCGAATACGGTGTAGGCATCATCCAAATGGGGTGTGCCACCTACTGTGGTGTATTTTTCTATCTGCTGGGAGGTCAGTTTTTTGTCCAAATTGGTGTTGAAGAACCTTTCCATTTCTTCCTTGTGGGATAGCATGAGTTTGTTGATCCCGTTAAAATCTCCAAATTCATACAGCTGGGTGTATTGTTCTCTTAAGTTACGGTTGCTTTCCAGTTGTGTATAACGCATGAAATTTTCCTGCAGACGCTTCAAGTCAGTAGTCAGCTCCAACTGGTCGTACACCCTGCCTTGGACGATATAAAACTGGGTTCCGCTGGATCTTCTTTCCGGATTGATGTTGTCCCCTTGCCTAGCCGCTGCAATCATACCTTTGGAGTGTATGCGGTGCTTGTGGATCTCTGCTGGAATGGTGTACCATTGCTCTTCAGGCAGCTCTTCTTTCCCAAATACATCCCCACCTTGAATCATAAAGTTCTTGATTATGCGGTGGAATTCGGTGGAGTCGTAGCGCTGGTTTTCCGCAAGGGAAACGAAGTTTTCCTTGTGTCTAGGGGTGTCGTCAAACAAAACCGCGTACATGTTACCATGGCGTGTTTCGATGGTGACCAGATAATCCTTTTCAGTGGCACATGAAGCAACCATAAGGCCCAACAAGGCCAAAAACAATAAATTTTTTCTCATTATTTCTTTATTTCAGCCTTGATTTCCCGTAGGATGCGGTCTCCACCGGAATTGAGCACAGCATCCGCAAGCTCTCTACCCAGCCTGTCAGCCTCCTTCTTAGGGCCTGATACATGGTGAATAATCCTTTCCTGGCCGTCCAGGCTGACAATCCCCCCTTTAAGTTGCACATCATCTCCTTCCACCTCGGCAAGGGCAAAAACAGGAATGCTGCAACCGCCTTCAAGTACTCTTAAATAGCTTCTTTCGGCGTTCAATCGGTAACCGGTCTCTTCGTGGTGGCAAGCCAAAATGATTTTTTCCCTAATCTCCTTATCCAGGGTGTCGGCAGCTTCCACCGCGATACTTCCCTGGCCCACTGCTGGGGTAAACTCATCCAAGGATAATTCATGGCGGATCAGGTGGTCATATTCCATACGGTGTGCCCCGGCATAGGCCAACAACAAAGCATCACAGACTCCCGATTCCATTTTGGCGATTCTAGTCTGAAGATTTCCTCTGACTTCTACAGTTTTGATATGGGGATAATAATGTTTCAATGTCGCCACCCGTCTGGTTGAACTGGTGCCCAAAAGCAGTGGCTTGGAGCTGTCCTTGTAGTCAATGTCAGCACTGTGACTTAAAATGATGTCGTTAACTTTTTCCCTTTCGGTAAAAGCGATAATCTCAAATCCTTCAGGCAATGAGGACTGCATATCTTTGGCACTGTGAACGGCGATGTCGATTTTTCCGCTGGAAAGCTGGTCCTCCAATTCTTCCGTGAAAACGCCTTTGCTGCCGATTTTGGCGATAGAAACATCCAAGATCTGATCACCTTTGGTGTCAATGATGACAATTTCACTCTCAAGTCCAGTGTTTTTCAGTAAGTCAGCAATGTGGTAGGCCTGATATAGGGCCAATTTGCTGCCTCTGGTTCCGATTCTTACGGCTCGCATTATTCTTTGATTTTCCTTTTGTTGTTCTTTTTACCCACCGAATCCTCGATATATTCCACGATTTTTCCTGCAATGTTGATCCCGGTGGCCTTCTCGATGCCCTCAAGTCCCGGAGAGCTGTTTACCTCCAATATAAGGGGGCCTCGAGCTGACTGCAGCATGTCCACACCTGCAATGTCAAGTCCCAAGGCTTTGGCTGCACCTAGCGCAGCTAGTCTTTCTGCTTTGGACAGTTTGATCACCTCTGCTTTTCCACCACGGTGGAGGTTTGAGCGGAATTCTCCCTCAGCCCCTTGTCGCTTCATGGCGCCAACCACTTTGCCATTCACAATGAATGCCCTAATATCTGCCCCCTTCGCTTCTTTAATGAATTCCTGGACTATTATTCTTGCTTTTAGTCCATGGAAAGCCTCAATTACCGACTGTCCGGCTTTTTTCGTTTCGGCAAGAACAACTCCCAGCCCTTGGGTTCCTTCCAAAAGTTTGATGATGAGTGGAGCACCGCCCACGTGCTCGATAAGCTGTTTTTCGCCTCCTTTAGAAAAGTTGGTGAAAGCGGTTTTGGGCATGCCCAGGCCTGCCTTGGAAAGGATCTGTAAGCTTCTCAGCTTGTCACGGCTGCGCACGATGGCCTGGGATTCTACGGCTGAGAATACCCCCATGAGCTCAAACTGGCGCACTACCGCCGTACCATAAAAGGTAACAGAAGCCCCGATACGTGGAATAATGGCATCAATCCCGTGAAGTTTTTCGCCTTTGTAAATAATGGAAGGACCTTCCTGCTCGATGATAAGATCGCATAGGGAGTGGTCCACAATAACTGCTTCATGTCCGGCTGCTACAATGGCTTGTTGAAGACGCTTGGTGGAATATAGGTGACTGTTTCTGGATAATATGGCGACTTTCATCGGGTTGTTTTTTTGAAATGATGAGAAAGGTTGACCTGATCCACGTCTACCAAAAACCGGCCCTTCAGGGTTTTTCTCCCAATAAGGATTGCGTTTCGCATTTTGGACCGGTCGGATAGGGTGAATTCAGCTTCAAATTCTTCGCCAAACATAAGCACTTTTGTGATGATTTTATACCTAATCTCGGCTTGTCCAAAAGAGTTTTTTACTTTCTTTTGGGTGTAGTTGCTGGTTTGGAAAGTTTCCCCGGTGTATTTGATGTGGCCTGGCGACAAAAGTCTGAATTCCAGCACCTTTTTTCCTTTGACGGTTTTCTCCTCCGCATATTCACTATGGATGCTACTAGTGTAGGCTCCTGTATCTACTTTTGCCGAAATTAGGTTTAGCCCCCATTTGGGTAATGTGATCTTTTCTCTTCTGCCGATGATTCTTTTTTGCTTCATAGATTTTTGTTTCGCAGCACCTTCGCAATAGAAAATGAAAGGTCAGTCATCAGGATTTTTGGACTGGCATTTCTTTCCAAATGGTAATGTGCATCATTCAAAAGCTGGTAGATGGCCAAGATTTTATTTTCCGTCATGGCCTTTAATGAAAAATTCTCAATAAAATCCTGGTCAGACGGGGGCGTTCTCATCAGATCGTCCAGCTGACTTCTTTTTAACAAGCTTTCCCGCAATACGTTTAGCCCGGTCAGCAATAAGGCCTTTTGTGCCTCCTTATCCGAGGCTGCATAAATGTCAGATTGGGAAAGGATCTCATTGATGTCCACCGAAAAACAATTCCGCATCCAGTTCCTGAACTTGGAGGTGTTTTCATCGGCTACTTGATCGGCCAGGAGGTAGGCCTCCCTCATGCTGCCATCTGCCAAAGGGGCAATCTGGGCAGCAGCCTCCGAAGAGGCAATGCCTGAATTGGTCAGGTGGGCCTTTATCTCCTCATCCCTAAATGCCCTAACCAATATCTTTTGGGTGCGGGAAAGGATAGTCGTCAAAAGTTTTTCCGGATGACTGGTCACCATCAGGAATAGCGTTTTTTCGGCTGGTTCCTCCAGTATTTTCAAAATAGCGTTGGCCGCTGTCACGTGCATGTATTCCGGAGCCCAGATCAGCATGATCTTGTACCCGCCCTCAAAGGATTTCAGCGAAAGGGTCTTGATGATCTGCTTGGCAGCGGCTTTGGAAATGTTGAGCTGCTTGTTTTCAAATGCACTATGGTAATTCCAGTCCTGGATGTTTCCATAGGGCTGGTTTAGGGCAAAAGTCCTCCATGGTGACAGGATGTCCACTTTCTTTTTATTGCCGTCATCCCCCTCGCTGATGAGGTTTCCGGGTACGGGGAAAGTGAAACCTACATCCGGATGGATGAGCTTGGCCATTTTTTGGCACGAGCCGCATTCCCCACAGGCATCCTCCTCGCCCCTGTTTTCGCAGTTGACATAGGTGGCCAAGGCCAGGGCCATGCCCAGGTTGGCTGAACCCTCTGGCCCGTGAAACAACAGGGCGTGGGCTAAATGGTTGTTTTTGATCGCTGTGATTAACCTTTGCTTGGTTTCTTCCAAGCCGGGAATGGATGCAAATAACATGATTGAGGTTTAAATTCTAGGCTTCTTTGTCCCAAATGCGGTATGCCTTGGTCAGTTCAAATACCTTTTGCAATATAGCCTTTTCTGTGGCATCAAACTCAAGTTTTCTTCTTTCCATCACCTTGGTGGCCACTTCCTCGAATTTGCGGAACTGGAATGTGGTGAATCCCGCCGCCCCTCCCCAAGAGAAGGATGGGATGAAGTTTCTAGGGAACCCATCTCCGAAAATGTTGGCGCCTACTCCGACCACGGTGCCGGTATTGAACATGGTGTTGATGCCGCATTTGGAGTGGTCGGCCATCATCAGGCCGCAAAACTGCTGCCCGGTGTTGCTGAACCCCCCCCGGGTGTAATCCCAAAGTTTGACGGTGGCGTAGTTATTTTTAAGATTGGAAGTATTGGTGTCGGCGCCCAGATTTACCCATTCGCCAAGCACGCTGTTGCCCATAAAACCGTCGTGGCCTTTGTTGCTGAAGCCGAAGATTACCGAGTTAGAAACTTCCCCGCCTACCTTGCTATAGGGGCCAATGGTGGTGTCCCCGCGCATTTTTGCGCCCATATTTACCGTGGCGTGCTCACAAAGTGCAAATGGCCCCTTGATGATGGAGCCTTCTTGGACCACGGCATTTCTGCCTATATAGATGGGACCGTCCTCAGCATTCAGGATGGCAGCCTTGATATTGGCGCCTTCCTCGATGAAGATATTGTCTGCCTCATATGTCTTGGTGTGGGGGTCATTGATGTCGGCGGATATTTTCCCTTTGGTCACTATCTCAAAATCATTCCTGATTTCGGAGCCATTGTATTGGAAAATGTGCCAAGGCTTGTGAATAGCGGTAAATTCACCGTCATACTCCACTCTGTCCTTGTTTTTGGCAGCTTCCAACTGGAAGTCCATGGGGTTTACCTCATGAGTGGCCAAAAGTGTCTGCTCCTTCCAAAGTGCCTGATTTGGTCCGAGGCCCTTGATGGCCTCGATAAGGTTGGGGTTTGGGCAAAGAATGCCGTTGATAATAAGAGCAGGCTTATCATTATGGTTGAATTTGTCCTGAAGGTAGTCCTGGGTGATAAAGCCGGTGGTGGCATTGAGATGCTTCTCCCACTTTTCGGCTATGGTCAATATGCCCACCCGGATGTCGGCAATGGGCCTGGTGAAGGTAAAAGGTAACAAAGTGCCTCGGAAGGCAGGGTCATCAAATAAAATAATGTTTTCCATAAGCACAAAAATAAAAAAGTCTCCCGGAAAACAAGTTCCGGGAGACTTTTAAACTCTTTGAATATCAGAAATTACTGCTTCTTGTATCTTCTGTTGAATTTCTCAACTCTACCAGCAGTATCCAAAAGCATTTTCTTACCAGTGTAGAAAGGGTGTGAGTTAGAGCTCACTTCAATCTTGTAAACTGGGTATTCGTTGCCGTCCTCGTAAGTGATTGTTTCGCTAGTCTCGATAGTAGACTTAGTCAAAAACATATATTCGCTAGAGGTATCGTAAAATACTACGTCTCTGTAGTTAGGATGAATGTCTTTTTTCATTGTATTACCTATTTATAAATCGCTCTTTTTCAAATTGAGGCACAAAGTTATCCTTTTTTATAAACCTGTCCAAATCTTTATCAATGAATTATTTATCACCAATGATTTAAAGCCCTAATTCGGTGGTGAAATTAAGAATTTTGCCTACATTTCAGGACTTTTTATTTTGGAATTATTTTCTTTACAGGCATTATGGACAGGTTTTTATTTTTCCTCATTGGTTTTGTGCTGATTTCTCAAGTTGTTTCCGCCCAAAGCGCTTATTTACCCTTTGATAGAGACAAATATCATCTAATCGAACGCTATGAAATCCGAAACGGGGAATTTAGCCCAGATTTCAACACCGGATTCAAGCCTTACCGCAGGGACCGGGTGGTAAAATATCTGGATAGCCTCACCGTTCAAAACCAATCCTTGGGAAAAGTCGATGCCTTCAATCTCCAGTACTTGAGGGATGACAGCTGGGAGTTTTCCGGCCTACCCACCACGGAAAGCGAAAAACCCCTGTGGGGAATCTACAGAAAGCCTTCGGACTTTTACCATTACCGCGACCGCTTTTTTGACTTGCATGTCAATCCGGTGATCAGTCTTGGTGGGGGAGTGGAGAGGGGACAAGAAGACTTGCGATTCATCAATAGCCGGGGGATCGAGTTGCGGGGGAGTGTAGATCGAAAAATTGGTTTTTACACCTTCATGACCATGAACGAGGTGGTGTTTCCCACCTGGATGGATGCCTACACCCGTGAAAATGGGGCTGTGCCCGGAGAGGGTTTTTGGAAGTTTTATGAGCAAAACGGTTTCAGCTACTTTTCTGCACTGGGGCATCTGAGTTTTAACATTACCAAGCATGTTCAAGCCCAAGTCGGGCACGATAGAAATTTTGTGGGGGAAGGCAACCGTTCTTTGATTCTCTCTGATTTCTCGAATCCCTTCATGTTTTTCAAAATAAATACCAAAATCTGGAAGCTGGATTTCACCAACATGTGGGGGCAGATGACGGCAGATTTGGTTTATGACGGAAGGGGGCGGCCAACCGATGCGCGCTTTCCACAAAAATGGTTTTCCCACCACAGGCTAGGCATCAACATCGCCAATAAGTTTAATGTGGGCGTATTTGAATCCGTGATGGCCAATTCCTGGGATTGGAATTATGCCAACCCCGTTATCTTTTACCGCTGGGTTGAGCACATGTTGGGTACGCCGGATAAGGTTATGTTGGGAACTGATTTTAAGTGGAATTTCTATCCGGCGATGCAGCTGTATGGGCAGTTTGCCCTGGATGAGTTTGTGTTTGGGGAGTTTTTTGGGATCGATGGTGAAAACAGCCGCCGGAATAAACATGGCGTACAGTTAGGCTACAAATATGTGGATGCCTTCAAAATTTCTAACTTGGATTTTCAGGTGGAGTATAACCAAGTGAGGCCCTACACTTACCAGGAAAAGTTTGAATACGGATCTTTCACCAATTACCGTACCCCCCTTACCCATCCCCGCGGGGCGAATTTTAGGGAAGGATTGGCTATTGTGAGGTATCAGCCCATCAATAGGCTGTTTTTGAATTTGACAGGCATGTATCAACTACACGGTTCAGACCCGAGTCCGGAGGTCAATTATGGAGGGGATGTGAATAAGAACCACAACATCACCAATGTGGAGCTCGGCCTTTTTGGCCACACCATTGGACAAGGGGTGAAGAACGAAATCTATATGGGGACCATGAGGGCCAGCTATATGTGGAAACACAATTTGTTTGTCGATTTGAGCCAGACTTTCCGGCAGCAGCAGATAGAAGGCCAGTCCAATTTGAGTACAAGTTTCACCCAAATGGGTATAAGGTTAAACTTTGGGCTGCGAGACCAATTTTTATAGGCCAAATGCTAAAAATTACCTGTAATCAGCAAATAATCCTTGAAAAACTTTCTGCACTGCCGATTGTTTGATATATTAGGTACAGATATTCTAATTAAACCTTATGAAACAGATTAATACCATATTTCAATTGCTGGTAGCCTTATATTTTGCGGTGGCTTTGATATTCTTTTTGGCTTTTGATAGCATTCGCAATGCCTTCAATATCCAAGAGTTGACCGCCGGCAAGGTGGTTATCTGGCTGCTGGTGGGAGCGGGGTTGTTTATCGTGTCTTGGCTACTGGACAATGTGTATGTCAACGGACTTCACAAAGACATCCGGAAATTGGAGCTGGAGAAAAACGAACTGAAAGCCAGGATGTATGATATGGAGCAGGATGTGAAAATCAGCAGGGTGGAGAAAAAAATCGAAACCATCGATGAAGATAAAGAGCCCTCCAAAATACGCCCAAGGCAGAACTTTAAGTAGTTCGACTATTACATTTGAATTGTTAGGGAACCTGCATCAGGTTTCCTTTTTTTGATTTAATGCACTTATTTTGACTTTTTAAACAACTTATCTTTTTCAATCATGGTTGCCAAAACTTTCGGGAGTGCTGTAGCTGGGGTGGATGCCAAAACCATCACCATAGAAGTAAATGTGGGTCAGGGAACTGGCTTTTACATGGTAGGCTTGCCTGATTCCGCCGTAAAGGAAAGCCAGCAGCGGGTAGAGTCGGCCTTGAAATACTACGGTTTCCGCATGCCGCGGCAACGCATGGTGGTCAATTTGGCACCTGCCGATATCCGAAAAGAAGGATCCTGCTATGACTTGCCCATTGCCCTTGGAATTCTGCAGAGCTCCGAGCAGGTCGCCTTTCCAAACTTGTCTGAATATGTAATCATGGGAGAATTGGCCCTTGATGGGAAATTGCGTCCAGTCAAAGGCGTATTGCCCATCGCAATTGAGGCTCGGAAAAGGGGGTACAAAGGTTTTATTGTGCCTTCCGAAAATGCATCAGAAGCTTCAATCGTGAATAACCTGGACGTAATCGGGGTGGAAAATTTGGAGGAAGCCATCGGTTTCTTGGAAGGTACGGTTGAAATTGAGCCCCTGGTAACGGACACCCGCGACATCTTTTACAACTCCTTGGATAGCTATGAGTTTGACTTTGCCGATGTGCAGGGGCAAGACAATATCAAAAGAGCTATGGAAATCGCCGCTGCCGGCGGGCACAATGTCATCATGATAGGTCCTCCAGGCGCAGGAAAAACCATGCTGGCCAAGAGACTGCCCTCTATTTTGCCCCCGCTGACTTTGCAGGAAGCATTGGAGGCAACCAAGATCCACTCGGTAGCCGGCAAACTGGAAAGACATGCCTCACTGATCGCCCAGCGGCCATTCCGCTCCCCGCACCATACGATTAGCGACGTGGCCTTGGTAGGTGGGGGTGGCAATCCCCAGCCTGGAGAGATTTCTCTTTCGCATAACGGTGTACTTTTCTTAGATGAGTTGCCTGAATTTAAGAGGACTGTGCTGGAGGTCTTGAGGCAGCCTTTGGAGGAAAGGAAAGTGACTATTTCCAGAGCGAAGATTTCCGTGGATTTTCCGGCTAATTTCATGTTGGTAGCCAGTATGAACCCCTGCCCTTGCGGGTATTACAACCATCCTGAAAAGGAATGCGTGTGCGGGCCGGGGATTGTCCAGCGCTACCTGAATAAAATCAGCGGCCCCCTCTTGGATAGAATAGACCTTCACGTGGAGGTAACCCCAGTGAAATTTGAAGAAATGACCTCCATGCGCAAAGCTGAATCAAGCAAAAGCATTCGCGACAGGGTAATCATCGGCCGGCAGCGGCAGATTGATAGGTTCAAGGATAATCCACAGGTTTACAACAATTCCATGATGCCCTCTCACATGGTAAAGGAGGTCTGCCAGATCAACGAAGCGGGAAAGGCCTTGCTAAAAACGGCTATGGAAAGGCTTGGCCTATCGGCGAGGGCTTATGACAGGATTTTGAAAGTGGCAAGAACCATAGCCGACCTCGCCGAAAGCGAGCAGATAAAAGTGGAGCACCTTGCTGAAGCCATACAATACCGTAGCCTTGACCGAGAAGGTTGGGCAGGGTAATGTTAAGGAAAAGTTAAGTGAGAAACAGTCTTTAAATAGCTTAAGAGCGTAATTTTTTTATATGTTTTCTATACTGTTAATTTTTTATGTAGTTAAAACCAAATAATGTTTGTTTTCATAATTTTTTGATAACCGGCAATTCATCACCAGGATACATTGCTTTTACAATTTTGCATCGCTGTACAATTATTCTTACTTAACCTATTCAGGGATGCGAGGAAAAATCGCCTTACTCATGATTGGCTTGGTCATGGGGTTCGCGGATGTTTTTGCAAGGGACATTCAGTCGGATACAATTAATACCACAAGCGAGGAAAAGATTGATGTTAAAAAGAACCAATGGTTTGAGTCCATTCAGATTCGTGGCTATGCCCAGTTGAGGTATAACGGGCTTTTTGAGACCAATCCGGATCTTCAGTGTGCCCAGTGCGACCGCTCTTGGGGTGGGGAGACCAACGGTTTCTTCTTCAGACGGATACGTTTGATATTTTACGGACAGGTTCACGAGAAGGTGTATTTCTACATTCAGCCGGACTTGGCTTCTGGAGGAAGTAATTTGGCACAAATCAGAGATGCCTACTTTGACCTTGGTCTGGACGACAAGCAGGAGTTCAGGTTAAGGATCGGACAGTCCAAAGTGCCTTTTGGCTTTGAGAACCTTCAAAGTTCCCAAAACAGGATCCCCCTTGACCGTCATGATGGACTTAACTCAGCAGTGGCCAATGAGCGAGACATTGGGGTGATGTTTTACTATGCCCCATCAGAAATCAGAAAAAGATTTAATTATTTGGTTTCAAGCGGACTCAAAGGTTCAGGCGACTATGGTGTTTTTGGCTTCGGTGTGTACAATGGGCAGACAGCAAATATGCCTGAACTCAACGATAACATGCACGTGGTTACCCGATTGACATATCCTTTTCTGCTCAAATCCGGACAGTTTATTGAGGGTTCCCTTCAGGGCTATACCGGTGATTTTGTCATCCAGCGTAACCAGCTGACGGATATGGACCAGACAGAATTCAGAGAGTATCGTTATGGAGCTTCATTTGTCATGTATCCCCAGCCTTTCGGTATTCAGGCGGAGTACAACAGAGGCCGAGGCCCCGAGTTCAATCCGGAAACCATGGATGTGGAGGATGCCCCGCTGGAAGGTGGCTATGTGATGGCTAATTATTACCTGAAAAAAGGCAAGGATTTATTTATTCCTTTTACCAGATATCACTTTTACCAAGGGGGTAAAAAGCATGAGCTAGATGCCACCAGGCACAGGGTAAAGGAATTGGAAATAGGGGTGGAATGGCAGCCTAACAAAAACTTTGAACTGGTGACTATGTACACCATTTCCGACAGGACCTTTGAAAACTCCCTCAATCCAAACAACAGACAAGTGGGAAGCTTGCTTAGGTTGCAGGCACAGGTGAATTTCTAAAAAATTAGGATCGGATATTAGAACGGAGGCTGGATTATTCCAGCCTTTTTTTTGTTATATTGAGATCTAAACGATTTACTATGGAATCCGCCGCATTAAAAAAATACTTAATTCAGGTAGCTGATCAGCTTACTCCTGAATCAACTTTAGAGGATGTAATAGAGCAATTGAGCCTGCTAGCTGATATCGATGAATCGGAGAATGATGAAGCGTTAGGAAATGTTATTTCTCAAGATGATTTAGAGAAAAAGAGTAAAAAATGGCTCAAATAATTTGGACCAAAAAAGCTTCTACACAGCTTGAAAAGGCAATTCTTTATAAAAAAGATGAGCAAGGAATCGCCAGAGTTTTTTATACTTCTCGAAATCCGAAAAAATGAAAGGGGATCTGATTTTTTTTTAGTTTATTGCTTTCCTGTTGTTTTTTGAAATTATAATTTATGGATTCTACAGTAATCAAAACAGAAAGGTTATCCAAGTTTTATGGCTCAGAAAAAGCCTTGGATAATGTTTCCATAGAGATCAATAAAGGCGAGATCATAGGCATAGTCGGTCCTAACGGAAGCGGCAAAAGTACCTTGATCAACATACTGCTTGGACTGCGTAAACCGAGTTCAGGGAATTTCACTATCCTGGGATCCACTTCGCCGGATACCATTCAAAGTCAGATTGGCGTGGTGATGGACCAATCCTGTTTTTATTTGCGGGTGTCGGCAAAAGCCAACCTGGTCATTTCTGCCAAAACCAAAGGGGTTGGGGAAGAAAGGGTTGAAGAGTTGCTGAAACTGGTAGGTTTGGACCACACAGGGGCCAAGCGCTTTCAGGATTTTTCATATGGCATGAGGAAAAGATTGGAGATCGCAGATGCCTTGTTGACCGATCCAGAATTGATCATCATGGATGAGCCTACGAATGGCTTGGATCCCCAGGGGATCATTTTTGTCCGAAACCTGATCCGTCAGTTTAAAGAGGAAGGTAAGACGGTAATCATCGCCAGTCATTATATGGAGGAACTCGAAAAACTTTGCACAGGGATAATCTTTCTCAAGGATGGAGCGGTTGCCTTACAAGATACCACTGAAAACCTCTTGAGAGACCATTTCTCTATAGAAAAAGCTTTTACATCTACAATCTACTAACATGACTTTAAGACAACATTTGGATATAGAGTTTTATAAACTCAATAGGCCTGATTATTTTATATTTTTTACCATTTTGGTGATCAGTTTAGTAGCCTTTCCAATTTACGGAATGATCAAACTTTCACCCTTATTCACCCTTAATGAGTTTTTCTCTATTGTCAACCAAGTAGGAACTCTCGCCGTGGTATATGGGGCAATTGTTGCCATCACGCGAGAATTTACAAATGGCACCAACCGAAAAAGAATCGTCAACGGGTATTCCCGCACAGATTTATTCATTTCAAAGCTGGTAATTGTCTTTTATTATGTTTCTACTGTGGTAGTATTGACAGCCTTTACACTGCTTGCTTTGGTTGCTTTTAAAGGAAGTGAGGTTTTTATAAATTCCTTTCCCATACAAAAATTGATGGCAGTTTTAGCTGCAATTATCTGCTATGGGCTGATTGGCGCATCTTTGGGAGCCGTTACCACGAAAGCCCACCGGGCCATTTTAATATTTTGGGGCATAGGTTTTCTGGAAATGGCTCTCAACATTTTATCGCTTACACATCCCTTTGCCCAATTCTTCAGGCCATTGGTCAGCATTGGGAATTTTACCAGTCCCGAACATCTTTATACTTGGCATTACATCATTTTGGGACTTTTTCTGGCAGGACTTCTAGGAGGTTCATTCCTTAAGTTTAAAAGAGCAGACTTCTGAGGCTCACCAATATGACTCGATTTTCCTCCCTGCTGTAAAGTTAATCCTTACTTTATTCTACAGCAGCAGTCAGGTGCAATAATAGGAAACCGGGTTCAAAACAATCCCTGTAAATTTCGAAAGGCTTATCGTTTAGCCTATTTGGGATTATTTGGAAGGCTCCTCTATCCTCAATGGTAAAATACAGCGTATCCGTAGTGCCTGCATAATCTATAAAGAATCTCTTTATTTTCCTGTTCCTGTAAACCTCCTAATCTACATTTTCTCGCCAGAGATACTTTATATCATACGCCGACTTTTCGTTACACTGTTCGCCGAACCTTCTTATACGGTTCTGCCCCTGGTACAACATGGGGATAGAATCTCCATTTAAAGCATGTTTTTTTACTTACCTGCTAGTTTCTTACCTTTGTGACCAAATCGCAAAAGCCATGATGTACAGAAGACCACGCAGAAACAGAAAATCCAGTGCTATCAGAGGAATGGTGGAGGAAACCCGCCTTTCGGTTAAAGACTTTATCTTCCCGATGTTCCTCATTGAGGGACAAAACCAAAAGGTAGAGGTGGCCTCCATGCCCGGGATTTTCCGTTACTCCTTGGATCTGATGATCAAGGAAATCGAGTCCTGTTTGAATTTGGGTATTGTGGCCTTTGACATCTTTCCTGCCTATCCGGAAAGCAAAAAGGACAAATACGCCACCGAAAGCCATAATCCTGAGACTTTTTACCTCAAAGCCATCCAAAAAATAAAGGAGACTTTTCCAGAAGCCTGCATCATGACCGATGTGGCCATGGATCCTTATAGCTCCGATGGCCATGACGGAATCGTTGAAAACGGCAAGATCCTAAACGATGAGACTTTGGAGATTTTGGGCAAAATGACCGTGGCACAGGCACAGGCAGGTGCGGATATCATCGGGCCATCCGACATGATGGACGGCAGGGTTGGCTATCTACGCGAGCAACTGGATGACAACGGTTTTACGGATGTCTCAATCATGTCCTATACAGCCAAGTATGCCAGCGCTTTCTATGGTCCGTTCCGGGATGCTTTGGATTCTGCCCCTAAATGGGGAGACAAGAAAACCTACCAGATGGACCCGGCAAATCTCCACGAAGCCATGATCGAAGCCGATCTGGATACCGAAGAGGGTGCGGACTTCCTGATGGTGAAGCCTGCCTTGGCCTATCTAGATGTGATCAGATTATTGAAAGAAAACTACAACGTGCCCATCGCAGCCTATAATGTCAGCGGCGAATATTCCATGATCAAGGCCTCAGCCGAAAGAGGCTGGCTGGACGGTGAACGTGCCATGCTCGAATCCCTGATCAGCATCAAAAGAGCAGGGGCGAACGTGATATTGAGTTACTTTGCGAAGGAATTCGCCGAGCTGCAGAAAAAATAACCGCAAAGGACACGAAGGTTCGTAAAGAAAAAAAAGCACCTAATAAAATAAACCGCAGAGCCGCAGAGGACCCAGAGAAAAAACAACTGATAAAAAAAATAACCGCAAAGGACGCTGAGGGTCGCGAAGAAAAAAAATAGCAACTAATAAAATAAACCACAGAGGGTCAGAGGACCCAGAGAAATAACAACTGACAAAAAAAATAAACGCAAAGGACGCTGATGGTCGCAAAGAAAAAAAAGCAACTATTAAAATAAACCGCAGAGACGCAGAGTCACATAGAAAAAATTGACACTATTCCAATAAGTGTGTAAGTATTGATTAAAAAAAACGCATAGGCTACCCATTAATCTTTGCGCCCCTTACTGTCTTTGCGGTTGATTTTATATCCTCTGTGGTTAATCAAAAAAGGCATCCATAACGAGTACAGATGCCTTTTTACTTATTTTAACCGAAGGACTTATTTGTTCTTGTCCTCGTTTACTTCTTCGTAATCCACATCGGAAACACCGTCTCCGCTTCCTGCAGCACCCGAAGACTGCGCTCCTGCGTCAGCACCTGGGCCACCTTGGGCAGCGCCTTCAGCACCTTGACCAGCTGCATACATTTCTTGGGAAGCAGCTTCCCAAGCCTTGTTAAGCTCTTCCATGGCAGGCTCGATTGCCGCTACGTCTTGGCTCTGATGAGCGGTTTTCAACTTCTCAAGCGCTCCGCTGATATTGGCCTTGTTGCTGTCGGAAAGTTTGTCACCAAACTCTTTCAACTGCTTCTCGGTCTGGAACACCAAGCTGTCAGCCTGATTCAGCTTCTCGATTTTCTCTTTTTCAGCTTTATCAGTAGCAGCATTAGCTTCAGCTTCCTTCTTCATTCTTTCGATTTCCTCTTCAGAAAGTCCGGAAGATGCCTCAATCTTGATTTTCTGCTCTTTGCCGGTTCCTTTGTCTTTTGCAGACACGTTAAGAATACCGTTGGCATCAATATCAAAGGTCACTTCGATTTGAGGTACGCCTCTTGGGGCTGGCGGAATGTCAGAAAGCTGGAATCTACCGATGCTTCTGTTGTCCTTAGCCAAAGGTCTCTCACCTTGCAATACGTGGATATCCACAGCCGGCTGATTGTCGGCAGCAGTAGAGAAGGTCTCAGATTTCTTGGAAGGGATAGTCGTGTTTGCCTCGATCAATTTGGTAAACACACCGCCCATAGTTTCGATACCCAAAGAAAGCGGGGTAACGTCAAGAAGCAATACATCCTTCACCTCACCGGTCAATACACCACCTTGGATGGCCGCACCGATAGCTACTACCTCATCTGGGTTTACACCCTTCGAAGGCTTTTTGCCGAAGAATTTCTCCACTTCTTCCTGGATTTTAGGGATTCTAGTAGAACCACCCACCAAGATTACCTCGTCAATGTCAGATGGAGAAAGTCCTGCATCCTGCATGGCTTTCTTAACCGGATCCATTGATCTTCTTACCAAGCTTTCAGACAACTGCTCAAACTTGGCTCTAGAAAGCGTTTTGTTCAAGTGCTTAGGACCTGATGCGGTCGCTGTCACATATGGCAAGTTGATGTCAGTAGAAGAGGAGCTGGAAAGCTCAATCTTCGCTTTTTCAGCAGCTTCTTTCAATCTCTGAAGGGCCATTGGGTCTTTTCTAAGATCCAAGTCTTCCTCAGCCTTAAATTCATCAGCCAACCAGTCGATGATCACTTGGTCAAAGTCATCACCACCTAGGTGTACATCACCATTGGTAGACTTTACTTCAAATACACCGTCACCTAGTTCTAGGATTGAAATATCGAATGTACCACCACCAAGGTCATACACAGCGATTTTCATGTCCTGATTCTTTTTGTCCATACCATAGGCCAAAGCGGCTGCAGTAGGCTCATTGATGATTCTTTTCACTTCAAGACCTGCGATCTGACCAGCTTCTTTTGTGGCTTGTCTTTCTGCGTCATTGAAGTAGGCCGGTACAGTGATGACAGCTTCAGTTACCTCTTGGCCCAAAAAGTCCTCAGCGGTTGATTTCATCTTCTGAAGAATCATGGCTGAAAGCTCCTGAGGAGTATAAGATCTGTCGCCGATTTTCACTACGATGGTATCGTTTGAGCCTTGCTCTACTTTATAGGAAGCATGTTTTTTCTCTTCAGAAACCTCAGAGAACTTCTTGCCCATAAATCTCTTCACAGAGGAGATAGTGTTTGCCGGGTTGGTGATGGCCTGTCTTTTGGCAGGATCCCCTACTTTTCTCTCGCCGTTTCCATTGTCCAAAAAGGCCACAATGGATGGGGTAGTTCTTCTCCCTTCGCTGTTTTGGATTACTACAGGCTCGTTACCTTCCATTACGGCAACGCAAGAGTTAGTAGTACCCAAGTCAATTCCTATAATTTTTCCCATAATTGATATATGATTTCTATTTTATTGATTCAGTAAGTAAATTCGTTCGAAGTCATAATTATCAAGTCATGTGCCAAGGCATTTCCAGCCAAATTTTGCGTCAGATTGTCAGAATTGCTGGCTAACTCCCCCTTAAAGCCTGACAATTGCGATTTTTTTTAGTTCTTTCTGTCACCTCATGAACACTTTTAGAAACAAATCAGTATGTTAGCTGTATACAAATGCATCAATTGGTGCAAGTACTCATGCGGCTTAAAGACATATACATATATCCGGTCAAATCCTTGGGCGGCATCCGGCTTCATAAAGCCACCGTGGATATCAAAGGTTTTGAAAACGACAGAAGGTGGATGGTGGTGGACGACAATGGGCAGTTCATCACCCAAAGGAGGTTTCCCCACATGGCTTTGCTGCAGCCGGAGTTTACCCAAAGCGGGCTTCGGATCTACCACAAAAAGGCCTTGAACAAATATGTGGAGGTGCCTTTTTCGCCGGTCACCGGCAAAAAGATCCAAGTCACCGTTTGGGATGATTCCCTGATGGCCGAGATTGTATGCCCAGAGGTCGACAAATGGTTGAGCGAAATACTGGACATCAATTGCCATTTGGTTAAAATGGACGAAAAGGCTGACAGGCCTATCAGCGAGAAATACGCCATCAACGATGAGACCGTCAGTTTTGCTGACAGTATGCCATATATGGTCATCGGTCAAAGTTCCCTGGACGACCTCAACGGCCGATTGGAAGAGAAAGTGGAGATGGACCGCTTTAGGCCTAATCTGGTATTCGAAGGCGGTGCTGCCTTTGAGGAGGATACCTGGCAGGTGGTGCAGATAGGAGAGTGCATGTTTCAGGTCACCAAACCCTGCGCCCGATGCGTGATGGTGACGATTGACCAACAAACGGCCGAGAAGGGCAAAGAGCCTTTAAAAACCCTCTCATCCTATCGATTGGAAGGCCAAAAAATACTCTTCGGTCAAAACATGATCGCCGTATCCCTAGGCGAAATCGAAGTAGGCGACCCCGTAGAAAGATTGGAGCTAGGAATGAGGAGTTAATAATTAATAATTAATAATTAATAATTAGGAATTAGGAATGGAGAATTAGCAAAGATATCCAATTCCTAATTCCTAATTCTCAATTCTCAATTCTCCATTCCTAATTCTCCATTCCTAATTCTCAATTCTTCCTACACCTACCTTATACTATAAGCCTTCACCGTCTCAATAAACACCTTCACCTTCTCCGGATCAATGTCAGGATACACCCCGTGACCTAAATTGGCAATGTGCCTGCTGGTTCCAAATTGATCAAGCATTTGCTTGGTAGCGGCCTCCACTTCCTTGGCGGTGCCGTAAAGGGCTGCCGGGTCAAGGTTGCCTTGTAGGGTTTTATTAACCCCGATCATTCTTCTTGATTCGGCAATGCCCATGTTCCAGTCCAGTCCGATAGTCTCACAGTTTAGCTTGGCCATTTGTTCTCTGGCAAAGAATGCTCCTTTGGCAAATACCGTCTTAGGCACCTCATTGATGGCATCACAGATCTGCTGAATGTACCTGAGGGAGAATTCCTCATAATGGTAAGGAGGCAGGATCCCCGCCCAGCTGTCAAAAATCTGGATCAAGTCGGCCCCAGCCTCGATTTGTGCTCTGAGGTAATTGATGGTGGAATCGGTGATCATCTGCAGCAGCTGATGGCTGAATTCAGGCTGGGTGTACAGCATGGCTCTGGCTTTCGAGAAAGTCTTCGATCCGCTGCCTTCCACCATATAGGCAAAAATAGTCCAGGGTGCGCCGGCAAAACCGATCAAAGGCACCCGGCCGTTTAGTTCTTTTTTGGTAATCTTGATGGCATCGATCACATATTTGAGATCATTGTGCCCATCCGCAATTCTCAACTTTTTCAGATCCGATGGGGAAGATACGGTGTCAGGAAACCATGGGCCTCTCTTTTCCACCATCTCATAGGGCAATCCCATTGCTTCGGGGATGACCAGGATGTCGGAAAAAATAATGGCGGCATCCACACCCAGCAGATCTACCGGCTGTATGGTCACCTCTGCGGCCAGTTCAGGGGTCTGGGCCAATTCAATGAATCCACTCACACTGTTTCTTACTGCCCTGTATTCTGGCAAAATCCTTCCGGCCTGTCTCATCAACCACACGGGAGTCCTTTCGGTCTTTTCCCCGCGTGCCGCTCTAAGTAATAAGTCGTTTTGTAATTGCATGGGGCAAAGATAATTCAGGATTTTGGATTACCCATTCCAAACCAGAAAAAAGGAGGAACTGTTCTCCTCGGAGATTCCAACCCGCAGTTTTCACAGTTAGAATTATTAATAGGTAGAGGAGTTTTGTAGATTAATTTGAAAATGATCTGAAGTTAAGTGTTTTAAAACTTTTAATAAAAAAAACCACGCTCCCTGAAAGAGAGGTGGTTTTTCGTTTTATAAAAAGGGGAAGTTTTATTTACCCAATCTGATTCTTGGGATATTGCTTGTATCCAAATTGTAATGATCGACGACCGCTTCATAGTCATTGAAATCCACTCGGAAGTTCACTGCTCTCGTAGGTACTACTACTAGTCGGAAATACTGTTCGTTTCTCCAATCTGGCTCCAAGATGTTGAGGTCGAAATTGCCCTGCATGAAAATTCTAAAGTCTAAATTCGTAAAATCATATTGATAGGCAAATTGGCCCTGGTCAAGATAAATTGTCTGAGGGAGAATTCTCCACACATCTCTGCCCTCATCTGTTTCCCAAAGATGATAAATCAGGAGCTTGTCGGATTCAAGAAAGGTTAATCCAAGTTCGTTGAAATCTCCTTGTATTGTAAAATTGGCTTCTGGATCAAAATCCCCCACTACTTCAAATACATCTGCTTCTACAGTAATTCCATCTATTCCATCTAAGCCAGGAGGGCCCATGGGACCTTGACAGGCCTGTATCAAAAATGCACCAAGAACAGAGAGGGATAACAGCAGCTTTTTCATAAAATATTGTTTTGGTTGAAATATACGTTTTATTTAGACGCAAAGCCAAAGGAAATGGTTGTGGAAATCATTGAAATGGTAAAATGTACCAGTTATTTCAAGGGAGCCCAAACCTCCACATGATCGGATTCCACAATCCTGTCAATATATATTCCCTGGGTCTCCAGCCCATTTAGCTCGGCAAATTTCTCAATGCGTTTTTTGACTTTATTGGGGCCTGGCATCACATATCTGCTGGACCGCATCGTGGCCACAATGGCATTTTGGCTTTCGATAAGCAATTCCTGCGCGTCACCCATTTCCCCGCTGAACTCTACTCCTATGAAAACTTCCATGGTGTCGAGTTTACCCGCTGGTTCTACTTGGTAAAGGGTATGCAGAGTTTTGCCATCTCCCAACAGTCCTTCAGCTTTTTGGAAGGTTTGGGGCAAAGCCTCATCTTGCGGGGTGCCGCGGTACTGGTATCCCATTAGGTGAATGTTGTCAGTTTGCACCACCTCCAGTTCGAGCTCATTGAACCCGCCCAGTAAGAAATAGCCAACCAAACCGACAAAAAGTACTGCCGGGATGAGAATTAATGCTTTTTTCATAATTAGAAAATATATCGTGCCCCGATTGCCCCCTGTAACCTTAGGTGTCCTGGACGGTCAATCAGTTCGAGAAACAAGCCTGCTTCCACAAACACACTGATTGGCAGATCCTGAAAATAATATTCAGTACCTACAAATGCCTCAGGGCCAAAATCGATGTTTGTTCTGTTTTCACTGTTGAAGAATGTTGGTGACATAGGTCTGGAATATAGATAATCCACTTGTACGGACCTCAACTGGGCACCGACACCTCCATAAGCCCAAAGCATGCCTTCGGTAATGTTAAACTGGTTGGTAATATCCTCATGATAGGCTGCTCTTGCATTCAAGGAAAAAGCGGAGTAGGTGCTATGACTGGCATAAACGGCATCTCCAGTAGGTCTGTTATTGTTGAATGCCCGGCGGTAGTAACCAGCATGGTTGGCCCCCGCAGCCCCGATTATCCCTTCCAGGGAAATGCGCTCGTCGATAAAAGTCTTGTAAGTAATCCCCAACGGCTCCCCCAGTCTGACCCCCACTTGATGCTCCTGTGAATACGCCAAAGCCGGCAAGAGTAAAAAAGCCAGCAATAATACTTTCTTCATAAAATGTTTTAGGTAAGGTTTAACAGTCAACGGTGCGAATTTAGGATTATTTTGCGGAAAAATTCTTAGTACAAAGTACCATGTACCAGGTACAAAGTACTTCTAGGACCATTGTATAATTCAGCCCTCGTGCCCACTTGAAGTTTGAATGTAGAATTAGGAATTAAGAAATCCGTGCTCCCCCATTCCTCATTCCTAATTTTCAATTCTTTGCGCGACTTCTTTTGAACTTCCTGTGACCCTGTCTGTCGCAAGGCAAGTTCGTGACTCATTTCCCCTACTAGCTAACCATAGACTTCAACTGCATTTGGTGCAGCTGCGCATACAGCCCACCTTCTGCCAAAAGCTTCTCATGGTTGCCGATTTCCTTGATCTCGCCTTTGTGCATGACGATGATCTTGTCAGCTTTGATGATAGTAGACAGGCGGTGCGCAATCACGATGGAGGTCCGGCCTTTCATCATCTTTTCTATGGCTCCCTGAATCAGCTCCTCGGTTTCGGTGTCCACTGAGGAGGTGGCCTCATCCAATATGATGATCTCCGGATTGTACACCATGGCCCTTACAAAGGATATCATCTGCCTTTGCCCCACCGAAAGCGTGGCGCCCCTTTCCATCACGTTGTAGTCCAGCCCGCCAGGAAGCCTTTCGATAAACTTTCTCGCTCCCACTAGTTCGGCGGCCTCCATGACCTGCTCTCGGGTTATTTTTGGATTTCCTAGGGTGATGTTGTTCAAAATGGTGTCAGAGAAAAGGAATACATCCTGCAATACTACCCCGATATGCTTTCTAAGGGTGTTGAGCTCGAAATCTCGGATATCAGTGCCGTCAACCAGGATGCTGCCTTTGTTGATTTCATAAAAACGGCTGATCAGGTTGATAATACTGGATTTTCCCGCTCCAGTGGCTCCCACTAGGGCGATGGTCTCCCCATGCTTCACATCAAAATTGATGTCCTTGAGCACATATTCCTCATCATTGTAGGCAAACCAGACGTTTTTCAGCTGTATGTCCCCCTTGATCTTTTCAGGTGCATAAGTGCCATTATTGGGGATGTGTTCTTCACTGTCAAGCAGCTTGAAAATCCTCGAGGAACTCACCACTCCCAGCTGCAGGGTATTGTATCGGTCAGCAATCATTCTGATGGGACGGAAGAAAAGCTGCAGGTACATGATAAAGGAAATCAGTACACCTACTTTGAGCTCCATGTCAAACACCCCCGTGGCCCCGTACCATACCACTAAGCCTATCCCAATAGCCTGAATGATCTCCGCAACAGGGAAATAGATGGAATAGTACAATACAGACTTGAGGTGTGCCCTTCTGTGCTCTTTGTTGATCGTTTCAAATTTCTTGTACTCCCTTTCTTCCCTGTTAAAGATCTGCACAATATTCATCCCCGTGATATGCTCCTGAAGGAAAGAGTTGAGATTGGATACCGCATTTCGGACATCATTAAAGGCCACCTTGATCTTTTCCTTGAACACATACGTGGAAATGATCAACAAGGGCAGGGTACACAAACTGACCAAGGTAAGCTTCCAGTCAATGTAGAACATCACCCCTAGGATGGTGATCAGCTGCAAAAGATCACCTATTATGGCTGCCAACCCTTCGCTAAATACATCCGCCAGGGTTTCAATGTCTGAAATGTTTCGGGTGACCAGCCTGCCAATAGGGGTGTTGTCAAAAAACTTGAGCTTCATTTTCAGCAGGTGCCGATAAAGCTTTATCCTGATGTCCCGGATGATGACCTGGCCGATCCAGCCAGAAAGATAAGTGTGGGCAAACTGCACGATGGACTGCAAAATCATTAGCCCCACCAGCAGGTAGATGATTCGGACCAACCCATCCCGGTCACCCATAGCCACATAGTCATCGATTGCTATCTGAATAAATAGGGGCCTGGTAGGAGCCAAGATCGCCAAGGCTAACGTAAGAAATATAAGGAAGAAGAACCGGCCTTTGTAGGGCTGCACAAACTGGTACAGTTTCTTGAGGACCTTGGTGTCAATGATCTCCCCACTTTTTACATTTTCCTTTTCTAAACTCAATGGTTAATTAGTTTTATATGATTTTTTTGACCCGTTTTTCGTCTTCCGTCTTCGGTCTTCGGTCTCTTTTTTAAATAAATATGTCCTCAGGATATGTGATGCGACTTAAAAACAAGCCATGGGCTGGAGCAGACGACCCTGCCTTCCTGCGGTTTTGGCTGGACAAAACCTCTTGGAAACCCACCAGGTCCAGTTTGCCGGTGCCCACCATTACCAAAGTGCCCACTATAGCCCTTACCATTCCCCTAAGAAAGCGATTTGCCGTAATATGGAAAATCAAACTTTCAGAATTTTGTTCCCAGCGGGCAGTTTTAATTTCACAGCGGAAATTGTTGACGCTGGTTTTGACCTTGCTGAAACATTCAAAATCGGTGTGGCTCAGGAGCAGCTCAGCAGCCCGGTTCATTTTATCCACATCGAGTTTGTAAAAACAATACCAGGCCTGCTCCTCAGAAAAAGGATTCTTGCGCAAGGTAACATGGTATTCATAGCTTCTCCACAAGGCATCGAATCGGGTATGTGCCTCATTTTTGACAGGCAAAAGCCTGTAGCAAGCGATATCAGAGGGCAGCAGGGCATTGACTCTTTTTAGAAAGTTTTGGGGTTCCAGTTTTTCATGATGGTCAAAATGAACAAACTGTTGCATTGCGTGTACGCCCGTGTCGGTGCGGCCGCTCCCCATGGTTTCCACATCCCTTCTCAGCAGCGTGGAAAGGGCCTTGTTGAGTTCGGCCTGCACGGTATGGGCATTCTCCTGCACCTGCCAGCCATGGTAGGCAGTACCCTTGTAGGCCAGCTCCAGAAAGTATCGATGTTGCTCGTTCATGAGGGGGCAAAGATAGGAATTCGTTGGGGAAAAATTGTGCAAACCCACCAAGTGCTATGACGTTTTGATTTCTCGCGGCGGCGCAAAGAAAATCGCAGCGCCTGCCTGCCAGGCAAAGGCAGGTCGCCAGGTAAAATGGGTTTTATTTCACTTATTTATTCTTTGCGAAACTTAACCTCTCCCGATCCGCTCCACTACTCGGGACAAGTTTTGCGGTTTCCATTTTTTTCTCTGTGGCTCTGCGGTTATTTTAACCCGTCATTAGTACCGACCGAAGGGAGTGGAGAGGTCTAGCACGATTGCTGAACGTAAACAAAGCGGCCACGAAGAAGGGCACTAGTGGCTCATTAATCCATTCATCAGTCCTGAAGGGAATAAAGCACAGCTATTCCCTTCAGGACCTTAAACCCTTCAACAAATAGGCAGTTGGTGAAGGAGAAAAAAACACAGGTTTCACGGATTACTTAGAGGGAAGTTTGGGGAAAATAAAGCGCCGCGCTCTTTGCGGTTCACTTTGCGCCCTCCCGATTCGCTTCGCTGCTCGGGACAGGTTTGCGAGAAACCACACATACCCGAATTCCAATTAAATCACCTGAAGGACCTTCATGCCGGAATTGCCAACCATTTCAAGGTGAAACCTATCTGAATAGCCCAGGAATTTGGCTACTATTATTATATCCTTCACGTCTTTTGAGAACTTCAGTCGCTGGGTACTGACCGGTTCCAGTTGCTTGCCATTTGCGCTCAATTGCAGGCTGGCAATTTCAAAGTTTTCGATTTCCGGTATGTAGCCCAAGAAATACAGGTGAAGGTCAAAGCCAATCAACCCCGAGGATTCCAAAGACCAATCTTGAATGGCGGACCAATCAAACTTAAGTACGTTTCCTCGCCTGTTTACCCATTCCCGACCAAAAGACAGTCCAAATCTGTCAAATGGATTTTTATTTACCAGATCCATTCCCACCAAAGCTTTCCAGGCATACTCCCCATGTAGTTTGTAATGCTGGTCCAACTTAGCCAACATGGGTTGGTAATTCTTGGTACTGAAAAGGATGCCGGAATTATTCTTGACCACCGTGTTCAGCAAGCCAGCCATTTTGTTTTTTACAGCAGGCGCTTTCGTCCAGGCTTGCATTACATCATTTAGCACCGCCTCTTTATGTGTTCCTCTAGCAGCGCGCACATGCTCTCCATAGGTATCACTATTTACGTATGTTTTGTTATCAATAGTGCCAGAAATAGCCCCTAGTTTGTGTTTGATTTTTGCCATGTCTTACTACAATATAAAAAGTGTTTTGTTTGGTTAAATTGGTAAAAATCACCCATTTATGCAATGGGTTACAGGGAAATGTTTATCAGAGTGTAAAAAAATGGCTAACGAGGTGAAAAAGGTTATAGGGACCTTACAGGGAATTTATAGGGACATTATAGAGACCTTATAGGGATATTGAGTTAGAGCTGAGCTAGGTTTCTTCCCAGTTCCCGTTAGCCCAAATATGGAGCTTGTCCATACCTAATCCATACCTCATCCGTACCATGCTTACCGCTATGATGGAGAGGGAAAAGGAGTGACCCGCCTGCAGTCTGATCCTATTGCGCCCTTTGCTCCCTCCCGATTCGCTTCGCTGCTCGGGACAGGTTTGCGAGAAACTTCTCCTCTTACATTTAGATTGCTTCAGGGAATGAACCCCTCTGTGGGATTGTGAGGCTCCAGAACTGATTTTACTTAGCCTCCGATTCTCAGTGGTTATTTTGTTATTTTCCTTATTCCCCATTCCTAATTTCCAATTCTCCATTGCCTTAACTTGCGATTATAAGCAGAAGGACGTTATTTTGTCAAAACTTCAAACAAGATGATACAACGCGTACAAACGATTTTCCTTTTTTTGCTGGCATTAAGCATGGTGTTGGTGGCACTTTTCCCACTATGGTCACAAGTTAACCCCTCCCAAACCGAGCAGGTGATGCTTACGGCTTGGACCTTGACGGTGACCACCATTGGGGTCGCGGAGATTTCTGAATCCGCCGGAGTGGTGAGCCAGTCAAGCACCGCTTATTTGGGTTTTCTTGCCGTAGTTTCTGGCTTACTCGCCCTGTATAGCCTCAGCCAGTTTAAGGACCGCAAGCGTCAAATGATGCTTAATATGATCAACTCCCTAATTATGGTCATTATCTTGGGAGCCACCGTTTACCTTTCGATTACAGCCAATGACGCGATCGGAGGACGGGATACCGGAGCCTTCATGCTCGGTTTTTATGCCATAGTGCTCGCCATGCTGATGAACCTGCTCGCTAACCGCTTCATCCGCAAGGATGAGATGCTGGTGAGGTCGGTGGATAGGATCAGGTAGATAAAAAAAGAGGCAATTTATTGCCTCTTTTTTTATAACTTTCCCCTATGAGATTTGAAACTGTAGCCATCCATGCGGGCACTCAGATTACGGACATCCGTAGACCCGTAACCCAGCCCATTACCCTTTCAACCATTTTTGAGCACCGGGAGGATTCCCTGATCTATACCCGGGCTGCCAACCCCAACCGCCTAGCACTGGAAAATCTGCTTGCCAAGCTGGAAAAAGGAAAGGACGCCGCAGCCTTCTCCTCCGGAAATGCAGCAGGAATGGCCGTGTTCCAGGCCCTGCCTGCCCACAGCCACATCATCGCCCCGGAAGACATGTACCATGGCCTGAAAAAGCAGCTGGTCGAAATGTTCAAAGGTAAACTGGAGGTGACCTTTGTGGATATGGCCAAGGCTGAAAACATCGGAAGCGCCATCAGGAGCAACACGGCTTTGCTCTGGATAGAGACACCCTCCAATCCGCTTTTGAAAATCACAGACATCAAGGCTGCCTGCGCACAGGTGAGCGAAATAGCCGGTATTAAGATAGTCTGCGACAATACTTTTGCCACTCCCGTTTTCCAGAATCCCTTGGATCTGGGGGCAGATATCGTCATGCACAGCAGCACCAAATACCTCGGCGGCCATTCCGATATCCTCGGAGGGGCATTGATCACCAAAGAGGAGGATGCCTTCTGGGAGCAAATCAGGCTGGTACAGCAGGTTGGTGGAGCAGTGCCTTCGCCGTTTGACAGTTATTACCTTACCCGCAGCATCAAGACCCTGGCCTATAGGATGAAGGGGCATGCCGAACATGCGGGTATCATTGCCACCTATTTAGAAAACCACCAAAACGTGGAAAAGGTATTCTACCCAGGATTGAAATCGCATGAGGGCTTTGAGGTAGCTTCTGCGCAGATGACCGGCTTCGGTGGAATGCTTTCGTTTTTATACAGAGGAACAGCTGGAGAGACCGACAAGATGATCGCAAAGCTGAAGTTTTTCACCAATGCCACCAGTCTCGGCGGTGTGGAGAGCCTCATCGAAAGAAGGGCCGCTGTGGAGGGGCCTGATACCACCACGCCCCAGAACCTGGTCAGGGTGTCGGTTGGTTTGGAACACCTGGATGATCTGCTGAGCGATCTGGATGGGGCGCTGGGTTGAGAAAAAATTGTCACAGAGTAACTCAGAGTTCGAGCACAGAGTCTCACTGAGCTGCGTCGCGGAAAATGCTGGGCGGGGAGTAAATGAAGGGGCACATTTGATTCTGCTGATTATATCCAATGAGGTAGAGGTGATTAGTTAATCTGTGTTAATTTAAGTAATCTGTGGTTAAACATTTTTATAGAGATTAATTTTTCACTAAATTTATAGGAGCGGATTTAAAAATTATAGGCTATGTTTCAGAAGATTTTATTCAGTGCGGGGTTGATGTTGGTTGTTTTGCCTTCTTGGGGTCAGGAGACTTTGGATTTTGATGGTGTCGAGTTAAAGGTTTTTGGGATAGTTTCCCCGGAAAAAGTCGACAGGATGCCCATACTGCAGCCATCCCCCGAATTCAACTCCAAAATGGAAATTGCCGCGCTACCTCCGGATTTGCAGGCAAAGATGCCGATTTATAACGATACCCAAGTAGATGTATTGGCTGACTATAAGCCTAGCAGCCCACCTTTGAGGGTTGATGGTAGTAAATATGAACTAGACCTCCCCAAATTCGAAGCACCTGCGACGTTTTATCCGATAGGAAAGTGAAGAAGGGTGGAAATGGGCACAAAGGAAAAGAAGGGTACAAAGAAAAGGGATCAGTAAAAATTTTAAATTTGGAGATGTAATCTGGAGTTTCAATTTCTCTTAATCCAATAAACCAAGCCTATATAATATATCAAGGAGGTGGGCTTTTGAGATATTTTCCAATTGGCTTTTATCATATATTGAAACAAAAAAAAATCTGTTTATTTATTACTTTTACGTAAGTAATGATTCTAGCTCCTCCTGATTTGCCCTTACCTTTGGAGGTAATTGCCAATCTGATTTTATAAATATTATGTCCGAGTGGAGTTCCTGATGTGGGGTTGATAGCGAGTTCTTCTCCCAGCTTTTGGAGGTCGGACTTTAAGGAATTGTATTTCTTATTAAGTTTCTTTACCTGGGTTTTGAAATTTTCAGTCAGAATGATGCTATAACTCATCGAGGAAATCTTTTAACGTGGTGCCTTTCAGTTTTCCTTCCTGAATAAGCTTAATTTCCTTAAGACCCTGCTCAATATCTCGAAGGATTTCCTTCTGTGAATCACTAGTTTCCTCTTTAACTTTGTCGAGGCCAAGGTTTTTTACCAGCTCCAAAAAGAAAAAATATTTATCATCAGGTATTTCTAAAGTAATCCGTTTCATACTGCTTCAGTTTAATTCTTTTAATTTAAGAACCTTAGATGAATTTAAAAAGTTGCAAAAAAAGAGAGAGCCAAATGGCCCCTCTTTTTATTAAATAAAATTGATTCGATAGGCTGGTACGAGAACTCTGCGAAACTCTGTGCCCAACTCCGCGCAACTCCGTGTCCTTTTTAAAGCCTATTTCTCAAACCCCTCAATCGTCCTTTCAATAATATCACAGCACTCATGTAGCTGCTCTTCGGTTATGACTAATGGAGGGGCGAAGCGGATGATGTTGCCATGGGTGGGTTTGGCCAGTAGGCCGTTGTCTTTTAGGGCCACGCAGATGTCCCAGGCGGTGCTGCTGTCCTCGCTGTCGTTGATCACCACGGCGTTCAAGAGGCCTTTGCCCCTGACCAGCTTCACGATATTGTATTTGTCCACCAGTTTCTGCATCCGCTCTCTGAAGATATTGCCGAGCTTTCTGGCATTTTGGGCAAGTTTTTCATCCTTTACCACATCAAGAGCAGCCATGGCAACCTTGGCGCCAAGTGGGTTGCCGCCAAAAGTGGAACCGTGCTGGCCGGGCTTGATGACGCCCATGATCTCGTCATTGGCCAATACAGCAGAAACCGGGAAGAAGCCACCCGAAATGGCCTTGCCCAAAATGAGCATGTCCGGCTGGATGTAGGTTTCCTGCTTTTCGCAATGGCCTTCGCAGCTGCAGTTTCCGCACACGGCCAAAAGTGAACCCGTCCTTGCAATGCCCGTCTGGATCTCATCGGCGATGAAGAGCACATTGTTCTCTTTACAGACTGCGGCTACTTCCTTTATATAAGTGTCATCTGGTGTATATACGCCGGCCTCTCCCTGGATAGGCTCCACAAGAAAGGCAACCACATTTTTGTTCTCAGCCATGATAGATTTCAGTGCGTCCACATCGTTGTATGGCACTTTGACAAAACCTGCGGTGTAGGGACCGAAGTTTTTACGGGCGTTTTCGTCGTTAGAAAAGGAGATGACAGTCGTAGTCCTGCCGTGGAAATTGTTGTCGGCCACTATGATGGTCGCCTGGTTTTCGGCAATTCCCTTTTTCTCATAACCCCATTTACGGGCAATTTTGATGGCCGTCTCCACCCCTTCGGCGCCGGTATTCATAGGAAGCACCTTGTCGAAGCCGAAGTATTCGGTGATGTATTTCTCGAATGGCCCCAGCACGTCATTGTGAAAAGCCCTTGAGGTCAAAGTCAGGGTTCCCGCCTGCTCAATCAGCGCGTCCTTGATCCTAGGGTGGCAGTGGCCCTGGTTGACGGCCGAGTAGGCGGAAAGGAAGTCGAAATATTTCTTACCTTCCACATCCCATAAAAATACGCCTTCGCCTTTTGAAAGCACCACCGGCAGCGGGTGGTAGTTGTGGGCGCCGTATTTGTCTTCTAAAGCAATGGCCTGCTGGCTGGAGGTTATTTTTTCAATCATAAAATCTGTAGTTTTGCCCGCACTTATCGGGCTGAGGTTTGTTTTGGGTAAAAACAAATATAGGGATAAAAGACGGAAGACGGAAGACGGAACAAAAGAGGCCACTAAGTTTTCCAAAGTAAAAAAAAGTCGCACACCTGTCCCGAGTGACGAAGTGGATTGGGAAAGGGAAGAGGTCACTGCGGGCACAAAGCCTATGAATGCAGAACATTAAGCGTCACCTCGACCGGAACGGAGTGGAGAGGTCTAATAAATATTGTTCTCGATCTAGATTTCTCCATTCGCTCCCGAAAAGGGTCGCTCAGTCGAAAAGACGGTTTATATAATATGATGAAAAAGAAAAAAGAACCCATCAAACCCCAGCAAGTCCAACCCGGTGACTACTATTTCAACGAGGCGGGGCTGATGGTGTTTACGGAGCAGTACCACCTCAGGAGAGGCTTCTGTTGTGGGAGTGGGTGCAAGCATTGCCCGTACCGGAATGGGAAATAAGGAATTGGGAATAGAGAATTAGAAATGAGGAATTGGGAATGGAGAATCAGAAATATCGGTCATTCAAAAACCTTAATTCTTAATTCCTAATTCTTAATTCATAATTCATAACTTTCCATTTCCACGTTAATGACATCCAACAGATTAGGCAATAAATTTTTGCTGCTCTTTTGGTAATTCCCGAAAAGTTCCGATATTTGCAAACTCAATTTAGAAAACGTCTTAAATATTACGATCATATATCATGGCAAAAGTTTGTGACATCACCGGTAAAAGACCTCGAGTAGGTAACAATGTATCGCACGCCAACAACAAGACCAAGCGTAAGTTTTATCCAAACTTGCACAAGAAATCTTTCTATGTACCAGAAGAAGATGCTTGGATCACGTTGAAGGTTTCTTCAAAGGCTTTGAGAACCATCAACAAGAAGGGTATCTCTGCAGTGTTGAAAGAAGCTCAGCAGAACGGTAACATTATCATTAAATAAATAGAATTACTCTTTTAAAGATATAGAGCGATGGCTAAGAAAGGTAACAGAGTACAAGTGATCATGGAGTGCACCGAGCATAAGACTAGCGGTCTTCCAGGTACTTCCAGATATATCACGACCAAAAACAGAAAAAACACTACTGAAAGATTGGAATTGAAGAAGTTCAACCCAATCATGAAGAAAGTGACTGTTCATAAAGAAATCAAATAATTAGGCGGGTATCCTTGCTTGATACCTCCTTTAAATAGTTAAGATATGGCTAAGAAAGTAGTAGCAACCCTAAAAAAAGAAGGCGGCGTCACTTATGCTAAAGTGATCAAAGCGGTAAAGTCTGAGAAGACTGGTGCCTATACCTTCAGAGAAGAGATGGTTCCAACCCCAATGGTTCAGGAAACATTGAAAAAATAATTTTGCCTTTTTTGCAAAGCATTTGAAAGTCCCTTTCGGTAATCTATCGGAACTGGGACTTTTTTGTTATATTCAAGGGCGTAATGTCCGTTTTAAGAAATCACCTGCTTAAATTCAGGTGTTTATTTGTGTAAAAGCTATGGGAATTTTTGGTTTCTTTTCGAAAGATAAAAAGGAAAGCCTAGACAAAGGCCTAGAAAAATCCAACGAGAATCTTTTTTCCAAATTGGGCAAAGCCATGGTCGGCAAGTCCAAAGTGGACGAGGAAATCCTCGATGAACTGGAAGAAATCCTGATTACCTCCGATGTAGGCGTGGACACGACCATCAAGGTGATCCGCAGAATCGAGGAGCGGGTGGCGCGTGACAAGTACGTCAGCACCGCCGAACTTGATCAGATCCTGCGTGAGGAAATCATGGGACTGTTGGAAGAAAACAACACCGAAGACCTTACCGATTTTGACCTTCCCAAAGACAAAAAACCATACGTGATCATGGTGGTCGGCGTCAACGGTGTGGGTAAAACCACCACCATCGGCAAACTTGCCCACCAATTCAAGCAGGCGGGCAAGTCCGTGGTCCTTGGCGCGGCAGATACTTTCAGAGCGGCGGCCGTGGATCAGCTTATCCTTTGGGGCGAGCGGGTAGGCGTCCCGGTGATTTCCCATGGCATGAATACCGACCCGGCATCAGTGGCTTTCGACGCGGTGAAAAAAGCCGTGGATATGCAGGCTGACGTGGTGATCATAGATACCGCCGGTAGGCTTCACACCAAAGTCAACCTGATGAATGAATTGGGTAAGATCAAAAGGGTGATGCAAAAATTCATAGAAACCGCACCCCATGAGATCCTCTTGGTGCTGGATGGCTCCACCGGACAGAATGCCTTTATCCAGGCCAAGGAATTTACCCGTGTAACCGAAATCACTTCCCTTGCCATCACCAAACTTGACGGTACTGCCAAGGGTGGCGTGGTCATCGGCATCTCCGATCAGTTCAAAATCCCCGTGAAATACATCGGCGTAGGTGAAAAAATGAGCGACCTGCAGGTGTTTAACAGGAAGGAATTCGTGGATTCGTTGTTTAAGAAGAAGTAAACAAGGGGACACAGAGTTTCGCGGAGTTCAAAAAAAATGGAGTTTCACAGAGTCCCTCTTCGCGGATTTTTTCCACAGAGATGCTCAGAGTTTTCTTTTAATTTTATATAGACCACCAGGCTTGAAGCAGGCTTGGTGATTTTTTGTTTTTCTGCCACTGAGACGCTAAGGATTTTCTTCGAGACTTTGGGGCTTAGTGGCTAATTAGCTTCAATTGTTTTTCTTTGCGCCTTCGCGCCTTCGTGGCCCCAAATAAAAAAAGCGTCGATTCACATCGACGCCTAAAAAATAATGCAAGGAGTTGAAAAAATGTCCGTTTGCTGTACGTATTCAAAAGTAGTTATTTCCAAATCTCTGTATGCAAACTTACCGTTAAGTAATATTTAAGTTAAATAGGTTTAAAGTGACTGGGGTAATATTGGTTTAATGTTGGGATGTTTGATGTCCGATGTCGGATGTCGGATGTAAGAGCGAGGACCGGAGACGGAAGACCGAAGACCGGAAGGCTGAAGACGGGAGAATTGCTTTATTTTTTGTACTTTTGCATGAAATTTAGAAAGAACGATTTGAAGGCGAGAACATTAAAGAAAGATAAGGTCAACATCATCACCATGGGATGCTCCAAAAATTTGGTGGATTCCGAAGTGTTGTTGACCCAGCTCAAGGGCAACGGCATCGATGCCAACCACGAGTCGAGTGCCCAAGACAACAATATCATCATTATTAATACCTGTGGGTTTATCGACAATGCCAAACAGGAGTCCATCGACACCATCCTGCAGTATGCCGATGCCAAGGAGCGCGGGCTGGTAGATAAGGTCTATGTGACCGGCTGCCTATCTCAGCGCTACAAGGATGACCTGGAAAAGGAAATCCCACAGGTGGATGCCTTCTTCGGCACCCGTGACCTTCCTGCCATTCTCAAGAAATTCAAGGCCGACTACAAGCATGAGCTGGTAGGAGAGCGTCTGCTTACGCATTCTTCCCACTACGCTTATATGAAGATATCCGAAGGCTGCGACAGACCCTGCTCCTTCTGTGCCATTCCTTTGATGAGAGGCGGACACGTGTCCCGTTCCATTGAGGAGCTGGTGAAGGAAGCCGAGCACAAGGCGGCCAACGGAACAAGAGAGTTGTTGCTTATTGCGCAGGACTCCACCTATTATGGGTTGGACCTTTACAAGAAAAGAAGACTGGCCGACCTGATGAGAGCCCTTTCCGATGTGGATGGCATCGACTGGATCCGCTTGCATTATGCCTACCCAACTGGCTTCCCGATGGATGTCATCAAGGTGATGAAGGAAAGACCGAATATCTGTAACTATTTGGATATTCCGTTGCAGCATGGTTCCTCAGATGTGTTAAAAGCCATGAGAAGGGGCACCAGCCGTGAAAAGCAGGAAGATTTGATCCACAGCATCCGTGACATTTTGCCGGACATTGCTATCCGTACTACTTTGATCGCCGGACACCCGGGTGAAGGGGAGAAGGAATATCAGGAAATGGTGGATTTTGTGGAAGGGATGAAATTTGAAAGACTTGGGGTCTTTACTTACAGCCATGAGGAAAATACCCATGCACACAGCATGGAAGACAGCACCCCTGAAGAAGTGAAGCAGGAACGTGCCAACCACCTGATGGAAATCCAGGAGCAGATCAGCTATGACCTCAATCAGGAAAAGGTTGGCAAAACCTTTAAAGTACTAATAGATAAAAAAGAAAACGGGCAGTGGGTCGGAAGGACTGAATATGACTCAGTCGAAGTGGATAATGAAGTATTGATTGATGCATCCAAGCACTATTGCCGCGTGGGTGATTTTGTGGATGTGAAGATCACTGAGGCGACGGAGTTTGACCTTTATGGGGATGTAGTGGAAAAATAAAAAACACAGATTAAACGAATTGCACAGATTGTTCTGTAGTTTCTGCGTGTAAAAATTTATGAAACCTGCCAGGTTTTCGTGAAATAGATTAAACCTGGTAGGTTTTTTTGTTGAATCCAGAAGCCTGTCAGGTTTTTGAGTTCATTAGTGATACCTGTACAAACTCTGAAGAAAAACGTTAAATTTATATTATGGGAGTAATTGTAATTGAAACGATAAATGAGGAGCAGTCTGAAACTGTAAAAGCAATCCTGAAAGCTTTGAAAGTGAGGTTTACAGCGACAGAAGATATTTCCGAATCCAAAATAATAGCCGAAAGTGTAGCTCAGGGTTATAAAGAAATGCTGGATGCAAAGGCTGGGAAAATCAAAGCTCGAGATGCTAGGGATTTGTTTGATGAACTATGAGCATTTCGGTAAAGACTTTACCAGAGTTTGATAAGCAACTTAAAAAGTTGGTCAAGAAGTATCCCTCCCTCAAATCTGAATTTCATGATTTGATAGATAACCTGGAGAAAAATCCTCACCTAGGAGCACCACTTTTTAAAAACTGTTACAAGATCCGAATAGCTATAAAGAGCAAGAGTAAAGGGAAATCTGGAGGGGGTCGGGTGATAACCCACGTAGCCCTCTCTGAAAATTCTGTGTATTTGCTTTCCATTTATGACAAATCAGGGCAAGAATCAGTAACTGACTCATTCATTACTTCTCTCTTAAGTAAAATAAAACCTGAGTAATTTCTTTTCAATTTTATTTAACCCAATTTATTCATGAACCTTAAAGAGGCCAACAGCCCCGCTCTTCAAAAAGAATTCATAGAAATGGCCGTGAGGCTTTATAAAAACGAAAAGAATTGGATTCGTCCGCTTGACAAGGATATAGAAAATCTATTCCACCCGGATACCAACAAGCTTTTTAGGCAGGGCGCCAAAGCCAAGCGATGGCTACTCCTCAATGAAAAGGGGGAGACCATAGGCCGGATAGCAGCCTTTATCAATCCCAAAATGAAGGAGAAGCAACCTACTGGAGGTATTGGTTTCTTTGAATCTACTAATGACCAAAAAGCCGCTTTTATGCTCTTTGACGTTGCCAAGGATTGGTTGCAATCGGAAGGCATGGAGGCCATGGACGGTCCGATCAATTTTGGCGAAAGAGACAAGTGGTGGGGGCTACTGGTGGATGGATACTCACCGGCCAACTACAACATGCCCTGGAATTTTGCCTACTACCGGGAGTTCTTTGAGGCCTATGGTTTCCAGGTTTACTTCAAACAGTTTACCTACATGAGGCCCACCCGGGGGGTAGATTTTGATCCCAAAATGATTGAAAGGGCCAACAAAATTATCGGTAGTCCCGACTTTGAGTTTAGGTCTATCACCAAGGACGAGATTTTGACCAAAGCTCCGGAGTTTTTTATGGAGGTCTACAACAAAGCTTGGGCAAGGCATATGGGCAAATCCCTGACCTTGAAGGAGACCAAGTTGATGTTTACCAAAATGAAACCCATCATCGACGTTCGCTTGATTTATTTTGGTTTCCATAAAGGTGAGCCCATTTCTTTCTTCATCAATATTCCCGAACTGAATCAGCTTTTCAAGCATGTAAATGGCAAGATGGATCTGATCGGTAAGCTTAAATTTCTTTGGCACAAAACCTTCAATCCTCCCAATAAAATGCTTGGATTGGTGTTTGGGGTGGTACCCGAGTTTCAGGGCAAGGGTGTGGAGAGCGCCATGATCATGGAGTATAACGAACAATATGCTAGTAAATCTAATTTCAGTTATGAAATTATTGAGATGAACTGGATAGGGGACTTTAACCCCAAGATGATGCGGGTATGCGAGCAGTTGAATGCGGAGATTTATAAGACGCATCACACGTATAGGTATCTCTTTGATAGGGAAAAGCCCTTTGAAAGGCATAAGATCTTTGAGTGATGCGGGATGTCGGATGACCGATGCCAGAAGTGATTATCGTAGTCACCTCGACCGTAGCGCTAGCTCAGTGGAGAGGTCTTGTAATGTAAAGGGACCTCTCCACTCCGTTCCGGTACTAATGACGAATAAAAGTTCTCGCAGCGGTCGCAGCGATTTTCGCAGCGCCGCCGCGAGAAATCATTCGTCATAGCTTAGGGTGTGTTTTAAAACATGGAGCCTCGAGGTGACGAAAAGACGAACAATAAAGTACAGACTAGAGATTATTCTGTGGGGTTAACCCCATTAACTATAAAAAACAAACATGAAAAAATACGACGTTACCGGCATTGGAAATGCCCTTGTGGATATTGAATTTAAAGTTACCGACAAGTTTTTCCTTGACAACGGGGTGGAAAAAGGAGTGATGACCCTGGTGGATGAGGATCGCCAGAATGCCCTGATGCGCGTAATTAACACGGCCGAGGCCAAAAAACAGTGCGGTGGATCTGCCGCCAACACCGTGATTGCCGTGAGCCAGTTTGGTGGTAATTCCTATTACTGCTGCAAGGTGGCCAACGATGAACTTGGCCAGTTCTTCATGGAGGACATGAAGGAATCAGGCGTTGACCACAACCTTAATCCTGAGAAGTTGGAGGAAGGCATTACCGGCAAATGTCTGGTGATGGTAACCGAGGATGCCGAAAGGACCATGAATACTTTTTTGGGGATAACGCAAAACTATTCAGTGGCCGATGTCAATGAAGCGGCAATCAAGGATTCCAAATACCTCTATATCGAAGGTTACCTGGTAACTTCCGAAAATGGAAAGGCAGCCATGCTTCAGGCGAAGAAAATCGCAGAAAACAACGGTGTGAAAGTGGCCATGACCTTTTCCGATCCGGCTATGGTGAAATACTTCAAGGAAGGGTTTGACGACGTGATTGGCCATAGCGTAGACATGCTTTTTGCCAATGAGGAAGAGGCGATGATCTACACCGGGAAAGACAACCTGATGGATGCCCGTGAGGAGCTGAAGAAAGCCGCCAAGCACTTCTGCATCACCCAAGGGAAAAACGGTGCGATTATCTGGGATGGCGACACCTTCATCGACATCGAGCCCTACAAAACCGAGGCAATTGACAGCAATGGCGCAGGTGATATGTTTGCCGGTGCCTTCATGTACGGCATCACCAACGGCCACAGCTATGCTTCCAGCGGCAAGTTGGCTTCCATGGCCAGCTCCAAGATTGTGAGTCAGTTTGGGCCAAGGTTGAAGTGGCACGAGGCGAAGGAGATCTTGGCAAGGCTGAATCCTTAAATTGGAAACAGGGTGCATTTTGATTTAGAGAATAATTTCTCGTAAAGGCGCAACGGAACGCAACGGAACGCAACGGGCGCAACGCTTTAGTTGGGTTTTTGGACACCTTAGATGAAAGTAGAATTTAAAAATCACCGGTCTTTTGGCCGGTGATTTTTTGCTTTTACACAGACTGCACAAGTAGATGTGCAAAAGCCGTTTTTACTGCACATGTACATGTGCAATAGAAACAGCCAAAAACAAGGGTGAACGCTTTGATGGAGCTTTGTCACGTCCTAATTTCACTTGACACTTTTTTCTCAAGACTTTAATTTTTCTCCGCGAAGTGGCCTTTGTGAAACTTCGTGAAAACTTTGTGGACTTTGTGGCCATTTTTTTTCACATCTTTCTTCCGTCTTCCGTCCTGCCAATCAAGGGAAAATTGGCCTTTGGTATCATTGCGGATCAAATTATGAAAAATTAGATTTGCATCTAAACTTTAGTTGGTCTATTTTACAGGGCTTTTAGTTTTTGTTTGCTCGGGTATGAAGAATATTTTGAACGTGGATTATTATACGAGGGTTCATCTGTTTTGGACGGTTCTGTTGCTGTTTATAGGTTTTCAGCTCAATCATTCCTATGGTGATTATATCACTGAAAACAACATTTTTGACCTTCATTTTTCCCGTGCTGGGATAGCAGGTATCAGAATGGCGGCGGTTGGGACTGGTTGGGTTGCTGCTATGGAAATTTGATATACCCTTCCGAAGAAAATATCTGAAGGAAAAGATAGAGGTTTGTTAAATATGAAAAAGAAACAATTGACATGGGTCAACGTGCTGATTATTGCCATAACGATAATTGTTGGATTGACCATTACCGGGAGTTGGGGAGATTTTAAAAGGGGGCTTAAGGGGGCACCGCCCGTAGAAAACCATAACTTTTAATTAATAAAGTCCCAACCCATATAAAGCCAAGCATGAAGATTATTTATTTAAATCAAAAGATTGCTTCTTTTAAGGAAAACTGGGATAGCCAATTCTATACACTGGTTATTATCTTATTTATAACCAAACTCATCTATACTTATATGGTGTCTGATGTGATCGCTATGAAATTGGGAGTTGGAGGGTTTGACAAAAGCTTTGCCCAGATGGATCAGCTGTCTATTGTTTCAGCTTTGTTAATAGCCCCTGTAGTAGAGGAATTGCTTTTTCGATTTCACCTAAGCGGCAAGCGGTCCCATGCTTATTTCTTCTTGATCTCTTTAGCTGCTTTATATTTGATATTTTTTGAATATTGGTTTATTTACCTATTTACCGCTGCAGTTTTTATAGCTTGTCTGATGTGGGAAAGTAAGAAAACTCCGGATAATCCGCTTCTCTCCAGACCGTTTTATCTAATAATATTTGTGATGACCGCCATCATATTTTCGGCGCTTCATTTTGTCAATGTGGAGGCAGAGAATAAACTGCTGGCTCTATTCATGGTCATTTTTGCCTTGACCCCCTCCGCGCTATTTTTTGGATATGTGCGATACAAGAAAGGATTAAAATATTCCATGATCATTCATAGTCTATCGAATTTGGCAATCCTGAGTCTTAACGGCCTGATATATCATTAAAAGATTTTTTGGAATTCCATCCCAGTTGTCAACAGTTCAAGAACTGCCTTTCATGGAGCGATTGGTAAAAAGTATAGATTAATTCAAATAATCTAGGACATCCTCCAAAGTGATGTGGTCCAGTATTTTTTGACCTTGTTGATTAATCAGAAATCCATCAGGAAGTGAAATGCTTGGAAATTTTTGATAATTATTCGAAGATCTTATTTTATAATTACCCCAATTTGTTTTTTCATTGAGTGCTGACCAGAGTTCGGCAGTTTCTGATCCAGGCAAAATCCCGATTACTTTTAAATTCTCATATTGTTCCAACGCTTGGTTAATCTTTGGAATCTCTTTAATACAGGTTCTACAAGTATGGGAAAGATAATAAATATAGGTAAATGGTTTAGATTGGTAAAGGTCGGATGGCCTACTTATTTGTTCAGATATTGAAATTAGCTCAAACTCTGGAAATCTGTCTAAAAAAAGGATGTCAGGTGTTTGGGCGGGTATTTCTTTTACAAGGAAACTCTCCCATTTTGAATTAGATGCTTCAATCTCATAATACCCATGGGAGGTCTGCAGTATAAAGGGGGTTTTTGGAAAAAGCCAATTGGGGTTTTCAACTGTCAATAAAGTTTTTTCTTCAAAATTATTCAGGTATATCTTGTCAGCCTTACCTGATAGGCTTTCGTAATAAGTAATTTGAAAGGCTGATTGATGATCACTGAAATTTCCACCTTTAATGGAGGCTTTAACAATTTCTATTTCATTGAATTTTTCATCAACATGAAAATCGTATGTTTCCCCTGGGTTTAAATTGTCAAGCAAAAGGTCTGGGAATAAATCTTGGTATAAAGGAGAAATATCTCCAGCCTGGGTATAAATACCGCGGGCTTTAACTTGTTGGTTTATTGGGTATTCGATCTCGGGAGAGCAAGACCCAAAAATTAACATCCCACATATAAGTAAATTTCTTCTCATAATAAATTGGAAGTATGGTCAGAATCCACTTCTGACCATAATGTTTCAACAAGGAGCTGGAGTTGTTCCAATTAAAGTAGTACATTCCCCCGTCTCGCTATTCCAAATATAAACCATCAAATTTCCATTGCAATCATAATCCTGAATACGGTAGAGACCTCCACCAGCAATGTTTACCAACTCTTGATTTTCTAATTGTTTTACAGTTTTCTGCATAATATTAAAATTTATCATTAACTCCTACTCTATCTGCTTTTCGGATTCCGCAAATTTGAACTTCTTCAAATAAAGGGCTTCCGTGCTTAAAAACAGCATGGTACTTAGAAGTGGAAGGTAAATTCTTCACTGATGAGCAGACTATTCGGGTTCAAATAATTGAAAAACCTATTTGCATTTAAACCTTAGTTGTCTTATTTTACAGGGTATTTATATGTTAATAGGAGTGTCAGGTAGTCAATAATTCTATGAAAAAGAAAAGGATCTCCCTTTTGAATATCCTAGTTTTCATTCTTGCCTTTATTATCTCTTCAGCTATTTTCTCAGACTGGGATAATTTTAAAATGGGGCTGAAGGGTGAACTTGAGGTACAAAAAGAGCAGCAACATGATAAAAGATGATAGTTTAAGAATGAGCATAGGATTTAACAAAGGAATGGCTGCCATTTGTTTTCTGCTTTGTGCAGTCCAATTAGTTTTCTTTGGGATAAGGTTTTATGAACTGAAAGCTGAGCCGATTTCCCATATAATGATGACGCCTAGCATTATAGGCTCAATGTTGTCGGCAATGGGTGTGGGGTTGGCTGGGTTTGTGTTTTTAAGGAGAAAAAGCGATTCCGACTAAATTTAAATTCTATGGATAAAATATTTCCATCCAAAAGATCTGTAACTCTGCTCTTGGTACTATTGGGATTATTTCTGCCAATAGTAGTTATAGGGTTTCTTAGACCGTTTATTTTGATTGGTTTATTTCTCTCACTTGCAGGTCTATTCTGGATTTACCTGGATACCCATTACAAGCTAACTGATAATGTGCTTTTTTATAAGTCCGCTTTTTTCAAAGGGGAAATCCCAATTGGAGAAATCAGGGAGGTGGTGAAGGGCAGGACGAGGTACTTCGGGAACATGGCCGGAATGGGGCCGGAAGGTCTTATCATCAAATACTGCTTTCGAGGATAAAGGTTAGTCTGGCCGCATTATGTTTTTCTTGTCTGGTCAGAAAGGATGTAGCTATAGCCCTTCAGATGCTGCATGGTGGAGTTTGTAAGAAATCTGACGAGTGGCTTAAAGAGAAGAATTGAAATATAAATCAGGACGCATTGATTTAATTATACGTTTAGTAGATATAACCATTTTAAAACATAATGAAAAAGCTCTTTTTAATTGCCCTTACTGCTGTCTTTTTGTCTTCCTGTTCAAATGAAGGTGGTAAACCTAATTTTGGGCACAGCGGAACCTGGGAAGTAGTTGAAGTCCAGAATTCCTGGACGGGGGAGGTTACCCCTGCTTCTGAACTTTCTTACTCCGAATCATATGAGTTAAGAGGCAACATGACCTTTACCAAATTCAACAGCCATTTGGGAATTGACCTGACAGGGACTTATCAGGAGGTTGAATTGGAAGAGGTTGAAGGCAGTAATGATGTTTTAGGTTTTATCCTTTCCTTTGACCCGGAGCCTATCGAAAAGGCGAAGGAGGTAATTGAGTCGGAAGTTAGTATTCTGATTAATAATGACCCGTTTTATTTTGCTGTATACGGAATTGATCTACAAGAGAGTCTGCGTATCCGACGCGACGGTTCAATGATCAACTCCGGCCACGGGATTATGGATGGGCCCATTTATATTTATCAAAAAAATAAATAGGTCTATATCAATTAACCTCAATTTTCTTCATAAAAAACACATACTTAGTCTGCCCGTTTTCCGATATTCTTGTCTGGCCAGAAAGGATGTAACTGTGGTCTTCGAGATGCTGCAGGGCCAAGGTCCTTTTAGAAATATTGCCTGATTCTTCGCTGATTTCCGAAAGCTCTACTGCCTTGTTGACATACGCGGGCGTTCCCTCGGTAAATCTGCTGGCAAACAGCTTGTCCTCGCCCAGCATCAGGTAGCTTAAGCTATGGGCATTCCAGTGGTAGCTTGCCAGTGGCAAGGATCTGTATTGGTTGGTTTGGGGAAAAGGGACGGAAACGTGCCACAACAGGTTGGCATCTTCATCCAAGTGTACAAATTGCCCGCTCAAGTAAGTAAACTCCCTAGGAACCCGCGAAAAGGAAGGGGTGTGGGGTGTCTGCAGGTTGGGTGGTAAGATCGGGCTGTACCTGTCAAAGTTGTCCACCTGGCTGTTGCTATAAAACCTCAGGTATTGGTTGATGTTGTAATTGATCACCGGGTTGTTGTTGTGGCGGTATTGGTTGAGGTACACCAGATATCCCGCATCCTGATGCTCAAAACTGTTGATCAAAATATTGTTTCTGACAGGCGTGGGGCGGCTGCGCTTTTGGTTTCTCTGTACCTGCCGGGTTTTGATTGTCTTGGCATCTGGTGCCAAGTGGTCATGGAAGCTAGTCAAACTGGTGAAATTGTAATCGAACAGCTCTTCACCGCCTACAGACTCCTTTCGGTAGAGGTACAAGCCTTCAAAAACCTCATTCCTCCTCGGTCCATATAGACCTAAAAAATGCTTTTCATAGGGATTGCCGATAAACTGCATGTTGCGGGTCACTGTAGCCTTATCCTGCCAGGGTGTCACAGAAAAGTCCTGAATCAATTGCCCATCGGTGTCAAATTCAAAATGTGTCAGCATATTAATCCCTTTGGGATCATTGTGCTGCACACCCACAAAGAGCGTTTTGGAGCTGGCGTTTTTCTGGAAATATTGTAGTTGAAGGTCTGCCTGAACAAACTTTTCTTTTGCCACTTTTTGGGTTTCTAAGTCAAAAACCTGGAGCAATAGAATATTGTCAGCCATGCCGGCCATTAAAACCTTGCCGTCCATCACCTGAAAAGCATTAAAGCCCATTTCCCCGACCTGATTGATCCGGCCACCGGCAGGGGATTTGTCGAGGCGGAAGTTGGGGTAGTACACCGGTGAGAGGCCTTTTACCTCATGCTTGGCCAATTGCTGCGTGCGAATGTTAAACTGGTAAATATGCCTTTCTCTTATCAGGTAATCTTTTTGAAGATAGAAGGAAAGGAAATAAAGATTGTCCCCGTCCAGGTCCACCGCTTTGAGGTTTTCGAGTGGATGTAGATCAAAAGTCACCGTGGACTCCAATTCCAGGTTTTTATCAGCCACCAGCACCTGCACCGTGCGTTGCTGACTCATCAACTGTTGTTCCGATATCATCCTGAACCCGATAACTTTACTTTTGGTGGTGAGAAGCTGAAAGTTGGGTTCGTTGTTTCGAATGGCAACATTGGTCTGCTCTGTCAACTGTGTCTGCCCAAAAGATGCTCCGGAAAATAAGAGAAGCAATAGGAGTGAAAGAAATCTTTTCATGTAAAAAAGGAAGGATTTATTTTGTTTACGGATGTAAACTAAAAATAGTTGGATTTACGAAGGTTTAGAAGTTTATTTCTTGACGCTTCGCGTTGCGAGAGGTTTAGGCGTTTAGTCGCGATGCGCGGAATTACCTAAACCTCTAACCCGTCCCGATGCGCGCCAGCGCCAATCGGGACATAAACCCCTAACCCAATATTCAAATCCCCAGGTTCTCCGCATCAACCAGCTCCACCATTCTCCCCATTTTTTTCTGAATAACCTTAAAATGGTGGCGGTCCTCTTCGGTGATAAGGGAAATTGCCTCCCCTTCAGCACCGGCACGGCCCGTGCGGCCTATCCGGTGAATGTAGTCCTTGGGGGAGCGGGGGAGTTCGTAGTTTACCACATAGGGCAAGTCCTTGATGTCGATACCCCGAGCGGCCAGATCTGTGGCCACCAGTACCTGTAAGGCTCCGGCTTTAAATTGCTTGAGGGCCTCGGTCCGGCCTCCCTGACTTTTGTCCCCATGAAAAGCCATGGCCTGAATGCCGTGCTTGCTGAGTTTTGCCGCCAGGTTGTCGGCGGTTCTTTTGGAGGAGGCAAAAACCAGCACCTGCTTCCAGTCCCCGGTAGCGATTAGGTGTCTTAGCAGGGGACCTTTCTTTTCTTGGCTCACCAGGTAGGCCGTTTGGGTGATCTGGTCCGGTGACACCGTCTCCGGTTCCGCTTCAATTTTGACCGGTTTGTGGAGCAGTTTGTCAATCAGCTTCTCCACGGCCTCATCCATAGTCGCCGAAAAAAGTATGTTTTGACGCTTCTTGGGCAGGCGGGAAAGGATCTCATCTACCTCCAGTTTGAATCCCAAATTGAGGACCTTATCGGCCTCATCAAGGACAAGGGTATCCAGTTGGTCCAGGTGGATGGCTTTTTTGGACAACAGGTCGAGGAGCCTGCCGGGGGTGGCTACCAGGATATCCGTGCCATGTAGTTTCATCATTTGGGGATTGATGGACACCCCGCCAAATACCGCCATGCTTTTTACCTTGCGAGGCAGGTGGGCTGAAAAGGTTTTGACCACTTCCTGCACCTGTGCGGCCAGCTCCCGGGTGGGCACAATCACCAACACCGGGATATCCCTTCCCTGTGCGGAGTCCCTTTTTTGAAGCTTGTGCAGAATTGGCAGCACATAGGAGGCCGTCTTACCCGAACCTGTGGGCGCCAGTCCGAGTACGTCTTTCCCATTTAGAATCGCAGGAATGGCCTGCTGCTGTATGGGGTAAGGGTTTTCGTATTGGGCCTTCTGAATAGCCTCAAGTATCTGCGGGGATAGCCCCAGGGAAGAGAATGTCATGGAATGTGTGTTTGGAACAAAGATAACGTAAAAAAATAAGAGAAGAGCTTTAAGAACAGGCTTCATCACGGAAGCAAATGGGCCACAAAGGACACAAAGTTTCCACCAAGTTTCACTACTTGTCCCGAGTAGCGTAGCGGATCGGGAAAGGCTCCTTCGCGGAGAAAAAGGAAAGGATCTGCCACGAAGAAGAAAAACTCTGTGAAACTCCCTTTTAAACTCCGCCTGGCCGCCGTGGCGGGTGTCCCCATTCTTTCCGAAAGCCATTTAAATCTTAACTTCAAGCCTAACATTTTTGAAATTAGTTGCAATACCGCGATTGGGGTATTTTTGCACCAAATATTATTTTGCGGTTTTAAGTGGTTAAATATTTCCAATAATTTTTCGCCATTGCTTCAAAAGCATTTAACTGCATTTGAAATATATTGAGTGGGTTATAATAGGTTTTTGTCAGCGTATATTTTAGGTGATTTTAATAGGGTTGGATTAGGTGATGTTAGGATGTTTTAGTTTGGTTTGATAATATTGGAGATGGCAATTGATTCAATAGGGCCATTTTGAAAACGAAGTAAAAACCCACTGGTATCAGTGATTCACCAAAAGAAAAAAATGAAAAAGAGAGTATGGTATGCCCTACTGGGGGCGACACTTTTGTATGTAATTTATTTAATCATTCATTGGGAGGATTTTATGATCGGTTTTCAAAGGGGGTTCCAGGATGGATCTAGTTCGTTTTAACAGCGGTGTTTTAAAATATTAAATATGAGTTTATCTGTACAAAAGGAGCCAAAGGGGGCAAGGAGTAAGGTTGCGCCCATATTTGTCAGCTTCCAATCTTTCCTGAAAAAACCTAGGATACTTGAAGCGGTGCCACCGCTTTCTCCTTTTAATTTTATGCTCCTGCTTGGCGCAGCTCTGGTAGCCGTGGTGCCATATGGTCTGGTCTTGGAACTGGCCGGTGCCGGGCAGTTTGACCATGTGATTGAAGAAATGCTTAGGGATCATAAGGTACTGGTAATGGTTGCGGTGATAATCCTCGCCCCATTGCTGGAGGAGACTGCCTTCCGCTACCATTTGAGTTTGAAAAGGGGGGCTTTTGTATGGGGACTGGTATTGTCCTTAATGCTGGCTGCCGAGATATGGTGGCTTGCGGCGATTTTGGCCCTTTATTTTATCAGCCTGTTTGTCATGGTTTCTTTGAAGAAAGATGTGCCCCTTCACCTGGTGGTTTATGTGTCAGCCATTTTGTTTGGTCTTGTGCATATGGATAATTTCCGCGAATTCGATTGGGTCAGCAATTTCTACTGGGTCCCCTTTCTAGTGGGGATACAGTTTGCATTGGGCCTGCTGCTGGGCTTCATTAGGCTTCATTACGGAATGTGGAAGGCAATTTATTTCCATGCGGCTTACAATGCGGTATTGGTAATACCCGCGGTGGTGTTTGGGCTTGATTGATGATAATGCATTTTAGACTATCCGCAAATGCATCATTGAGACGGTAAAACTGCCTATTCAGGGTTTTATGCTAGAAAGGCCCGCTTCTTCGGTCATCGGTCTTCCGTCCCTATAAGCAAAACTAGCATAAACCCATTATCACTAAAACAGACTTACCCTATGAAACAACTGCTAAAAATTATATTACACTTGAGCTTATCCTCGTTGTTTGCGCTATTGATTCTCCATTTCTTTTTTGACCAAGATATTGATTCCCGCATAATTTGGTTTCTGGTCATTCTAATGAACGTTGTCTATATAATAATAAGTAGGTATAAATATGACACGCTAGAGTTTGGGGTAATAAAAAGAAAGGTATTGTGGTATTTGTCTGTACACATTGGGCTGATAGGAATATTTGTATTTGCTTATTTGACATTAGCGTGAAATTAAGAGTGCTGAGAGAGCAATTCCAAGTACCCATACTCCAAGGGCTTATGGATTTTCTGAAGTACGGAAAGACATATCCTAAAAAGGGATTCAATGTCAAGGGGCTTTTAATCCTTTTCTTGGTCAAACTTTTTTTAATCACAGTATATCTCATTATCCTTGATATCACAGGGCTAGACAAATTCGATTATGATGATAGGTTTGACCAATTAATTAAGGACAGTCCTCTGCTGATATTATTATTGGTAGGTGTGCTAGCTCCTTTTGGTGAAGAGCTGGTATTTCGATTTCCGCTTAATATAAAATTAAAAAGCTTCTTGGTAGCCTTGGCCTTTTCGATATTGGTGATGTTCAGTGAATTTTGGCCACTTATGCTGGCCTATATTCTCATTTTGTTATCAATATTTATTGTGAAGAAAATTGGTAAACCAGTGCCCCTAAAATGGCTGGTCTATTTTTCATCTGCGATATTTGCCCTCATTCACCTAGGGAATTATCAGGAACTGGATTTTCTTGCCTATTGGTACCTGATGCCATTCCTTGTGCTGTCCCAGTTTTTTGGGGGGTTGATACTTTGTTTCCTTAGATTGTCGCATGGACTGTGGTTGGCCATTTATTTCCATGCCTTCTGGAATACAGTTTTGATGAGCCTTGTGATTTGGGCGACCCAGTGGAGGTATAGAGCGTGTCCATATACGAACAGTTAAAAGTTTCACTGTCCATTTTTGGACATGTGTTATATGTAAACCCTAATTTTTTAATTAATGATGAAAAAATAATTTGCCCAATCCAACTAATTGCCTTACTTTTCATCCACACTTTTGAATGGTACCGAGTTTTGGCACTATCTTATTACGTATGAATAGCTTGATTTTACATACTTCAATAGATCCCAAAGAATTTTCAATTCCAATTTATATTTTATGAGAAAGTTTACGCTTTTGACGCTGCTAAGCGGTATGCTGTGCTTTTCAGTTTTGGCACAGAACAAGATCGAGTTCCGGGAATTTACCCTGGACAACGGCATGCATGTGATCATGCATCAGGACAACACCACCCCAATAGTGACCACCTCGGTACTATACCATGTGGGTTCCAAAAATGAAGATCCCGAAAGAACAGGTTTTGCCCACTTTTTTGAGCACCTGCTTTTTGAAGGTTCTGAAAATATCGGCCGCGGCGAGTACATGAAGAAAATCCAGTCTGCCGGCGGGACTTTAAATGCCTTTACTTCCAACGACATCACTTACTACTACGAGTCCTTGCCGTCCAACCAGCTGGAGCTGGCGCTTTATATGGAAAGCGAGCGTCTTCTTCACGCCAAAATCGATGAAACTGGGGTGGAAACGCAAAGGGAGGTAGTAAAAGAAGAAAAAAGACAGCGAATCGACAACCAGCCGTACGGTTCGATATTGACTGAAACATTGGCTAGAGCCTATTCCGAGCATCCATATCAGTGGGCGCCAATAGGTTCCTTGGAGCACTTGAACGCTGCTACGCTGGATGAGTTCATGCAGTTCTACAAGGACTTTTATGTGCCTAACAATGCGACTTTGGTTCTGGCGGGTGATTTCGATTATGACCAAGCAGAGGAATGGGTAAGAAAGTATTTCTCCGAGATCCCTAAGGGCGAAGGTGAAATCAGAAGACCAAATGTGCAGGAGCCACGCAAAACTGAAGAAATCCGGGATATAATTTATGACAATATCCAGATTCCTGCGGTCATTCAGGCCTATAACTTGCCAAAGAAGACCCACGAAGATTCCTACGCCATGGAAATGCTTTCCACATACCTTACTGGCGGAAAGTCTTCTTTGATGACCAAGGAGCTTGTCGACAACCAGCAAAAAGCTTTGGCGGTGGCGGCGATTCCCTTGGATCTTGAAGATGGCGGTATATTCATCATGTATGGCATTACCAATATGGGAGTAGCTGCCGATGACTTGGAGAATGAAATTGACACCATTTTGAGAAAAGTAAAAGCTGAGGGTATTTCAGAAAGAGACTTTCAAAAGCTTCAGAATATCATTGAAAATAACTTGGTGTCCAAAAACTCTACCATGGCGGGCATCGCCCAGAATTTGGCTGAAGCAAGAGTGTTTTATGGAGAAACTGATTACATCAATCAGGAGCTAGATAACTACAGAAAAGTAACCCGTGAAGATATTCAGCGGGTGGCAAATGAGTACCTGACCCTGGATGGCAGAGTGGTGCTTCATTATCTTCCAAAACCTGCTTCAGAGACAGCAGAGTATTAAAGTCTAAACTGTGCAAATTATTCTTAAGAGTTAATTATGAAAAGAACATATATATTTCTGATTTTGACCCTGCTTGTGATCCAGAGCGGCTTTGCCCAGGTGGACAGAAGCAAATTCCCTGAGCCTGGCCCAGCGCCAGAAATCCAGATAGGGGATGCCGAAACCTTTACCTTGGACAACGGCCTTAAAGTATTTGTAGTGGAAAACAGAAAGCTGCCAAGGGTTGCTTTTTCACTGGTATTGGACCGCGATCCTATACAGGAAGGCGATAAAGCTGGCCTTTCCGGTTTTGTTGGTGAAATGATGACTGCAGGTACTGAAAGCAGACCGAAGGATGACTTGGATGAAGAGGTAGACTTTATCGGCGCCTCTCTTAGAGCCGGCTCTACTTCCCTGTTTGCTTCCTCATTGAAAAAGCACCAGGATAAGATTTTGGAATTGATGACCGATGTGCTTTACAACCCTACTTTTCCGGAATCGGAATTGGAGAAATTGAAGAAGCAGGCCATCACTGGGCTTGCTACCAGCAAGGACAACCCTGATGCCATCTCGGGTAGAGTAGTAGCAGCTGTAAACTACGGCAAGGAGCACCCTTATGGAGAAACGCAAACTGAAGCCACTATCAACAACATCACCGTAGAAGACATCAGAAACTATTTTGAAACTTACTTCAGACCAAATATTGGTTATTTGGCCATAGTGGGTGATATCAATAAGGATGAAGCTGAGGAGTTGGTAAACAAATATTTCTCAGACTGGGAAAAAGCTGAAGTTCCTACCAAAAACTATGACAAGCCTAGCCGTCCAGAGCAAAACAAGGTGGCTTTGGTTGACAGATCTGCTTCTGTGCAGTCGGTGATCAACATCACGCATCCGGTAGAAATGCATATAACCAATGATGACTATTTGAATACAAGAGTGTTGAATTACATCCTTGGAGGAGGATCTTCTTCTAGGTTGTTCATGAACCTACGAGAAGACAAAGGCTATACTTATGGAGCTTATTCTACTATCGGGTCCGATAAATTGATCACAAACTTTTCAGCCAATGCGTCTGTAAGAACAGAGGTGACTGACAGTGCTGTGTATGAGATGATGAATGAAATCAGAATGATCGTGGAGGAAGGTGTGACTGAGGAGGAACTTGAGTCTGCCAAGGCCAACTTGAGCGGAAGCTTCGGCCGTTCGCTGGAGAGCCCTTCTACTATTGCCAATTTCGCCATCAATACTGAGCGTTATGGCTTGCCTGCCGACTTCTATGCCACTTATTTACAAAGATTGAATGACATCACTGTTGAGGATGTGAATCAGGCTGCCAAAAAATATTTGAACCCTGAAGGATTATATATCACCGTAGTGGGTAATGGTTCTGGCATCAAAGACGGGTTGAGCCAGTTTGGCGAGATCAAGATGTACAACAACATGGGCGATCCTGCTAGAGAAGTAGAAATGGCTAATGAAGATATTACCGTTGAGGAGATTTTCGAGAAATATATTGAGGCGATCGGTGGTCGTGAGAATGTGGAGAAAGTGGAAACTGCCAAAATTACAAGCTCAGCAGAAGTGCAGGGCATGAAATTGAACCTGACCTCTATCCATGATGAGCCAAACCGTCAGTTTGCCCAAAGCGTGGAAATGATGGGTAACGTGGCTTCCCGTACGGTGATCAAAGACGGCAAAGCCAAGGTGACGGCCATGGGCCAAAGCCAGGAGCTAAACGACGAGCAGTTTGAAGCGGTAAAGATGAGTATGTTTATTTTCCCAGAGCTTCACTATGAAGAAATGGGCTACACCATGGAAGTGGACGGAGTGGCTGACGTCGAAGGCAAGGATGCCTATAAAGTGATCATCAGAAACCCAACTGGCTCTGAAATTGTAAACTACTACTCTGTGGAGGATGGTTTGAAGCTTAGAAATGAAAATCCAATGGCCGGAGACACCACTTATGAGGAGTATGAGGAATATGAAGGCGTGTTTTTCCCGACCGTTTCCACCATGAAATCCCCACAGATTCCGGTACCGTTGAAAACAGTTGTAGAATCTTTGGAAATAAATACTGAAATTTCGGAAGCGGATTTTAATTAAAGAAGACCGAAGACCGGAGACGAAAAAATGGCCACGAAGGGCACGAAGTCTAAAAGAAGTATCACTAAGGCCTCTTCGCGGATAATTATTTTAAATTGAGACCCAAGACGGGAATAAGTTTCGGTCTTCCGTCTCCCGTCTTCCGTCCAAAAAAATAACATATGAGAAAGCTAACAACAAACATGCTTGTGATGCTGGCTTTTTTGGCCAGCAACCTTGCTTTCGCCGGGCAGCAGGACAATGATCCAACTGCTGAAGAGGTGATCGAAAACTACCTGGAAGCTATAGGCGGAAAAGCCAAGCTGGAGGAAATCCGAAATGCCAAAATCGAAATGGTGACGGAATTTCAGGGAATGGTGATGAATATGTATTTCATCCATGACGAGGAAAATGAGCGCATGAACCAGCGCGTCTTGGTGATGGGCAACGAAGCCAGCAACATCACCCTCAAAGACGGCAAGGCCAAGGTGCTCATGATGGGACAAACCCAAGAACTTACCGATGAGCAATACCAGGAGGCCAAAATGAACATGAGCGCTTTCCCTGAACTCAGGTATGGCACCAACGGGTACGAATTGTCTTACGAAGGCAAGGAAACGGTAAACGATGAGGAGGCTTACAAAATCGTAGTGAAAAACCAGAATGGGGTATCCCAAACCAACTTCTACAGTGTGGAGAGCGGTCTGAAGTTGAGAAACGAAAACACAACTTCAGGTAATACTGAATACCTGACCTATGATGAGATCGACGGCATCATGTACCCCGTTGAAATGCGCGTAAAATCCCCCATGGTACCCGAAGCCATCACCGCCAACGTTGAATCCATTGAGTTCAACACAGAGTTGTCGGAAGATGATTTTGAATAATAGAATAAATATAAAATTAACCGCAGAGGCGCAGAGAGCGCAGAGATTTAATAAATTTCTCTGTGCCCTCTGCGCCTCTGCGGTTTTTTACATAGTACATTACTAGTACATCAATAATGCGGATGCTTCCTCATAAACTCATCCACGCTAAACTTGCCTGACCCATAGATAAGGTACACGATCAACAGGATGAAAGTGATCAGGGAAAGTTCAAACTCCAAGTTGTTGGATACCGATAGGAACCCCTGCTGGATGTTGACAAAGAACACAGCGAAAAAGAGGATCGGTAGCTGAAACACTATCGCAAACCGTGTAAGTAATCCCATCGCTATCAGCAAGCCTCCCACCAAATGGGCAAAAGCCACATAGTGGGCCAAAGCCATATTGAAAAACCCGATATCTATTCCTGTCATCATATCCATGAGTCTTTCGGTATTGCCGATAAACATGACTCCTTTGAAGAAGATGAACAGCCCCAAAACCACGCGGAGATAATCTATCCATACCGGATGATGTGTGTCCGCCCAATGCTCAATTCTGCTTGCGTATCCCATGGCGTTCTTGTTTTTATAATTCCTACCACTTAATATACGAAAATTTACCAACAAAACCATGGTTATGAGCTGTTCATCAGTGGTTTAGCTTTGTCTGACCCATGCGGTTCTTTTTGGGTTTTCAGCTGAAATGTCAATCCTGTGAGAAAGATAAAGGGGCTCGGCGGAAGCATGGATGCGGATGTTAAGGATGCGGCCGTAGCGGTTAATTTTAAGATCAAGGCGATCAGCTTCCAAGGAAATATCGCTCGTGAAGGGCTGTCCGTTGATTTCCACTATCCGGTCCATTTGCATTACATGATCTGTATTGGGGCCGTGGGGGTGGATTTTGGTTATTATCCCCTCTTCATTAGTAATGATACCAAAAGCCGCTTCGAGTCGGTTGGCTCTAGGGACGGCTTTGACCTCCAATCCCAAGGTTCCTAACTGGGCAAACAATACTTCTCTGATATCCTGGGTGCCCTTGATATATTTGGAGAAGAATTGCTCAGTTTCTTTTTCCCCAAGGTGGCCGGCAATGATCTGTTGATAATCCTCCAAAAGGTAACCCTTTTGCAGGTCGCCATATTTTTGCCACATGTTATTCATCACCTCTTGAAGGGAGCTTTGTTGGTCCAGAAGCATTAAGTCTAGGGTGAGTGAAATCAAGGCGCCCCGATTGTAAATAGAGACCTTGCGGTCAGGGATGCCTGCCTTGTACCCGTCCAGCCAGAGGTCAAAGCTTGAATCCGTAATCGACATGGACTGCCAGCCAAAGCTTTCAAATTCCCTGTCTAGCTGTTTCTGCAATATCTCCAGGTAGTTTTCCAAACTAAAGTAGCCTGACTGTAGCAGGTAATAATCGCCCATGTAGGTGGTCACGCCCTCAGCCACTACACCGGTTTTGATGTATGCCTCTTTGGAGAAGTCATAGGGTAGGATCTCCTTAGGCCTGATTCTACAAACATTCCAAAAATGGTAAAGCTCGTGAGAGCTCACTCCCATGAGTTCATCGTAAAGCTTTTTGTCCCCCAGTTCCTCAGCCGGCCCTATGGTGATCACGGTGCTATACTGGTGCTCCACACCATGATAATGTTTATACGGAAGCAATTGGATAAGGAAATGATATTCACGGGCAGGGAAATCACCAAAGCCATTCATTTGGGCCCTGGTAAAGGCTTTGAAGTCTAGTTTTAGTTTTTCCACATCGAAATGAACCTCTCCCTGAAACCATAAATGGAAGGTTTTGCCATCAACATTATAGCTATCATGTTTCAAGGTAGGCGAGGCAAATAAGGGACTGTCCACCAAATGCTGGAAGTCAGTAGCCTCAAAGGTGTGTTTATCAATTTTAGGCAGTGCGGTGGCTGTCTTGAAGTCTCCGGGCAGGTCCAAAGTTACCTTTATGGGTTCGTTTTCCCGGCCTTTTACCTCAAAGACAAAGTTGATAAAATTGAGATAAAGCTGCTCATCATCCGACCAGCTTCCGCCCGCATCCATTTGGCAGGCGTGGAAATCACACTGGATAGAATAGGTCCCCGAGTTTTCTGCTGTAAAGGTGAAAAGGTCTTTGGTGGCCTTGGAAGACGCTACGGGTTTTTCTTCCAAGAATACTTTAAAACCCCTCAATTTCTGGGCATAATGGGCGAGCTCATAGCGTCCCGGCCGCCAGGCGGGAAGCTGAAGGAGTACTTTTTCTCCCTGGCGGCAATAGAGCTCCAGTCGGATTTGTATAAATTGTGAAAGGATATTGTTTCTTTTTATATAATATTGCATTTGGTTTTGTGCTTAGGTGATAAACAAAAGTAAGCCACCGATTTGTAAATCAAAAAATCCTATCTATCTTTGCAGTCCTTTTTAGGGGGAAGCCCCTGAGGAAATTATAGGAAAGAAATATATTAAAAGCTTTATATCATGAAAAGAACGTTTCAGCCTTCCCGCAGAAAAAGAAGAAACAAGCACGGTTTCAGAGAAAGAATGTCTACTGCTAACGGTAGAAGAGTATTGAGATCTAGAAGAGCTAAAGGAAGACATAAGTTAACCGTATCTTCTGAAAAGACATTGAAGAAGTAATTCATTGATGCATGTACTCGTAGCTGATACGGTAACTGATGTACTATGAATTATAAACTTTCTAAGAATGAGAGACTCCATTCTAAAAAGTCAATAAAGGAACTTTTTGATAAAGGTTCCTCTTTTTTTTTATATCCATTTAAGGTGTTATTTTTAGAGGCTGGCGACAGTGAAACTAATCAGGTACTTTTCTCTGTTTCTAAAAGGAAAATCAGAAAGGCCGTGCATCGCAACCATGTGAAAAGAAGGATGAAAGAAGCCTATAGGCTCAACAAACACCTTCTAGATGCCGTTGAACCCGATAAGAAAAGGAACATAGCCTTGATCTATGTGTCACATGAGCTGCAATCCTTTCAGGATATACAGCCCAAAATCATAAAGATTTTAACCAAAATTGCCCATACAGAAACACCTTAGTATCCTCTTATTATGTTAAAAAACCGTAAAATTCTTGTACTCTTTCTGGTTGTCCTGCTGGGCAGCGGAACACTTTTTTCATTTGTAACCAAGAATGATAAGCTTTTTGCCATCGCCAAAAACCTGGACATTTTCGCCTCCCTGGTACGTGAGCTTGACTCCTATTATGTGGATGATATTGACCCGGAGGAGTTGGTGACCATTGGTATCAATGCCATGCTGGAGGAGCTGGATCCATATACCGAATACATTCCGGAGGAAAATTCGGACGACTTTAGGATGATGACCACTGGGGAATATGGGGGTGTGGGCGCCCTGATTGGTAACCGTACCGGAACCAATATGATCCTGATGCCTTATAAAGGCTTTCCTGCTCAAGAGGCAGGGTTGAGGATTGGGGATGAGCTGTTGAAGGTGGATTCCATCGATGTACGCAAGTATGAAACCGCTGAGATTTCCAAACTCCTAAAAGGGCCAGCCAATACAAACTTGAAGGTTAAGGTAAAAAGGGGTGAGGATACCCTGGCCGTGGAACTGACCAGAAAGAAGATTGTAATCAGCAACGTTCCTTATTACGGGATGATTGATGAGCAGACCGGTTATATTAAATTGACGGATTTTACCACCAATGCTGCCGCTGATGTGCGTAAAGCACTTATAGATCTGAAATCCCAAGGTGCCCAGAAGTTGGTGTTGGATGTGAGGGACAATCCAGGCGGGATTCTGAAAGAAGCCGTGGAGGTAGTGAACCTCTTTATTCCAAAAGGCCGTGAGGTGGTAAGCACCAAAGGAAAGCTTCAAAGTGTAAATGCAGTTTACAAAACCGAAAAAGCCCCAGTGGATAAGGATATCCCTTTGGTGGTCTTGATCAACGAGAGAAGTGCTTCTGCATCTGAAATTGTGGCGGGAGCGCTTCAGGATTATGATAGGGCGGTACTCGTGGGTAGAAAAACTTTCGGTAAAGGACTAGTGCAAAGCACGGTGCCTTTGTCTTACAATTCACAAGTGAAGCTAACGACAGCCAAATATTACATTCCAAGTGGTCGATTGATTCAAGCCATTGATTATAGCAATAAAGATGAAGAGGGACAGGGTAGATCTATTCCGGATTCTTTGAGAAATGAATTTAAAACCAAAGGTGGTAGGATTGTTCTTGATGGCGCAGGTATCGAACCTGACCAGTCAGTGGATTCCAGAACTTACGCTCCTATTACGTTCAGCTTGGTGGCAAGAGGTTTGATTTTCGACTTTGCCAATAAATTCAGCAGGCAGAACGAAGAAATTCCCGGCCCAAGGAAATTCAAGGTGTCGGATGAACTTTATGAAGAGTTTGTGGAGTGGCTTCAGGATAAGGAATACGATTATACTACCAGAGTAGAAAAGACGATTGCTGATCTTGAAAAATACGCTGAGAAAGAAAAATATTTTGAGGAAATCCAAGATGAAATAGCCCAATTAAAGAAAAGTGTGGGGCATAACAAAGAGCAGGATCTTATCACATTCAAGGATGAGATCAAAGATGCGCTCAAGGATGAGATTATTACCAGGTATTACTATCAAGAGGGGGTAGTAGAAGCTTCCTTGGATAGAGATGAAGAGATCAAGAAATCTTTGACAGTATTGGGTGATCAAAATCAATTTGCAATGATCTTGAAGCCTGGGAAGAAAAAATAATTCATGGTAGACCAGTTCTTATTGTTTCTTGCCGGATTGGCAGGGGGATTTATAGCAGGTCTGCTGGGCATAGGAGGAGGAATGGTGTTTATCATCGTTCTTCCTTTTGCGCTTTTAGAGATAGGGGTGCCCGAGTCGGAGATTGTGCAGTACACCATTGCCAACTCTCTTTTTGGGACTTTTTTTGCCAGTCTATCGGGTAACATCACCCATGTGCGTACCAAGACATTTTACCTGAGGGAAGTGCTGTATATTGGGATATCCGGAGCAGTAGCCTCCATCCTGTTTTTGGAATATGTGGTTAACACCCCTTATTATTCCAAAACGATTTTCAACGTATTTCTGATTGTGTTTTTGGGATTTCTGCTGATCAGGTCTTTTATAATCAAAGACAAGGAAGGCAGCCAGGGCAAAACCAAACGCAATCCTCTTATAGTGTCAGGCTCTTTAGCGGGGGCGGTTTCTTCCCTTTCGGGGCTGGGTGGAGGCACCGTGGTGATCCCCATGCTCAACAACTACTTCAGGTTTGACGTCAAAAAAGCCAAGTCCATATCTATAGGCATGATCTTGATTTCGACTGGGGCCAATGTCATTTATAACATGAACACCACCCCCATGTATGATATCGACTATTATAATTATGGGTATATCGTGATGCCTATAGCCATTTCCCTTTCCCTTGGGGTAATGCTAGCGGCGCCGATTGGTGTGATGACCTCCCTGAGGATGTCCTCTAAAACATTGAAGTTGGTTTTTGCTATTTTTGTGGGGATGATTATTGTGGATAAGGGGATTGAATTAATAAGTATGTTATGGGATTGATTTTATCGATTGAAACAGCCATTTCGGTCTGTTCAGTTGCACTGCATCGAGAAGGAAAACTTTTGGGGTTGCTTGAACTGCATCAAGACAATGTGCATTCGCAAAAACTCATGCCCAGTATCGACAGTCTGATGCAAAGAGTGGGAGTGGCCACTGCCGACCTGGATGCCATTGCGGTATCTGCCGGGCCTGGGAGTTATACAGGGTTGAGGATTGGGGTTTCTACTGCCAAAGGTTTTGCATATGCTCATAATTTGCCATTGATAGGTGTGGATACCTTGGATGCCTTGGCTTTGAGGGTGAAAGATTTCATGCCTGCCGGGTCTAGGGCTATTCCCATGATGGACGCCCGTAGGATGGAAGTGTATTGCAAGACCTTAAACCATGGCATGGAGGAGCTCACACCTTTGGCCCCTGTGATGGTGGATGAGGATAGCTTTGGTGAGGATTTGCAAAATGGCCCTGTCCTTTTTATAGGAGACGCTGTGGAGAAGGTTGCTAATGTGATCAGGCATGAGAATGCAAGATTTATCCCTTTGGTCAATTCTGCAGAAAGTGTGGGGCAGATAGCGTTTGGTAAATTTGAAAAAAAGGATTTTGTTGACTTAGCTTACTTTGAGCCGAACTACCTAAAAGAGTTTAGGGTTATCAAATCCAAGAAAAACCCTTTGTTATCATGAGTGAGATTGTAAATAGAGTAGCCAATAGTCCGATCATCACCGTTGATCTGGAAGAATACTATACTTCAGGAGAACGAAGCGTGTTTGATCTGAAAGGGTATCTTTTTCAAGAGTTGGTATTAAAGGAATTGGATTTCAGAAAGGCTTTGAAGGAGTTGGACTGGGAGCAATTTAGGGATAAGCATGTAGCTGTTTTTTGTTCGGTAGACGCCATTGTGCCTACTTGGGCATTTATGTTGGTGTCCACCTATTTGGAAGGAGTGGCCAAAACCGTTGTTTTGGGCAATGAAGAGGCTTTGGAGCAATTTCTTTATCAAGAGGCCTTACAAAAACTGAACCCCTCAGATTTTGAAGGCCGGCCTGTGGTGGTAAAAGGCTGCGGGGATTTGCCCGTACCTTTGTTTGCCTATGGGGAAGTGGTGCGTAAGCTCAAGCCCATTGCCAAGTCCATTATGTACGGGGAGCCGTGTAGTACTGTTCCGCTTTATAAGAGAAGGTAGATTGTTGTACTATGTACTAGGTACTAGGTACTAAGTTTTACGTATGTAAATTTTCCCTCCCAACATACCCCATCTGAAGAGCGCAGCTCTGAAGGAGGGTCGCGAAAGTGAAAACACTGTATAATCTCACCGCCTCAAAATGACAGGAAACAGCACCCGATGGTGAAGGTACTTGGTACATGGTACATTGAACTTGGTACTACCGTAAGCATGAAGTACGAAAAGGTTTATGTGTCAGTCACGGGATGCAATGATGAATGTCGAATGATGAATGATGAATAATGAAGTAAGCTCTGGTTAGACTGATATCCCATCCGAAGAGCGCAGCTCGAGGGAGGGTCGCGAAAGTAAAAACACTGGCTAATCTCACCACCTCAGTATGGCAGGAAACAGCATCCTGATGGTGAAGGTACTTGGTACGTTGTACCTGGTACCCCATCGGAAGTACGAAGTTCGAAAAGGTTTACGTGTCAGTCACGTTTGGTTGAATAATGAATGATGAACGCCGAATGTCGAATAATGAACAATTGCTAGACTGATACCCCATCCGAAGAGCGCAGCTCGAGGGAGGGCTACGAGAATAAATACACCGGATGACTTCATAACATAAAAGCGGCTACCAGCCAACCTCTGATGCTGGAAGTCTTAGTACATAGTGCTTCGTACCTAGTACAATTTTAAACCCCATCAAAACAGCCTGTTAAAAGAAAATTGTAAAAAATCTCCTAGGCCTGTTTGGTAGATTTAAAAAAGCTCCCTATGTTTGCATTCCCAATCGGGGAAAGCGCTGATAAACGGTCAGGGCGGACAAAATTGAAATGCGGATATCGACAATTATCGAAATAAAGTTTTAAAAATTTTTTCGAAATGATTGTTGGAGATTAAAAAAAGTCTCCCGATATTTGCACTCGCTTTCGGAAACAAAGGTTTTCGACTATTCTCAAAACGAGAAGAAAGTTCATTGAAGTAGTGTAAGACAATACGACAAATAGCCAAGCAATATGCTTGAAATCCTAGCGAGAAACAAGATGGGTTAAGACCATCGCAAAATACTTTACTATGGAGAGTTTGATCCTGGCTCAGGATGAACGCTAGCGGCAGGCCTAATACATGCAAGTCGAACGGGATTTATCAGCTTGCTGATAATGAGAGTGGCGCACGGGTGCGTAACGCGTATGCAACCTACCTTTTACAGGGGGATAGCTTCCGGAAACGGAAATTAATACCCCATGGCAACATGGAACCGCATGGTTTTATGTTTAAAGTCTCCGGGCGGTAAAA
>NZ_JAHCMY010000020.1:0-44173 GCF_018449405.1 Litoribacter ruber
TTTGGAGTGATTTGTAGGCATTTCTGATATTAACCGTTTTTACTCTCGTGGCCCTCCCTCGGGGCTTCGCTCTTCGGATGGGGCATCATTGGAACGTGAATAAACTTCATCATTCAACATTCATCATTTAATTCCGTGACTGACCCGAAATTCTAACTTCTAACCTCGTCCTTTTTCCTACACCAACTCCCTCAAATCCACCGGTACCACTCTCGATACTCCGGCCTCAATCATGGTGATGCCATAGATGATGTCCGTGCTGGCCATCGTGCGTTTGTTGTGGGTGACGATGATGAACTGCGACTCCTCCGAGAAGGCCTGGATGATATTGTTAAACTTGTCAATGTTGGCATCATCCAGCGGGGCATCTACCTCATCAAAAATACAGAATGGCGCCGGCTTGAGCAGATAAATGGCAAATAGGAGAGAAGTTGCCGTGAGGGTTTTCTCCCCGCCTGAAAGTTGGTTGATTGTCAAGGGGCGCTTGCCTTTTGGCTTGGCCATAATTTCTATGGTGGACTCCAAAGGGTTGGACGGGTCCGTAAGTCTCAAATCACAATCATCTTCTGCGGTAAACAAGCTTCTGAAGACTTTTACAAAGTTCGTCTTTATTTTATCAAAGGCATCCAAAAACGTTTCCCTGGCTACCATATCAATCTCCTTGATGGTGGAAACCAACGATTCCTTGGCTTTGATCAGATCCTCTTTTTGCTCTGTGATGAAGGTATGGCGCTCCTTGATTTCATTGTAAGCCTCCATGGCCATTGGGTTGATGGGTCCAATCTTGTCCAATTTTTCCTTTGCCTTGCTTACTTCAGCGCGGATGGTGGATTCATCCTTCTCCAGGTAATCCTCATGAACCTCCGGATTTTCTTCCATCAGTTTGTCCAGATCAATCTCAAACTCCACGCTCAGCCTTTCTTTCATGCTGCTCATTTTGAGTTTAACCTCGTTTAGGGCCTGCTGAAGTTCCATGATGATGGTATCGATGTTTTCCTTTTGCTTTTGGAATTCACGCATGCCCTTCTCGATGGCGTCTATATCACCACGGGCAGCATAGTACTCCTTTTCCGCTTCATTTACACCGTTTTCAATGGTTTCTTTTTCGGAATAAAGTTCAATAAGCTCATCATCCTTGACCTCATTGTTGTCCAAAACGGACCTGATCTCCTGGTCGATTCCACTTAGCTCGGTCTGGGAAACATCAATCCTCTTCTTACTTCCCTCAAAAGCATTTTGCTTGAAAGTAATCTCCTGCTCCAAGCTGTTTACCTTATTGAGTTGTTGGTGGTATTGTATGTTTTCCTGGTTGTAGGCATTGGATCGCACGGTGAGGTTTTCACTTTCCATCTGCAGGTTTTCGGTCAACTCCGCCAACTCGTATTCCAGGTCCTCAAACCCGGCCTTGCTTGCCTGGAGTTTAGGTCCAAGATCGGCCACCTCTTCGTTAAGCGTTTCTATCCTTTCGAGAATATCTTCCCTCTTGTTGGCGTTGGTGGAGAGCATTTCAAAGAGCTGCTCCTTTTTCGTACGCACAGATATGTAATCCTGGTTGACTTCATTGATTTCCTGCTGGAGGGTTTCAATTTGGGCTTTATACGAAACTTCCTTGAGCTTCATCAGGTCACCTACTTTGCGGTCCAAGTCTGCTCTGGTTTGGCTTACTTTTTTGTTAAGTTCCTTGATATCACGCTCAAGTTTCTCCAGATTTTTGGCCCTACCAATTCTTTTTCCCTCAAATAGCCCTACCGAACCACCGCTGAGGCTGAATTTTCTTTTGGTAACTTTCCCGCTTTCGGTAATGAAAACCGCGCTTTCATCTTTTGGGATATCCCTATATTCGCCCCTTACGATGTAGACATCGTCCAGAATGTAGCTGATCAGTTTGGCATACTTGACATCATATTCGATGATCTCAGTGGCGGCTATGGCATTTGGGAAAAGCTTATTTATAGAAGGCTTGAATTTTTCAAAATGCTCCAAAATGAAAAAATTGGCCTTTCCTCTGGCTGAATCACTGAGCAGGTTTACCGCAGCCACGGCTTGGTCTTCCGTATCCACCACATAATAGTTCATATACCCCTCAAGGTAATTTTCTATCGTCACGCGGTAGTTTTCATCCGTAGTCAGAATATCCGAAAGTAGGGGAGTATCCTTTCCCCAGCTGCTGTTTTTCTTGAGAAATTTGATGGCCTCTGGGAAACCCTCCAGATTTTCTACCAGTGATTTAGTAAGGTTAAACTCATTCTGCTTGGCATCCAGCTTCCTACTGATCTGCGTTACCTCCTCTTTGATCAGGTCAATGGTGTGGGTGGTTTCTTCAATTTTGGCAAGTTGTTGTGCTTCAGAAGATTTGATACGGGTCAATTCTTCTGACTTTTGGTCAAGATCTTCTTTGAGGATTAATATCTTATCCTCAAAGTCGGCCAAATTTGCTTCCTGTGAATCGTCATCCAAAGTGGTTTTTTCCAACTCCTGCTTCAGGGTAGATAGCTGGATTTGCTTAATTTCAAGCTCTTTGGAAACTTGGTAGATCGTATCCTTTCTTTCGGTAAAATCCTTATTTAGCACTTTTTGCTTTTCCTGAAGCATGGCATGGTTTTCCTTCTGCTCCTCATAGGTTGCTTTCAGGTTTTCCACCACCATTTCTTTTTCCAAGAGCTGCTTTTCTGCGCTTTCCATTTCTTGCTGAAGGGAGCGAATACTAAAACCAGCTCTGTCGTTGCTCTTCCGGTCTTGGTCTATTTGTTCCCGCAGTTTCTGGGCCCTGTCCTCCAAAAAACGCAGCCTCTCGTTCTTGATTTTCTTATCGCTCTCAAATTGCCTGATTTTGTTCACCTGCTCATTCAGCGCTTTTTGGCGGCTGGCCAAAAGTTTCTCTCGGTGGATCAGGTCAGCTTTCAGCTGCTCCAATTGGGCCTCTCTTTCGGAAAGCTGGGTGTTGTAGCTAAGTTTGCGGTCCTGCTCCTGGGTGATTTTTCCGCTCAATTCAAGAAGAGTTTCAGTTTGCTTGCTGACGCTCTTTTTGGCCAAAGCAATGCTGGCTGCCTTGTAATCTTTTTTGATCTGAAAATACTTTTCGGTCTGTTTGGCCTGCTTTTCCAGTTGCTTAAGGTTTTTTTCTATCTCAAAAAGTACATCTTCCACACGGTCAAGATCCGCATCGGTATCCTCTAATTTTTTGAGGGTTTCTTTTTTTCTGGTTTTGAATTTTGAGATCCCTGCAGCTTCTTCAAAAAGATCCCTACGGCTGTTGTTTTTGTCGTTGAGGAGCTCGTCGATCATTTTGAGCTCGATGATGGCGTAGCTATTGGAGTTGATGCCGGTGTCCATGAACAGGTTGGTGATATCTTTCAGACGGCAGGCAATCCCATTAAGCAGGTATTCGCTTTCCCCGGAACGGTAGTATCTACGGGTGATCGTCACATGCGTGTATTCCGTGGGCAGGAGGTTTTTGGTGTTTTCAAAGGTAAGTGAGACCTCAGCCAGGTTGGTTGGTTTCCTGTTTTTGGTGCCGTTGAAGATGACGTTTTCCATTTTGTCTGACCGAAGCATCCTGGTTTTTTGCTCACCCAGCACCCAGCGGATGGCATCTACCACATTGGACTTGCCGCATCCGTTTGGCCCCACGATACCCGTGATCCCTTTGTCAAAATGGATGACAATCCTATCCCCAAAACTCTTAAATCCCTTAACTTCTAGCTTGGTAAGCTGCATCTTACTCGAATGATAATTTCCAAAAACAAACAAAATTAAACAGTTCGAGGCAATTAGCAAGTTTAGGGAAGAATTCAATTGGACACTAAGGCGCACAACTTGTCCCGAGCAGCCCTGTCCTCAAGAAAGCTTCATCCCCGACCGTGACTGACTTTAAGTAGAACCATGACAACCATGCAATCTAATTACGGACCCATTCCGACCTCTATTTTCGCGCGTAAACAAAATTTTAATTACCTTAGTAGAGCATTAAAATAAAAAGCATGGACGCTGGTACTCTCATATATATTGTTTTAGTCATCATTTACTTTCTGTTTACGGCTTTTAAGAAAAAAAACAAGCCCCAAGAAGGAGAGGAAAGATTTGAGGGGGAGGAGGAAGGCGAGCGCCGACCGGCGTCCTTTGAGGATATGCTCAGGGAAATCCGTAGGGAGCAGGAGCAGAGAACCCGAGAAGTGGAAAACAGAGAGCTGCCTGAAGAAGAAGATCTTTATGAAGAGGCAGCCTATTCCCAGCCTACTCCTGCACCCAAGCCTAAACCCAAACCCCAGCCAAAAGCCCAAAATGAACCTGCCAATCCTTACAAGAAGTATTACGAAGGGGGAGAGGGCAGCCTAAAAAATGTAGAAAAAGAACCTCTGGTTACCCTTGACGAACAAGTGGACATTAGCTCAGACGAAAAGATCATCGGAGAAGTGGAAGATGTGGCCGAGGAAAAAAGCGCCGTTAACCCTTACGCAAAGCTCCTCAAAAACCCTGACACGGTGAAGGATGCAGTGGTGCTCTCCGAAATACTAAACAGGAAGTACTTTTGATGACGTTGGGGTTTTACCGCAGAGAAACAAAGGAGCGCAAAGATTAAATTTAGTGACGTTTGGTTTTTTAACCGCAGAGAAGCGCAGAGATTTTAAATAAATGACGTTTGATAATTAACCGCAGAGAAACAGAGAAGCGCAAAGAATATTTTTTTGAAGAAAAACTCTCTGAGCCTCTGGTCCTCTGGGGTTTATTTTACAAGGTTACTATAAATTTGGCTGGGGAGTGGTCCGCAGATAGGGTTTTATTCTTTTGTGCCCCTTGGGAAATTTTTCAGGGATGTCGGCATCTGCAATCGCCGGTGCAATTACCACATCCTCACCGTGTTTCCAGTTGGCCGGTGTTGCTACCGAATAATTGGCAGTTAATTGTAAAGAGTCAATTACCCTGAGGAGCTCATCGAAATTCCTACCGGTACTTGCCGGGTAGGTAATCATCAACTTGATCTTTTTATCATTACCGATGACAAATACAGACCTTACAGTGGCATTTTCTGTTGAGTTAGGGTGGATCATATCATAGAGCTCAGATACTTTTCTGTCATCATCTGCAATGATTGGGAAATTCACTTCAGTGCCTTGGGTTTCATTGATGTCCTTCACCCATTCTTTATGGCTTTCCAAGCCATCTACACTTAAGGCTATCACCTTGGTGTTCCTTTTTTCAAATTCCTTTTTCAACCTGGCGGTAGCACCTAGTTCGGTGGTGCAAACCGGTGTGAAATCGGCAGGGTGGCTAAAGAGAACTCCCCAGCTGTCGCCAAGGTAGTCGTGAAATTGTATGGTGCCTTCAGTACTTTCCGCTGTGAAATCTGGGGCTACGTCTCCTAGTCTTAATGACATAATGTATTTAGTTTTAGTGGGAAATGTTGAGTTTCGTAAAAAACCCGCCTGGCTTAGAAAGGTTTTGATTTACAGGTTATAAATTCCATATAGATGCCGATAAATTTTTAACAACAGAGGACCAGTAAAGCACAGAGATTTAAAGTGATTTTTTGACAAAATATTTATTTTCCAAGCTGTTCTTTGGCCCCTTGGAGGTGGGTGGGATCTTGGGTTTGGATGGCGAAATAACCATAAGCCAAGGGGGCTGCGAAAGTTCTTTCAATAGTGTGTTCATAGAGTTTATCCCAATTATCTCCGCCCTGCTTTTCATATTCTTGAATGAGGTCTTTGAGACTATCCTCCCCAAACACCTTATGGTGACCGGCAAAATCTTCAGAGATATCACCGATATGTGCGGTAGACCAGTCAATAATCCCAGTCACTTCCCCTGATTCATTTACCATCACATGTCCCGCATAGAGGTCCCCGTGGATAAATTTTGTGAAATCTGGCCACAGCGGATCATTGTCCAACCACTTTCGGTAACGTGACTCCAGCTTTTTACTCAAACCCAATTCTGATTTTACCAACTCCAATCGATCTGCCATTACTTTACGTAGATTTTCAGCTGGAGTGATCTTGAGGCCATATTTCTCCACCTGACTCCGTGGGATACTATGAAGTTGGACCAACGCTTCTGCCAAAGAAGTAATATAAGCAGGGTTATTCTGGTCCATGTTCCAGCTCACCTCATAGGTTTGGGCGTCAAAAGTCAAAGCCGGTTTTCCTTCCAACAGTGGATAAGCCACAAGCTCTGAATTGGCAATTTGCCAGTTTGGTACCTGGATGCTTAAATACTTTCCGGCTAATTCTAAAATCTTTTTTTCCTCCTCGATCTGCTCCCCCAAGTCCTTTCTCCTGGGGATTCTCAAGAGCCATTTCTTCCCATCCTCAGCTGTGGCAAAGACCACTTTGAAGTCAATGCCCATATCGTTGAAGACGAGGTCTTCCTTAACAGCGAGTCCATTTGATTTGGTGAGTTTTTGTATGTCATCAATTTTCATAAAAAGCGAAGATTAATCAGTTCACGTGTTAAATTTAACCGCTGAGAAGCAAAGAAACGCAAAGAGCATTGTTTTAAAACTGCCAAAATAGTGGTCTGATGTTAAGTTGCAGAACTCTTCGGTGCTGCCTCTGCAGCCATAGGCAGGCTTAGATTCCGTCCTCCCAATGAATGGAGAATAGGCTATTGGCATCTCGGCGGATAATCAAATAAATCTCTCTGATCCTCTGAAGTTTATTTCCTAATTTATTCAAAATAATCACTATACCTCACAGTGGAGTCATTCCTTGCCCTCCGGAGTTTGTCAAAATCCAAACGGTACTTGGGTGCTCCGGGTTTTTCCATGGGAATATAGCTCTGTTTTCTAAATGACTTTATTAGCTCCATAATACCCATAGAAGGATTGGTGGAGAAAAACGTGGCTTCCCCATTGCCAGCTGCCATTCTTTTTGCCGTGTTTGCAATACTGTTTTGGGTGTGATGATTGCCAAGCCGGTATATATTTTTTACAAAATTCAAGTTGTTGGTTAAGTTGCTTTCTAACTGGCTGGGGATATACGGTGTGTCAAGTATCAGCTGCTTTAACTTTTCCTCAGAAGGAAAGGAACTGACTGTAAATTCCTCCAACTCCGTTTCATTGAAATGAAGCAGGATGTTCAAAGGATTGCTGTCCTCTACCACCTGCGAGTGAGCCATATAGGCTATGTGGGTAAAGGTTAACTTATCTCCAATATTTACCTCGATCTCAAATCTGCCTTCCGCATCGGTAATGCCCTGACGGTTTCGGGAGACTACATGGGCCCCAACGATAGGTGCACCAGTATCTGCATCCCTTATAAAACCTTTAAGCAAAAATCTATCCTGGGGAATTATGGAAGTTAATATCCAAAAAGCCATTATCACCTGGTTCATTCGAAAAATATTTAGTAAAAGTTTCCTGTCCTTGGTCAAGTTCGACAGAAATCAGTTCTGATACTAAAGCATTAAGTATTCTTAACCTAGGTTAACGTTTGATTAGAAATTGGACACTTAATTGATTTCTATGTTTTCAAGATACTTATAGCCGCTGCCTGTATTCATCAACAGCACTTTTTCTCCAGGTTTTATCCAGCTTTTTTCCTTTAATTTTTTGAAAGCTTGCCACAGGGCAGCTCCTTCTGGGCATACGAGTAACCCCTCTTTTTTTGCAATTTCCTTCATTCCGGTTTCCATTTCTGCATCATTGATGGTTATTGCGGTACCCTGGCTTTCTCTCAGCACTTTGAGAATATATTCATCTGCATAAGGCTTTGGCACTCTCAGGCCATTTGCAATAGTAAAGCCTTTGTCTACATACTCGGACTCCGTTTGGTGCTGGTGAAATGCCTGTGTGATGCCGTCACAACTAGTAGCCTGTACAGAAACCATGCGGGGACGCTCACTTCCTATCCACCCCAATGTCTCCATTTCGTCAAACGCTTTCCATATGCCCAAAAGACCTGTACCCCCGCCAGTGGGGTATAGAATCACGTCGGGAAGAATCCAGTCCATCTGCTCGGCTATTTCGTACCCCATAGTTTTTTTTCCTTCCAGCCTGTAGGGTTCTTTAAGTGTAAAAACTGGAAACCACCCGTTTTTCTCCCCCTCTTCGGAGGCTAATTTCGAACAGTCCTTAATATTCCCATCCACTTCCGTGAGGTTGGCGCCGTAGAGTACGCACTCGTCTTTGAACAGTTGAGGTGTTTCTTTGGGCATAAATACATGCGCCTTGATACCCGCTTTAGCGCAGTAGGCAGCCAAAGCTCCCGCTGCATTGCCAGCTGAAGGTATACAAGCAGCTTTCACGCCGAGTTCGAGAGCTTTTGAAATGGCAGTGCTCTGTCCCCTAGATTTAAAGGATCCTGTAGGGTTGCCCGATTCATCCTTCCAATAGACCCGGTTTTCCTCTAGTCCATCTAGGTTTTGCAAGGGGAGAATCGGAGTAAATCCTTCACCGAGGCTAATCATATATTCAACCTTCTCTATAGGCAACACCGGACTGTACCGCCACATGCTATTGGGGTTAGCCCTGAGGCTTTCTTTTTTGAAAACTCCAGGGGATAGGTTATATCTGGCAAAAAGAGAGGATTGGCAATTGGTGTTTTCACATACAGTATGCAATTCTTGGTGAAGATACGTTCGTCCGCATTTGGGACATTCAAGATGGCTGATTAGTGATGTGCTTGGTTGGTGTAGGATATTCATGAGAAAGGAAAGCGGTTTCCTATTACAACAGCAGCAGGTACATCATGTTTGAAAAATCCCGATTGGACAAGTTTCAGCTTTACATCTGCGTAGGATGATCTTTAGATATGGTCTTTAGCCTGATTTGCCATTCGGCTACATGCAGACTTTTGGGGTAGTCCAATAATAGGGATTCTAAAAGCTGCGTCAAGGGGCTGATTTGCCTTGTTTTTGTATAAAGAATTATTATCCGATTTATGTCATGAACATAATTGGCCAAAGTCAGGAAATCGCTCCCTTTCCCGTGTTGGATACAGATTTTATAAAATTCAATTGCAGCAAGATAGTCTTGTGATTTTTCACTCTCCTGTCCTTTTTTTCTCCAGGTTTGAAGAATTTCAAAATCCTTTGACCAAGCTTCGTTAGCTGATCTTATAAATTCTGATTTAGCTTTTATTTTTCGATATTCTCCTTCAAATGCCATATCCCGATATCTTGCGTGATGAAATTTAAAACCCCTTATAAAAGTTGAATTTCAAAAATAAATTTCCATTGATTAGTAGTCAATACCTGTTATCAGGTATTTTTACTTTTCAATGTAATAGACATTTATTTCAATTGACTTAGAACTTCATTTAGCTCTCTTGTATAAGTATCAATGGATACAGCTGCATTTTTCATGTACTTTACTAGGTCTTGAAACTCTTCTAGGGATATGCTTTCGCTCTCGAGGTAGGAGGCAACAGAAGATATTTGAGTGACAGGTTTTCTTAATTTATGAGAGATGTTAAACAGTATTTCATTGATGAGTTTGCTGTTTTTCTTAAAATAAGCTGATTGATCGATAGGAAGGCGTAAAGATAAATATTCTTTAATAGTTTGGTTTTTGTCAACTACAGGAATGATAAGGGTGTCCTTCCAATAATCACTTCCATCTTTTGCCTGGCTATTCACCATTCCCTTCCATGATTTTCCAAGGGAAAGCTGTTGTACTATTTTGTTATAGAAGGATTGTGAATGGTATTTGGACTGGATCAACTTGTAACTTGACCCTACCAATTCTTCCCGGGTAAATTTGCTAATCTCGCAAAACCTGTCATTGACATAGGTTATTTTCCCCTCAAGATCAAAAATAATGCAGGCAATATTTAATTTAAATGTTGTCTGATAAGTTTGAAATGTGTTTACTAGATCAATTCTAGCATCCATTTCTATAGTAGATGATTCCGGCAAGCTGCCAAGGATGGATAACGGGTTTTTCAAGCTAACTCCTTTTCTTTAAGGTAAATAGGTTAATTTTACGAATGTAAAAATTTTTATTTGTATAAACATGTATTTTTTTAAATAGTCCTTTAAATGTTATTTTTTATATAAAATTAAACGAATACTAGGACATTTTATTCATTGGATACGTATTGACATACCCTTAGCAGTCAATTTAGGATTTAAATCAAAATTTCAATTAAAAGTCTGGACAATCGTACATCATGAAAAATTTTATGTCTAAATATAAAAACATTTTAAAACTTCAAGATCCAAAATTCTTGGTTGCAAAAACATTTAGAGAGCAATTTGAGAAAGTCCAGGCCCTACATGAGGAATTTGAATTTAAATATAAGTTACCATTGGTAATTCTGTTTGCATTAACATCACTTCTCAATCCGCTGGCTTCACAGACAACCTCAACTTTTAACCTTGGCTTAAACAATCAACTTTCTATTTCTGAAATGGAGGAGGATTTACAAGTCTTTATTGATATAAGAAAGAATGTTAATTCTGGGCTATATATTTACAGGACGGAAGAGGAGGTAGATAGTCTTTATCGCTGGGCATTTGAACAAATTAAACGACCTTTAAAAACTTCTGAATTTTTTAAAATAATCTCTAATTTAACTGATTTCGAAGGGAGTGTGCATAATTACACCGAGCCTGGAACAGATGATTTAAATGAACTCAAAAAGCAGAAAACATATTTCCCATATCATTTGACCTACCTTGAAGGCAAAATAATCTTTGATGGGCTTACCGAAAAAATACCCCCTGGATCTCAAATTTTAAATATTAATGGCAAGGAAGACCTTGAATTGATGCAGTCATTCCAGAAGTATTTTCCTGTTGATGGTTTTAATACCAGTTATAAACTTTCCGCAAGTGTAAATAATGCTTTTGCTTGGAGATATGTAATTGAGTATGGGGCAACTGATAAATTCGAAGTGAAATTTTTAGCTCCAGGGAAAATTGAACCCCAAACAGAGTTTCTTCAGGCTGTAACATTTGAAGAAAGGGAAAAAAACCTTTCAAATAAATACAGTGCACCGATTTCTGACTTGCTGGATTACGAAAAGCAACCTCCTTATAGTTACGAGCAGATTGATGCAAAAACAGGCTTGCTTAACCTAAGATTTTTTGGATTTGCCACAGGTAAAGATGACCCACAATTTGATCTATATACCCAATTTTTGGATAGTGTATTTACAGTTTTGGATGAAAAATTAATTCCTAATCTAGTTATTGATGTAAGAAACAATCCTGGGGGAAGTGACCCTACTTTTGAACAACCTGTCAGGTATTTGAGTGATAGCTCTTTCCAAGAAAATTTAGAAGCTCATATAATATTTAATCCACAGGACTTCCCTTATGATGACTTTTTCTGGGGTGTTTCAACGGATGCGAGGATCGACAGTGCCACGAAGGTTATGGGGCTCGAATTTTTGGATGATTACTTTGAAGATTTCAATGAAGGGAGGAGTTATCAAAACCCTAAATATAACCCCATTTATCAACCGAAGTCGCCAGCATACCATGGTCAGGTTTATATGTTGATTAATGAAAATACCGCCTCTGCGGCCTCGCATTTCGCTTCTTTGATGAAAGGGTATGCAAGGAATTTAACTACTGTGGGGGTAGAAACAGTAGGAGGATATTATGAGCACAATGGACATATAGGACTTGTATATGAATTGCCAAATTCAAAAATAAAATCCAAATTTTCGGTTGTTTATGTGGTGCATGATGCACCACAAAGGGCCGATCAGCCTTATGGAAGAGGGGTTATCCCTGATTATGAGCTGTGGCCTACAATAGAGGACTTTCTTAAGCATAAGGATAGTCAAAAAGAATTTGTTTTAAAATTAATATCCAACTCATAAGTCCAATCTTTGTGCATCGGTATTCCGATCGTTATCTGATTTAGGAATACATGGATAGTAATTCAATTTTTTAGGCTTCATTTTTGACAATATGTTTTATTCTTTAATGGAATATGCAAATAACATAATTGATAAATTATATTTTATTGACTAATTTCACTTTTTCATTTTTCAATTACCCCCCTGAATATGGAATGGATTACAATTTTGGGGCTTTTCGCTGGTGCGTGCACATCGGTAGCTGTATTTCCCCAATTAATCAAAGCCTTCAAAAGTAAAAGTGTGGAAGATGTATCGCCCGGTATGTTTACTGTCATGATAATTGGTTTCTCACTTTGGCTGGTTTATGGGATTATTCAGGAGGATGTTGCCATTATTGCTACCAATGGACTTTCTTTGGTTCTAAATGGTATTATGGCTTTTTTCCTTATAAGATATAAAAAATGACAGGTGTTTAATATTTGACGCGACTTAAATCCTAAGCTCAATGAATAGAAAAATTTATTTTATATTTCTTGTCCACCTTTTAATTTTTCAAACCTTTGTTTTCGCTCAGGATGAGAAAGTTGATGACAATTTTCAAAATGAGGAGCAAAACGAATATTGGTATAAGAACAGCATCATTTATAATCTTGATGTAGATTCTTTTTATGACTCGGACGGTGATGGTGTTGGTGATTTTGCTGGTTTGAAGGAAAAACTGCCGTACTTAAAGTCTTTGGGGGTTGATGTAATATGGCTTGCGCCCTTTCAAAAATCCCCCAATAAAGACAACGGGTATGATATTGAGGACTTCTACATGATTCATCCGGAATACGGGACAGGAGGTGACTTGGTCGAGTTTATGAATTCTGCAAAGGAAATGGGGATTCGTGTGATCACTGACTTGGTGATGAACCATACTTCTGATCAGCACGTGTGGTTCCAGGAAGCAATAAAGGATAAAAATTCCGTATACCGAGACTATTATGTGTGGTCAGAAGAGCAGCCCGATGACTATGATCAAGGAATGGTCTTTCCTGGAGTTCAAGAGCAAACATGGACATACCATCCGGAAGCCGGAGAATACTATTATCACCGATTCTATGAATTTCAACCCGATTTGAATAACCTCAATCCAGTGGTTCAGAATGAAATGCGAAAGGTGATGGGTTACTGGTTATGGATGGGATTCTCGGGTTTTAGGCTGGACGCTGTTCCATTTATTATTGAAGATCCCTATACGGGTGTGGAAGATCCAGAACTTCACTATGATTTAATAAAAGAAATCAGAAAATTCATCCAATGGCGTCGCGGGGATGCCTTATTACTTGGCGAGGCCAATGTAATGCCAGAAGAAAATAAAAATTATTTTGGAGATGAGGGAGAAGGGATGCATATGTTGTTCAATTTCTTTGTGAATCAGCATCTTTTTTATTCCCTAGCTACAGAGGAGGTTTCGACCTTAGTATCTTCTCTCGAAGAGACAAAAGACATCCCAAGAAATTCACAATGGGCCCAATTCTTACGAAATCACGATGAACTCGATCTGGGAAGGCTGTCAGATGAACAACAGGCCAAGGTTTATGAAAAATTCGGACCAGATGAAACCATGCAAGTCTATGATAGAGGCATCAGGAGGAGATTGGCCCCTATGATGAATGACGAGAATCAGATTAAAATGGCATATAGCTTAATGTTTTCATTGCCAGGAACTCCTGTAATTCGGTATGGGGATGAAATTGGAATGGGGGAGGATTTGAGTTTGCCAGAAAGAGAAGCAGTACGCACTCCTATGCAATGGACTGCAGACAAAAACGCTGGTTTCTCTACAGCTGAAGAACTGGAAAACCCCGTAATATCTTCTGGGGAATTTAGTTATCATGATGTAAATGTGCTTACTCAGCAACAAGATCCAAATTCATTGCTAAACTGGACAACTCGCTTGATAAATTTAAGAAAATCCTGTCCTGAAATCGGGAGGGGAGATTGGGAAGTTATTCCTACTGGTTCCAATCAAGTTTTGGCAATTAAATATAGCCTTAAAGGCCAATCCATAATAATTGTCCATAATTTGAGCAATACTGAGCAAAAAGTGGATTTGAAGCAAGATTATAAGGGTTACAAAATTAGCAATGGGCTCAATGGTGGTGGAGAAGATTCAGGGCCATTCGAGCTTAGAGATTTTTCTATCCAGGGCTATGGCTACGCCTGGTATAGGCTTACATCTCTTTAAATTGCATGCCTAAATAATAGGTATGTTTGGCCGAGAAAAGATGCTCGGCCAAAGTGAATTAATAGCCTGTTCCATTCGGAGGAGAGGGGGCAGATGGAGCATTACTGCCTATGTTGCCTTCGGCTATCAGGGTGGCAAGATCCTCCATGCTCAGGTGGACATTCACGTGCCCATTGTAGGTGATGAGCTCTTCATAGGTGACCGGGGTACCATTGTCAAACATGGTCACTCGGGTTTGACTTCTGCCAGTACTTCCATCCACAGATGTCAGGTCCACCACGATTGGCCCACCTTCGGCTACAGAGTTTGCGTGGATGTGGGCGGGGTGGATGGCTCCATCCTCGGTGCCTTCCAATTGGATGGTCACTAATGTGGCATTACTTCCATCTTTTTGGAAAATCACATTTCCAGGGTTGTTAAAACCAGGAAGGGCATTTAAGGTGTAGATTTTGGCTTTCTCTCTTGGCGCATCATCGTCATCACTGCACCCGACACTAACCAGACAGCCAATTATCACCACCAAAAGGGTTAAGGGGTTGAGTAAAGCTTTCATGATAATTGATAGTAAGTTAAATATAGAAACCGGCTTCCGCTTCGGTTTACTTTATCTTATTAAACGAAAAATCAATGAGTTAGGGCGTAAAATGGATAATATGAAAGATAGAGAATCAATAATCCAAAACTACCTGGATGGCTACAATTCATTCGATGTGGGCAAGATGGTCCAGGACTTTTCGGAAGGCATAGTTTTCCAGAATTACCAAAATGGGGAATTGACCATGGCTTTGAAGGGGAAGCAGGAATTCAGCAATCAGGCTATGGCGACATGTGAATACTTTTCAGAAAGGAAGCAAACCATCCTAGCAATCAGACATTACCCTGATAGAACTGAGGTAGATCTGGAATACTTTGGGGTATTGGCTAAAGACCTCTCAGAAGAGATGAAACAGGGGCAAGAGATTAGGTTAAACGGCAGGTCTCTCTTTGTGTTTGAGAACAACAAGATTACCAAGCTGGTTGATAAAAGTTAAATAAGTGATTAAATAAAATAACTGTAAAATGTCATATGTGAAATTTCTTCTGCTTGCATTATTATTAATTTCTTCCCAAAGTTTTGTGTTAGGCCAAGAGCCTGCACCTCAGGAAACTTCCGGAAAATCAATGGTGGATTTTGGATTGGAAGGAATGCTGGGAGTTTCTGTAGGCCCTGATTTCTATGCGGTCAATGTAGGTGGCCCAAGTCTATTTTTAAATATCAACCCTGATTGGAAGGTGGGGGTAGGAGCATTGCCCTCTCTATATGTCTATGAGGGAAAACTGGGGGCCAGGCTTGGTGTTGCCCCTAGAGTAGATTATAGGAAATTGGCCTTCTTCGTTCCCTTTTTCCATATGGATTCCCAAGATCAATGGGTATGGTCAGTAGGAATGGGGTACAAATTTCATTAGTAAAGACCGGGAAATAAACCTGCCTTTGCCGGTAGGCAGGCTTCTAAACCCACTCTTCGGTCTGAAATCTATTTTACCGACTCCAGCATTTTATGAAAGATTTCATTGTTTTCATATACCCCCTGGAAGTTTTCAGAGCCTGGGCCAAAGGCAAATACAGGAATCATAGCTGCCGTGTGTCCACCTGTAGTAAAGGTGCCCGTCACAGTTTTATAACCATCCTTGCCGCTGGATAGTGCGTACCCTCCGGTCTCATGGTCAGCAGTCACTATTACCAAAGTATTCCCATCCTTTTCGGCAAAATCCAAAACGGCATTGATGGTCTTATCAAAATCAAGCATTTCATCCACAATATAATCATGGTCATTGGCGTGTCCACCCCAATCTATCTGGGAGCCTTCAATCATGACAAAAAAATTATCATTCGTATTTTGCAGCTTATTGATGGTATAAAGGGAAGCCTCTGTCAAAAAATCTCCTCTGCCTTCAGATATTTTTTGCATGGCACTTGAGGCCATCAGGTGGGCTTCTTTCTCGGCTGGGTTTTGCACCTCTATTTCTTGATCACTTTTTGTTTTAACATGGTAACCTTTTGACCTTAGACTGTCCAAATAATTGATACCATCTTCTCTGGCATTAAAATATTTTTCACCTCCTCCGATTACGATATCCACATCTGAATCCAAAAGCTGCTTGGCTATATCCTCCTCCATTTTTCTGTGGGCTACGTGGGCATAAAAGGCCGCAGGAGTGGCATGGGTAATAGAACTGGTAGCCACCAAGCCTGTTCTCCAGCCTTTCTTGGATAATATCTCCACAATAGTTTCCGCTGCCACCGTGTCATCATCTACTCCAATTGCTGCATTGTAAGTTTTGATGCCGCTGGCAAAGGCTGTGGCACCGGCTGCAGAGTCAGTAATGTGGTTATCTGAGGATGAGGTTTTAATAAACCCTATGTTTTTAAACCGGTCAAAGCTGGCAATCTTATCCTCAAAAGCATAAAGGGAGGAAATCTGGGTAACACCCATTCCATCGCCGATTAATAATATGATGTTTTTAGGATTTGTGGTTTCTTCCTCTGCTGAAAGATGACTCACGTCAGAGTCATTTTTACAGCCAATAGCTGCCACCAGCAGGGAAGCAAAAATTAACTTTCTCATTTGACTTTTTTTTTTCAAAGATAAGGCTTTAAAGATAGGGGCAATAAATATCAAGGTTAAAGGTAGGTTATGGTTTAGGAGTTTATTCGGCCTTCGGCCTGGTTTAGGGGTTTAGAAATCGCAAGAAGGGAGAAGGATGAGGCTTTACTGCATCGCGGAAGTTTCACGCGAAGGGCGCAAAGGAAAAGCGCAAAGACCGCAATGTAATAGTGATTGCTTACGGCGGTCCCTGAGCGAAATCGAAGGGAAGCCTGAGGGTATTGTCGTGGTATACCTTAAACCCAGTCTGCGCCAGGCAGGTTCTATACTTCCCGATCCGCAAAGCGGTTATCCGGAAAAAACCCTTCTAAAATAACGAAAACCAAATTGTGTTTTAGGTGTTGATTTTTCATGGAGAGCCAAAAAATTAACCTTGCTTCAATCACATTTTTTAAATTTCCCCCAAAAAACCGCTTCTGGATTTTTAAGCAAATTGGTAGGTCCAAAAAGCTGGAAAGCAAATTCGATGGGACCAATTTTGTTCGTTTGATGGGAACAGGAGCAGGTTTTGGCTTTGAAATCTGGCCGGACTTTTCCTCTTATGCCTTGTTAATACACTGGACGGATCTTGAGGCAGCAGAAAATGTGGAACAACACCCCACTTTCCGTGAATTAGCCGATATGTCTGAATCACATGAAACACATTGGATGCAATGTGCACGGGTACATGGCAGTTGGAATGGAGTCAACCCCTTTTTTCCCTCAGCTGAATATCAAGGCGGCCCCATCATAACTATCACGCGGGCCCGTATAAGCTGGAAATATATGCTAAGTTTTCTAAAAGCCGTGAAGGTAACAGTCAAAGCACTTCAGAATACGCCTGGGCTTATATATACCAAAGGGATCGGGCAAACTCCCTTAGTGGAACAAGCTACATTTTCAATTTGGGAGAATGCTGAATGTATGGAAAACTATGCCTACCGCACACGCCACCAGGAATACCTCGAAGTAAATCAACAATGGTTTCAGGAAGAATTGTTTGGGAGGTTTGTACCAGTTGAATTGCCCTAGTTTCTTAACTACGTAGTTTAGGAGGTTAGTCGGCCTTCGGCCTGGTTTAGGGGTTTGGAAATCGCTAAGCGGCGAGGAGGATGAGGCGTTGGTTTCACGCGGTAGTTTCACGCGGAGGCGCAGAGATAAAGCGCAAAGGACGCAATGCTTAGATTGGCTCTACTGGTTTTTCTCAGCCTCACTGGACACTTGACAACCACGGGTTGGTTGATAGGTTTAATGTCCAGAAGGGAATAGCTGCGCTGGATTCCCTTCTGGACTGATTAAAGGATTAAGGAGAGGAAGTACCTTACGTTAATCCCTTAATCCGTTAAACCCATCAACCTATTCATAGATCCGCGAAGCGGTTATAGGGAAATAAACCTGCCTTTGCCGGCAGGCTTCTAAACCAATTGATAAAATGTTAACTTTATAATCTGACCGTCAATCAATAAGCAGTATGAAAAGAGTTTCCATTTTACTTTTAAACCAAGTCAATTTGGGCAGTCTGGAAAATGCAAGATTGGGTTTGTTGGAGGCAAACCACTACCTGGAAAGCCAGCAGCTGCCACCGGCTTTTGAGGTGAAACTGGTCGGTGTGGAAAAGGAGGTCAAACTCCAAAATGAGCTCTATACTATTAAAGCTGAAAAAACACTTGATCAATTTGAGCATACAGACTTAATAATTATCCCACCCGTGCAGGGCGACCTGCAAGTGGCTATCCAGGAAAACAAAGCTTTTATTCCTTGGATCCAAGCCAGGGTGGGCGAGGGGGCAGAGGTGGTTTCCCTTTGCCTTGGGGCATTTATTTTGGCCAGCACCGGGCTCCTTGATGGTAGAAAATGTGTGACCCATTGGAAAGCAGCCAGTCAGTTTCAAAAGCTTTTTCCCCAAACACACCTCGCTCCAGACAGCCTTATGACAGACGAACAGGGTATCTATACCGGAGGCGGCGCCTTTTCTTCTGCCAACCTGATTTTGTATGTCATTGAAAAGTTCGTTAACCGGCAGGCAGCCATTTACTGTTCCAAAATTTTTCAAATAGATATGGGGCGGAATTCCCAATCCGAATTCATCATCTTCACTGGACAAAAGGACCATGCCGATGAGGTAGTGAGGAACGTTCAGGATTTTGTGGAGAAGAACTTTACCGAAAAAATCCAAGTAAATGACCTTAGCTCCAAGTTTAACCTTGTCCGGAGGACACTGGAACGGAGGTTCAAGCATGCCACCGGCAATACCCTATTGGAATACGTACAACGGGTGAGGGTAGAGGCAGCAAAACGGAATCTGGAAAAATCCCGAAAAAGCATCAGTGAAATTATGTATGATGTAGGCTATTCTGACAATAAAGCCTTTAGGGAGGTTTTCAAAAAATATGTGGGTCTGTCTCCCTTGGATTACAAACATAAGTATGGTGTTGCCGAAAATGCGATGAATTTGGTCTAAGAAATTTTGTCGCAATAGCCCCCTAGAATGTCGGATTGACACAGAACTGGGCGATTCAATACTTTTTAACTTTGGTATAACATTAACCCCTTTACTTTTATGCCTACTGAAATTGAGCTTTATAACCAAACATTGGAAGGAGAGGACAGGATAATTGCCGACCACCTTCATAGGGAAATCCAAAAAGGATTACCTGATGCGGAGAGCAAAATCTGGCATCGCCATCCGGTATGGTTTCTCAAGGGCAATCCCATAGTAGGCTATTCTAAATTGAAAAACTGTGTACGTTTGCTTTTTTGGAGCGGACAGAGTTTTGAAGAGCCAGGACTTCAGCCTGAAGGCAAGTTTAAAGCAGCAGAGTGCCGGTATCGCACCGTGACTGAAATTGACTCAGAAAAGCTGCAGCATTGGCTGATCAAGGCCCGGAATATTCAGTGGGATTACAAAAACATCGTCAAAAGGAAAGGGCAATTGGAAAGATTGGTTTGACTTAAATAATTACTTCTATGGAAAAGCTTGCACTAGTTAAATTAACTGTATCAATCAAAGCTCCTTTGAGCCAGGTCTGGGGATCATGGACTTCGGCAGAGCACATCGTAAATTGGAATTTTGCCAGTGAGGACTGGCACTGTCCAAAGGCAAAGCTTGAACTGAGGTCAGGCGGTGAATTTTCGTACCACATGGCTGCAAAAGATGGCAGTCAGGCATTTGATTTCAAGGGGGAATTTGAGGAAGTAGTCCCCATGCAAATGATCAAATTCCACCTAGATGATGGACGGAAGGTTCAGGTGCATTTCAAACAGATGAAAGACCATGTGGAGATTGTTGAGGAGTTTGAGGCAGAATCCTCCCATTCGATCGAAATGCAGCGGCAGGGTTGGCAGGCGATTTTGGAAAACTTCAAAGTATATACTGAATCGCTTTCAAAACTACATAGGTTGCATTTTGATGTTCAAATCGAAGCCCCCGCCCAAGCAGTGTATGAAATTATGCTGGCCCCTGATACCTATAGAGAATGGACGGCCGCCTTCCATCCAGGTTCCTATTATAAGGGCAAATGGGAAGTTGGGGAAACGCTTTATTTTATTGGACCTGATGCCGAGGGTAGGGAGAGTGGTATGGTGGCAAAGGTAACCAAGGCCAAGCCAGGAGAAATTGTGGGCGTGGAGATGCTGGGTATGCTGGACAAAGGAGTGGAAGTGACGGAAGGCCCCGAAATCGAGACATGGAAGGGTGCTGTGGAGGAATACCGTTTTGAGGAGAGAGATTCTGCCACCACCGTCAGGGTGACTGTGGATACGATCGGAGAATATAAGGCTTATTTTGAGGAAACCTGGCCTAAGGCATTGCAGATATTGAAAACCATTTGCGAAACCACTAAATAAACTAATATGGCAGCAGTTAGCACTTACCTGAATTTTGCGCGGGAGACCGAGCAGGCATTCAATTTTTACAAGGAAGTATTTGGCAATGATTTCATCGAGGGGATCCACCGTTATGGTGACATGCCCCCTTCGGAAGGCGCCCCTCCAATAGCTGAGGAGGACAAACACCTCATCATGAACATGACCCTCCCCATTGTGGGCGGCCACTTGCTGATGGGCACTGATGCCCCAGAATCCATGGGGTTTAAGCTCAACACAGGCAACAATGTCCATATCAGCCTCCATGTGGATAGCAAGGAGGAGGCACGCAAGTATTTTGACTCCTTGTCATCGGGAGGGGAGGTTAGCATGGAGCTTCAAGATATGTTTTGGGGTGAGCATTATGGCAGCTGTACGGATAAATTTGGAATACAGTGGATGTTTCATGCGCCGATAGAATAGTACGGTTAGGTGTTTATTCGGTCTGCGGCCTGGTTTAGAGGTTTAAAAATCGCAAAGCGGCGGCTTCATCGCGGCAGTTTCACGCAAAGGTCGCAAAGAGAAAGCGCAAAGGCCGCAGCTTTAGGGTTGGCTACACGCAGAACTTGTCCCGAGAAGTGAAGCGAATCGGGAGAGCGCAGATGGGTAGATGGTAGAGAGTAGATTCCCCACGTGGTGGCCTAGGCCACCACGTGGGGAGGTTTAGGGATAGAGGTGATTCACTGTGCCTTCATCCCTAAACATTTCTACCGTCCCGAAGCGCCTCGTAAATTTTCCATTGGCGCTCCTCGGGACATCTACTTTCTACTCAATTAAGTAAGATTCTAACCTCCTAACCGTAGTTTAGAAGATTATTCGACCTTCGGCCAACCTATTTCACAGACTTAAATATAAAGATTATATAATTATGGATTACATAGATGGCTTTGTTCTTCCAATTCCCAAAGTTCATTTGGGCGAATACCAAAATGTGGCTGGCAAAGTAGCAGATTTATGGAAAGAGTATGGAGCAACTGCTTATTGGGAATTCGTCGGTGATGATTTGACTTTTGAGGGAACAAAATCTTTTGTCACAAGCGTAGAAGCTAAAGAAGATGAGATAATAGTATTCGGTTGGGTTGCTTTTCCTTCCAAGGAGGTCCGTGATTTTGCCAATTTAAAAGTACCTGAAGACCCTAGAGTTGCAGCCTTAATTGCCCCGTTGACTAATCCCGATAAGGTGATTTTTGATGCGGGTAGAATGGTCTATGGAGGGTTCAAACCCCTTATCCAATCTAACGGACAGATGCAAATGAATATCACTAAGAAAACCGAAAGTTATGGCAACAGAGAAGCAAAAGAAGACCTGTAAGAATGGCCACACTTTCTATAAAAGTAGTGACTGTCCTACGTGTCCCACCTGTGAAAAACTCAAAGAGCCAGCTTCAGGGTTTTTGGCGTCTTTAAGCAACCCTGCGCGAAACGCCCTCCTTCATCACGGAATTGATACCATTCATAAACTATCCGAATTTACGGAAAAAGAAATTTTGAAAATCCACGGCATTGGAAAGGCTTCCTTGCCTGCATTTCGAAAATCGCTCGAAGAGCAGGGATTGACTTTTAAGAAAAGTGAAGGTTAGAATGGTGGTTAGGTGTAGCGCATCTTTGTTTCTTTGTCAAGTTTTTGGCCACAAAGACCCCAAGGTATAAAGAAATTATAAGACTTGTAAAAGTGGGTGAATTCGAAACTTACCTCCGAGTCGGAAACTCTCAACTCAATTGTGCGAAGTCTGAAAATATTCTCACAAGAGTGCCGGTTCGGCGCAAGACCAAGATTTCCGTTGTTATCCTCTTGTATAATGAAAAGAAAACTATAACTTTCCTTTTGAAATTTCATCAACTCAAAACAGGTTTGGCAGAAATGCCGATTAAAAAGGAATCATGTGCAAATCATGAGCTGTCCCGCAACTGTAATGTAACACGTGTTTTTGACCGAAATCAGCCATTGTCCCATTTATTTGGAATGAGAAGGCCGGCAAAAAGTTACAAGCCAGGAGACTTGCCTATTTTGTATTGACATATGCCCTCGTGGATTGGGGTAATAGTCAGGATTGGCCTAGCCAAATCCTCTTATTATTTATCTGCCAAAGGGCGTTGCGGAATTTTGAAAAATTATTTCAAAAATCAACTTGAAAAGCAATGTCAACATCCCAATTAGGTTATTCGTGGATTGATAGCCCCAAAAAAGTTAAACCCTTTCCTCCCGCTAGGCCAAAGTGCAGGACCATCCAAAGTTTGGATGTATTTGCGCAATCAGACTACTCCAATAATATTTCTCTACAGGCACTTCCCAATGTTCCTTCGGGGAAGGTCCCGTTTTTACACTGTTATGATGTAATTGCCATGAATAGGGTGAATGAAAAAGTTAGACAACAAGATGTCCAGGAGCTAAAAAGATTAGGCCATAGGTTTGCATGGGACCTGAATTGGTCAAATGTGTTACATATGCCTTATGAGGCTCTTGTCCTCACAGATGTAAATACCAACATCATGTGGACCTGTTCAGGTTTTGAGATTATGACAGGTTATTCGTCCAGTTATGCTTTAGGGAAAAAACCCTCATTTTTACAGGGACCGAGTACTAGGAAGGAAAGGATAAAGGATTTCAGACAAAATCTGGATCAGGAAATCGAATTTGAAATGCAGCTGACCAACCACCGCAAAAGCGGTGAAGCCTATGAATGTTTGGTACACATCCTGCCCTTAATTGGGCTTCGAGGTAATGTCACTCATTTTCTGGCTGTGGAAAGGGAGGTGGCCTGATGGATTTAGCTCGAAGGATTGCTGACTCCGAAACCAGGGTATTCAAGGTTGTGTTTCCCAATACTACTAACCATTACGATACCCTCTTTGGAGGCATGGCCATGTATCTAATGGATGAAGTGGCCTTTATGGCTGCTACAAGGTTCAGCAGAAAAAGAATGGTAACCGTTTCCTCCAAACAGATAGATTTCAACCACCCCATCCCTGCTGATACACTGATAGAATTAATCGGCAGAGTTACACGGGTAGGCACCACCAGTTTGGATGTCGAAGTGGAAATCTTTGTGGAAGAAATGTATAGCGATAGCCGTCACCTAGCCATAAAGGGAGGTTTCACCTTAGTTGCCATAGATGAAAATAAAAGTCCTCGTTCTGTGATTTAAAGGTTTAATGACCTAAAGAACCTTTATAATAAAAAAGCTGCTAGTCAATTTTGATAGGCAGTGTAACCCACATTTAGCCATTCAACTTTTCATACTAACCTTCTAAACTTTCCAATTCATTCGCAGCCTGGCAGGCTTCTAAACCTCGGTTCAGAAGGTTATTCGGCCTTCGGCCTGGTTTAAGGGTTTAAAAACCGCAAGCGACGTGGAGGGTGTAGCTTTGGTTTCAAGCGAAGAGCGTATGGGATTCCTTTTTTTTGTGAAATAAACCTCGATTATTTACTAAATTTATATGGTAATCGATACATATGACGCTCTTATTGTTTTATTTGCTGTTAGCCCTCGGGATTTCGTTCGTCTGCTCCTTATTAGAGGCAAGTTTGTTAAGTATATCCCCATCCTATATTGAAACCCAAATACAGGAAGGAAAAAGTTATGCTGGAAGATTAAAAGAGCTGAAAACAAATATTGACCGCCCATTGGCGGCTATATTGAGTTTTAACACCATAGCTCATACGGTTGGGGCTGCCGGAGTGGGGGCAGAGGCCGTCAGAATTTATGGAAATGAATTTTTTGGAATTATTTCGGCAATCCTCACGATCCTGATTTTAGTTTTATCTGAAATATTCCCCAAATCTTTGGGGGCTGCTTATTGGAAGAAAATAGCCCCTTACATGGGAGGGGTTTTGGCCGCTATGATCTGGATCCTGTATCCGGTGGTCATTATGTCTGAGAAGATGACGAAAGTTTTTAGCGGTGGTAATGAAAGTACCACCAGTAGGGAAGAAGTGGCTGCCTTGACCCATATTGCCACCAAAGAGGGGTGGTTTGCTGAAAGTGAGTCCAAAATAATTCACAACCTTATCATGTTCAAAACCATACAGGTCCATCATGTAATGACCCCCCGAACGGTCACCCTGGTGTTGGATGAGGAGACAACTTTAAAAGATTTTTTTGTAAAAAAAGAGATGAAGGCATTTTCTAGAATTCCATTATATAGGGAAAATATAGATAACATTACAGGCTATATCCTCAAATTCGACGCTTTTGAAAAACTGGTGCAGGATGAGTTTGACCTAAAGCTCAAACAACTCAAAAGACCTATCACCATAGTGCAGGCAACTGATCCCATTCCTGATGTATTGGAATTACTTCTAAATAAACGGGAGCACATTGCCATGGTGGTGGATGGGTATGGAGGAATGAGTGGAATAGTCACTATGGAGGATATTTTGGAAACTTTGTTGGGGTTGGAAATACAGGATGAAAGTGATGCCATTCAGGATATGCAGGATCTGGCCAGGACCCAATGGAAAATCCGGGCGGCCAAAATGGGTATAAAGCTGCCTCCTTCTGAAAATATTGATTGAATTTGTGGCAGAATTACACGATAACCAAGCTGATTTTTTTACCCATTTGCCTTGCCAGCTGGATTATTGGGGAAAGTTCAGAAGAACTTCCGTTGCAAAAAACCACTATACACTCACAGGCATCGATAATCTCCAAATGGTTTTGGGATTTTTCAAGCTGGCCCAAATTTTTGTGATGGGTTATATGCATCAAAGGTAACCTGTTTATTTTGGCATATCTTTTTGCAAACCTCGCCGCTCCCCTGTCTCCGTTTATAATAATTTGTGAGATATTTAATCCTATTAAACTATTTTTGAAAGCGTCCCAATCCCTGAAATTAGCACTTCCTATAATGGCTGTTTTCATTTTATCCAATGTTTTGGATTAGTTGGATTATTAAATATTGAAGGATTAACTGTAATGTCTTAACATATGATTTATATTGGTAAACATTTGATTCTCCTGATAAGTTTTGCTTTGGCTACTTGACCTACCTATGAAATCCAAATCATTGAATATTGCCGCAAGCCTGCTCATACTTTTTATGGTCGTGGCTATTCTTTACATTTTAAAAGGCTTGATTATCCCCCTGTTGTTTGCAATCATTTTTGGGGTTTTGCTTTTCCCACTTTGTCACCGGCTGGAAAGATGGAGGCTTCCCAGAACCCTGGCTGCGGTTATATCAGTAGTGGTATTGATCTTAATGGTTACAGGTTTATTTGTCTTGCTTGTCAACCAAGCCATAGTGATTGGGCAAGACGGGCAAGATTTGGGTGAAAACTTTGTGGAGATCTATGATTCCATCACCCAATGGGTAGAATCTACCTTTGGGATACAGAGGGGTAGCCTAACCTTGCGGGTACGTGAGGAGGGACAAAAGGCCGCGTCCAATGCAGGAGGATATTTGGTGGCATTTTTTGGGTCTGCAGGAGGCACTATTGCCAATATCATTTTGCTGCCGATTTTTATTTTTTTCATGCTCTATTATAGGGATTTTTTTGTAGAGTTTATTATCCGAGCCAATTCCAGTCAGCCTGAGGAAAATACCAGGGGAGTCATTCAAGAAATATATAAAGTAATACAAAGCTATCTATTGGGTCTTCTGATAGTAATGGGTATAGTGGCCGTATTGAATTCCCTCGGGTTGATGTTTATGGGAATCAAATATGCATGGTTTTTTGGGTTTTTTGCTGCTATTCTATTACTGATTCCATACATTGGGATCGCTATCGGTTCGATAGTGCCAGCATTGTTTGCATTGGCTACTATGGATAACTATTGGTATGCCTTGGGTATTATTGCTTGGTTTCAGGTGGTACAATTTTTAGAAGGAAATTTCATCACACCCAATATCGTAGGGGGGCAGGTGCAGGTGAACCCGTTTTTCGCCATACTATCCTTGTTGCTGGGAGGCATACTGTTTGGGTTGGCAGGTCTTATACTGGCCATACCCATGATGGCAGCATTAAGAATACTGCTCAATCAAAATAATACCACCCGGCCCTATGGCTTTCTGATTGGAGAACCCGATAGTAGATATTTGGGAAATAAGAAAGGCAAAATTGTATCGATTCAGGAAAAATCCAACCTTGAGTAATAGTGCATTTTTAGGATCAACCCCTGGGTTGCATTCTTACAGGGCAAGCTTTAGTAAGCTGCACCATTTAAGGAATTTATATAATTAGAAATCACCCAGATGACAGAAAAGGAAAAAATGCTTAATGGAGAATTTTACGATTCCAGGGATCCCGAACTAATTAGGATATACCATAAGGCAAGAAAATTATTATTGGAGTACAATAACCTAAATTCGGAAAACATTAAAGAACGAGAGAAGATTTTAAAGCTGCTTTTTGATTTTGTGGGTAAGGGTATTTGGATTGAGGCTCCGTTTTATTGCGATTATGGAGAAAATATTTCGATTGGTGAAAATACGTTTGTTAATACTAATTGTATGTTTTTAGATAACAATAAAATCAGTATAGGGAAAAACGGATTGATTGCCCCATATGTGCAGATTTACACGGCTTCCCATCCTCTAATAGCGTCTGAACGAATAGCGCAGGAAGGAAATAAAAGCAGATATAAAACATTTACCAGGCCAGTTGATATCGGGGACAATGTATGGATAGGTGGAAATTCAATTATTTGCCCGGGTATTACTATTGGAAACAACGTTACCATTGGAGCCGGAAGTGTAGTTACCAAAAATATTCCTGATAATGTCTTAGCCTATGGCAACCCCTGCAAAGTGATGAGGGAATTAGAATAACCTTTTGTAATTATAGGTAGTCTTTGCAATTAATCTGCACATATGGAAATCTATCTACTCACAGAAACTTGGATAGCTTTGGCCACGCTTACCTTTCTCGAGGTGGTGTTGGGTATTGATAATATTATTTTTATTTCCATAATATCCAATAAACTGCCTGAATCCAAACAGGAAAAGGCAAGGGTAATAGGGCTTGTATTTGCCATGATCTTTAGAATAGGTTTACTTCTGGGAATTACCTATATTATAAAATTCAACGACCCGTTATTTGGTCTGATGGGATTTCAATTCAGTGGCAAGGATTTAATTCTTATTGGCGGTGGTCTGTTTCTCATCTTCAAATCCACTTTGGAGATCCATCATAAGATGGAAGGGAAAGCCGAGGTGATTAAAACTAACGTGACAAGCAATGTTTTTAGGGTCATACTCCAAATAATCCTATTGGATGCCGTTTTTTCATTTGATAGTATTTTGACAGCTGTGGGCCTCGTGGATAAGGTACAGATTATGATTGTAGCGGTGGTGATTGCTATGGGGATTATGATTCTGTTTGCGGGTAAAATAAGTGCCTTTATCAACAGGCAACCGACTTTGCAGATTTTGGCCCTTTCATTTCTGATCTTAATTGGTTTTATGTTACTGATAGAAGGATTCCATGTGGAAGTACCTAAAGGTTATATCTATTTTGCTGTTTTTTTCTCCCTGACAGTTGAACTTGTCAATATGAGAATGCGGAGAAATTCGGAAGGCAGGAAAGTGTCACTCAATCCCAGACTGAAGGAAAGTGGCAATGAGCGCAAAAGGTAATAGATTGTTTAACTTTAACTATTGCTTTATTTGTTATTTTCATGCAAATTTATCGACAGAAAAAAATATGGATTATCAGCAATGATGCCAGGGGGCTTCCTTCAATGTGTCGAAGCTAGATTGTAGAGGGAGGATGGGATAGAAAGCAAATACAGGCAACAAAGCGAAGATTGAATATAAAAGCTAATATCCCTATCGGAAGTTATAATGAATGTAGAAATTATAGTCGCCATTATTCTTATTTCCTATCTCAGGACTTCTTCTTTGACTTATGAAGTTCCACTAAGATGGAAGAAAACCCTAAAGTGGGGGCTAATTGTATCCATCACGGTATGGATTTTAGATGTTTCCACCTTGCTAGGGGATGTATTTGGGAAAGTGCTCTCAATTTTATTAGTAGGGGCTGTAATTTATGCTATTCTCCGGTTTAAAGAATTGGACAAAGGCAGACAGCTTGTATTCGCCTGGTTGCCTCTTTTATTATTATCCCTAATAATTGAAGTAGTCGAATTTATTTTTCCACAGTTTTACAAGCGTTGGGATGACTATTTCCTTTTGGCCATATTCTGTGCTATTGCATGGGGCATTGCCATGTGGATCAATAACAACAGGCAAAGAAAAGCCCTTGAAAGAGAAAAGATTAAATCCTTGGCTAGGGAACAGGAGTTTAAAGCCACTGAGCAGATGAAAATAATGTTGGAAAGACAGGTCCGTGAACGGACCTCGGCACTTACCCAGCAAAAGGAAGAACTTGAAAAAACTCTTGAAGAACTTAAATCCACTCAGGCACAGCTCATCCATGCCGAAAAAATGGCCTCCCTCGGAGAGCTTACTGCTGGAATAGCGCATGAAATCCAAAACCCGCTCAATTTTGTCAATAACTTTTCCGAAGTAAGCAGTGAACTTCTTGATGAAATGAAAGAAGAACTTCAGAAGGGGGACATCGAGGAGGTAAAGGTTTTGGTAGAAGATATCAAACTAAACCTGGAAAAAATAAACCACCATGGCAAACGTGCCGATGCCATAGTCAAGGGAATGCTGATGCACAGCCGGAATAATTCTGAAGAGAAATCCCTTACGGACATTAACGCCCTTGCTGAGGAGTATCTCAGGCTATCTTACCATGGCTTACGTGCAAAGGATAAATCCTTCAATGCAAGTTTTAAGTTGGACCTCCATCCAGATCTTCCAAGTATAAACATTGTCCCCCAGGATATAGGTAGAGTCTTTCTTAACCTTATCAACAATGCCTTTTATGCCGTCAATCAGCAAGCCAAAAACCTCCAGGAAAAGGGAATACAGGACTATACACCTAAAGTTGAAGTAGCCACCGCTCTTTATTCTGATCATGGCAGAGGGAATGTGATGATCACCATTAGGGATAACGGCATAGGTATACCCCAGGCCATTAAGGCTAAAATCTTTCAACCCTTCTTTACCACCAAGCCTACCGGCGAAGGAACAGGACTTGGGTTGTCGCTTAGTTATGATATCATTAAAGCACACGGAGGTAATTTAGAAGTAGGACACAATGATTCAAACGATCAATTCAACGCGGAAATCGGATTGGAAGAGAGTTGCCGAGGAACCGTATTTACAATTACTCTACCTTATGATAACATATAAAGACATATGAAAATACTAATAGTTGATGATGAAAAGGATGTAGAGACGCTTTTTAGGCAAAAGTTCAGAAAGGAAATCAAAACTGGCAACCTAGAGCTTGTTTTTGCTTTTTCCGGAAGGGAGGCCTTGGATATTCTCGAGGAAAGCAACCCTCCAAAGGTAATGTACATGTTTTCCGATATCAACATGCCGGGCATGAGTGGCCTGGAGTTATTGGAAGAAGTAAAAGCTCGCTACCCTGAGCTACAGGTAAGCATGATTTCAGCCTATGGCGACCAAGAAAATCATGATAAAGCCATGGATTCAGGAGCCACGGGATTTTTCACCAAACCCATAGACTTTGAATCCCTTAAAAAAGAGATCAACAATTTACTGCAATAAGATAAGGAAAAAGAAATGGCAAAGATATTAGTGGTAGATGACGAGGAGGATTTGGAAATTTTAATCAAACAGAAATTCAGGCAAAAAATCCGACAAAGTGAATATGAATTTATTTTTGCAATCAATGGCAGACATGCCTTGGAGAAGCTTAAAGACCATAAAGATGTAGACTTGGTTCTCAGTGATATCAATATGCCCGAAATGGACGGGCTGACTCTGCTCTCCAAGCTCAATGAACAGAATTCTCTCCTAAAATCCGTGATTGTATCCGCCTATGGGGATATGGACAATATCCGCCTGGCTATGAACAGAGGAGCATTTGATTTTGTGACCAAACCCGTGAATTTTGCGGATTTGGAACTTACTATTGATAGGACCCTGAAGCATGTGTTGATGATTAGAGAAACCCTTAAGGCTGTTAAGGAAAACAATATCCTCAAGATGTACGTGGATGAAACCGTCTTAAATTTTATGGGTGGGGTGGAAATAGAAAAAGCCATGTTTCTTAATGAAAGTGTGGAAGGAACAGTGGCCTTTATCGATATATGCAGTTTTACCAGCATCAGTGAAAATGAGTCACCGGATAAGGTAGTGGAGCTGTTGAACTGCTATTTTGACATCATGGTACAGGAGATAATCAAGGAAGGAGGGGTGGTAGATAAATTTATAGGCGATGCAATCATGGCGGTGTTTACCGGTGATTATCATTTGGATAGAGCAATTGACAGTTGCCTGGCCATTAGACAAACCTTGGATGGATTGCCGGGATTTCAAGGTAAAGCTGAATTTAAGCCTCAGGTGTCTATAGGTATCAATTCTGGGGAGATGGTGTCTGGTAATATCGGTTCCACCACCCTCAAAAGGTTCGACTTTACGGTTATAGGGGATATTGTAAATGTCGCAGCCAGGCTGCAGGCCGCTGCAGACAAAAACCAAATTCTCATTACCGAATCCAATTATCAGAAGGTAAAGGAATCTTTCAATTGCAAAGAATCCAATGTATTGAAATTAAAGAATAAAAAGGACCCTGTGGTGGTCTACGAAGTTTTGGAGTAGGAAATTAAGAGTCTATATTTAAAAAACATCATGGCAATCCAGCCGAGTTTTGGATGATCGGGACTGTTCCGGGCAAAGATTTAAATTAAGAATAATGAGTGATTTGAAAAAAATTAATTGGAAGTCTATTTTTTCATTTAAATCGATAGCCTTTACGATAATTGGGGTTGCTTTTGCAGTAGTAGGACTTCAGGGTTTTATGGTACCCAATAATTTTCTAGATGGGGGAATCACGGGCATCTCCATATTGGTCAAAGGATTTGCCAATGTACATATCAGCATTCTTTTGATAGTTTTCAACCTTCCTTTTCTGATTATAGGCTATAGTAAAATTGGCCAAACATTCAGCTTGAAAGCTCTAATTGCGGTATTGCTGTTGGCAGCCGGAATGTATTTTATTGAAATCCCCATATTCACTACAGACAAGGTTTTGATAGCAGTATTTGGAGGCTTTTTTATTGGGATGGGGATTGGATTTGTAATAAGAGGGGGAGGAGTAATAGATGGGCTGGAAGTGATAGGATATTACACCAAGAAAAAATCCGGATTCACATCAGGAGAGATAATCTTGGCTTTAAACACGATTATCATCTTGGGAGCGGCTTTTAAGTTTGGTATAGAGACCGCCATGTATTCCATATTGGTTTACTTCACGGCCATGAAAACCTCCGATTATGTGGTGGATGGGTTTGAGGAATACACTGCCCTGACCATTATCTCCAAAGAACACGAACAAATTAAAAGTCTAATAGTCAATAATTTCGGGAAAGCTATTTCCGTGTATAAAGGAGAAAGGGGCTATCTGCCTGAAAACTTTCATTTAAAATATGAATGTGACATCATTATGACTATTGTCACCCGATTGGAAATCCATAGGATTAAGGAGGCTGTCAATGAGATAGATGCTGAGGCCTTTTTTTACATACAAAGCATTAAAGAAGTAAAAGGTGGACTGATCAAAAGAAAGGCAGAGCAGCATTAAAAATGGTGAATTTCAAAACTGTCTATGACCAGATTATTCCCAAACTTCAACGGGATCTTCCAGCCTATCTTTTATATCACAACGTCGGGCATACCCTTGATGTGTTACAAAACTGCCTCCTGTTAGCAAACCATGAAAATTTAGGACCGGAGGAACTTTTGCTTATCCAAACAGCAGCCGTGTATCACGATGCAGGTTTTATAATTCAAAGAGAAAACCATGAGGAACTAGGATGTGGCATGGTAAGGGAAGACCTTCCCGAATTTGGTTTTTCATCGGAGCAGGTAGAAAAAGTTTGCGGGATGATTATGGCTACAAAAATACCCCAAGCCCCAGTTACTATTATGGAAAAAATATTGGCAGATGCCGACTTGGATTATCTGGGGACTGAGGGGTTTGAAGACAAAAGCGAAAGGCTATTTAATGAAATGAGGCATTTTGACCCAGAATTGAATTTGACAACCTGGCTTAAAATTCAAATAGACTTTTTGAAGAGGCATATTTACCATACTGCCTTTGGTACGGATTATCGGGAGCAAAAGAAACAGCAAAATCTACAAAAACTAAAACGCAGATTAGACTCCCTAACCTCCTAACTTTTCCAATTCGTGAACAGTATAGTTCTAATTGCTCAGCATAGGTAGAGACGATGACCGGATTGCTATCCTCAGATATTTTGTCAGCCAGGGAGTTTATTGGCCACTTGTTTGGACCGCAACCAATAATCATATATAAATATAGATGATGGGATAGGCTTTGTAAGAGTCAGGTTCATTCATCTCTATGAAGGGCACGGGGAGGTGAATGTTTCTGTAAAAAAAATAATCAACTATTCTTCTTTTAAATTCTATTAATTTGTTAATTTGACCCTACATCAGTGTAATTATGGTTAAGTTAGCACCTTTAATCATTCTTTTGGTATTGGTGGTAACGTTGACTTCTGCCCAGCATTCCTTCAGCTACCAGATTCAAAATGATCTATCCCCTTCAGAGTTATTAGAAGATACGACTCAAATCGACAGTATTGCAGATCTGGCGTATGAATTCAGGGGCTCCCATCTTGACAGTTTACTTTTTTATGCACAGTGGACACTTAACTCTAGTAGAGCAATTAGTTATTCCAAAGGTATAGCCAAAGGCTATTCTTATTTGGGTATTTATCATTACCAAAAAGGGAATTTATCGGAAGCTATAAGTTTTTATTTACAGGCGGCCAAAGTTTTTGAAGCGCTTAATGATGTAAATAAACTGGCGAGTGTTTACAACAATGTGGGGTTGGTCTATTATGAGATGGAAGATTTTGCTACCGCTCTTGATTATCACCTAAGGGCGATTCAATCCAGTGATTATAACCAGGAGCCAGTCGTTATAGCCAATTTTATGTTAAATCAAGCTAATGCTAAGTTACAATTAGGTAATCTGGAAGAGACCCTAAGCATTTATCATGAGGCTATCAAAATACTGAAAAATGCGGGCAACATTACCGATTTGGCTAACCTGTATCTCAACTTGGGAAATAATTTTGGCAGGGAGGGCTTGATGGATTCTGTTAAAATTTATTTTGACAAAGGTCTGTATCTAGCAGAGCTTGATGATGATTACGATGTGCTCTCCTATGCGTTGGTTAGCCAAACCCGCTATTATACCTATACCAAAGATTATGGGCAAGCTTTACAATATGCCAAAAGGTCACTTGATCTTGCGGATCAATCCGGCTCTTTGCAAAATAGGGTTAATGCATTATATGCTATTTCCCAACTTTACGAGTATATGGATTCTTTTAAGGAAGCCTTGAATTATACTAAAAGACATGCTGTATTGAAAGATTCACTAAGCAGAAAGGAGAATAGTTTGGAGATTGCCCGACTGGAGGCCAATGCAATTGTGGATAAACAGCAATCACTTTATAACCAAGAACTGGACTTCAAAGAAAGGAGTTTAGTCAAACAGCGCTATATAATCCTCTTATTATTTGTCTTTTTGGCTACCTCCCTGGGCTTGGTATATCTCATTTTAAAGAAATGGGAAAATACGCGTATTCTTTATAGCCTGCTGGAAAAAAGAAACCAAGAAATCAATGAGCTTTCCCAGCACACCGAGGCGCTCAATATCCACCAACAGCAAATTTTCAAAGTGTTGGGCCATGACCTCAAGGGACCTGTAAGATCCATCGCGACGGTCACCGAAATGGCCAGTCAGGATGAATTTACCTTAGAGGAACTCAAGGAACTATTGCCCCAGCTAAGTTTGCAGGCTAAGCAGTTAAACATGTCACTTGAAAATCTTCTTCACTGGGCTATGGAGCAAATGGACGGCGAAAGGCTTAATGCCAGTAGCATCCAAGTGGACAGTTTGATTTACACGGTTCTCGAGTTTTTGGACGTGGCTATCAAGGAAAAATCTTTAATAGTAGATGTTAAGGCAGAAACTTCAGCCTATATCATGGCAGATACACAGATGGTCATGATCGGAATTAGAAATGTACTGGCAAATGCAGTGAAATTTACCCCGGCAGGGGGGTATATTTCTATTATTTGTAGAAAAGTTGAAGGCAGAGTCATAATAATCCTAATGAATGAAGGCAAACCTGTACCTGAAGCCATAATTGATAAATTCAATAATGGGCAATTGATAGGGGAGTCCAAAACCGGCACGGGAATAGGCCTAAAACTTGCAAGTTCCTATATTTCCAAAAACCGCGGTACTGTTACGATGAGAAATTTACCTGATGTGGGGGTAGAGGTGGCTATGGAATTTCCGGAATGCCAATTTACCCCTTCAAGCGTAGACCAAGTCTGAAGGCCTTTTCAATTCTCTTCAATAAGCGAACTTCGCAGTAATTTTCAAACGTTCCCTCAAGTCGGAGACTCTCTGCTCAGATTATAAAGGCTCAAAACCGAGCAACTCATTTTAATTGGCTTAAAACTTCATTGAGTTCACGCGTGTAAGTATCAATGGAATCAGCTGCACTCCTCATATAATTTACCAAATCACGAAATTCCTCTTGGGAAATATCCTCATTGGCCAAATATGCTGATACAGAAGAAATCTGGGTGACCGGTTTTATATCGATCATTGACATAAGTTATTATACCATTGGTGTCAAATGCTATACATGCAATTCCCGATCCGCGAAACGGTTATCGGGAAATAAACCTGCCTTTGGCGCCAGACAGGCTTCTAAACTGCCTTTTCCTGAACCATTTCCTTTTGACCGGTTGGATAAGGCGCTAGTTCTACTTAAATTGATTGAGGAAGTTCAAAGTAGGAGGGTTTGAGGTTATAAGGTTCCTTTAGTATAGCAAAGAGTTTCTTAATTGCGGAGTTTAAGAGTTTATTTGGCTTCCGGCCTGGTGCGTGTGGGTAGATGGTAATGAGGTGATTCCCCGGTTGGTGGCTATGGCCACAGCGGGGGGGATAAGGGTGGTGCTAGTCTTCATCGGGCAATAGCCCTGTGGTAGAGAAAGGAAAACAAAAGGATAAAGTTTGAACAGTAAAAATTGAAATCGGATGAAATCAGTTAAAGGTCCCGCTATATTTTTAGCGCAATTCATGGGGGATGAAGCCCCTTTCAACAGTTTGGAAAACATAGGGAGATGGGTGGCCGGTCTTGGCTACAAGGGAGTGCAAATTCCCACCTGGGATGCCCGCTGTATAGACCTGAAAAAGGCTGCCGAATCCAAGGATTACTGCCAGGAGATACAAGGTGTCCTAAAAGAATTAGGACTTGAAATAACGGAGCTTTCCACTCATTTGCAGGGTCAGTTGGTGGCTGTGAACCCTGCTTATAATGTAGTTTTTGATGGGTTTGCTCCTCACAGTGTCAAAAACAACCCGGAAGCCAGGACCGCTTGGGCGGTTGACCAGATGAAGCTTGCTGCCAAGGCTTCGGCCAACTTTGGCCTGACCGGCCATGCTACCTTTTCGGGAGCATTGCTGTGGCATACTATTTATCCATGGCCTCAAAGGCCTGCAGGTTTGGTGGATATGGGCTTTGAAGAACTGGCAAAACGTTGGATGCCAATATTGGACGCCTTCGATGAAGCCGGAGTGGATGTCTGCTATGAGCTCCATCCGGGAGAGGACCTTCACGATGGGGTAACCTTCGAGATGTTCCTGGACAAAGTGGGCGGGCATAAGCGCGCCAATATACTTTACGACCCTTCACATTTTGTGCTGCAATGTCTGGATTACAAAAAGTTCATAGATTATTACCACGAAAGAATAAAGATGTTCCATGTAAAGGATGCCGAGTTTAACCCGAGCGGGAAGCAGGGGGTGTATGGAGGCTATCAAAGCTGGGTGGACCGTGCAGGAAGATTTAGAAGCCTTGGTGACGGTCAAGTGGATTTTAACGCTATTTTCTCGAAACTTACACAGTATGGTTTTGATGGATGGGCAGTTTTGGAATGGGAATGTTGTCTAAAAGATCCGGTTCAGGGAGCTACAGAAGGCGCCCCCTTCATTGAAAACCATTTGATTACAGCTACTTCAAAGGTCTTTGATGATTTTGCAGGGGGAGGAGTTGATAAAGAGACAAATAAGCAAATTTTGGGTTTATAATAATTTGCAAAGCTTGAAGATAGGGAGGAGAGTTGTTCAACAGGTCGATAGAACACACCAAATTGACAAGGAGCTTCAAGGCATAAAGAAAAGCTAAGGATCGCTCAAAGTGAATGGATGGAATATCGAGATAAAGAGATCGAATTCTCAAAGCCAACTCAACTACCATAGGGAAGGCACAATGTGGCGTCAGATTGCAGATCGGCCCAAACTCAACCTGTCAAGAAATAGAACCATAGATATTGAAAGTTACATTGCCAATTTGACTATCGACAAGTAATGGATCACGACCCGGTGATTTTGCAGCCTGGTTTCAACGCATAGTCCAAGGGAAGCAGTAGGGCACTAGTGATCTTGTTTGTTAGATTTGGCTTTTGTTGTTAAAAAGTAGGGGTTTGTAAATTTGAGTTACGTACTTTCAATTCATAAATTATTTTTAATGGTTCAATGGCTTAGTCACCGAAAGATTGATCAAAATGTATAATATATTTGAAAATAATTTTTATCAAGATCGAGTAATTAAAAGGATTCATGACGATAGTGATACCGATTTAGAAAAGAAATTTAAATCATATTTAACTTTCTGGGGTGCGTTTGGGTATTTGGCATGGGAAGAAATGTTGGCCAATAATTGTAAAGTATTGTCACCCAAAAAAATGGATCAGGATGTGATCAAAATGGGACAATTGTTTACCAACAATAAAGCGAGGACAGATTTCAATAATAAAGACCAAGAGAATTTTGAAGCAAAAAGAGAATTATGCCGGGAAATGTATGTAAATCTCTCTGCAAATGAATTCAACAATGTTTTAAGCAAATTCTATGTCCCAAATACAATTGACAAACTCATTGCTATCAAACTTTTGACTCCAAGAATGGACTCTAAGTTAGGAATCGATACGCTTTCTAAAATCGATAAGGATAGATGGATGAGCTTTACGGTGTTACCCCAGGCAAGCCTTCAACATGTTATTGATAATCCCATAGCTTATCTCTTGCTTAGTTCAGTTAGGCAAACTGCTAATTTTGAGTTTTTGATTTTAGAGATGCCATTGGGATTTAGATATGTGCCAACGGATAACCTATGTGATTTCAATGAGATTTTAATTAATTCGAATGATATTATCAATGCCAATGGCAATCTAAAAGCCTTTTTCACAAAAGGATAAATTACCCTAAACCGCTATCCGGAATTTGAAAGGGAATTGCAGGTTGGGGTGATTTTTTATTTAACTCTTAATTAAAGATATCTGGTTACCAACTCAAAGCCGTTTTCTTCAAAGAAATTGATACGGCAATCTGCCAATTCACAATTGATTTCCAAATCGCCATTTGTAAATGCAAATACCTTCATACCTGCGCGCTTTGCAGCCAGCATACCGGTGTGAGAATCCTCGATTGCTATGCAATTTCTAGGTTCGATGTTCAGACTTGAGGCGGCTCTATGATAGATAGCTGGATCAGGTTTTAGCTTTTCAATAAAGGTTTTTACCCCCTGATTTTCACAGCTTTGGGTTCTTATCAGTTCGATGACACGTAGAATCACCATTTCTTCCACATCTTTCAAAGTCTTTTGCTTCCAAGGGTATTTTTCAAACCAGAACTCTGCTACCTCGGTTGTGGTCATCGATTTGGTAAGGTTGGTATATTCTTCCGTTAATACAACTCCTAGTGAGGAGAAAACTTCATTTTCAGCCTGCTTCCAAAATCCTTCAGAGTCGACCAATACCCCGTCCATGTCAAATATGACTGCTTTGTCATTGCTCATAGTTTCTTTTAAAGTGTAAACTTTACCTTAAATCATCTAAAGGTACAATGTTTTGCCTTTTTCAAAAACCTCAGGTAGGTATCATTACAGGTTTTAGCCACAAAAGCGCCAAGTCCCAAAGAAATAACAAGAAAATTGGTAAAGTACCATTCGGAGACTCTCCTTTCAGTGGGGTGCGAAGTCTGAAACAATCACTCAACGGGAAAAGGGTGTTCACAGCTCCGCTAGGAGCGGCCGATATAATAACCGCCGGTGGCAACCGGCAGGCAGCAACACCCGCCTTCCTATAAGTCCCAGAGGGACGCACCATATGAATTTCGGAGTGGCGGCTGGAAGATCAAGGTTATGATAAGGGTGCATATAGGTAGATGGTAGAAAGTAGATTCCCCGCATGTTGGCCATGGCCATTGCGGGGAGGGTTAGGGATGTGATTGGCTGCGTGCGGACAGTGCACCGCAATGAATAGGAGAGGTCTATTTGCCTTTCATTGACGGGTTGCCTTAAGTAATCCTTTAAAAATAAGCCTGCTAGATCCAGGCCATTTATGAGGCTTATGCCCCTGGATTTGGAGGAATAAGCCACATAGGGCTTATGGAGATATTGGAGTTATATGCAATATTAGAAGCTCTGTAAAGCTGATTTAAGGAATAATTTTAAGACTAGTGGTTTCACTTTAGGGAAACTTTTGTAACTTTGTATTGTGGGTAAAAATCAGAAACATAGGAAGATAACGTTTTACAAGGATTACTTTCAAGACTTCTTTTCGAAACAAAGCGAAAAAGTAAAGGCAAAGGTTGTTTGGACATTTGATTTGATTGAGGACCTACAAAGAATTTCGGAAACATATCTCAAACACATAGAGAATACCGATGGTCTTTATGAAATTCGAGTTCAGTTAGGAAGCGACATTTTTAGAATTTTCTGTTTTTTTGACCAAGGACAATTGGTTGTATTAGCAAACGGTTTTCACAAGAAAACACAAAAGACCCCCAAGAGAGAAATAGAAAAGGCACTTAAAATTAAATCAGAATATGAAAGCGAAAAATAAAAATTTAATGACTCTTGAAGAGTTTAAAGAAAAGAACTACGGTAAACGAGGGACAAAAGAGCGTGACGAACTGGAAGCAGGTTATGAAGCATTCAAAATCGGAGCTTTAATTCACGATACTCGGATTGAAATGGGAATGACACAGGAACAGCTTGCAGAAAAAGTTGGAACTACAAAATCCTACATTTCGAAAATTGAGAACAATATTAAGGAAGCTCGAATTTCAACACTCCAAAAAATCATAGAGCTTGGTTTTGGCGGGAAACTTGAATTAAATATAAAAATTTAACGGGTGACCTGATCGAAAGAAGGAAATTGCATATAATCGAGTAGAAGGCCGTGAGCCATAAACCCACAGCCTGTCCCGCTTTTTCTGCGGGAGTGGGCACCGTCAAAATTGGAGATGAGGAAGAAGTGTATATGCGGAATTCCCCCTTGCAGGGGCGAAAAATTTTTCGCCCCTGCAAGGGGGCAACGGATCTAATTGCCCAATGAACGGATTCATCACCGGCTAATCTGGAGTGGCATAGGGAGAGTGTTTTAGGCTTAGTCTCACAGCATTCTTTAGATCATGCAGATCTTTTTCCAATGCANATCTAATTGCCCAATGAACGGATTCATCACCGGCTAATCTGGAGTGGCATAGGGAGAGTGTTTTAGGCTTAGTCTCACAGCATTCTTTAGATCATGCAGATCTTTTTCCAATGCATCCATATAGGTGTTTATTTTATTGACATTAATGTGTTTATAAGGTAAACATACTAATTCAGATTCCATAGAGTTATTAAATGTGGAAAGATATACCACCTCATGGACAATTCTGTTTATGCCTTAATATTAACTGTAATAATTTCTGCGCTAATTTTCAGACCAGGATTATGGCATTTAATTTTATTTGGTATTTGGCAAGCTTTAGGAATGGAAAGTGGAGAGGCGACATTTATAATTTTGATGGATGTTTTAATAGCAAGTTTAATCTTTTATGTAAACTATTCCATAATGGGAAGTATTTGGAAAATTAGAAAAGAATCCCAGAAGTAACAAAAAGCGTAAATTTTTTCCTTTTTTGAAAGCAGGGGAGTATTTACCTCATCAAGGACTTAGGATCTATTACCGGCAGCATGTAGTGCTCTAAGGGTGTACCTAAGAGTTTTGAGAATACAATGCCCCTGAGCGTTGAATAAGTAATCCCAGTACAGGTTAAGCCGATAATGGGATCAAACTTAATGGTTTCCCCATCTTCTCTCTTAAAGTCATCCAAATTCTCGACCTTAAGGACAAAGCTGCATTTGAAATTACACTTGCATAGGATATCTTGTGCCTCGTTCTTGAGTTCCAATTTCCCATCAAAAACAAACTTCAAGATACGGTCCTCTTTCGAAAGTTCATGGTGCATTCCAATTTCCAGGCTTGGAACCTGTTTTATTGAGCTATTTGTTTCACCTACTCGGTTAAACGAGAACTCCAAAAGCTCTACATCCACAATTTGGATCTTGTCCGGTATTACATTCATGCCACCATTACGTAATTGCTTTCTCCTGCTGGCCTTTCTCCATAAGTCATGGAAGTGTTTTCAGGAATAAAGTAAACCTGGGAAGAAGAAATGGTTTCAAATCTTTTTGGTGTGCAGATGATGGTTTCACCTATAGCCACTTGTATTTTGGCTAATGTAAGGATAGATAGGTTATGGGTTCCGCTTAGCAATCTGCTAATTTCAGACTCTCTTTTCCCCATTTTGTCCGCCAATGTTTTTTGGTTCCAGTTTTTGGAATCCAATATTTCGTGGATCTGATCCACGATATCCAGTGAAAGGGAAGCGAATTCTCTGTCATGAGGCTTAACTTTGGCCCTTAACCTTTCAAATGCAGAAGTCTTTTGTGTGTCTTTCATTGCATTAATTCAAATCCTGGTTCAATCCTTAATTGATTTGGAAGAATTTCGATATCTCCTTCCTGTATAGCCTGGTCTATTAACCTAGTAAATTTTTCCGCCTGATAAAAAAATGGAGATACATTTGGACATTCTTGTGCGGTATTGGCTGTTTTAATATCTCCATTAAACAAAATAACTATACTGTCCGACAAACGAAGACAATAAAGCCTCCAGTTTTCAACGGGTTCAAACTCCTCCAATTGAAGCTCCTTTACGGCTTTATTCTTAGGGGGAAGAGCTTCAAAGGCTTTTTCTTTTCTAAAATACCGTTCCTTAGCCCCTCTATAATCGCCTATTTCCTCGAGAACGGCAATAAACCTGCTGGAATCCTCCTCCGCAGCAAATGTTTCCATCTTCCCGAAAAATTTCTCCGCCTCACTTACTTCGCCTTCCAGCGTCACTGAGTAGAATTTCACCCTTCGAAAGATAAACTGATTTTCCAGCGTAATAGTTGCAAACTTATTCACATATATGTTAAGTTACAAAGAAAGAATCATAATTCTCTAGAATATTTATTTTGGTTATCCGCTATCTTGCCAGTTAGCTTCCTCGACTACTATAATAATGGCTAAAATCTAGATTTAAGGCCACTTCGGTCTTCGGTCTTCTGTCTTCCTGCCCAAATAGCAAAGAAATACAGGCTTCTGGCATCACTGCGGATATTCATGATATTATAAATAGGTCTTTGCAAAACTATTGTAAATCATGTCCACCCGCAATACCCTAATCGGGGTAATTTTTCAGAGATCCGATTTCAGAGCCACCCGAAGATACCACGAAATCTATACATCCGCCATCCGGCGCCCAAAATCCGACATCCCTCCCTCGGACTTCGGACATGGGCCATCCCGACATCCGTCATCCAGCACCCAACATCCAACATCCCTCCATCCGACATCGGACATCCCGACTTCGGACAGCTAAAATTACCCCAATCACGGTATTTTTAAATTGTAATTAATTTCTTAATCTTGGAGGAGGTAAAGTGGATGGTCTTTAGGTGAATGACGAGGGCTTCTTCCTATCAGTTACTCCTTGCTGGGGCACGTGGGGATATTGGCGCTGGAATTCTATGACCGGTCTTGAATCATGTAGGTAATGCCACGGTATATCCGAAGATTATGAAATACTTGAATTGTTCTGAAGCGGCTGGATGGAAAAGTGGGTCGTCAAAAGATTGAAGGTGAAAAGGACCCTTACCTCTGAGGTGGATGCAGAGGAGGAGATTCTGGTGTTTAAGGTAGGAATGATTAGCATTGAATAGTAGAGGCCTTTATCATTAAGGTTTGGCAGGTGAAAATGTTTTTAAGAAAAAATAAGCCTGATAAATTCTCACTATTTGTGAGGTTTATCCCTCTTAATCTGGGTAGATAAGCCTCATAGGACTTATGGAGATATTCGAGTTACCTGCCATTTTAAAAGACAACTGTACCAACAAATCAATTCTTTATTTTTATATTTGCAACCTGTTTTATTATTCATAACATATTATCTGCATCCTTATCAAAAGGACTAACTCGGTAAAGAAGCCGAGTAATAACTCTATTGAAGTTTACCAATTTCAATACCCAGATAATATTACCATTTAATTTCCTTGAATGTTAATCAAAACAATTGACCTCAAATCAATTGCATTATCACTTTGCGCTATACCTAAATAGCTCAACTGTGATAAAAAAAATGAATTAAAAATGAATAATAAACAGTTAATAAGCAGAGATATAGAGAACTTTTATAATAAAGTGTCGGAAGAAACCAGACTTGAAAAAGGTATGGGAGTATTTGAATTTGAACGAATTAAGTCACTCATTGAAAAATACACTCCGAATTTTTCTTCAAAAATCATTGACGTTGGTGGTGGGACAGGGAAATATTCAGAATGGCTTGCAAAAAAGGGACATTTAGTTCATTTAGTAGAACCAGTTCCTAAACACATAAAGATTGCGAAAACAAGAGCAAATAGACTAAAAAACAAGTTTTCCATTCATTTGGGGGAATCTCGAAAATTGGAATTCCCTGATAATTATGCCGACCTAATTATTCTACACGGTCCGCTTTACCACCTTCAAAAAAAAGAAGATAGAGATTTAACTATTCAAGAAGCGAAGCGTGTTTTGAAAATAGACGGAGTTATACTGGCATTTGCAATAAATTATACTGCCTCAACTTTAGTTGGACTTTTAAATGGTTTGATCCATAAAAAAACATTTTTTGAAATGTGCAAGGAAGAATTGACTTCTGGAATTCATAATCCACCAGATGATTTTCCCTGGCTGTTAGCCGAAGCATTTTATTACAAACCATCACAACTCAAAAAAGAGTTTATCAGTCAAGAATTAGTCCATCTCAACACTTACGCTGTTGAAGGTTTAGCTTGGCTTGACAAGGATTTTTTCATCAATTTGTCAAACGAAAAACGAAAAAACACATTGTTAGAGCTAATCCAGTTAACAGAAAATGACCCTTACCTTCTACCTTTTAGCCCACATATGATGATAGCAACAAAAAAACAAGCAAATTATGGAAAACAAAAACAGATATTATAACTTACTGAAAGAAGATAATGGTAAACATAATGAAATTGACCTTGGAGAAAAAATTGGACTAAATGAAGAAGAAACAATGGAAATAATTTCTCAACTTCTTTCGGAGCATAGAATAGAATACGAAGAAAACAAAGCTTGCAACTATAGAGTATTGAAAAAACCGAACAAAAAAAACGGCAGGTAATCGAGTAGACGGCCGTGAGCCATAAGCCCACGGTGCGC
>NZ_JAHCMY010000021.1:0-30080 GCF_018449405.1 Litoribacter ruber
ATGCTTGGCTTTACAAGCCGCACGAAAACTTAGTTGTTAGCTGCCGTACTTTTCATAGTTAATCATAAATCTTTTTATTTCTTCGGCTCTCAAAGTTGTCTCAGGTTTGTAAATTGTTTTTATTGTGAACGTGTATGTTTCCTTTCCCATATTCACATAGTCATTCTTAACTTTATCTAAAATTGACAATTCAAATTTCCCTTTAACTGTAACGTCTTCTTCATTTGAATGTATCTTAAATGACGGTTCTCTTGAGTCAATGTCAATTTCTAAAAATATACCTATAATGTTTTCAATATCTTCAATTGTGTCTAAAGTTTCATCAATTATTTCTTTAGCCTTTGTAGCTCTTTCTTTGTCCAAAACACTTGTCAAAATTCTCTTAGTCACAGGATTGGCATATGCTGTATGAAGATTGGCATTGTTTTCAATTATAGCTTTTATAATTGTTGTGTATTCTTTAATATATCTTTCATTAGTCGTCTTGGAAATTAATGTTTCAAAGTCTGACTTTTTTTGTGCGTTTAATAGTTGAATTATCGTCTCCATTACTTCTGTTTCTTTTTCTAAAAACAAATCATTAGAATAGTTTATCTCAATTGTAACACCTAATGAACCTTGTCGGATATTAGAAAATGCCAAAAATCTATCTGCATTGCGATTGTCAAATGAAAGTAATGACTTTATTATTTCGACTATTGGCGTCAAGACTTTATAAATAGCAAAAGGCTTCACACTATTTATTAAATTCTGACTTTGTAAATAAAAATCAAAAATAAGCTTTTGTTTTCTTTCGGAATAGGATAAAATTTCAAATTCATTTAACATTGGTTGGTTAAGCGCATAATTTATATCCACATTATACTCTTCGTCTACCGGATTAATTAAAGAAAAGATGTTTCCTGGCATTAAATAAGCAGAAATTGGTTCACCTTCGGTCAAGCTAAACTCTGCAATATAAATGAACTTGTTTTCAGGATTGGAAAAAGCATTTCTTATTGAAATTTCTTTTTCAAAAATTGAACTCAATCTATCATTACTAACCTGAAGAATTATTCTCTGCTCGGTATCTCCCTTGCTTTCAACAAGATAGCTCAAATAAGAATTTCCAATAACATCTTTTTCGAGAAGAAGTATAGGTTCTTCTCGAAAGTCAAATGCATCTACTACCGTTAAGCTAAGCGGCAGTTCTTGTAAACGATATTTCTCGTCAATCCTCATTTATTGAAGTTACAAAGGAACAATTAAAATTGTTAAAATCCCACGAGTTATAAAACCACGTGCTGAAATGCCCATTACTCGGAGTGTATTCACTTTTGCCGTCAGTTGCCGCCAATTTAAACTGTCCAATACAATTACCTATTGTCTTTCCTCTTTTCGATGCCATTTTAATTGCTTCTCGTGCATTTTCTATGTTGTCATAGAATGATATAGCATAAGCCTTACAAAAGGTTTTATATCTTTTATTATCAGGGTAAAGCTTCACGTAAGGTGTAAAATCATTCTCGCTCGAATTTTCATTTTGAAGAATTCGAAAAACGTCTTGATTTAACTCCGCCGCAGTTGTCGGTGGACAATTTTCAGGTAGTGTTTCTTTCCACATATGTTTTTTTGTATAATGATATTATTATGTAGCAGCTAACTTTATATCTCTATAAGTCCTATGAGGCCCATCCAGCTAGATTAGGAGGAATAAATTCTGACATAGAGGTAGAGTTTTTCAGGCTTATTTTTCTCAAAAATCTATAAACCAGCCTAACCTAATGAAGATATAGATATGAAGACCTCCCCTATTCATTGCTAATCATTTATCCCCTTAAACCCCAGTACATCCTGCTCTGCATCCATCTCCGAGATAAGGGTTCTTTTTTTATATTACATCTCTAGACCCTGACTTTTCCATCCAGTCGGTCCAGAAAAGTCTCCTAAAAAGGCAAATTGTCATCATTCCCAGGTTTATAATCTTCATCGTGACAATGTCCGCAAGGATTAAACCCAAGCCTATCTAATAAATATCCTTCCATTTTAATTTCAGGATTAAACTTTATCCTATAATACTCGATCAGTAATTTTTTTAATAATTTCTTAAAGTTTTCATCATAATACTTCAGCAATTCTTTCACTTCTTCATCGGAAAAACCTGTATCATTATTAGATATTACCTCATCTTTGTATGCAAGGAATGTATACTTTGAGAATTTTTTTAGGATATCTTTATTCTTATCGCTTTTATAATAAAATCGCCCTGCTTCCTTTATTATGCAATCTATTTTTTGCTCTAACTCTCCAATTTCTAGGTTTTCTATACTTGTTGAGCCTGAATTATCTCTACTAATAGCTTTGGGATTAGCCACTATACCCCATCTTGCCTGCAGCCTAGCAACGAATATATCAGGTTTATCTAGTAAATGTTTAACCTCTTCAAACCATTTCCGAAATTCCTCAACTGCTTCTGAGCCTTTTTCTTTTATGTATGAAGGAATTTCATAATTTTGATAATTCGACTGTAACCTTGGACAGCATGAAAAATTATGATAGGCAGGTTGCTGCCCTTCATATACATAGGAATAAGTATCAACTGCTTTATATGGTTGATATATTTCAGAAAAATAACCCTCGGGATCTTTTAATAATTCTTGAATTGCCAAAAGGGCGTTTTCTTCATATCGGCTAAAAAAATAAATTGGAATATGATAGACATTCCCTTTAAGATTAAGCTTTTTTACATCACTTTTAAATATAATTTTATTGGTATTAGCTAATGTTATAAATGCCATAATTGTCTATATAAATTTTCGAAACTTCTATGGTGAGTCTATTTCCTAACTCTATAATCGCAGTTCCCTCCTGAAAATTAATTCCAATAGCCGATATTTCTTACCTCACCCCCATAAACCCCAGGATCTCCTGCTCTGCATCCATCTCCGAGGTAAGGGTTCTTTTCATCTTGAATCTTTTGACTCCTGACTTTTCCATCCAATCGGTCCAGAACAATTCTAGAATTTCATAATCCGTCGGATATACAGTGGCATTACCTGCATGATCCAATGACCTGTCATTGAATTCAAGGGCTAATATCTCCACATTTTCCAGGATTGGATTATCCACTGGCACTATGCCGTAGCCATTTTTCTCGAAGAATTGCTTCAAGTCACTTTCACCGGACCTTTTGAAAGCATTCCTGAATTCCTTGATTCGGTTGGAGCTTAGATAATAACATTGATTTCCCTCTTTACAGCCTTGTTGCCCAAACAAACCGGCTTCTATATATCCGTCAGTCAATAAAAACATCACATTCTTATAGTTGTGATGATATTCGATATTGTTATGGGAATTTACCTCTCCAGAAGTAATAATCGATGAGTTATCCAGCCCTTTGAGATAGGTCCATATATCAGCTCCAAAATTATTTTTCTCAGCGGTACTGTGAATCTTTTCATACTCAGCCATAAATTTCTCCCTGTCTTCCTGCAAGCTCCGCTCTGCCCTGCCCTTGATATAATCCATGCGCTTACCTTGATTTTTAAATTCACCAAAGTTAAGTTCAAGCTTATTAGTCTCTACACCATATTTAGTGATAAGGTTTTTGTTGATGAAGTCAAAACGAACCCTATCCTTTTGACTTTCCGACCGGTTGGCACTGTTCAATATTTTGGGGTACAGGTTTTTCAATACCACCTCTGCAATCTGAAGGTCCTTAAGGGGCTTCTGACGTATTGAGAAGTCTACCCGATTTGAAAGGTCCGGAGCGATGATAATGTTGTAATGCTGGGTACGAAAAACCTTGGGTTCCGACTTCTCTTCGTCTGCATTACTAGAACAGGCCCAAGTAAAAAGACCTAAGCAAAAAAGACTTAAAACTCTCTTCATTATTTTAAAATTCTGGTATCAATCAACTTCTTTTCTACCCTTTCGACCTTCCACTTTCGGGCTTCCTCCAGTGCCTTTTGGCCTTTCTCCATGGCAATGTTTACATTATATTGATCATGCAGGTAATTGCTCCATCCTTCCAGGTAAATGTTGATCCGGTCATTGATGGAGTCAATGGATATAGGAAGAATATCATTGTCTATATGGGAGGAATAGATGGTGGTAATCCTTTCTATGTTTTGGATCCTGATGTTCAGCTCCGCTTTGATTTTTTCGATTCGATTGGCCTTTTTCGAAGGCAAAAACTCCTTGGTTGAAGTTAGGGTTTGAATCTCGTTCTTAACAAATAGGATCTCATTGTCCTTCAAAATCAGCTCTTCCTGGAATTCCTTGATTCTCTCCCTATGCTGATCGATATCGCCCTGCTTTTGTTGGGCAAGGGCCATTTTCTTTTGCTTGTCCAAATCGCTGTCCCGGCTCTCAAATATCTCAATAAACCTTTTATAGAGATATTTAAACATTATCAGCCCAAAAGCACCAAAAACAAAGACCAAATAAAAGTTTGTGTCTTGGTATGAATGGGTCCAATGCCAAATCTCATCTACTCTACCTAACTCATAATTAATGTTATGAAGTGATTCAGCTACTTTATAAGCAATAGAAACATCTACAATCACAACTCCTGAGAAGAAGGCTAATTTTTTAAATTTGTCAATTAATCTATCACATATAGATATACCTAAAGGAATAAAAACAAACAATAAAATAAAAGCCAATGAAACCCATCCCCTTTCAAAAGCGAGGCTTATCGCATTGGGGTTAAAAATTTCGGGAGGGGGAACTGGAGCGTCATTCATTCTAGCAAGCTTAAAATCTTCCTCTCCAAAAACTAAAATATAGGCTGCCGAAGAATAAAAAATAAACAAATAAGCCAAGGTTCCAAACAGGAAAAGACCATAGGGAATGGCATTGAAAAGTTTGATCTTTGGTTTTACAAACTCTATTTGAAGGGCTTGGATACTTTCCTTTAAGGACACTATTTTCTGCTCCAAGCTGGAAATCTCTACTTCCTCAATTTCCTTTTTCTCATTTTCGAGGGTTTCGACCTGGGTTTTGGTCGTTACAATCCGAGAAATCAGATACTCATCTAGACTAGCCATGTCGATTTCCAAAGTATTGAGTTGCAGCTCAGCCTTTTCCTTTTCTGCATCTATACTCTTTATTTCCTCTTCCTTGATCTTGGATTTTAGGCGGTTCTTTTTATCCTCAACCACATTAATGTCGTTGATAAAAACCGAGTAAACGCTATCCAATGCGCTGCCTAAGACCTGGTGGTCACCGTTATTGGCCTTGGACCTTTGATAGCCTTCCTCCTTGAGCTTCCCTCTATCGAAATTACTGACTTCCGCGGCAATCATCTGGTCCAGTATCAGCTCATACTCATGTTTCCGGGGTGTAAACTTCTCCTCTTCCTTTTTACTAATCGGCAGAACCTCTTCACCGGAAGATGAAATAGCTTTTTCCTTCCCTTTCGGCAACATACCCTTCAACAGATTTTTAATGAACTTATTTTGCGGCTTGACCTCCTCAGTACTCCCTTTTATTTTGTTGAAATGCTCCACATATTTTCCAATGATTTCGTGAAGGGTACTGATGAAAATGCTCTCATCATTGTTGTTCTTAGCATTGACAGACCAATTGTAGGTTCCGGAGATAGCGATCCTTCCATCTATAACACAAAACTTCTGGTGCATGATGCCAAAACCTGATTTCTTGATTTTCATCACAATGCCTCCCAGGTTCTTTAACCCTGAAAAATCTAGTTTTTCATTGGCCGAATTATCAGAAAAAATCACCTCTACCTTAACGCCTTCCCTAGCCTTCTCCTCTAGCGCCCCAAGAAGCGAAGGATCTGTAAACCACGCTGTGGCTACATAAATATAATTTGTGGCTTTAGCCAACTCATCCAAAATCCGCTGATGGATGGCTGTATTGTCAAAAATAACCTCTTGATCCAGAGGTTGTGATACTCCATTCAAATAATCCATAATCTGTAGAGAAATTTTATTGCTCCAAGATTAAAGAATTAATTTGACTAAAAAAATACCATGATCAGGGTATTTTGCAAGATGATAAGTAAAAAAGCTAAGTTTTCAATTGAATTATTATATTTTACTTATATTTTTATATTTGAGAAATAGCGGTAGACCCGATGGTGATGTGAAAAAGAGGCTGTTATTTTAGAAAAATAGTGGCAAAGAAAGTGATCTGAAGTTGCGGATCTGTTTAAACCGGTACTGGTGGAAAAGGCAATCCGAAATTATCCAGAAGATGGTATATCTTTCCTCACCTAAAAAGCCTATGGAATCTGAATTATTATGTTTACCTTATAAACATATTAATGTCAATAAAATAAACACCCACATGGATACCATGGAAAAAGATCTGCTCGATCTAAAAAATCGCTGTGAGACTAAGCTTAAAACGCTCTACGGATGGCAAAAGCTACCTTATGATCGGATCGTAAAAGGAAAAGGAATAATCTCCACCATAGAATTAACACTCCAATACATGAATGATGGCAATGAAGATGGTAAGCAGAGGTGTCTAAAAGAGCTTAGGGATATGGGATTTCAATTATGATCCTTCAAGCCAATTTCCAACAACAATTTATTGTATCCCAAGCCTTTAATTCTTATATTTCATAAGCATTACTTAATACGGCAAAGTTGTGACCACCCTCCAGTGAGTAATTTGAGCCCTCCGAGAGATCGGGGGCTTATTTTATGAACTTCACTCTTAAGAAATACATCCTTACAACATTAGTTATCTACCTTTACTCTTCTACAGCTACTAAATCAGTAAAAACATACTTATCTTTAGGAACCAAGAAATAATAGGATAAATATGAACAGATATTTAATGAACAGCTAGTCCCAGCCGAATAGCTATCCTGCAGAGCAAAGAGAAAGGCGTCGATTATTTCCTTCCTAATATCAATCCGTGATTTACCACTATTCCTGCCACACAGCATAAATAGGAGCTATGCAGATTTACAGGAGAGCCGAAGGCTGTGTTCAATGTAGTTCGGAGTGTCATACGTGGTAAAAGATTATAGTTTAAAGGACAAAGAGAAGGAGATAATGTCTCAATTACATTTTTTACCTTTGGAGATTATTTGTCTACTACTCCTAAATCAAGTCAAAACACCAGAGTGGAGTTATCGTTGGGAAATAATATTACTTTAAAACAAATAAATTAATATATAGAAATGGGAATATTATCAAAATTCAAAGAAAACCAAAAAAAAGGAACTACAAGAGGCTTTTATTTCGGATCAACTGAAGCAGAGGGAGAAAATATTGAGGGACAGAGTTTAGTAAATTATTTTGAAGATTATTTAAATATCCTGCCGTTATTAAGAGAAGGTAGGTTTATCTTCCTAGGAAGAAAAGGAGCTGGAAAAAGTGCAATAGCAAAATACATAAAAGATACTTCGGATAAAGAAACTGACTCCTATGCTTCACTAATAAAAATGCAAGATTTAGAATTAGAAAAATTAATTCAAAACGACGCTTTCAACGACTTTGAAAATAAGGAATTAGTAATTTTTGAATGGTTAATTCTGGTTCAACTAATAAAGTTATTTATTAAAAATGACTCCGCAAGATACACTAGAGAGTACCCAAAGTTAAAAAAATTTATAGATAAAAACTCTGGAATAGTTAATATTGACAAATATCAAATCAAACAAATAATTGAAGACAAGAATTTCGAGGTATCTTTTGGACCATTAAAGCATATTTTCGAGGGAGTATTTAAGAATCATTTTGGAACAAAAATGGAAAAAGCTCCATTTCACCAATTAATTCCTCCCTTACGAGAAATTGTGGAAAAAATAGTTAAATATGAAGTTAATCGGGACAATGAGTTTTGGCTCCTATTTGACGATCTCGATATAACATTTCAGGAAAACGAAATTCAGCAAAAGATGATAACAGAATTGCTGAGAATTAGTAAAAGATACAACAATGAAATTTTAACCGGAAGCAACTCTAAAATAGTTGTATTTTTAAGAGATGATATAAAAAGGAAAATTGAATCACTTTATCCAGATACGGGAAAACTTTTTACAAGTTATGAAATAATAATAGATTGGTATGACCATGAAACATTCAAATTAGATGAAAATGTAACAAATCTCAAAAGCTTTATAAACCGAAGGATTGAATACAACTTTCTTAAAAACAATATAAGTTACAACAAGGATAACCCTTGGGAATCCTTAATTAAGGAAGATTATTATGAATACCAAAATAAAACATCTTTTAAATATTTGATTGATTTTACATTTTATAGACCTCGTGACCTAGTCTTATTCTTTTCTAAAATCGGCCATAGGGACTACCTATATCCACTAACACCAGACACCTTTAAATCTCTTTTAAAAAAATACATTCAATCAAATATTATTGAAATAAAAAATGAATTAGGGCTTAACTTTAAACAGAATGAAATCAATGAACTGTTTGATACGGTATTCCCTTACATAATTAAACACCCACACTTAACAAAGCAGAAGTTGTGCGAAACCTTAGACGAAAAATGTTTTTCAGAAAAAAGTAATCAAGTTTTTCAATCTTTAAAAGATTATGCCCTTATAGCCTTCAAAAGTTCACAAGGGAAATTATTCTTTGAACATAGAGGTGAAATAATAACGGATGAAGAAAGTGACAAATATTTCATAACTTTACCAAAATGTATTTACCATTACTATGTAGACATAAATTAATTCAAAGAGTATTCCACCCTCAGCTTATTTAATAACAATTCCAAGGACCGATAAATGTGGGTAGTAATTCAAGTATGGCGGGTCCACTTCAAACCTCATTGTATATTGAACCTGAATTAAGAAAAATTAAAAATATAGAAAAGAAAATGGCCTGACATCACGCGTAAACATGCAGAGAAACTTTTTGTATTAAACTAGCTAAGGAAAGTAGGCTCGCATTAGTGGGATTATTGGTTCTACTTTTGGCTCCGTTTGACCGAAATTGCTGGCATAGGCAGACAGAAATATCCAAATGCCTTAAAAACGTTATTCCGACCAATTACTATGAAAAATCCACACCAGTTCAGCATCCACTCATGCAAAGCTGACCACAATCATCCCCTTCTCCACCATTTCCAAAAAAGCCATCAGCAGCACCGGCTTATGTGGTGCAAGACCGAATTTGGTGGAGCCGCGCTTGAGGGAGGAGAAGGCGTGGAGGTATGTGGATAGCTGGTGAGGCCATTATTTTGGCCTCAGGTGAAGGAATGAGCATTTTTCAGGCTATTTCGTTCTTTAACTTTTTGAGCGAATACCCTTTCCAACTCTTCGGCATTTATTCCAAAATGAGCTTCCCTATGATGATTTGGACAGAGGGCTATTACATTATCTACAGTATCCTTTCCCTTTTTGGCTAAGCCAATTATATGGTGAGCTTCCAGATAGTTCAATCCACCTTCCATTTCAAATGATCCGTTACCACAGTATTCGCATTTCCCATAGGCCTGTTTAATTACGTGATTTCTTACTTTCTGATCTCTCTGAACTTGAAAGCCAATACTTAAAGCTCGGTCGGGAGAATGATTTCCCACAGGGATAAAGTCGAGATCCCTAATTCCATTTTTCCTCTTTTTTTCCTTTTTGATTGAGGAAATTTGTGTCAAGCAATTAATAACACCTTTCTTTTTAACAAATATCCCTTTCGAGTTCTCATATATTTTAAGCTTGACAAGCTCATGGTCATCAATTCTCTTGATACTCCTAGGGCTTGCAGTCACGTCTGCAGCGTAACATATAATTCCTCGAGCAGGAATTTTTTTGGCAATCGCATTCCTTAAGACTTTCTTAAGATCCTTAGCTCCCAGTTGGTCATTCAGGTACCCATCATTTTCATATAAATGCCAAATATCTCCGTCCTTCCTTTCATCTTCCCAAAGTGTAAAAACAGCGAGAAATTCACTCTGGGCACACCAGGCCCACCGGGGATTTGCAGGTACAACTTCTAATGCTTCAAAAACTTTATTTCGTGTTTTAGCCATTATTCCAGTTCTCTTATATAGAAATAACCCAACTTTTATTGTGTGCTTGGGTGTCAAATTAATTCCTTAAAATATTTCTTATGTCGCCGACATCCAACACGTGAAGGCTTCGATGCAGCATTCTGTGGCAATTAGAACAAACAAGTGCAAGATCCTTTAGGGATGTCTCAGATTCATCCTCATAGTCATACAAAGGTGTTCTATGGTGACATTCTATGAAACCGGTTCCAAGATCGCCATACTTAACCTGGAAATTGAAATCACATGCCTCACAATCCAGAGATCCATATTTTTTTAAATGTGTTTTTTTCTTCAGCGTGATGAGCTTATTATCCCTTTCTCGATAGCGGTGCAGTTTATATAGAACTTTCCCCTCAGTAAAGACAATGTCCTTTTCATCAACCTCCTCGGGAATCAGATAAAGCTTTTGAGTCAATGAGGAATTGCTGACAGTGGTTCGGATGGCATTAGCGATTTTTCTGAGCTGAATTTGGTTTTGAAAAAACTCCAAAAAAACTTCCTTATCCAGTTTGCTGAAAGATTGCATACCCTTACCTGTATATGAAGGGTCTATAGCTAAGAAGTTACTAAGCTTTAATCCTACTCCATTAGGATTTCTAAACTTAGCTTCATCTGGTCTTACATCAAAAATAGGAAGTCTATTAAGGACTTCTGAAAGTTCAATAACAGCAGGATTTCTACCATGTATTTGCCCAGGCTCCAGTTGAAAGTAAAGGTCCAATGCTAAAATTATTTCATCCCTATGCCATTTCGGATTCCGCATGTGGAAAAATACCTAAAATCAGGTAAAAACCCAAAACACATTTATTCAATCTAGCCAAAAAACCAAGTCAATTGATGTCCGTATTTGAGAAGGCTGTAATACATTATTTATTTTTATACTCAACTAAATTCTAATCTAAATGAACATCCGCTTTCACTACCTTTACCGCGATGCCGGCAACTACAAACAGTTTGGCTCCGTGGTGGTCAGCAATCCCGAAGGCTTTACCCTGGAAGCACTTGACCTTTTCCTCAAGGCCCACCTGAGCCAGGAGGAGTTTTTCGTCCCCTCCAATCTTGGCCTGCCTGGCCTTCACTCCTCCCCCTACGACCCCTACCTGGACCACGAATGGCACCAGTATGAAGAGCTGGAGTGGACGGAGGAGGAAAAGCGGAGGTTGAAGGGTTTTGGGTCTCCTTTCAGTCAAATTTCCATTTGAGATTGGTAATGTTAATCTCACACGTGACAGGCAAAAAAATACCCTAATCACGGTATTGTAGTGAGGAATAATTTAGTGTAGATTGGAAGCGAAATAATTTAGCGAGTTAATAACCTTGAGTTAATGAAAGTAAAACCAAATAAAAACTAATGGCAAAATTTTTAAACACAACGGGGGTTTCTTATCACTTAGAAGTACTGATAAAGAAAACTAAAGATAGATTAATATTAGTAAGTCCTTATTTACAGTTTAGTGATAGAGTAAAAGAGCATTTGAGCAACTTGAATATCCAGAAGCATGACATCCGGATCATTTACCGTGAAAACAAACTGCAAGTGGATGAGAACAATTGGCTGGAAGAACAAGTCGGTATCCGAACCAGCCTTTGTAAAAATTTACACGCCAAATGCTATATCAATGAAAGTGAAGCTATTATTACTTCAATGAATTTATATGAGTTTTCCCAACAGAATAACAATGAAATGGGAATTCATTTTACAAAAGAGGAAGATCCTGAGCTGTATGAAGATACAATGGCAGAGGTCCAGCGATTGTTAACTATAAGCGATGAAATAAGGGTAACTGTTAAAAAGGTCCCGTCAGAATCGAACTCCAATCCCGAAACCAAAAGCTTTGAGAGAAAGCCACAATATTCTAACTCCAACCAAATCCCAATGGGATATTGCATTCGAACTGGTATGTCTATACCTTTTAATATAGATAAACCTTTAAGCTACCCTGCCTTTCAAAAATGGAATGAATTTGGAGATCCAGACTACCCAGAAAAATTCTGTCACTATTCAGGTGAAAAATCAAACGGCGAAACAAGTGTAAGTAGACCCATCAAAAGGCAATATTGGAAAGAGGCCAAAGGGATTTTTAATTTTTGAAAAGGGAGGATTTTCCTCCCTTTTCATTTTTTCAGAAGGGTAAATTGCCATCCAATTTTGAAACTTTTTTATTCATTTGGGGTCACTAGTAAACTTATAATATCGCTTTTAACTTTTATTTGTCGAAATGAACATTCGATTCCATTACCTATACCATGAAGCAGCCAGGTGGTCGTATCAATGCCAGAAGGGCTATACTTTGAGGAATTTGATCTGTTCCTAAAATACACCTCATCCAAACAGAATTCTTCGTCCCCTCCAATCTTGGCCCGACCAGCTTTCACAGCTCCCCCTATGATCCTGACCTTGACCACGAATGGCACCAGTACTAAGATCTGGTGTGAAAGGAGGATCCGGATGATGTAGAAGGGTTTTGGGAAAAAGTGAAGGAGAAAGGAGGGTTGAGAAGGGGTGGGGAAGGATAAATTAGGAAATAGGAATCTTTTAAAATATCCCAATACTTAATTCCTCAATCTTAATGCATAATTAAGGATTGTTTCCTCCCAAAAGGGCCTGTGTTGAGAGATGTTTCCCAACCAATGCTGCTTAGTTTTATAAAATCCATTCCCTTCGCAAGAGAAACTAAAAAAATTTAAAATCATTAAAAGTAGGAACTAGAAATCTCTTTCTATCTGTCCAGCAGTCATTATTTTAGCAATCAGGTTTTCAAACTTGTTTTTTCTGTGTGTGCTAGCTATTTCCCCAAGTTCCATTATCATTCTGTTAAAATCTGTTTCTTTTTCTATGATAATGTACTCTATTGCATTGAGGTCAAGTTTCATTCTTTCGCCATTTTGTTTAGAATAAGAAGTTTCTACATTTGCTTGACTACCAAAGCACACTTCAATCAAACTGTTATCAGGTATGAAACGCCACTCTCGCTCATCATAAAACTTCTTCTTTTTCTCTTTCCCGTCTTTATATTGCTGATTGCCATAATACTGCTTCAAATAAGGCAAAAGGTACTTTTTTTCGTATTCTGTAAGATCTATTTTTTTATTTACAAGATTTTTTACAAAATTATTTTCACTTGTCACATACCAGACAGGTTTTACACCTCTTTTCCTAGCATAGCTTCTTTTAATCCCAATACCATATCGGCCATACCAATCAAAATGCTCGCTAATTAAACTCAACGGAATATCACAGAAACAAGCCATTGGAACTCGATAACCATTATTTCTAAGTGGGAGTTTTTCATAGGTATTATGGCAGTAGAATCCATTTTTAAGATTGTCTACTAAGTGGTCAATATTATCTGTGAAATTAAAAAGGGTATTTGAACTTATTCTGGCCATTATAAATTTTATTTGTTTAGAGATACTGTAGAACGGACTCCAATTCTTTACGATGGTTTTATTTCAGCCAATGATGAAAATTCGTTTATAGTATTATCAGGAAAATCATTTCAAATCATATGTAATAATATGCCAAGGCTAAACAAGGCCTAGATGAAAATCTTGAAAACCAACAGGCCTTGCTAAAGATAATCTTTTTACATCGTTAATATTTACTAATGAACACACAAATTGGTCCTGATCAAAAATATTATCTTTCAATCGGTATTCAGCCACTCCATTATTAAATAAATAACGAACCTCACAACCTGAACTGACCGGGAGGGGGTGGCAGAAAACAAGGAGCTGAACACCGAGCTGCTGTTTATCGACCTGATTAAATCCGAGCAAAACTTCTCCCCCACCACGATGTATAATGATTATGCCATCCGCGAGGACCTGTTCCACTGGCAGTCGCAAAACGCCGCCCGCCCCGACACCGGCAAGGGCCTGAGCTACATCCGGCACCAGGAGGACGGTAAGCACATCCTGCTGTTTATCCGGGAACAGAAGAAGGACGAGTTTGGCAACACCATGGGCTACGTCTTCATCGGCGAGGGCAATTTCCAAAAATCCACCGGCTCCAAGCCCATGAACATCCAGTGGGCCCTGGCGGAACCGCTGCCGCATTACCTGTGGAATGCATCGGCTAAATTGGCGCTGGGGTGATGGTAGGGGCGAAAAATTTTTCGCCCCTACCATCACCCCTACCACGTTATTATCATCAATAATTCTTATTTTTATACAAGGTATTGCTAACTATTTTTCACCACATCGGCTATTTTTTTTTGAACCGAAAACAGCGAAAGTCCACGAGATTAAAAGGGTTTGATTATGCCAATCCCGGTTATTATTTCCTAACCGTCTGCACCTACCAGCGCGAACACCTATTTGGGCGCATTGAAGATGGGCAAATGAAATTGAACGGTGCGGGGGAAACGGTAAAACATTGCTGGTTGGATATCCCCCTACATTTCCAACATGCTGTTCTGCACGAACATGTCATTATGCCCAACCATATTCATGGGATAATTGAATTGGTACCGATAAATGGGAATGATGGGATCCCGTCCGTAGGGGTGAAAAATTTTTCACCCCTACGGACGGGATCCGACCCTGTGCCTTTTGCGTCACCTACAAAAACCATCGGTTCCATCATCCGTGGATTCAAGATTGGCGTGACCAAATGGTTTAGGAACGAAACCGACATTTACAACCCCTGGCAACGAAATTACCATGACCGGATTATCAGGGATGAGGGGGAATATTTGAGGATATCCAATTACATCAGAAATAACCCGATGAATTGGGAGGAGGATGAGTTCTTTGGGTCTACTAAGGACACAAAACTGCCTAGATAGCAGTCAGGGTTTTAAAGGGGTATCACTAAGCTTTTTAAGGGAGCAACGAGAAAATGAGGGAAACGGACACGAAGCAACCTTGACGGCTTTCCTGGCGGAGGGATGGCAGTCAGGGTGCCTTTATTAGCTTAACGCTACTGTTGCTGCTTGTTTGCCAAACCAAACCAATAAAGTATCCTATAATAGGCGAAATCCCATAGCCCATCAGCATCACGGGGAAATGTCCAAAAATAGTGGCAATCAATAAAATGGAATAGTAGATGGCCAGGGTAACAGACAGGTCATTTCTTTTGAAGAGAAACGGAAGTAATAACAAAAGCAAGGATCCGATAGATAAAACGTAGAAACCCATTGAAATTTCTTTTGCTAAAGCAAGGATGTTTTCCACATATCTAACCGGCTCTAGGTTATCCAGGTTATACCAGGCGTAACCTATCATGATCAGGCAACACAGCAAGAATAATAGGTTGATGTGTTTGAATTTCCTGTACAGTAAAAAATAACCGGAGATGGAAAAAGCCGAAACCAGAGAAGCATCTGGTTGGAATAAAAAGATCAAGGTAATTAGCATGCTCAAGGCAAGGGCAAGTGTACGATTGTTAATCCTTGAAAGCTGAATCAATATTAAAGGAGAAACTATTAAGCCAATGTTTAATTGAAAAGAATTGAGATTAATCCAGCGATGCACATTCATAATCCCATTGTCCAAAAAAGTGCATAAAAGCAAAAGTATTGTAACAGCTATAACCATTACGGGATGGATATTGGTTGTTAGGTTTGGCTTCTTATGAAAATACACTGCCATAATGATCCCAAGGCATACAAAAACAAGGTTTAACAACCACAGATGGACTGGCACCTCATAATACCTCATCACCAAAACCCCTAGAATTGTTGCTGGCAGAGGCACAAGAAAGTCAATGGATGATATTAAACCAGATTTTTGCATTTTAATAATATCTTGATGGCGAACACGAACCCCGCCTATTGGGTAAGAGCTGTCATGCAGTCGACTATCTCCTTTTTATACTTGTGTCGCTATTTTGATTATGTCAGTTTTTATTGTTTGAATATTTCAAGATAACTCCACCTGTATCAAGTTGCTGTGTTGAGATTAAAGATAAGTTCTTGGAAATAATGCCATTCCTAAAAAGTGGCCTTCCACTACCCAAAATAACAGGTGCAATACCTATACGGTATTCATCAAACAGGTTGTCGTTTATCAATGTCTCTGATAGGTTTGCACTGCCAAAAACATACATGTCTTTTCCACCTTGCTCTTTTAGTTTCCGGATTTCATCTGAAGCGTTATCACTAATAATTGTCGTGTTGGTCCATTCGGCCGATTTTAAGGTCTTGGAAAAAACAAGTTTGGGTATGCTATTCATAAGTCGGGCAATTTCCGGTTCGGAAGTTTCGGCTTCTGCTTTTGTCCAATATGCAGCCATACCTTCATATGTCACCCTGCCAAAAACGAGGTAATCCGCAGATTGAAGTTGTTCAAGGCTTAATTTTTCAAGTTCTTTTCCCCAAATAACATTATGAAACGATAAATCCCACTTTTGATCACCTTCAAAATATCCATCAAGGGTCATTACGTTCCACATTATAAGTTTTCTCATTCTTTTCATATCTGATTTTAGGAAAAATTAGAAAGGGTTTATTGGTTGTGTCTCGTTACATTTTATCCATTACAGGCACATCCTTTTGGTTTGTAGCAATTATATTCACGGGATATGCATGAATCTCCACAGGCTTTTCCTTTCTTGCAGATCTTGCAGCAATTTACGCTGTAAATTGGAGTGATATTTTCATTTGATAAAGGATTGGCGCTAAAGCCAGAAAACATAATAAAACCCACCATGGCGGTAGTATACAGGTATTTTCTCATAAAATATTAATCAACTTTTACTTTTGAATACGGTTATTAGTTTGCTTTTCACTTATCCCAACCTTTCAAAAATGAGGAATTGTTGAATACGAAAAGAAATCATCTTAAAAATAGTGTTTTTTCCTAATATTTTTAAGGTGGAAAAATAAAGCTAAACATATTAAAGGGACAGAACCAATGGCTCTATATTTATACTGAAAATTTGTCGAAAATTAATTCTTAAAAACCCTTTCCTTAGGCCATTCAAGGTTATCCCTTGAGGGATAATACTTCTGTTCATTAGGCAATTGTATCCGTTGTCCTCCTTGCAGGGGCGAAAAATTTTTCGCCCCTGCAAGGAGGACATTCAGCACATACACCTCTACCTTGACTATTTTGAAGGGAACCATAGGCTCATTGAGGATATATTCCTTCAGTTTCTCACCAAAAACCACAATAATAGTGGGCTCATTTTTATTTTCGGTTTTTGCCTTCATGTTTTAGCTTTTAAGGTTTACACTTCTACCTCTTACATATTAGCGTAGTGTTTGGACTCAGTAAAACGCTGATAAATCTTTTATCATTTCAATACATCCCTGATGTCATCCGACTTTCTGAAAATAGATGCCGCAAATGGGCACAGGGGAACAATCTTAATATTTTTCTCTCTGGCCATTTCTACGATTTTATAAAGCATTTGCTTGCCTACACCTTTACCGTTAAATTCAGGATCAACATCTGTGTGATCTATGATAATTAGGTTTTTGCCAGCAATAGAATAGGTCATCATTCCTACACGTTTATCATCTTCACGTGACATAGCAAAGCCTTTTGTTCCATCATCTTTTAATAGTATTTCCATTTTAGTGTCTTTATACTGATTGATTTATAAGAGGGATAACTTTTGTACCGATCAATTCAATGGATTTTAATAAGTGGAATAAATAACAAAAGATTAGGAAAGTGCATTGGGAGGAGGACTACCCGCTGGCCTGCTTTTATCTTCAGGCAAAGGAACATATTCTTTACTGTCCATGGGGGGTAAAACGATACGCCCTTGTTTCCAATCCTCTTTGGCCTGTTCAATCCTGTCTTTTCTACTGGAAACAAAGTTCCACCATATATATCTCTCACCTAGATGTTCACCACCCAGCATCATCAAGGTGGTCTGTTCTTTGGCTACAATCTTGGGATCAACACCTTTGGTGAAAACCAGTAACTGTCCGGCAGAGTAAATAAAGCCATTTACTTCGGCGCTACCCTTGACAATGTAGGCTCCGCGTTCGCTATGCCCAATAGGTAAGCCGAAATGAATACCCTTCTCCAATACGACATGTAAATAGAACATGGGGGAATGTGTTTTGACATTGCTTTTCAAGCCATAGGCATCTCCGGCAATCAATCGCATCCAAACACCTGTATCCGTAAATACCGGCAATTGTTCAGGTTTATAGTTATTAAAGGACGGATCATTTTCTTCATCCTTTTCGGGAAGCGCTACCCAAGTCTGTATCATTTCCAGTTCTCCTCCCGCCAGCATAGCAGGATCTTCAAACCGTTCGCTATGTGTAATGCCTTTTCCGGCAGTCATCCAGTTTACTTCTCCGGGAGTTATCACCTGCTCTATTCCTAGACTATCCCGGTGAGTCACATTTCCGCTGAACAAGTAACTTACGGTCGATAAACCAATATGGGGATGAGGCAAAACATCCAAGCTACTGATAGATCCCTGCGGCATATTTAATGGGCCGCCATGGTCCATAAAAATAAATGGTCCAACCATCCTCCGAAGCTGATATGGAAGAATACGTTTAACTGCAAAGCCTTGGGCTATTTTAGCCTCTCTCGCTTCTATAACAATATCTAGCATAATCAATAATTAAACAATAAACTCTTTAAAACATCTCTGGTAACCAAATATACAAGTTCTATTTCAGTTCACAGTAGTGTTTATTTTTTCTGAGCGGTCTTTTTTTAGCGTCAAACTCAGTACCTACCCTATTGTTGAAAGCAGGTCGAAGGCAGAAACATTGTGCCTTTAAAAACTTCAAAACATAATTAAACGGTTGCAGGCAAAGCAAGCGGATACTAAGACTTATAATTTCTTAGCAAAACCAAACCCTCATCCTACGCGTCGCTTGCGATTGCTAAACTCCTAAACCAGGCCGCAGGCCGACTAAACTTCTAAACATCCTTCATCCATTAATCAGTCCTCGTGGGACTCTAGCCCAGCGATTCCAAACAGGACATTAAACCCTTACACCAAAAAACGTTGCGCTCTTTGCGTTTTCCCTTTGCGCGCGTGGCGTGAAACCAAAGCCTCATCCTACGCGTCGCTTGCGATTGCTAAACTCCTAAACCAGGCCGCAGGCCGAATAAACTTCTAAACATCCTTAATCCATTAATCAGTCCTGTTGGGAATATAGCCCAGCTATTCCAAACAGGACATTAAACCCTTAAACCAAAAAACGTGGCGCTCTTTGCGTTTTCCCTTTGCGCGCGAGGCGTGAAACCAAAGCCTCATCCTACGCGTCGCTTGCGAGTGCTAAACTCCTAAACCAGGCCGCAGGCCGAATAAACTTCTAAACCTCCTTAATCCATTAATCAGTCCTGTTGGGAATAGAGCCCAGCTATTCCAAACAGGACATTAAACCCTTAAACCAAAAAACGTTGCGCTCTTTGCGTTTTCCCTTTGCGCGCGTGGCGTGAAACCAAAGCCTCATCCTACGCGTCGCTTGCGATTGCTAAACTCCTAAACCAGGCCGCAGGCCGAATAACCTTCTAAACTACGCAGTTTAGAAGGTTATTTCCCGATAGCCGCTTCGCGGATCGGGAGGTTTAGGAGGTTAGGGAATGAGAAGGTTGAAGGGTTGAATGGATTAATGGATTAACGTAAGGTACTTACTCTCCTTAATCTCTTAATCAGTCCAGAAGGGAATCTAGCGCAGCTATTCCCTTCTGGGCGTTAAACCATTAAACCAACCCGTGAAAAGGTTGATAGGTTGAATAGAATAAAGGATTAACCAAAGATACCTCCGCTCACTAATCCATTAATCAGTCCTATTGGGACTATAGCGCAGCTATTCCCTTCGGGGCGTTAACCGATTAAACCAACCCGTGAAAAGGTTGATAGGTTGAATAGATTAAAGGATTAACCAAAGATACCTCCGCTCAATAATCCATTAATCAGTCCTATTGGGAATATAGCGCAGCTATTCCCAACAGGGCATTAAACCCTTAAACCAGAAAACGTTGCGCTCTTAGCGTTTTCCCTTTGCGCGTGGCGTGAAACCAAAGCCTCATCCTTGTCGTCGCTTGCGGTTTCTAAACTTCTAAACCAGGCCGCAGGCTGAATAAACTTCTAAACCATCAAACACAACTACCTCTTACCTACTTTCTCCAATATCAATTTGTAAAGATCTTTTACAGTATTTTCATCCTGACTAAATTCATGGGCTAGCTTGGCAAAATCCGGCCTTCGGTTTTCATTTACCAAAAAGATCAATTTATCAAGCAATAGGATCAAACTCTCTTTATCCATATCATCCAGAGATTCATCATCCGATACGGAAGCATCAAAAGGGTGGAGCAAAATTTCTTTTTTTAGAATATCCTTCATGGCGATCTTCATGGAAGGATGCAGTCTTATATCCGCATATTCGGGAATTTTTGCCCCTAACTTCACTACCGCCTCTACCATCTTATCATACCCCACATCTGTCATTGCCGAAAGGACTATTTCCTCTTCCTTCCAGTCTAAAAATAGGGTAGCAAAATGAGGAAATTCTCCGTATTTTTTCAAGGAACAGATTTGAAAATCATCGAAAGTCTTAACATCAAAATCCTTATTAAGCCCACTTTTCTTTATCCCCTGAGTATTGCCAAATGTGACAATTTCAATCAGCTCATCTTTGCCGTTTACAGTTACCGGAATATTGGTAAAGGGCAATAAAGCTGAAAACTTAAGGGGTTCTTTCTGTACAAATTCGTGTAGCTCCTCATCCGTGGTGATGGCCGGGTTAAGCTCTGAAGCATAAAAAAAGATGTCGTTGGGATCAAAACCTCTGAAGGCCCCTATTGGGCCATAAGTCTGATAGCATTGTCCATTGTCGGAAACCATACAGTAAAACATCAAAGCGTCACCATAATCCTGAGCCACTCCGGGACTATACATCAACAATTCTTCCCCAGTGAAGACATCCTGCATGTTAAAGAAATTAGGTGCGGGATTATCTTTTGCCAAAAGAAAAGCAAATCTATAAGGTTTCTGAGCGGCTTTCTGAAGATAGGAATAATCATGTGGCGCCCTATTTTTGACTGAAGAATGGTTTAGGTATTTATGGATCAGACCATTTTCCTTCAGGATTTTAAAAGTAATAAATTGGGCTTTCAATTCCCTAAATGTAGCAGGGGCCAGCTCCCGAAGAACATGCTTAAAGGGTTTGGCTTGCTGGTCAAACTGTTTGTCCAGTCAATCTTTACCTGCCCCATAATACATAATCCACTCCAAAATCTCCTCACCCTTACGACTATGGTCTACACAAAATTTTTCCAGTTGGTTAAAATCCATTGGTAGTTAGTTTTTTTTGTAAAAGTAAAGAATTTTTGACGGGATCCTTAGGTATGACGAAAATGGTGGGACAATGGGACAATACGGAAAATCGGAATCCTGAGCCTAGGTGGGGAGAATCAATTTACAGAACTGACCTCACAACTGAAATCAAATGGCTCTGCATAGTAAAATGGATATAAAAGTGAAAGATTCCTGCTCCCCTTGCCCTCCCGTATGGAAGGCCCTCCTACTCCCGAGGACAGAGCCTCGGGAGGTTACATAAAATTAACAATCGCAAAATTCTCAATCCCGTTTCATTTAAAAAACCAAACCCTCTTCTCCTAGAAATGTACTAGAGAGAAGAGAGTCCAAGTTTAAAATGAAAGGAGTGGAAGCCATACACTGATGATTTTAAAACTCAATTTGCTTTCTGTGACAATTAGGTTAATAAATCCTAAAATATGGCCGGTTATTACTGACTATAGTTTAATATTTGAATTATCTAAGTCTCGACATGTCTGTTTTATATCATTTAATAAACCTTCACTCGTCACGGCTATCTTATCAATTTTTTCTGGGTCGAATTCACCATTTCTCAAGTCATTATACACTTCTCTTCCAGCATTTTTAACCTGGTCAGCAGTATCTGCAAACATTGCAGCTTTTCTTCCTATTGATATAGCAAAATTTAGCTTTTTTCTAAAAATAGAGAGTTGCCAGAAAAATAGTGTAAAGATGAATAGCGTAACATAAGCAAGAAATCCCGCCCCTTGAAATATGTTAAATAGGCAAATTGCCATAATAATTAAAAAAACGTAACCGACATTTTTAAGAAGGTATGAAGCTTTTTCCATTTTAGCTGATTCTTTCCCAATAAATGCACTAAATAACTTGAACATAGCAATTTAAATTTAAATATTAATTTTATTTCCTAAATTATTAAAATAACCAATATAATCCTCTTCTTTCTCCTTATATATTTTTTTAGCATAATATAAAGTTCCTAAACTTATAACTTGAAGAAAAAACCCAATAACCAATTCAGATGTTGGTGCTTTTTGAAATTTGAATCGCTGATCTTTAGCATAATTCAGACCATTATTAATGGAATAAATTATTAAAGAAAAAAGCAAAGATAAAATTAAAGCAGCCTCAATATTTCGGGTTAAGATTAACATAAAGACCCCAACACCTAATAGCAAGTACTTCATGTAATCCATAAACATTGAGTTTATATTCAATTTATCTTTAATTTGATTTAGGTAAATATTATGCCCAATCCATGACAAATCTATATTACCAGAATTTTTAGAATAAATTCCAGACACTTCTTTATAAAATTCTTTCACATTCATAAATCGATTTTGTTCGCTTAACATTAAATCTTCTTTTGACTCCTGTGACTCTTTATATTTTATTAAAAACAATGTCCCCAATATTCCAGGGTATTTAGAAAATATATACATTGCCCCAGTCTGCTTTCTAAGATTCGATAGCTCTGTAAAGCCGTTTGGTGCAAGCACATCGTTTACCACTCTATTTATTGCATGATATTTCATAGGCATTGGGGAGCCACTGTCATGGTTTTCGTTATCCCATGCATCAAATTCCCGAATCATAAACGAGCATACCTCATATAGATAGGTTGTAAATGTATACATTTCAAATGCGGTACGAATGTCCTTACCGTGCAAAGCTTCAAACTCAGCTCTCTGTAAGTATTCCCGAGTAGCCTCTCCAATCAGCAATTTTTTTAAGCGAGGAAGTCTTTCTTCTAAACTCAAGATGTGTTGTTGAATAATTGGTCTTTTAGCTTTTGCAAGTGCCTGTTTTTTAGGAAGCAACTTCATAAGTTGATATTCCTTCTTAATTGAAGAAAAACCTTTTCCCAAAAATTCCACCGCATATCCTGCTACTTCAACGATTTGTCCAGCTCTTTCATCCTTAAATGCCTTAGTGAAGGTTTTGGACATACCTCGAATATCTTTTGAAATAGCCGTAAATTTCTCAGACACTTCAGCCGCCATAGCTGTTATTTCTTCTACATCCTGACGAATTTCGCTTAACAGTTCTTGAAGGTGTTCACTTTGCTTTTCTTGTATAGTTTGATTCATATCAATATTTCATAAAGGTTATAAACATCATGGCTAAATTATCAGAAGCATTTCTTAATTGATCCATTAACTCAGAGCGTTTTTGAATGTACTGAGGATTATCATTTTCAATATCCATGTCTAAAACTTTATCTAAGATTTTATCCACTGTTGAAGAAGCCCTATCTAAGGTCATTTGGATGGTTGTTGCATGGAGTTTAGCTTTTTCAATTCTTAAATCATATTCCTTCAGCTTCAATTCAAAATCAACTTCCATTTGCTTAATTTGAAAATTCAAGCTTTTTACATTTTCAATGGTGGAAGTAATTGCTTGTACCGAATTCAAGACTAACTCACCTGTTTCATTTAATTTTGTCAAGAACACTTCTGCTTTTTCAATAGAAGTTCCTACTTCATAAGTAACTTCTTCAGCTTCTAGATTAATAATCTCGGGATTTTTGTTTTCCATATTTCATCTTTTTTATGTTAGTCTAATCTCAGGACATCTTTAATATCCCCCTATCCGCCCTCTCCAATACCTCCCTCACCAGCTTCACATCCACCCCATGCCTTTCCACATTCCCCGGCACGGCCATCCAGTCTTCCATCCGGCGCTTGCCTTTGGAGATGTTGATGCTGCGGAAACGGCGACGTTTTCGGGGCAGTTGACGAGTTTGGCAATCTGCTCATTGGTGAGGCGATCGCGGTACTGCATGAAGATCTCCTCAGAGGAGCGGATATGTTCGTAGTCATAGGGGTCGCCACCTCTTAGCATCTTGCCGGTGTAGCAGTCGGTGTACAAAGCCACTCCCCCGCCCCGCTGTACGGCTTCGGCATGCATGCGGGCTTTGACACGGGAAAACTCTTTGTCAATCTCTTCACGCCAGTATGGGCGGTTGGGGTCAGGTTTGGTGGGGGTTGACAATTTGTTTATGGTTTATGGGTTAAAGTTTAAGGGGATGGCGGGTTAGATTGCTTCTCCCGACATTTATTCTCTGGAAACACAGGTGGTCGGGATCGCAATGACGGTTAATTGCTCCTCCATTTTAATGATGGAATTATCCCACCTTCACCACCTCCAGGTGGGCGGTGCTCACGGCGTTGGCTTTTCTCAGGTCCACGCCGTAGATACGCTGGAAGGCGTTGACCACTTCCTGGCCCCTGTTGTAGTGCAGGGGATAGTGGGCAGCGGAGGCCATCACCACGTCCACCTGCATGCCTTTTTCCAGGCGCACGCCGTTGTTGAATACAGGGAGCTTGACGGTTATTTTGTAAAGTGCCATGTTGGGGTATGGTTTATAGTTTATGGTTTAGAGGACTGAAAACAAAAATTCATTTACGTTAAAGACCGAAAGAGTAAAAGTTCATTCTTCTGCACCTGGTATTTGCTCAAATATAATTTCACCCCTTATATTTTAGTAGCCCAATGAACAAACACGGGATTCGGATGTACAAAGGGGGTGTTTGGGGGAACGAAAGAGGGATGGAGGATGTCGGATGACCGTGTTGGATGTCGGATGTTGGATGACCGATGACGGATGTTGGGTGTCCATCTTTGGCTTAGATCAGACCACGATCAGAAAAACCAGTCGAGCCTTACAACCAAAGCCTCAACCTTGTCGTCGCTTCGCGGCTTCTAAACTTCTAAACCAGGCCGCAGGCCGAATAACCTTCTAAACTACGCAGTTTAGAAGGTTATTTCCCGATAACCGCTTCGCGGATCGGGAGGTTTAGGAGTTTAGTTGATGAAGGCCTGCCGGACAGGGCTCTTCAACACGTTACCTGGATCTCAAAGCTTCCTCCCCCACTCAACCAGTTGAAGCTTCCCCAGCGCCCAGCGCACCACCCGCAACCACCTTCAGCTTTTTTCGTCGCCTTGCGCCTAAACGCCTAAACCGTCTCGCTGGAGGCACAGCCGACAGCGGACATAAACTCCTAAACAGCGGCGTTATTACATATGGTAAGAAGGTTATTTGCCGATCATCGCTGCGCGGATCTATGAATAGGTTGAAGGGTTGAATGGATTAAGGGATTAACGTAAATAATCTCCGTTTTGCCCCCTTGCCCCCTAAAGGGGGAATTAATTCACGTTTCCCAAACTATTAGTACTTAATCCTTTAATCAGTCCCGCTTGGCACCCAATGCAATTATGCCTAGGGGACGATAAACCAATAAACCACCCCGGGCCCAATCTTCATCTTCGCGCCGCTTGCGGTTTCTAAACTTCTAAACTAGGCCGCAGGCCGAATAACCTTCTAAACTACGGAGTTTAGAAGGTTATTTCCCGATCATCGCTGCGCGGATCGGGAGGTTTAGGAGTTTAGTTGATGAAGGCCTGCCGGACAGGGCTCTTCAACACGTTACCTGGATCTCAAAGCTTCCTCCCCCACCCAACCAGTTGAAGCTTCCCCAGCGCCCAGCGCACCACCCGCAACCACCTTCAGCTTTTTTCGTCGCCTTGCGCCTAAACGCCTAAACCGTCTCGCTGGAGGCACAGCCGACAGCGGACATAAACTCCTAAACAGCGGCGTTATTACATATGGTAAGAAGGTTATTTGCCGATCATCGCTGCGCGGATCTATGAATAGGTTGAAGGGTTGAATGGATTAAGGGATTAACGTAAATAATCTCCGTTTTGCCCCCTTGCCCCCTAAAGGGGGAATTAATTCACGTTTCCCAAACTATTAGTACTTAATCCTTTAATCAGTCCCGCTTGGCACCCAATGCAATTATGCCTAGGGGACGATAAACCAATAAACCACCCCGGGCCCAATCTTCATCTTCGCGCCGCTTGCGGTTTCTAAACTTCTAAACTAGGCCGCAGGCCGAATAACCTTCTAAACTACGGAGTTTAGAAGGTTATTTCCCGATCATCGCTGCGCGGATCGGGAGGTTTAGGAGTTTAGTTGATGAAGGCCTGCCGGACAGGGCTCTTCAACACGTTACCTGGATCTCAAAGCTTCCTCCCCCACCCAACCAGTTGAAGCTTGCCCAGCGCACCACCCGCAACCGCCTTCAGCTTTCTTCGTCGCCTCGCGCCTAAACGCCTAAACCGTCTCGCTGGAGGCACAGCCGACAGCGGACATAAACTCCTAAACAGCGGCGTTATTACATATGGTAAGAAGGTTATTACCCGATAACCGCTGCGCAAATCTATGAAAAGGTTGAAGGGTTGAATGGATTAATGGATTAACGTAAGTAATACCCGTTTTTGCCCCCTTGCCCCCTAAAGGGGGAATTTATTCACGTTTCCCAACCTATTTAGTACTTAATCCTTTAATCAGTCCCGCTTGGCATCCAATGCAATTATGCCTACAGGACGATAAACCAATAAACCACCCCGGGCCCAATCCTCATCTTCGCGCCGCTTCGCGGTTTCTAAACTTCTAAACCAGGCCGCAGGCCGAATAACCTTCTAAACTACGCAGTTTAGAAGGTTATTTCCCGATCATCGCTGCGCGGATCGGGAGGTTTAGGAGTTTAGTTGATGAAGGCCTGCCGGACAGGGCTCTTCAACACGTTACCTGGATCTCAAAGCTTCCTCCCCCACCCAACCAGTTGAAGCTTGCCCAGCGCACCACCCGCAACCGCCTTCAGCTTTCTTCGTCGCCTCGCGCCTAAACGCCTAAACCGTCTCGCTGGAGGCACAGCCGACAGCGGACATAAACTCCTAAACAGCGGCGTAATTACATATGGTAAGAAGGTTATTACCCGATAACCGCTGCGCAAATCTATGAAAAGGTTGAAGGGTTGAAGGGATTAAGGGATTAACGTAAGTAATACCCGTTTTTGCCCCCTTGCCCCCTAAAGGGGGAATTTATTCACGTTTTCCAACCTGTTTAGTACTTAATCCTTTAATCAGTCCAGAAGGGAATCCAGCGCAGCTATTCCCTTCTGGGCGTTCAACCATTAAACCAACCCGTGAAAAGGTTGATAGGTTGAATAGATTAAAGGATTAACGTAAGATACCTCCGCTCAATAATCCATTAATCAGTCCTGTTGGGAATATAGCGCAGCTATTCCAAACAGGACATTAAACCCTTAAACCAAAAAACGTTGCGCTCTTTGCGTTTTCCCTTTGCGCCCGTGGCGTGAAATCTAGCCTCATCCTTGTTGTCGCAAACTTTTCACAGGCACGATAGTCTTAAATGAATGCAAGAAACAATGGACAATATAAAAGCAGTACTATTTGACCTGGACGGGACGCTGATAGATTCGGAATGGTTTTATTATAAGGCCTATAGGAGTACGTTGAGGCTTTATGGGCGTGAACTCAAAAGTGAGGATTGGCTGAAGGAGTTTGCCGGGAAAACGGACGGGCAGACTTTTGGGCTTTTGCAGGATAAGTATGGTGTAAGGGATGAAAAGGAGGTTTTCTTCGACAAGGTTCGGGAGTTTATAAAGATTCAACATGAGGAGGAAGCCGTTCCCTTGATGCCAGGGGCCACCGACCTGATCCATTACCTTTGGGACCAGCAGGTGGTGATGGCAGTGGTGACATCCAGCAAACGGGAGGTGGCCAATTACCACCTGGACAAAAACGGTGTCAGGCATTTCTTTTCGGCCCTGATCTCACGTACAGAGGTGCAGAACCCCAAGCCGCACCCCGAACCATACCAAATGTGCATGGAAAAACTCAATGTGGCTCCCCAACACTGCCTGGCCCTGGAGGACTCCCCCACCGGTTCCGCCTCTGCCAGATCCGCAGGCCTGACAACTTTCGGAATCAATACCCATGAATCCATCCGCAAATCTCTTGACGCGGACAGGGTTTTTGACAACCTGCATGAAGTGAGGGAGTTTTTGGAAAACTGGTAAATGAGATGGGTTAAGGTTATTTCCCGATAATCGCTTCGCGGATCTATGAATAGGTTGAAGGGTTTAACGGATTAAGGGATTAACGTAGGATACTTCCGCTCCCTAATCCATTAATCAGTCCAGAAGGGAATCTAGCGCTGCTATTCCCTTCTGGACGTAAAACCTTTAAACCAACGCGTGAAAAGGTTGATAGGTTGAATGGATTAAGGGATTAACGTAGGAGACTTCCGCTCCCTAATCCATTAATCAGTCCAGAAGGGAATCTAGCGCAGCTATTCCCTTCTGGACGTTAAACCTTTAAACCAACGCGTGAAAAGGTTGATAGGTTGAATGGATTAAGGGATTAACGTAAGATACCTCCGCTCCTTAATCCCTTAATCTGTCATGGAAGGAATGTAGCGCAGCTATTCCCTACGGGCATTAAACCATTAAACTATCGCTCCAATATTTATCCTTATATTTGCCACCTAAATCCCCCTAAACCCCACCTTTGATGACACTCCCAAGTAACAGAGCTCAGCTTCCCTCCTCTGGGGACAATAGGAACTTGATGCTGGAGATCAAGGCGCTGGAAAATGAGTTGAACCGTATTCAGAAAGAGGTTCAGGGGCTGACAGGAATGATTCAGTCCAGGTTGGAGAAGGAAATCAGGAGGGTGAACGAATTGAAGGCTCTTTATAAGGAGCAGAAAAAAGCCAAAAAGGCAAAGCGCCTGGAGCAGAAAATGAGGGGCAAGAACTATCAGCCGCCCACTGGCGTGGTGATGCAGCATCACAGCCAATTCTCACCTGCCGAATTAAAAAAACCACACATCGAGCTCAGGAAATTATACAAGGAAGCCATCGTGCAGTTTCATCCTGACAAGATGGGAACTTCAGGGGATAAGGATGCCCTCGAGCGCGCCACTGCTATTACCCAGGAACTCAACCGAATCTACCAAAATGGTGATGTGGATGAACTGTTGGACTTTTATCATGCCATCCTACAGGATCAGCCGGTTTCGGCTGCAGGCAACAGCCCTAAACTTCCTAAAGAGGATAGGGAATTTCTGTTACGAAGGAAAGGGTCTTTGCAGGAGAGGCTGGCTGAGGTAAAGCAAAGTTATCTGTACCTGGTGTTGATCAGCTACGAGGACCCTCTTCAATTTGTAAAGGAATTGAAGGAGCAGTTTCTGGAAAGGATCAAGGTACTGGAGAAAAGAACGAGGAAGGGTTGAGGTCGGATGTTGGAAGTCCGATGTCGGATGTCGGATGTTGGATTTCGGATGTGGGATGTCGGATGTTGGATATGCAATTATGCCAGGGGGACATTAAACCATTAAACCACTAATTCGTCGCTTTGCGATTCCTCCTAGCGAATTTTGCTAGAAACTCTTGACGCCCCTTGCGTGAAACTTCCCTTAGCAGGGCATTATTTTTGAAAGGTATTGCTAATTCACACACCACTTCACATTTGAGATGAATCAGAAAAGAATTTTTGGGCCCTTGCTTACACTTTTGGGCATTGGGGGGCTAATTTATGGCGCTATTTTGTTTTTGGATGAACAGCAGGGAGACTGGAAGACCACCTTGGTGTTTTTCGTCCTCGGACTGATCTTCTTCAGCTCCGGCCTGGGGCTGATTAAAAGGACGGACGACAAGTCTTAGAAAGTACGAAGGGAAATTGGTCACAAAGGACACCAAGTTCAAAAGAAGTACACAAAGGCTTCTTCGCAACAAATATTATAAATACGAAAGATAAAAACCTAGAGGATTATAGGTCAACCACGTACTTTTAATAATATAAGATGCTTGCCCGCTACGCCACGGCGCACAGGCGTGGCGGGAATAATGAAGTATACTTTCGTTACACTGATGCGCCATCCGAAGAGCGAAGCTCCGAAGGAGGGCGACGCGTGTAGAGACGTTGGATTGCATCATATGGACAAAATGGCTATCAACAGCCTCTGTTGCTAGAATACGTGGTACCTGGTACCT
>NZ_JAHCMY010000022.1:0-29422 GCF_018449405.1 Litoribacter ruber
ATCGAGCAGTTTTGAAAGCTACCGTAGGTTTAGTGCAACAGAGTATTATTAAACACCGAACTTCCGTGCATTAAAGTTTTGTTTCGGATAAAAAGGACCCCCAATAATGAATCAGGCTTTACTGACCCGCTTATTTAAGTCAATTGAAGGAAACAAAGAAACTCCTTTAATGAAGATCGCTTTTAATATTGTTAATGAAGAGCGCAAGAAGGGGCATGTTCATTTGGCTGATAAGTTGGAGCATATTCTGATTGACAACCTTGGCAAACAAAAGGAACAGGAACTAAAGCCAATTCGTACTAATGAATTTAAACTGCCTGTTGACCGGAGATATAGGCTGCCACTAGCTTCCCATATTCCACACGAAAAGCTAAGATACCATATGGTATTATCAACGGAAGTAGAAAGCAAGGTTCAAAGAATTGAGAAAGAATTTTTGGCTCAGGATAGGCTGGCCCATCATGGTCTAAAACCAAGAAAACGAATTTTATTCTATGGGTCTTCAGGTTGTGGGAAAAGTATGGCTGCAGAAAAGATTGCTTGGGACCTCGGATTGCCGTTTTACAAAGTTCGATTTGATTCCATAATTTCTTCCTACCTAGGAGAGTCCGCATCTAATCTTAACAAACTCTTTGAAAGCATTGAAGATTACCCTTGTGTACTCCTTCTCGATGAATTTGATATTATTGGAAAACAAAGAGACCCGAAATCAAATGACGTTGGAGAAATTCATAGAATAGTCAATATTCTCTTAGGTCTGTTGGAAGAATACAATGGTAAGGGACTGTTGATCGCAACCACCAATCTGGAGGGAAGTCTGGATAAGGCCCTCTTTAGACGGTTTGATGATTTCATTGAGTTTCCGAAACCTACAATCCCAGAAATAAAAAAGCTCCTGCAAAATTCATTTTCATCCCTACATCTTCATGATGATGTAGACCTAACCGAGTTTTCGCAGATGATGGAAGGGCTTTCTTTTGCAATTGTAGAGAAGGTCGCTCATGATGCGGCAAAAAAATCAATCATTCATTCACACAAAAGTATCAGCTCGGAAGATATTAAGAACGCCTTAATGGAAAATCGTTTTTTAAATACTTAAGATAATGGAACAATTTCCGCATTTGAAATTTTTTCAGGTAGTTGAGGGAAAATCCAGAGGATTTGGAGGCGGAAGTGAAAGTGAGAAGACTACACACATAAAATCCCATCGTAGGGAGCATGTCGAATTTTTAACCACAAGAATTGACTCAAACCGGAGAAAATGGCTTGAGGATATTTCCCAGAGAAAAGATCTGGCGCCTCTTGACCCTGATGTTCAGCCAATCCTTTTGGAAATCAATCCTAATAAACTAAAGGAAACTGGTTTTAACCTTCTCAATTACAATATTGAGATAATTTCAGAAAGTGATGATGGTTACGTTGTTGCCGCATCTTTGGACAATCTTTATGCACTTGAAGAAAAAATCAATGGTTTTCTAGAAAAGCAACGTGGTACAGGAAAGGTTGCAGAGTTTTGGAATATCATTGAAGGGAATAGATCTAGCTGGAAGCCTGAGCATATTTTATCTGAGACACTTTTTGAAGAGTGGTATAACCTCCAGGATGATCAGCAATATCACTTAGAGGTAGGTATTGCCTTTGACAGACCCACTCCAAAGGAACCGGATATCTCACAAAGAGGAGGAGCCTCCAGGCATCAAAACTACACCAAGGCATTAGAAGAAAGAGACAAATTGCTTAATGATAGACAATCTCATTTTGAGGAATTTATCTCTCACTATGGCATCATTGAAAGTTCTTATATAGAACTAGAGGACAGTTTCAGCTGTGAAATCGTAATTTCTGGCAAGGGACTGAAAGATCTGGTTATAAATTACCCTTTTGTATTTGAGGTCAACGAAAAAGATGAGATTGAAATCCATACAAGTGACCCCGGAACCTCTTTGGGAGAAAGTTTAGATATTCTTCCACCTAACGAGGACTCCCCAACTGTAGGAGTTATTGATAGTGGGATCCAGGAAAATCATAGGCTATTGGATGGTGCCATAAGAAGTTCCATTTCCTATATTTCCACTGATCCTTCCACTGCAGACTTTGTAAATCCCAATGGGCACGGGACCAGGGTTGCAGGGGCTATACTCTATCCTGAAGGTATTGCCGGCTTAACTTCTCCATACACTTTGCCTACATTTCTCCGTAATATTAGGGTTTTGGATAGCACCAATAGCCTCTCGCATCATTATCCTGCCTCTCTTCTTCAAAGAATTATTGAGGACGATGGAGACTGCCAATTATTTAATTTATCCATATCTTCAAAAGCAGTATTTAGAAAGAAGCATATGTCTTCATGGGCTTCAGCTATTGATGAATTGATTCACCATGAAGGGGTAAATTTTGTTCTTGTCACAGGTAACATATATCGGGATTCGATCAAACAATACCTTGCTGATGGGTTAGAATACCCTGCTTATTTAAGCCAACCTTATTGTAGAATAGCTAACCCCGGGCAAAGTGCTTTTGCAATTACAGTAGGCAGTATTAATTCTGCTGAATTTGAAGATCAAGACTGGTTATCATTAGGCAGGGAAGGTGAGGTCTCACCTTTCTCTAGAATAGGACTTGGCATTTGGGAAATGACAAAACCAGATGTTGTAGAATTTGGAGGAGGGCTAGTAGTATCCAAAAACTCTATTCGTCATATAAGTCAAAAAGAAGAATTATCCCCTGAGCTTTTGAGATCCACAATAAATGGTGGACCAGCAATTTCAAAAGATGAGGTCGGGACTTCATTTGCTGCTCCAAAAGTAACACATATACTGGCACAATTAAAAAAGTTATACCCAACTGAAAATAACAATTTACTTAGAGCACTTTTGGTTCAAGGAGCTAGGTTACCGCGAGGTCGCTTTCGAGAGCCTGTCTTTGAAGACATAAAGTTTTTTGGATATGGGGTTCCTTCTTTGGAGAGGGTGACTAGAAATACAGAGCATCGGATTACTTTCTACAACACTTCTGAAATTAAGGCTGAACAAGCTCATGTATATAAAGTAGATATTCCAGAGATATTGAGAAAACCGGAGGACGATTTTGAAATCTTAATTGAAGTAACCTTAGCCTTCACATCGAAGGTTCGGCGTACAAGACAGCGTTTAAAATCCTATCTGGCAACTTGGCTTGATTGGGAGAGCTCAAAATTGGAAGAATCATATGATCAATATAAAAGTTATGTACTAAGTGAGATTGAAGGGACAAACACCGAATACGACCGTGGTACCCGAAGAAGATTATACGGTGTACCTTGGAAATTAGGTGGCCAAACTAATCATGGTGAAATTAGGGATTTGAGCAGGACGAATTCAACGGTACAAAAAGACTGGGCCATTATCAAATCTTATGAATTACCGGAGGAATTAAGCATCGCTGTAAAGGCACACAAAAGTTGGGATAAAAACCAAGAAGAAGTGCCTTACGCAATCATCTTTTCGATTGAAGTTCTGGGAGCTAATATTCCAATATATGAGGTGATAAAAATTGAGAATGAAATAATTATTGAAACCTAACAATTATAATTGCTCGATCCCTGAGGGCGCATCCTAAGGGGAGACCGGGTAATTTGTTCACGTTCCACGCGCTGTGCACTGAGCACTGAGAGAGAATTCCGCAATTGATGGAGTATTCACTTCAATGGTATAATCCTGCCATCTTCCCGTTACCTTATTTCATCCCGCGCAGTGCCCAGTGCTCAGCGCTCAGTGCGCAGTGCACGTACGTGAGCACTGAGCGCTGAGCGCTGAGAGAGGATTCGGCAGTGATGTATTTTTCACATCAACTGTTTAAAACCTGCCATCTTCCCTTTACCTTCTTTCATCCCGCACCACCTTCGTCGTCCTTCGTACTTCAGCCCCTACCTACTAATATACCTCTTCACCTTAACCTGAAACTGAAACATCAAATCCTGATACGTGCGCTTTCTTTGGTCGGTGACACCGTCTACCCGTGAACTCAGGGCGATAAAAGAGGTCCACTCGGCGGCTACGTCCCAATCGGTGAGGGTGTTGCTGGAGATGCCGAAGCGGGCGGGGATGTAGGCGATGGGCTCGGTGTTGCGCTCGGTTCTGAAGAGATCTTCAGCAACCCAAATCTCATCTATTCTGCTTACCATCATTCCTCCCAAACCTACACCGGCATAAACATTAAATAAATTGATATCATGATCGGGGAGGTTGGGGTTGAATTGGTAGACTGGCATAAAGTCTACAAAGAAGGCTGATCCTGAAAAATAAGTTGGCATTCCCAGGCTTCCCCAATCTTGCGATCTTTGCGAATTGGGGGAAAGGCTGCCATTGGTTCCGATAAGTTGGTTACCCGATGTAACTCGGAGATCCCAGTGGTTGGAAATATCACGATTGTAATCGATGGTAAACACTGGTAGCAATTTAAAATCAAGTCGCTTATAGCCGCCTTCATTATCCATATAAAGAAAGGAGGGACCTATTCCAACAGAGATATGGTCCCTGATATGTTGGGCCTGCACAGTGTGACCCCAAAAAAACAAAGATGTCAGGGCCAGTAAAAGAGATTTTTTCATCAAACTAAACTTTAAACAACCCATAAAGAAAACTGGATTATTCTAAAAAAACAAATAGGGCTTTTAGGAGAGAGCTTAATTAGCTTTGTTGAGAAGAATGGTAAATTTTTAATGAATTGTAGGCTTCCGTGCCTCAAAACACTAATATCTTCCTATATATCTTTTCACAATTATTTGAAATTGCAAAAGAACATCGGGTTTGACTTGTTTCCACTGTGAAGTATTGCCATCTATATCACTGCTAAAAGCAATGAATGAAGAACCTTCAAATGCTATATCCCACTCTTGTTCCAGATTGGTGCTCACACCAAAGCGTAAGGGCACATATAGAGATGTTGTGCTTCCAGATTGTTCCGCCAAACCGGTAGTCTCCGTAAATGGGTTTTCAATTAAAAGTTTATCTTGTCGGCTGGAGTGCATTAATCCTATTCCGGCCCCCATGTAGTAATTCACCACATTACCGACCCGACCCCTTATATTGGGGTTCAGTTGGAACGTCGGCATTATATCGGCGTAGATAGCTGTTCCGTTGAACCGGATGGCCTCATCAGTTTCAGACCATAATCGGGCTCTTCTGCTTTCAGCTGAATAATAGTTACCGCTCGATATCCATTGATTACCAATGGAGGCTCTCAAATCCCAATGTCTGGATAGTTCATAGTTGTAACCAATTCCTATTGCCGGCAAGATTCTAAATCTAAAATCCGAATAAATACCAGCGTTATCCCCATAGATCATGGAGGGCCCGGCACTGATAAAAAAATGGTCACGATTAAACTGTGCCTTGCCGCTGGTTGCCAATAATACGACTAGGCAAATAGAAAGTAAAAGTTTTTTAAACATGGTTAAATAATTAATTTGCCCTCATTGAAGCCAGTAGCCAATTGCCTTTTAACTTTTGGGACGGAAGACCGAAGACCGAAGTAAGCTACTTCCGACCATCAGACCAAGATTCTGTCAAAAATTCACCGCCTAATATGGACAGTATTGTGAACGAAAAGAATTGATGCATGAAATAATAAAATACCGAATTAATATCCTAGTGGGGGAGGGGATTTTTTTAAGCGCCCTGTTCACGTTCAAAGCGCTGTGCACTGAGCGCTGAGCGCTGAGAGGGGATTCCGCGGTTGGGGTAGTGTCTTCCTCAAAAGTGGATTTCTGCTGTCCTCCTTCAATCCGATCAGCACGGCGTGCCTTGTTCACGTTCAAAGCGCTGTGCACTGAGCGCTGAGCGCTGAGAGGGGATTCCGCGGTTGGGGTAGTGTCTTCCTCAAAAGTGGATTTCTGCTGTCCTCCTTCAATCCGATCAGCACGGCGTGCCTTGTTCACGTTCAAAGCGCTGTGCACTGAGCGCTGAGCGCGGAGAGGAGATTCGGCTATTCATGTGGTGTTCACTTCAATGCTGCGATCCTGCCCTCTTCCCATGAGCTACCTTCATCCCGCGCTGTGCCCAGTGCTCCGAGCGCAGTGCACGTACGTGCGCTCTGTGCACGGAGCGCTGAGAGTGAATTCCGCAATTGATGGAGTGTTCACTTCAATGCTGCAATCCTGCCCTCTTCCCATTAGCTACCTTCATCCCGCGCAGTGCCCAGTGCTCCGTGCGCAGTGCACGTACGTGAGCTCTGTGCACGGAGCGCTGAGAGAGAATTCCGCAATTGATGGAGTATTCACTTCAATGGTATAATCCTGCCTTCTTCCCGTTCCCCACTTTCATCCTGCACAGGGCCCAGTGCTCAGCGCGCAGTGCAGACCCGTGTGCCCTGAGCGCTGAGCGCTGAGAGAGAATTCCGCAATTGATGTAGTATTCACTTCAATGGTATAATCCTGCCATCTTCTCGTTACCCACTTTCATCCTGCACAGTGCCCAGTGCTCAGCGCGCAGTGCAGACCCGTGTGCACTGAGCGCTGAGCGCTGAGAGAGAATTCCGCAATTGATGTAGTGTTCACTTCAATGGTATAATCCTGCCATCTTCCCGTTACCCACTTTCCTCCGGCACAGTGCCCAGTGCTCAGCGCGCAGTGCAGACCCGTGGGCACTGAGCGCGGAGCGCTGAGAGAGAATTCCGCAATTGATGTAGTGTTCACTTCAAGGGTATAATCCTGCCATCTTCCCGTTACCCACTTTCATCCTGCACAGTGCCCAGTGCTCAGCGCGCAGTGCTCGCCACGAGCGCAATGGAAGCGCTGCGGTCGCCGCGTTTTTTCGCTGCGCCGTTGCCTGCCGGCCGGTAGGCGGGCGTGAACTCTTATTGCCCCTAAGTAGCGTCACGCAGACCTACTTCCCATTTACATTACTTTTCCGACAATTAATTACCTTTTTCCGGCATTTATATGAATACTTGTTGAAAATTTTTTGAAAAATACCCCGATCGCGGTATATGAATTGCCAAATCTTCCCCTCATCTTTGTGGCTGCTTAGTTCAAACCACTCACTCATAATACAATAAAACCGATTCTTCTGGGAGTTCAGGAGTATGCTAGGGATCCGTATGGGTTCTGATGGGGAAATGCTTTTTTTCCTTTGCCTTTGCTCCAGCTTTTGATGCTTGCTAGGTTCCTGATGGGGCTGACCGGGCGAAGCTGGGGGGGGGCGCGGAGCGCCGTTTATGGTTTATTTGCCCTTCGGGCGCTTATGATGGTTTAAAGCTTATTGCCCTTCGGGCGTTTAAGGTTTAAGTATTTTCGTGAGCCATAAGCCTTAAACCTCAAACTTCAAACTACCAATGGAAATGGTTTAGGGTTTACTTGCCCTGCGGGCGTTTAAGGTTTAAGTATTTTCGTGAGCCATAAGCCTTAAACTTCAAACCTCAAACCACCATTGGAAAAAGGATTATGGCTTACTTGCCCTTCGGGCGTTTAAGGTTTAAGTATTTTCGTGAGCCATAAGCCTTAAACCTCAAACTTCAAACTACCAATGGAAATGGTTTAGGGTTTACTTGCCCTGCGGGCGTTTAAGGTTTAAGTATTTTCGTGAGCCATAAGCCTTAAACTTCAAACCTCAAACCACCATTGGAAAAAGGATTATGGCTTACTTGCCCTTCGGGCGTTTAAGGTTTAAGTATTTTCGTGAGCCATAAGCCTTAAACCTCAAACTTCAAACTACCAATGGAAATGGTTTAGGGTTTACTTGCCCTGCGGGCGTTTAAGGTTTAAGTATTTTCGTGAGCCATAAGCCTTAAACTTCAAACCTCAAACCACCATTGGAAAAAGGATTATGGCTTACTTGCCCTTCGGGCGTTTAAGGTTTAAGTATTTTCGTGAGCCATAAGCCTTAAACCTCAAACTTCAAACTACCAATGGAAATGGTTTAGGGTTTACTTGCCCTGCGGGCGTTTAAGGTTTAAGTATTTTCGTGAGCCATAAGCCTTAAACTTCAAACCTCAAACCACCATTGGAAAAAGGATTATGGCTTACTTGCCCTTCGGGCGTTTAAGGTTTAAGTATTTTCGTGAGCCATAAGCCTTAAACCTCAAACTTCAAACTACCAATGGAAATGGTTTAGGGTTTACTTGCCCTGCGGGCGTTTAAGGTTTAAGTATTTTCGTGAGCCATAAGCCTTAAACTTCAAACCTCAAACCACCATTGGAAAAAGGATTATGGCTTACTTGCCCTTCGGGCGTTTAAGGTTTAAGTATTTTCGTGAGCCATAAGCCTTAAACCTCAAACTTCAAACTACCAATGGAAATGGTTTAATGGCTTACTTGCCCTGCGGGCGTTTATTGTTTAAGTGGTTCTCGTAAATCATAAACCTTAAACCTCAAACCTCAAACTATTTTTAAACTATAAAATATAAACTTTAAGCGTTCCGCGCGAGCGGAATAATAACCGGCCCATAGGGCCTATCGTATGCTAACATTACAAGATACCAAAATCGCAATCATCGGCCTAGGTTATGTAGGCCTTCCTCTCGCTGTAGAATTTGCAAAGAAATATAGGACCGTGGGGTTTGATATAGATCCAACAAGGGTAAAACAGCTCAATGAGGGGCATGATAGGACTCTGGAAGTAGAAGACCAGGATCTTCAGGCGGTACTTATTGATGGATGCATGGCTTTGGATAGAGAAAATAAGGGTTTGTGCGTGACGGATGCGGTGACGGCGATACAGAGCTGTAATGTGTATATCGTGACGGTGCCGACGCCTACGGATAAGCACAACAAACCGGTACTCACTCCCATGCTCAAGGCTTCCCAGATGATCGGGAAGGTGCTTAAGAAGGGGGATGTGGTGATCTATGAATCCACGGTTTATCCTGGTGTAACCGAGGAGGAATGTGTGCCTGTGCTTGAGCAGGCATCCGGTCTGAAATTCAACGAGGACTTTTTTGCGGGATACTCACCTGAGCGTATCAATCCGGGGGATAAGGAGCATACGGTGGCCAAAATCCTGAAGGTGACTTCCGGTTCCACTCCGGAGGCTGCCAAGTATGTAGATGATCTTTATAAGTCAGTGATCACCGCCGGAACCCACTTGGCTTCCTCTATCAAGGTGGCCGAAGCGGCAAAGGTGATCGAAAACTCCCAGCGGGACATCAACATTGCCTTTGTCAACGAACTATCTAAAATCTTCAACCTGCTCAACATAGATACCCAGGAGGTATTGGAAGCCGCGGGAACCAAATGGAACTTCCTTCCCTTCAAACCGGGACTTGTAGGCGGTCACTGTATAGGTGTGGATCCATTCTACCTTGCCCAAAAAGCTCAGGAAGTAGGCTACCATCCGGAGATCATCTTGGCAGGTAGAAGAGTCAATGACAGCATGGGAAGCCATGTTGCTACCGAAGTGATCAAGTGTTTGATGCATAAGAATCTTCCTGTGCTAAAAGCCAGGGTTTTGATTCTAGGATTTACATTCAAAGAGAACTGTCCTGATGTAAGAAATACTCGGGTGATAGATATATACAATGAGCTGCGGGCATTTGAAATGGAAGTGGATGTGTATGATCCTTGGGCGGATCCCATTGAGGTGAGAAATGAATATGGTATTCAGTTGATGAAAAAGAAGGTTCAAGCCGAACTTTTAGTAGACCCAATGGGTGAAGAAGTGGCCGATGAATCCTCATTGGACCTGAATGGATATTCGGCAATAATTTTAGCTGTGGGTCATGAGGAGTTTAAAGAACTTCATCTTGTAAAATCAGATGTACAAGTCATTTACGATGTGAAAGGGGTGCTAAAGAAAGGCCAAATAGATGCAAGGCTATAAGTTAGATAAAATAGTAATTTGTCGGTTGAGGATTTGACATCAAGTTTTGAAATAGATGAAAATTAAGAAAGTATCCAATTCAAGTACGAGATAATAAATAACCAATATACCATAACCTACAAAAATTCTGACCGATGAAAGATTTTGCCATGCGAAACAGTCGATTGAAATTGTTCACGAAATTAGGAATGCAGAAATAAATAAATTGTCTGATAACAACCACCCCTTCTTAACTACTTCAACTACTACTACTACTATCTAAAATTTAATTAACGAATCCCTTATGAATTCAGAGCTATTACTTAATGCAGAAATAGAGGAACTTAACTATACATCAAATATACTAGTAAGGAAATCCAAATTAGAGGGCAAAGTTCGACTGAGTGGTGCAAAAAATAGTGCATTACGACTATTAGCCGCTTCATTGCTGACTGATGAAAAAGTAGAATTAACCAATTTTCCAAATGGATTGTTAGATGTAAAAGTTCATTTAGATATGTTAAAAGTGTTAGGTAAGGAAATTCAGACTTTTGAAGATGTTGCATACATTACCGAATTAGATTCTAAAACTTCTACAATTTTGAATTGGGAAGGGAGATCAATCAGGAATACATTACTAATTTTGGGGGCCTTAACAACCCGCTTTGGGGAAGGTCGCGTTCCTTTGCCCGGTGGTTGTAAATTGGGAGAGCGAAAGTACGATTTGCATGTGATGCTGTTGGAGCAACTGGGAGCAAAGGTATGGGAGGAAGATGATTATTTGTGTGCTAAAGTAGAGTCTGGTCGTTTTAAGGGTAATGATATCCATCTTCCGATGAGATCTACTGGTGCAACAGAGAATTCCATTTTATGCGCAACCCTAGCAAAAGGTCAAACAACTATTTGGAATCCCCATGTGAGACCGGAAATTATAGATCTAGTAGATATGCTAAATAAAATGGGCGCAAGGATAAGCGTCTACGGTCAGAAATGCATTGTCATAAATGGAGTAGATCAATTACGTGGTATAAAGCATGCTGTGATTCCTGATAATATGGAAGCATTGACCTGGGCTATCGGTTCCGTTATCACAGGGGGAGATGTAGAAATATTAAATTTCCCACAAGAACACCTGGATGTTCCCTTAATATTTCTGAAGGAATCTGGAATGAAAATATACCAAGGAAAAGATTCTGTTATTGTAAGAGGAGGAAGCCCTTACCCTTTGGAGATTAGTACTGGACCTTACCCGGGGATAAACTCAGATATGCAACCATTAATTGCAGTATACGGAGCCATGTCTGAAGGAACTTCAAAAATTGTCGATTTAAGATTTCCTGGAAGATATGGTTACGCGGAAGAGTTGGCAAAAATGGGAATGAATTTCCGTGTTGAAGGAGATATGTTGGTAATAGATGGTGGAAAACCATTAGTGGGAACAATGGTAAAAGCTTTAGATTTGAGAGCTGGTATGGCCTTATTGTTAGCTGGCCTAACTGCAGAAGGTGAAACCCATATCGAAAGTGCTTGGCAGATTGCCAGGGGATATGAAAACTTGGAGGAAAAGTTAATCGGGCTACAAGTTGTGATTTAACTATAAAATATTCTGAAAATTTTTGAATCAAAATGAAATAGTTTTAAGTATTTCAGTCAAGCTTCAAAATAAAATGAGTTCTACAAGCACCAGCTTAAACAGTAAGATTTTTAGTGGAGTCATTTGGAATGTAATCCAAATGGTTGTTAATAAATCCTTTGCATTTGTTATAAAGCTTGTTTTGGCCAGAATTCTCTTGCCGGAGGACTTTGGTGTTGTAGGGATGGCTATTGTATTTATCAGCTTTATAGAAGTGCTAAATGACGTTGGAATAGGGGCAGCTTTAATTCAAAGGCGTGAGGAAGAACTTAGAAGCGCTCATTTTCACACAGCTTTCTGGACTGGCGTCATTTGGTCTGTTGTAATATATCTTATTATCTCATTTATAGGTGGTCCTTTGGCAGCTCAATTTTACGATGAGCCTATTCTATCAAACCTTGTTCCCGTTTTGAGTTTAGGTGTTCTCTCCAGTCCAATTAATCTTGTACACAAAGCCCAGCTTACGCGCTCAATGGATTTTAAGAAAATTGCATTGATAACGAATTCTTCTGTAATATTTTCTGGAGTTTTATCTCTTATCTTGGCATTTACTGGATTTGGGGTTTGGGCATTGGTTTTCAACTCCGTTACGACTATTATAGTAGCGATGCCATTGTATTTTAAATCAACTGGTTGGATGCCAAAATTGATATGGGAAAGAGAAGCTTTTAAAGACGTATTCGGTTTTGGAATCTATACAACCGGGACAAAATTGGCTAATAACTTCAGTAACAAAATTGACTATTTAATAATAGGGAAATTACTTTCGGCTTCTGCATTGGGAGTTTACACACTTGCATTTGTTCTTACAGATACCCTAAAAAGTCAAATTACAACCGTACTCGGCAATGTCATGTATCCAGTCTATGGCAAAAAGCAGGATGATCCTAAATCTATCAAGAAATATTTCCTCTTTCTGATAAAATACAACAGTGTCGTTGTATATCCTATAATGGTAGTGTTTATAATATTAGGTGAGCCGATTATCACTGACTTTTTTGGAGAAAAATGGTTAGATACTGTAATTCCTTTGAAAATATTGAGTGTTTCTATCATATTTACTATGATGACTAACAGCGTATCTGCTCTTATAAGAGGGTTAGGTTATCCATCATTGGAATTTAAGATTCAAACTTTCAAAGCTATTTTTTTGTATGTTCCACTTATATATGTAGGTATATTGGCATATGGGGTTGAAGGCGCAGCATATGCTGTACTTATCAATAAGGTTTTCTTCGTTATAATTTCTCAGTATTTCCTGAAAAAACTTATCGGTATAACCTATTTTGATTTATTCTTTTGTCTAAAAGTTCCTGTTACTGCCTTTTCAATCACTATGCTTTTCTCATATTTATTGTATGATGTGTTATACGTAAATTATTATATTATTATTGTTTTTATTTTAATATTGTACAGTGGGTTGATTTATATCTTAGATAAAGATGAGCTCAAAAATTTGATGAAAAAAGTCAAGTCTTCAAAAACAATTAAATAGATGATTACAAAATTGTTTAAGGATGTCATAAAGAAAATGGCTCCCAAAATTCCAATGTTTCAAGATTACATATATGATCTGAACAGATATGCGAAATATTCTATTATTAATATAAATAGTTTAACGGACCGTCAGCTAAAATTCAGGCTCTTACAACGCTCTCACTCATTTGAGAAGGCTTTTAGTTTATCTGATGTCAGGAAGGGGTTTGGTCTTGAAAAAATGAAGGAGCTCAGTTTTTTAATTAGAGAGTATGGGAAAAGGTCACTACCTAAGGATTACCCAGAATATCAAATGGCTTTAGCTGCTGTTAAAAGTTATTTAAGCCATCATCAAGGAAATGAACTTGAGGCCACTTTTGATTTTATTAAAACACTGAATTTGGAAAGCTTCAGCGGAGGTTCAAGTACAATCGAGATGACTAAAGAGAGCATCATTGAGAAGACACAAGGCTCTTTCTCATGTCTTGCTACCCATAGATACAGCACGCGACAATTTTCAGGTGAACCTGTAGACAAGCAAAAAATTGTAGAGGCAGTTAAGATAGCTCAAAAGACACCTTCTGTATGTAACCGACAGTCTGGTCACGCATTTCTGATAGATAGTAAAGATTTAAGGGAGAAGGTAATTAGATTGCAAGCAGGTAGCAATGGATTTGGTCATGAAATAGACAATCTTTTAATTGTGACAGCATCTCTTGAATGTTTTGAGAAGGGAAAAGAAAGAAATCAAGCATTTGTTGACGGTGGGTTGTTTGCAATGTCTTTGATTTACTCACTTACTTCTATAGGGATTGCTAATTGTCCACTAAACTGGTCTGCCTCTAATAAAAAAGATCAGATGCTTAGAAAACTTGTGGATATTCCAGATGAGCATGTAGTAATTATGTTTATCGCCGTGGGTAATTACAAATCAAATGTGAAGGTAGCTCGCTCTCCACGTCGCGATATTAATCATGTTTATAAAATTCTTTGATTTAAGTTAATTTATGAATCTACCATTAGTTAGTATACTTACCGCATATTACAATAGACAGGATTACGTAACTGATTCCATCTTAAGCCTGTTAAATCAAAGCTATCAAAATTTAGAAATAATAATTATAAATGATAATTCTACCGATCAAACTTATGAAAGGATAATACAAACGGTAAATGGTGATCCCCGTGTCAAGTTAATCAATAATGAATTAAATAAAGGCTTAACTCAAAGTTTTATTGATGCTATTAAGATTGCTCAAGGAGATTATATCGCTATTCATGGCTCAGGGGATTATTCATTTCCAACTCGAATTGAACAGCAAATAAGATTTTTATTGAATAATGAAGGTTATGATATTGTTTCGTGTAGAAGATTTAATGAAAAAAATAGCCAAAAACATCTCTATGACCCATATTATGGGGATATCACTTACGATATGCTAGTTCGTAAAAATAGATATTCTCATGGTGAGGTGATGTTTAGAAAAACATTATATAATAAAATAGGAGGTTATAATCCATTTTATAAATACGCTCAAGATATAGACCTTTGGCTTCGAATGCACAAATATTCAAAAGGATATATACTTAAAGAAGTATTATATTTAAGAAGGTATATAGAAAATTCGGTCAGCCTTAATTTAGAGAAAAAGAAAGAACAAATAATACTTTCTAGCTTTGCAGTGTATTCTTCTGATTATAACGTCCCTGCGAATCAAGATAATATAAGAAATTTTAAAAGTAATAAATTGGCATATAAATTATTTAAAAAGAGTGTTAGAAATATGTCTTTTCCTTTTTTAAAGGAGTCGTTAAAACGAATTAAATTGACAAAACCTAATTAATTCTATATGTCATCATAGAAAATTCTTCACGAAATTTAATTCTATTTTAAATCAGTAATTTACTAGTATTTTTAAATCGTTCCTAACCAATATCTCTAGTTTTATCAAAGACAGGGATAGAATTTATTAACCAGTGCGATAGTTTTTTTTTAATGTTTAGAAAGAGGAGTATCATGCTTTCAAGATTATGCAGGCTTCAACACTTTTTCCACTTCTGCTGCATGTGATAAAAGACACTTTATAATAAGTTGATTTTAATTCTCGGGTATAAACTTACTAAAATCAATGTTATCGAGAAACTCATAGTTTTCTATATTAAAGCCAACCCTTATCTTCGGATAATAACCAAAACCTAGTAAAAATTCTTTACGACAATAAAGATGGTGTTTTAATTGCTCCTAATTCATATGGACTTGTTAATGGTAATATAAAGAACTGATTTCCTTTTTAAAGTAGTACTAGTTCAAAAGGTAATATGACGAAAGCTCCCATTACGGGATTGTAGTATGAAATATTAAATTTAATCCACTTGAATGTAGCACATCATGTTGTTACAACAGTATATTACGCAAACTATTTTTGGAAATTTATTAATTACTTTATAAAAGACTAATTTGAAAGATATATTACTGTCATCTATAGTGGTACTTCCTTTAAGATTATAGGCGTAAAGACCTAATTTTAATTATTTTATTTGTGTCATCTGTTTTAACTTTGCCCGTTGGTTTTAGGTTACTTATAAATCAAGAAATATTAACTTAACAAAAGAATTATTGAAAAAATGAGGATACTAAAGATACTTAGTGGAAATGACGGAGGAGGGGTATATCAATGTGAGCAACAATTTATAAAATATTGGATTCAAAAGGGAGTAGAGGTTGATGCTATAATTATTGGGGAAGGTGGTTCATCTGAAACGTATAAAAGAATAGTAAATTCCTACTTTACTTTACCAAGATTAAATTTGAGTAACAGAGGAATCACTCCTTTTAATGAATTAAATAATATTCGGAAAGTTCATGATTATAATAGAAAAGCTTTTCATTTGATTGATAAAATGGGTTTAACTAGATATGATGCTGTTATATTTAGGAGACATTTTTTTACCAAGATAGCATCTAGAGTTTCTAAGCTATTAAAAGTGGAACTTTACTGGCATATGCCAATATCTGTTAATGGTGTATTTGAAAAATTTTATTTTAGCAGATTGGCTAAAAAGTATGATATTAAAGTGATTGGGAATAGTGAATATTCAATGAACTCAATAGGTAGTGTAAGTAATGATTTTGTATATCCAGGTTTCAATAATGATAGAATAGCAAGATATGAAACTAAACCGTCTTATAGAGATAATCTTTCTATACCTAAAGACTCGGCAGTATTTGGTGTAGCTGCTAGGATTACAAAAAGAAAAGCACAACATTTACTTATTGAAGCTTTTACTAAATTGTTAAGGAAGTATAAGAATGTTCATTTATTGGTAGCAGGAGGACCACTTGATACACATTATGCAAAGCATTGTATAAAGCTTGCACAAGAATTTAAAAGCAATATCCATTTTATTGGACAAGTAGAAATAATGGCTGAGTTTTACGCTTCAATCGATGTTTATGTGAATAGTAGAATAGATGCAGAGCCATTTGGTATAAGTATAGCAGAGTCTTTAGGATCTGGATTACCAGTAATAGCATTTAAAAAGGGTGGGCCATCTGAAATGATAATTCCTGGAAAAAACGGTTGGCTAATAGATACTCCAAAAACATATTCCTATTACATGGTCTTACAAAATGCAATTGAGAATAAACAAAAGTGGAAAAAGATGGGAGAATTTTCAAGAAATTATTCAGATAAATTTAGTTCTGTCTACAATGCTAATAAATTTTTCCAAATATTAAAGAATAATTAATTTAAGCTGTTAAAGTTTTTTAAACTTTGTAAATGAAACTTGTTTTTTCTATAATAGTATTAGTTTTTATCACATTTTTTTTATCAAAAGATGTTTTAAAAAAAGACCAAAGGTTTTGGGCATTTATTATTTTTTTTCAACATATTCCATTGATAATATTTGACCAGCTAGGAAGTGAAATTGTTGGTATGGGTTATTTTGTAATTATGGTATTTTTGTATTTATTGAAATGTCCAAAATTTATACTATCAAAAGCTAGGCTTTCTAATCCTATCACATATTCTCTAATTTTATTTCTTTCCTCTTTATTTATTCATTATTTCATTATTGGCATCAATCCAAATAATATTCGTGGTTTGGAAACTTTTAGGCAAGTTATGATCTTTAATTGGCCAATAATTGGCTTGTGCCTATTTAGTATAAAAGGGGATGATGAGTTTTTATTAAGGCTGATGGATGGGCTAGTTTTATATGGGTTCTTTTTTCTTATAACTGTGCTATTTGCTTCCGGTTTGGCTGAAATGGGTGTTGGAGAAAGAGGAGGATTTAGGGATGATTTTAGGATAAGTCCGTTAGCTGCAGCAAAAACGGCTGGTGTCATCATTATTGCAGCCTTCATAAAATATTTGAATGAAAATAGTTTTAAAGAAAAACTATTTTCATTGTTTGTATTGGCAATTTGTGTACTATTGATCTTTGTTACAGCTTCAAGAGCAGCCTTACTTTTTTTGCTGATTGTTCTAGCCATTTATGTTATATTTTCAAATTACAGTGCAGTAAAAAAATCTTTAATTATAATTTCATTTGTCACAGTATCAACATCTCTTTATCTAATTATTGTTCAATTAGATCTTAGTGTGGTTCAAAGACTCCAGGCGTTAGAAAACTATGAAGATACGCTTCGTTATACTAGGCTTGAAATTATTTTTGATTTAGTGGAAAATTTTGAAATGGGTTTATTGGGATTGGGGCCATTTGGTTTTGGCTATTTTACAGGCTTAAATTATCCTCACAATCTTATTGCTGAGTATACTATTGATTATGGATTTATTGGACTAATAGCATTTTTATTGTTATTAATACCTAGCTTATATTATTCATTTCATTTAATAAAAAGTAAATATCAAATTCCTTCATTCATTGCATTAATCTTCATTTATCTTTTCCTTTCTTCTCTAACAAGTGGAGATATAGTAAGTGCGAGGGATTTACAATTTGTATCAATATTGATAATGAACTACATGATATTTAAAAGTAAAATAAAATATACATTAAACTAAAACAGCTTTGAGGGTATTAATTGATATAGGTCATCCTGCTCATGTTCACTATTTTAAAAATGTAATCCTTATTTTGAAATCGGAAGGATTTGAATTTCTTATAATAGCTCGGAATAAAGACGTTTCCTTTAGCTTGTTGGATAATTTAAAAATGGATTATTTCTCAAGGGGAAAAGGAAGGAATAGCTTTTTTGGTAAGATCTTATATATAATGTATGCAGATTTAATTATCTATAAAAAAGCTATCAAATTTAATCCTGATTTATATTTAAGTTTTGCATCTCCTTATGCTGCCCATGTTTCTAAATTCACAGGTAAGCCGCATATCGCTTTCGATGATACAGAAAATGCCAAATTAGCGCATAAATTTTATAGACCTTTTACAAAAAAAATTTTTTCGCCTAGTTCCTATAAAGGTAAGTTGCATCATAATCAAAAATTATTTAATGGATTGATGGAATTGAGCTATTTGCATCCTAAATATTTTCAACCAGATGAATCAATTAAAGATTTTTTGGGGATTAAAGAAGGGGAAAGATATATTATTTTACGTTTTGTCTCATGGAAAGCAAGTCATGATATTGGGCATAAAGGTTTAACGCTGGATCATAAGATTAAATGCACCAATGAATTTTCTAAATATGGTAAGGTTTTTATTACCTCAGAGGATTTTCTTCCTCCTCAATTAGAAAAATACAGAATTAATATCCCCCCTCATAAAATGCATGATGTTTTAGCCTTCTCAAGTTTGTTGTACGGAGAAAGTTCTACTATGTCCTCTGAATGTGCCGTATTGGGTGTTCCTTCAATTTACCATGATAATGTTGGGAGAGGTTATACTACTGAACTCGAAGATAATTATGGGTTAGTTTATAATTTCACTGAATCGGAAGAGGATCAAGAAAGAGGGCTTAATAAAGGAATTGAAATACTTAAAAGAAATAATCCTTTAAGTTTTGTCCAAAAGAAGCAGCAATTGATTAAAGATAAAATTGATGTAACATCATTCATCATAAATAAAATTAAAGAAGAACTTTATTAACTCTCTTACTTATCAATTATATAAATAAATTACTTACTCTTTTTATCATTTCAATGAACAAAACTTTTACTACTATAGATTTTAAAGAATTAGAAAGTTCTTTCAACCTGCAAGAACTTCTATCTGTCAATGAGGATGCCAAGTTTGGATTGGATGATATAGTCCGTCAGAAAGTTGGTAAAGTAGCTTTTGAATTTATCATAGCCAATCGGCATGTGGATGGTCAGGAAATGTTTTATCTTTCCTCTGGAGACAGGTTCAATTTAGAACATGTCAGCCCTAATTGCTCTACAATTATAAACCTTAAAAAGGTCAATGAAAAGCGATGGGTTAACAAGTTTTTGGAATCTGTTAATGAAAAGCTTCCTTTGGGAGGGATCTATATTGCTTCTGTAGAAACTTATGCCAACAGGCGGGTCAAGTTGATGAATAAGTACCCGGCTCCCCTTAATGGCTTTGTATATTTTTGGGATACTATACTGCATAGATTTTTACCTAAGATTAAGTTCTCTAAACGCTTCTATTTTCATATTACCAAAGGTAAGCGAAGGATGCTTTCAAGAGCTGAGGCATTTGGAAGGTTGTATGCGTGTGGTTTTGAGGTTATAGCAGAGGCTTCGATCGATAATAAAGTTTATTTTGCAGCTAAAAAAACTGGACAACCCAGCTATGATCCACAACCTACTTATGGACCGTTGGTCAGGTTGAAGAGAGTTGGCAAAGATGGGGAGGTATTTAAAGTATATAAGCTTAGGACCATGCATCCCTATGCCGAATATCTTCAAAAATATGTGTTTGAAAATAACCAATTGGATGAGGGGGGAAAGTTCAAAGATGACTTTAGGGTGTCGCCCATTGGCAAAATCCTAAGAAAATTTTGGTTGGATGAACTTCCCATGTTTTATAATTGGCTAAAAGGGGATATGAAGCTTATAGGGGTACGCCCCCTGAGTAACCAATACTTTAACCTCTATAGCAAAGAGCTTCAAGACAAAAGGACCAAAACTAAGCCTGGATTAGTACCTCCTTTTTATGCAGACATGCCCAAAACCCTGGAAGAAATCATGTCCTCGGAACTAAGGTATCTGGATGCCTATGCCAAAGCCCCTTTTCGAACCGATGTGAAGTATGCTTGGCTAATCTGCCGGAATATCATGCTGAAAGGGGCGAGGAGCAAGTAAATTAATGGTCAACTTATTGTAATTGAATAACTCAAAGTGTCCTGTTTTACAATTAAATTTGTGAGATTAAAACCTTGAGGTTTAATTTTTGTTAAACTATTAGGTGTATTTTGTATTTTAAGTATATTTACTAAAAAAAATACCGATGAAAGAAGACTCTGAGCAAGTAACTCAAGATATGAATGTTAAAATTTTGGAAAAAGGACTCCAGGATGAGCGCATACCCAAATACTACTTCAATGGCTTCATCAATGGTATCGGTAATGCTGACATTTTGATGGTTCTTCAAAAGAATGGAGAGCCTAATGTTGTTTTAAATACCTCTCTTTCAATTGCAAAAACCCTAGCGATCAAATTGACGGAAATGATCAGTAGCATTGAAAATGCTACTGGGAATACGATCATGACGACCGATGATCTTAATGAATCCTTTCAAAAAAAGCAGAAGAAATGAGCTTTACAGTAATAAATCAATTTGAAATTAATACTCAGAATCCACATAGTAGTCAAGCTGTAAAGGAAAAGATTGATTCATTCAAGAATTTCTCTTCTGGATGGCACTTCGGAGAAGGTGAGATCTTTGATGAAGATATTCTTCGGCAAGCCAAAGATTTAATTTCATTTTTTAATCAAAATTACTTCGTTCGATTTGATACCTTCCCTGGTCTCAATGGGGAAGTTATGGTTACAACTTATCCAAAAGATAATTATTTTGAAGTAATTATTGAATCTGATGGATCTTTCCAGCTGGTTATAGAAAATTCAGACGAAGAAGAAATATATTCTAATGAATTTGATAACCTAGGAGAGCTTAAACACATTATCCTTCAAGAAAGCAGAAAACTTTTATGGTCTGGATCCGAATCATTTCCAAACACCACTATGATAGAATTAAAAGACGTATTACCAGTCTCGCCTTCAAAAATTCAAGTGGGAATGGGGGAATATCTGTATATAGCGAACAGTGTGGATTGGAAACATCTGGTGGAAACTGCCAGCACATTGAAACCCACTATAGGCAAATCGCTACAGATCCTATCGTGTTCTGGAGTATAGATGAGTCGTTATTGCCCAGGACTGTAGAGTTGGATCATGATCCCGATTCCGCAAATGACGATTGTCATTATAATATCCGGGGACTTACTAATGGGAATGCGAAGTCCTTTATGAAAAATAATATAAGTGGGAATCTTTGTGTGTGTACCGGTAGTGCCGCATTAAATGTCACTCAGGATCAAATATTTGATACATTAAATTTGTAATAATTTTTTCTTTTCTAAATCTAAAGAAGTGTTTTTTTTAAGTAAATTTTGTCTCTAGTTCGTTCTATTTTTTTCTGCTTTATTTTTTTTTCAATAAGCTCAACTCTAGCTCAAAATATTTCGCTTGGTACGCCTATTTTGGATGAAGTGATCCGAAGGGACCAGTTAGCGGGAGAGGAGAGTCTTAAATATAGCTTTTTTTATAGACCGTTTAGCTATGAGTTCCTCCCAGTACTTAAAAACTTGATCCCAAAGGATTATAATAATAAAGTATCAGTAGGTTTATTGCCGTTGATAAGCCGAACCTCTTTTAATAATAGTCGACCCTATGGATATGGGAATGGTTTGATGACACCGAATGTGGGGGGACAACAATATCTAAGTGGGGGTATATTTGGCAGGTATAAGTTTTTACAGTTTCAATTGCAACCTGAGTTTGCTATCTCACAAAACCGTCCCTATAGAGGCTTTGGACATTCTGGTGATATAGGTGCTATTGAAAACCGTTTTTATCTTTGGAATCGCGGTGACTTTCCCGAAAGGTATGGGGATGGGATGCTTACCCGCTTTTGGTGGGGGCAATCCAAAGTAACGCTTCAAGCAGGGAGTGTTGAAGCTGGCATATCCACCCAGCAAATATGGTGGGGTCCGGGTCAGTTTAATGCACTTACTTTTTCATATAATGCCCCTGGTTTTCCCCATTTTACATTTAACACCAGTAAGCCGGTAAAAACATTTTTAGGGCAATTTGAAGGTCAGTTTTTAATAGGGAGGCTCAGTCCGTCAGGTTTGGCTCCCTCGCAAATTGATCAGTTGAATGCTACCTTCTATGAACCGCCTGTAAGCGATTGGCGCTATTTGAATGCCATTTCCCTCACTTATCAGCCCAAGTGGGTAACTAATCTTTTCTTAGGCTTTAGCCGAACCTTTCAGCAATTTGACCATATGAGGGGGAATTCAGTTGTGGATTGGCTTCCTGTTTTTGAAGGTTTGATCCAGCCCTCCAAGTTTGCAAGGGACGGCAGTTATAATAATACCAAAGACCAGCAAGTGACTGTGTTTGGCCGATATATCTTCACTAAATTGATGATGGAGATGTATTTTGAATATGGGCGACGGGACCACGCTTTTAATTTCAGGGATATCCTACTAAATCCTGAGCACTCTAGAGCCTATATTCTTGGTTTCAATAAATTGATTCCTCTGCCTGAGTCTGACCGGCATTTCCAGATCAGAGCCGAGATGACCCAGCAATTGGAGACCATAAATTATATGGCAAGGTATGGTGCTAGCGGTTTGTTTGGATGGCATCAGCATTCAAGTGCCAGGGGGTTTGCCCACTTTGGCCAGGCATTGGGGGTTGGCGTAGGTGATTCTGGTTCCAATGTACAAACGATGGAGCTATCGGTGGTGGATACTTTTAATAAATACGGAATAGTGTTGGAACGCCTGGAAAACCATCAGACATTTTTTAGAAGGGCGTTTGGAGACCAGGATGAAGTTCGTCCCTGGGTTGACTTGAGTTTTGGTTTACTTTTAGATAGGCAATGGGATCAGTTCCTGCTGAGCTCAAGGTTACAATTTATTAATGCATTTAACTACCAGTGGGAGTTACATCCTTCGAGTAGCCCTGAGCTGCCGAGAGGGAAGGATCTATTCAGTGTTTACGCCAAGGTGGATTTGGTGTATTTTCTGAGGTGAGGGTTGAGCGCTGCGCACGGGGCGCTGGGCACGGAGCACGGAGCACGGAGCGGGGTTTCGAGGGCTTGGATTCACCGCTTCAATTCTCTCAGGTTACGGGGTTTATGGAGTAATACTTCAGAGGTTATCAACCGTATTATACGTGGAGCTGCACTGAGCACGGGGCGCTGGGCACTGAGCACGGAGCACGGAGCGGGGGGTGCGTGGTCCTGGATTCAGCGCTTCATCTCGCCCAGTGCACAGGGCTCAGTGCTTCACCTGTACTCCCACGATTCAACCGAAATTAAAAAATAATTACTACATTTGCCCCGCCTAAGGCATCCCCTGGGGCTGATTTATAGAATTTTACGATGAAATTATTACAGAATATCCTTTTAGTTATCCTGCTAGCCGCTGCGGCTTCCTGTGTGCAGAACAAAAAACTCATTTATCTTCAGAATGCTGACAATGATCCGGAAATGGCCGATGGGCAACTGATCAGCTATGAGATGCCTGATTACAGACTTCAGTATAATGACATCATTGATGTTAAAGTGCAAACTAGGGATGAGCAGGTGAATAAGGAGTTTTCGGGTTTTGCAGATGGCGCGGCGACCAGAATGGCAGGGCAACTTGCTCAAGGTGGGGGAGATATATACTATATGACTGGTTATTCTGTTAATAAAGTAGGTGAAATTCGATTACCAATACTTGGAACTATCAATGTACAGGATAAAACTTTGGAAGAGGTAAGGTTATTGGTAGAGGAAGAACTGAAAAGCTACGCCAAGAATGATGTGTTTGTAAAGGTGAAGTTGGGCGGTATACGCTATTCGGCTCTGGGAGAATTTAGGAGGCCGGGGAAGTTTGTGGTGCTGCAGGACAGGATGACCATCCTGGAGGCGATCGCCAATGCGGGTGACCTGACCACCGTGGCCCAGCGGGACGAGGTGGTGCTGATCCGCCAGTATCCGGAGGGGACGCGGGTTCACAGACTGAACCTTAGGGACCGTAACCTGATCCGCTCACCCTACTACTTCATCCAGCCCAACGACCAGATCTACGCCGAGCCGATGCGGGTGAGGGAATTTGGTACGGGGGAGAACGCGGCGCAGTCGCTGTCGATCTTTATCACGTCGCTGACGGCGGTGGCGCTGGTGTTGAATTTGATTACGAATTGAGCGCGGGGCGCGGAGCACTGGGCGCTGGGCGCTGAGCGCTGAGCACTGGGCACTGAGCGGTGAGCGCTGGGCACGGAGCACTGAGCGCGGAGCACTGGGCGCTGAGCGGTGGGCACGGAGCACTGAGCACTGGGCGCTGAGCACAGTGCGCCACCTGTACTTCCACCGAATATTCGCACAGGGCCCTGAGCACAGTGCTTCACCTGTACTCCCACTGATTAGATATGGAGAAGTTCAAGAGTTATAAAGATTTAAACGTTTATCAAAAAGCCTTTGAGGCTGCGATGCGGATTTTTGAGCTAAGTAAGTTTTTTCCAAAGGAGGAGACCTACTCTTTAACAGATCAGATAAGAAGATCTTCTAGGTCTGTGTGTGCAAATGTTGCTGAAGGCTTTAGGAGAAGAAAATATATACAGTCATTCTGCAATTGCATAAGCATTTCGGAAGGGGAAGCCTCCGAAACTCAGAATTGGCTAGATTTCGCATTTAGGTGCGGTTATATATCGGAAGAGGTATACGAAGAACTTATGAATGAGTATGAGCATATTATCGGAATGCTGGTGAATATGCAGAAGTATTCGGATAAGTGGAAGATTTGAGCACGGAGCGCTGGGCGCTGAGCGCTGAGCACGGGGCACGGGGCGCTGGGCACGGAGCGCTGGGCACTGAGCACTGAGCACTGAGCGCTGGGCATTGAGCGCTGAGCACGGAGCACTGGGCGCTGAGCACGGAGCGCTGGGCACGGAGCACGGAGCGCTGGGCACGGAGCACGGAGCGCTTCAACTCTCTCAGTGCCCAGTGCCCAGGGCTCAGCGCTCAACCTGTACTTCCACCGAATATTCGCACAGGGCGCAGAGCACAGAGCTCTACTCTTAGTACAACCAAAATACAAAAAAAAATAATACGTTGTGGCCGCTGCGCTTTTCGTTGCGGTCTTGGCGAGAAATTTCACTAGTTTATGCAGCAGAATAATTACCCTAATCCACCGTATCAGGTGATGGAAGAAGAGGATACGATTGATCTGAGGAAGTTGCTCTTCAAGTATCTGAGGTTTTGGCCGTGGATAGTGGTCTCGGCCGGGCTGGGGGTGATCCTGGCGGTGTTCTTCACCCGGATCGCCACCCCTATCTATAAGGTGGAAGGCACCGTGCTCATCCAGGATGGCAGCCCTTCGCTGGGTGCTGACCTGTTTGACGGGGCAGGGGGGATGTTTGGCGGAAAAAACAACATCGAAAACGAAGTCGGGATCCTTAAATCCTACACCCTTGCCGAGGAAGCGGTGAGGAAGATGAACCTCAATGTTTCCTACTTCAAAGACGGGATCTTCTCCAAGCCACAGCTCTACGGCAATGTGCCCATTCATGCCCAGCTGGACTGGAAGCATCCGCAGATTACCGGGGGACTTTGGAAGATCAAGGTGCTGAACACGGAAGAGTATGAATTGAGTATTGAGGAGGATAATTTTTCAGTCTTTAATCCTGCAGATCCTTTCTACAAGACCAAACTTGAAAATGTACAGGTTCAGGAAGGTCGGTATAAGTTTGGGGAGACCATAGAAGGGGATCATTTTAAGTTTTCCTTGGAGAACACTTCGGCTTTGGCGGAAGAGGTGCTGTTTGTGAAGTTTATGGATACGCCTACTTTGGCCCAGGGATATAGGGAAAAAGTGCAGGTGGCTCCCACCAATAAGCAGGCCTCCTTATTGAACATCACGCTGGAAACTCCGGTAAGGAGATTGGGTGAGGACTACCTCAACCACCTGATGGAGGCCTATCTGGACCGTGAGTTAAAGATTAAGAACCAGGCGAGTGAGAATACGGTACGTTTTATAGACCGGCAGCTGAGTGGCATCACCGACTCTTTGACGTTTTTTGAAGACAGGTTGCAGAAATACAGAAGTGATAACCGCATATTCAATTTGAGTCAGGAAGGGTCCATTGTATTTGAAAGACTTGAAAGTTTAGAGAAAGAAAAAAGCGAGGCTGAGCTTCGAAAAAAATACTATACTAATTTAAGGGAGTATCTAAGCAATGAGCAGCTGGATGATCTGACTGCCCCATCCGTGATCGGAATACAGGATCCCTTGCTGAATGCCTTGGTAATCAACCTTGCCGAACTGCAATCTGAGCGGGTAAGGCTAAGTGCCAACTTCTCCGACCAGACCCCTGCGGTAGTGGAGGTAAAAAACAAGATTCAGAACACCCGAAAGACCTTGTTGGAAAACGTGCGAAGTGCGCTCACCAATACCGAGAACATTTTGGCTGAACTAAACCAAAAGGTAAAGATGGTGGAGCGGGACATCAATGCCCTGCCGGAAACGGAGCGAAACCTGTTGGGTATACAGCGGCAGTTTTCCATCAATGAAAACATCTACGTGTACCTGCTTCAGAAGCGTGCTGAATCGGAGATCACCAAGGCCTCCAATATGCCAAACAACAGCATCCTGGATTTTGCCCGGGCGGGTGCTTTGCCAATATCCCCGAAGAAAAGCCTTTCTTATTTAATAGGTTTGATTTTGGGTTTGATGTTGCCAATTGGCGTGATCACGGTGCGTGATTTCCTGAAGACCAAAATCGAAGATGCGGATCAGTTGCAGCATGACTTGAAAGTGCCCTTGCTTAGCCAGATTGGCAAATCCAAAGCAGCTGATAAGCGGGTGGTGTTTTCCAAGCCCAGGTCCATGGTGACCGAGTCCTTTCGTAACCTGCGTGCGGATATGGCTTACCTGGTGCCCCATGACCAGGATACCTTGACTTTATCGTTTACCTCTACGATATCTGGGGAAGGGAAGACCTTTGTAGCCTATAATACGGCGGCGGTTTACTCCTTAATCGGCAAGAAAACCCTCATCATGGGTCTTGACCTTAGAAAGCCGAGGATTGCAGAAGATTTTGATATTAATTACAGTAAGGGAATCAGCAATGTGTTGAGCAGCAATATGGACTGGAGAGAAGCGGTGGTGAGTTCGGGTTTCCCTGACTGCGACGTGTTGCTTGCGGGTCCCACCCCTCCAAACCCGGCCGAGTTGCTGATGACGGAGAAGTTTGCCAGGATGATGGAAGAGGTGAAGGAGGAGTATGACGTGATCATCATGGACTGTCCGCCGGTTGGCCTGGTGTCTGAGACCAAGGACCTGTTCAAGTATGCCGACATCAACCTGTTCGTCTTCCGCCAGAACTACTCCCACCAGGACGCGATCCAGTTTGTGAACGAACTCAAGGCCAAGGGCGATGTCAAGAATCTCTACGCCATCTTCAACGCCGTGGAGGGCAGCTCCGGGACCTATGGCTACGGTTACGGCTACGGGAGCAAATCCTATGGCTACCATGAGGAGGAGGAGAAGAAGAAGTGGTACTCGTTGAAGTAGGAAGGTTTTTTGGTACCAAGTACCAGGTACCAAGTACCAAGTAGATTTATATAGGTAGGAGCCCGCTGATGCGGGCTTTTGCTATTTGTGGGTTGTCATGGTTGTCCGCCTGATGGGGCAATCTCGGCCTGAAGGAAGGGAGCGCTGGGCGCTGGGCACTGAGCACTGAGCACTGAGCGAAAAACGCCGGCCACCCTCATCCCTCTACTTATCTACCCTACTGATGTGTGGGTGGCCCTCAGGAAGGATATACCAATTAAAGTTTTTTTGACGAATTGATTTTATTATCAATACCATTGTAGTATTCAACAAACTCTATAAGGTCTTGATCCATCCACTCTAAGAGTTCGTAGATTTCAATTTTGATCCTGGAAGCCTCGGTAAAATCTATTGTATTTCCATTAAAACATATAGGTTCATTATGATAAACCCGATTTCTGAATTCTCGGACACGATTCAGTTTTTGGTTTAAAACGCTCCTGTTTACAAAGGATGGCTTGTGGGGAAAAGCATGGATTACTGAACCACCAATTAACCTATAATGGTGTGTATCGAATAGGCTTGTCCAAAAACCAAATGACTGTTCGGCAATAATTTTACCTGGGGTAATTGTTCCCCCCATTCTTCTGATGGTTTTTTCAGCCTTCAGGACAGAGTTTTTCAGAAAAAAGCGAGAGGCGGTTAGAGAGCTGTCGTTCATAAAACCATTTTTTTCAGCTATTATCCAATTAGGGTTTGTAAAGTGAGAAGAAACCTGATAGTTGATTTTATTCCGTAAAAAGATTTCAAATAGATTTAGTTATGGGATAAAAGGCTTGAGAAACTCTAAGGTTGATCCTGTAAAGTTTCTGGGCTTTCGTTTTAGAATTACCCGCAGCAATTAAAAAGCGATTTAAGCGGGATTGCGAAACAAAATATTCGATTTTATGATAGTCCAAGGTGTTTTACTTGCTTTTCACAAATATATTCACTTATTTTGTATTGTAATGCTTAATCAAGCCTCTTCCTTATAAAAGGAACGTAATTAAGTGAAAGAATTCAAGCCTCTCTAACCGGGAGGCTTTTTTTTGTGGTTCGACTGAGTTCACCAACCATGGTTCGACAATCGATCACAAATTACTTAACCGAAAAGATTTTTAAGGAACGCAAAGGAGGTGAAGGTTTTAATTAACCGCTGATAACCGAGAGGGCACAGAGGAGGAGGTTTGCAGGTGGAGCGCGGGGCACTGAGAGCTGGGAAGGTTTTTTCTTTAGTAATTACGTATTTAAAAAGGTCCGAGCGGACATTCGCACAACGGTGTCTACGTTACGACATCCCCCTGCCCCCTTCTAAGGGGGAGTTGGCTTCGTGACTCCCTATTCGCCTCCCCCGGGAGGTAAACTCTGCTCTCGGGACTGACGCTTCGAAGGGGGTAAGGAGACGGAAGACGGGAGACCGGAGACCGAATAGTAAATACGGAAAACCTTCGAGGTGTGATGAATTTCACGAGACCTCGAAGGTTTTTTTCGTTTGTACTTACGGGGATGTCGGGTGTCGGATGACCGATGTCTGATGACCGATGTCGGGTGTAGGGTCCGCGCCCGGCAGGAGGTAACTTACGTAAATACTGACGTGCCCGCCTGCCTACGTCCGGCCGGCAGGGTTGTCCGTCCCGATCGGTGAAATTAACCTCCCGCGGGAGGTTAACTTCACCGATCGGGACTGGTTGTCTCGTCCGCCACGGCGGACTGGGTTGTCATGGTTGTCATGGTTCTACCTAAGGTCAGTCACGTTTGCCTGTTGAGAGTTTCTTTAACG
>NZ_JAHCMY010000023.1:0-27886 GCF_018449405.1 Litoribacter ruber
TCCTCATCCTTGCCCTCATTGCCTGCCAAACCCTTCCAAACATCATATGCCGAAAGCCCGGCGTCCCCTTTGATACTATGAAAATAGTCTTCCATCGAGAGACCCCCATTTTCAGGCAAGGATAACCAGACCTCATAGGCCGAAAGACCTATTGGTCCGATTTCGCCCTTAATTGCAATTAGAAAGGCAGCCAAATCACCGCTATTCCCTGCATCCAACCATAGCTGATAGGCCGACTTTCCTTCCTCCCCTTTAAGCGAAGCGAAAAAATCATCAACAGTTCCTTGATTACCACCCTCTAACCATAATTCAAAGGCAGATTTACCATCCTGCCCAGAGCCTGTTCCAGGATTTGCACCTCCTGGAGCAAATTCAACCCAGTTGTCATTATTCTCCAACTCGTTAGTTGTATCTTGGCTAATCAATTGGAATGTTTTATACTTACCGGTCCCATCATCCATCACCGTCACTAACATTCCGGCTTGACGCCTTAATAAGGGGATTTGGTTCCTTTCCTCAATTGTCGTTACTTGATGGTGCCCGCCCTTCGCATGGTTCGTATAAATGATAGGCCATCTTGAAGCTCCTAGAGGAACAAGTGTATTCCCTTGCTCAAATTGGGCAAAAGTGTCAAGCGAGCAAACCACCAAAAGGAAGAGTACCAAAAAAACCTTTTTCAATACCCCTTGAGAAAAAATGAATCCCTTTCCTATGTTCGAAAATATCTTTCTCATATTACCTAATTCTAATTTTGGCGGTTGAACTGACATACTCTACACAAACCAGCACTATTTTATAACTTTTCCCACTAAAGCCCTTCGCGTTTACAAATCCTTCTCTATCTATGACTTTTAGTTGATGCGGGGGATAAGCTATCCATTGACCCGTAATATTATCATAGTATTCTACTACTTGATTTGTCTGATCATTGGGATAGGCAAACACTGCATATTGCCCAGAACTGTTAAAGCTGAAATCATATCCGGCTGTACCTTTCCAAGTACCTCCTAACTTTTTATCTGACAATGCTTTTATCTGGTCATCACTGATGCTGAAGCCATCGCTGCATGGTGATACCGAACTGGTAAATGATCCTCTGTATAAGGTTCCGGCCCATGAAACGGAAGCTGTACTTTTTGTGGTGGTCCCGTAAATGTCACCAGTTACTTCTAGAGTAAAGCTTTGGGATTCACTTCCTCCGTTTGCCGGTGAAATCAGCTTGACTTCCTTGTTACCCGAATTGGTTATATTGGTTATGGACTCCCCATGAACTTTTAATCCTGTGATTTTCTCGTCTTGTGGGTTAATATTCCAAGCCACATTAATAGGTATATCCTCATTGCTATACTCATACAGAGTAGTAGCTGGTTGCAAGCTGGGATTGGGATAAGTTAACTGAACCGCCTTCAATAATCTCAAGGTGAGGTTTTTGGTTATGGTATTTGGTTCCTCATCCTTAACTTCAAGTACATAAGTTTGGCTAAAGTCAGTTTTAAGATCTGAATTGGGCTTTTTCAGTTCTATATTGGCAAAAACCCCACTTTGGCTGATTCCTGAATTATCTGGTTCGGCCTGAGCAAGTAAAGATCCTCCGGATAAAAGCCTAATAGAGGCGATATCCTTATCATCGGAATCATTTTGTTTACTGGTGTTGGCAACTGTCCATGAAAACTGAACCTCCGTCCGGAAATCCGGCCAGTTTTTCCATACCGAATAAGGGAAATTCAATTGGCTTGATGTAAAAGTTGTGGTTGGAGGCGTTGCGGCGATCCTAGGGAAAAAGAAAGCCTCCAGAAAACCTGCTACATCTTTCCCCTCTCCTAGATTCATCCCAAATCCTGCCAGTCCCTCCCGGGTAATGTTACGATCTACGTTAAATTCAATACCATCTCCGACACCCCCAGAGGAATTTCCATCCTGGGCAAACATCAACCATTCATGTCCATTGAAAATATAGGACTTCCTATCAGAAATATTATAATAAGCTTTGTTTAGACTTTCTTCATTTTCAGCGGCAAGATAAGATTCCAAATTTTCAAATGAACCCCTAAAATCCAACCCTATACCGTTGGCCCCCTTTAACAACATCCCTTCTCCCCAACTGCTTTCCATCTTGGGTCCATATAAGGTTTGTGACTCTACATTCATGAAAAAATCACCTTCATACCCTTCTTCTAATGCCGGATCGGATTCCCCACTTAAAATTGTATTGCCATCAACTCCTCTTTCCCCCCTCAAATCCCTGAGAAAATCCTCCACTCCCCCTAAATGTCCTAAGCTCTTCCAGATCTCATAGGCTGATAAGCCATCTCCACCCCTCAAGCTGGTCAATTGCTCCGGAGTAAAATCTTCAAATTCAAAAGACTTCCCGTCTTCTCCCCTCAGTCCACTGATAAATATTTCAAATCCCTTTTCCTCATTGCCAGGCAGCAGGGACCACTCCTCATAAGCCGAAAATCCCGATGCACCCCTCAAGCTGGCGAGCTGCTCGGCAGTAAACTCTTCAAATCCCAAGGACTTCCCGTACTCTCCCCTGAGTTCACTGATAAATACTTCAAATCCCTTTTCCTCCTTGCCAGGCCGCAGGGACCACTCCTCATAAGCCGAAAATCCCGATGCACCCCTCAAGCTGGCAAGCTGCTCGGCAGTAAAATCTTCAAATCCAAAGGACTTCCCGTTCTCTCCCCTTAATTCACTGATAAATACTTCAAATCCCTTTTCCTCCTTGCCAGGCCGCAGGGACCACTCCTCATAAGCCGAAAAACCCGATGCTCCCCTCAAGCTGGCAAGCTGCTCGGCAGTAAAATCTTCAAATCCAAAGGACTTCCCGTTCTCTCCCCTTAATTCACTGATAAATACTTCAAATCCCTTTTCCTCCTTGCCAGGCCGCAGGGACCACTCCTCATAAGCCGAAAAACCCGATGCACCCCTCAAGCTGGCTAGCTGCTCGGCAGTGAAATCTTCAAATACAAAAGACTTCCCGTCCTCTCCCCTCAGTTCACTGATAAAAACATAAAATCCCTTTTCCTCATTGCCAGGCAGCAGGGACCACTCCTCAAAAGCCGACAAACCCGATGCGCCCCTCAAGCTGGCAAGCTGCTCGGAAGTGAAATCCTCATATTTAAAAGCCTTACCATCCTCTCCCTGAGCTCCCTGTAAGCTGGCCAATTGTTCAGGTGTAAAATCTTCAAATCCAAAGGACTTCCCGTCCTCTCCTCTCAGTCCACTGATAAATACATCAAATCCCTTTTCCTCATTGCCAGGCAGCAGGGACCACTCCTCATAAGCCGAAAAACCCGATGCACCCCTCAAGCTGGCTAGCTGCTCGGCAGTGAAATCCTCATATTTAAAAGCCTTACCATCCTCTCCCTGAGCTCCCTGTAAGCTGGCCAATTGTTCAGGTGTAAAATCTTCAAATCCAAAGGACTTCCCGTCCTCTCCTCTCAGTCCACTGATAAATACATCAAATCCCTTTTCCTCATTGCCAGGCAGCAGGGACCACTCCTCAAATGCCGACAAACCCGATGCACCCCTCCAGCTGGCAAGCTGCTCGGCAGTAAAACCTTCAAATCCAAAGGACTTCCCGTCCTCTCCTCTCAGTCCACTGATAAATACATCAAATCCCTTTTCCTCATTGCCAGGCAGCAGGGACCACTCCTCAAATGCCGACAAACCCGATGCACCCCTCCAGCTGGCAAGCTGCTCGGCAGTAAAACCTTCAAATCCAAAGGACTTCCCGTCCTCTCCCCTCAGTTCACTGATAAATACATCAAATTCCTTTCCCTCATTGCCAGGCAGCAGGGACCACTCCTCAAATGCCGACAAACCCGATGCCCCCCTCAAGCTGGCTAGCTGCTCGGGAGTAAAATCTTCAACCCCAAAGGACTTCCCGTCTTCTCCTCTCAGTTCACTGATAAATTCATCAAATCCCTTTCCCTCATTGCCAGGCAGCAGGGACCACTCCTCAAATGCCGACAAACCCGATGCCCCCCTCAAGCTGGCTAGCTGCTCGGGAGTAAAATCTTCAACCCCAAAGGACTTCCCGTCTTCTCCTCTCAGTTCACTGATAAATTCATCAAATCCCTTTCCCTCATTGCCAGGCAGCAGGGACCACTCCTCAAATGCCGAAAAACCCGATGCGCCCCTCAAGCTGGCTAGCTGCTCGGGAGTAAAATCTTCAAACCCAAAGGACTTCCCGTCTTCTCCTCTCAGTTCACTGATAAATTCATCAAATCCCTTTTCCTCATTGCCAGGCAGCTGGGACCACTCCTCAAATGCCGAAAAACCCGCTGCGCCCCTCAAGCTGGCTAGCTGCTCGGGAGTCAAATCTTCAAAACCAAAGGACTTCCCGTCTTCTCCTCTCAGTTCACTGATAAATTCATCAAATCCCTTTCCCTCATTGCCAGGCAGCAGGGACCACTCCTCAAATGCCGACAAACCCGATGCGCCCCTCTAGCTGGCAAGCTGCTCGGAAGTGAAATCCTCATATTTAAAAGCCTTACCATCCTCTCCCGGAGCTCCCTGTAAGCTGGCCAATTGCTCCGGAGTAAAATCTTCAAATCCAAAGGACTTCCCGTCCTCTCCCCTCAGTTCACTGATAAATACATCAAATCCCTTTTCCTCATTGCCAGGCAGCAGGGACCATTCCTGAAATGCAGATAGTCCCTGAGCTCCCCTTAAACTTTCACGCTGGGCCTCTGTCAAATCCTCAAAAGCAAAGGCTTCGCCTTTCTCCCCTTTTTCACCTTGGGGTCCACGAATATTCCCTACATCAACGTACCCTATACCATCCCACATCCAGGCATGCCCGGTTTCGGAGACCATAAAGAGGTCTCCAACTTCACCGAAGTGGAATATTGGCAGGTCCTTTTCAGTCTCCACCACTCCTACTATCTTCGTACCCGCTCCAGTATCCCCCTTGTCTCCTTTAATGGCAATTAAGTATTCATCCAAGGACTTTTCCTCATTACCTGGGATATGAGTCCAGACTTCAAATGCTGAAAAACCCTCTTTTCCCCTTTCACCCTGAGGGCCACGGATTGGGCCCACATTGATAAATCCCTCTCCATCCCACATCCAGCCATATCCGGAATCTTGAGCTACGAACACATCTCCAATCTCACCTCGATAGTTGTGCTGGAGATCTTCCTCAGTTGCCAACGAGCCCACTATGCGGGTCCCTACTCCAGGATCTCCTTTTTCCCCTACCATGCTATTGTAAAAATCAGTTATCCCTTTGTTGGAATTGCCTGACTGCATTCGCCAGAGCTCAAAGGCCGAAAGACCATCTTTCCCCTTCAAAGCTTCCACATAATCATCAAATGTTTTTTGGGAATTTTCATCTATTCCTTTCCAAACTTCAAAAGCAGACAAACCCTGTGGTCCAGTTTCTCCTTTAGGGCCTTGGATAAGTCCTACGTCTATAAATTCTGTTCCATCCCACATCCAGCCATGACCACTGTCCTTGACCAAATAAACATTTCCAATTTCACCTTCATAAGCTTGAGGTAACCTGTGTTGGGTTTCCACCGAACCAATTATATTGGTACCTACCCCTGGGTCCCCCTTCTCTCCTCTGAGATCTTCTATACTCGGACCTCCTATTATATTCAACCAGTGAACCGATGAAGCTTGTCCAGTCTGCTCTGCGTATAATGCATAAGGAACACTCATCAATTGGATAATGCCTATTACATCATAATTGGTCCCTCCATTTACATCTGTTTCGGACTTTAAAAAGAAAGGACCACTACCCCACGCTATCTGCCCAAAATTCCCCTCTACTACTGACCCGTTTCCAATAGCTATGGATAAAAGCCCATTGTGATTGGTATTTATCCGCTGTGTTTCAATATAGACGGCTTCCCCAATTTCAGAGCCTTGGATTATGCTGATCCGCATAGAAACGGTAGAATTTGCTACTAGCTCATTCTTACTATTTCTAATCACCGCCTGATAACTCATGGTTTGGGGTGATTGCCCAAATACTGAAAGGTACAACAGTACTAAGCCTATGGTTAATAAAATTTTCTTCATCGCTATTTCACTAAGATGATTTTAAAGGTCTTTATAGGTTTCTTTTTTTCATACACAGTTAAAAAATATGCGGCACTGGCATAGGACTTCATTTCAACCCTCGTTTGGTGTTCACGGATCATCCCCTCCTCCAAGGTTTTGGCTGCCAGATCTGTAAGCACATAGGACAGGTTTATCAGCTCGGTGTGTAAAATATTAAGAAACACGAAATCACGGGTTGGATTTGGATATAAATGCATCACAACGGGCTTTAAGGGAGCCACTTCCTTTTTGGCCAAAATGGGTTGTTGAATACCTTGCCGCACATCTCCGCCGCTTTCACTTAAATGTATAAAATCAATTTGACCAACAGTAAAACTGACTATCCCGCCATTGCCGGCAATCTCCCCTCCTGAAGTTACTGTACCCTCTTGGGCTTCACATGGCCAATTGATAAAAAGCCAAGACAGTAAGGTCAAAATCGTATATAGGTTAAACCTCATCATTCTATTCAATTTTAAGGATTATTGTATTGCCGTAACCTATTCCCATTTCACTCTGAGCATATGTCCTAATATAATAGGTAGTGCCGGCCTCCAAGGCTGGAAGCTCAACCTCAAATTCAGAACTTTCGGATCCTACAATTTTAACATTCGACATACTTGGCAATGGATCTTTACTCCAGCAGACGCCTGCCTCAGTAATGGCACCACCTCCAGTATCTAGTATGGTTCCTCTGATCATTACTTCATGCTGATTATGGGTTATCAGCATAGTTTTGACTTTTGGCACCTGTAGCTCACGGTATCCATACCAGTCACTGATTCGGAATGGAGCCTGCTTGGAAAGGTGGCTAAAGGCATTCAAATGGGCCAAACTAAAGGACTCCTCCAAAATATCAGGAGCCAATTCTCCTATTAGGACCATATAGCTTGCTATAGTTTGCATGCTCAAAGAACCATCTGAGGGAAGAGGTGGCAACATCCATTGGCCATAAAGGGTCATACCCTTTTCAATAGGGAGTGAAAAATCAAAATAAACCGTTCTTTCAGGATCTTCATACCATCCTTCAAAAGCTAATCCTTCCTTTATGGGATCAGGTGGACGGTTGGCAAGGGCTTTTAGATTAACCAGCTGGGATGGGATGGAGCTTCCTCCATCAGTATCAAAACTCACCTCTACCAATGAATTTATCAACTCCACCCAAACATCGGCAGTCAGGTCATTTGAGTTGAAGAGCTGCTCATCACCGAGCTCCAAAATACCCTGAAGCAATACCAAACCCGGCCCAGCGCTTTCCAAGACATCTTTTGCTTCCTCCCAGTTGATAAAAAGCTGCATGCTAGACCCATCTGTAAAATCCACCAATATACTCTCCGGCAGCATTAACTCGCCAAAAGCGCTTCCATGATAAGCATGAAGGGTATCCATATAGGCTACCTGCACCATATCCTTCCATAAAATCAGGTCAACTTGCGCCTTTAAATCATCAGGATTGGACAGGTTTTCTGAAAGCAACAATTCCCCAACCAACGGTTGTAGACCGTGGAACAGCGAGTCATAGTTTTCAGAATTCCAAAAAACATCAAGGTCGGCGGATTGTCCATCCGACAGCTCCACCTCTACCGTCTCAGGCAAATCCAAGTCTGAAAGGGGCTTTCCGGCAGGCCTTATCAATGGCAACAACTCCCCCACTTTTTCTACTCTGATGGCATTCACCTCAACTAATTGCAAGGCTTCCAATTCATCAGGGTTTTTATAATTTAATCCTTCACCAAATTCTAATGAGCCCATAAAAGTATATTGCCCGATTGACTCCCCATCATAAAAAACTGCCTCCCAAATTACATCCACATAGGTTTCTGTATCATTGCTCAAATAGACCAATACTTGGTTTGGCAAGGTGTCCAATACGCTGGCTTGAGGGGTACCAAAAGGAACCTGCAGTAATGGTAGGTCTTGGATAGCAATGATTTTTAAAGGCTCATCTTCAACGATTACAATGATTTCGGCTTGTAGATTATTCGGATTTTCATTTTCGCCACTCACCATCAATTCTCCCAAAAAGATATATTCTCCTGGAATCTGGCTGTCAAATTCCTCATTAGGCAGCCATTCCACTGATACTTCACCGGTACTCGAGTCATTATAAACCCCCGTCAATTCCAGAGGAAAAGTTATGTCTTCCCAAGCAGTACCATAGGGAATATACAACGTATCCAAAGCCCGCAACTCCGTCAAATAAAGCTCCAGTACCTGAATATCTAGCACCGGATAAATGTCATTTGGATTCACTATATCAATGGATAATTCAAGCGTTCCATACGCCCGATAAATTCCAGGTAAATTTGGCTCAAAGCTATCACTTATCCACTGCGTGACAGGCAACTCCCGCTCACTTCCATTATCCAAAAGGACAGTTACCATATGCGGAAGCCCTGCAATTTCTTCCATAGAAGTCTGAATAGGAACCTGCAAAATTTCAAACTCCTGCACGGATATAATCTCAAAAATCCTATCCAAAACAATTATCTCAATAGTCGCTTCAAGTCCTAAAGGGTTTTCTATTTCCTCGAGCAACAATAGCTGTCCGGTCAATATATAATGACCAGCCTGCTGACCATTGTAATCCCCATGAACCCAAATTACTTCGAGAGACACATTCTCTCCACTAGTTAATAAAGCATTGATATAAGTAGGCAAGGGCAGGTCCTCAAATGCTTCCCCAAATGGTACCTCCAAAGCCTCCAAAGATTCCAAATCAACAACCTTATGCTTTCCGATTTCCACTACCATCACCGCCAGCACATCTGCAGGATTCACCACACCTTCATTCAAAATTAATTCACCATACACATACTGTAAGCCTGGCTCCTCAGACTGGAATCCCCCTTCTTGCCAGATTACCTCTAGCTGATCGGTAGACCCATTGTCCAATTCAACTACTACTTCAGTTGGGAATACTTCTTTAGCAGCTTCAAATGATGTAAAGATATCCACCGCTACAAAACTGGAATCTGCAGCCACTACCTCAAGTGGTTTGGACCCTACAGATACCCATAGCATTGGGCTCTCCAGCTCCTCATCCACACCTGTCTCATCTTCTAAAATCCAGTTTCCGGCAAATGGATAAATCCCCTCCTGCTGCCCATCATAAGTTTGGCTCTCCCATTCAATAGCTTCTTCTCCATGACTACCGTCAATGTAGGTCACCAGTAAGACTTCTGGCAGCTCTAGATCCAATAAATCAGTTCCAAAATCAACTTTTACTGTATCCGGTGGTGCAAAAGCAGTTATTTGCTTGAGCCTTACAGTCAATATAAAGGAAGGTTCCAAGCCCAGCTCATTTACAATGGTCATATCATCTGGAAGTAGCAACTCTCCAAAAACCTCCACTGACCCCACCTGATAAGGATCATACGCTGAAGTTTCCCACAAAACGGGCAAACTACCGGTGCTTTGATCATCATACTTCACCAATACTGGTTCTTCAAGTTGATCTATTGCTGATAAGGCAGTTCCATAATGCACATAAATAGAATCCAAGGGGAAAATTTCAATGATGTTTTTGGGCTCCGGTAGCAGCGTAATGATGGCTTTGGCAAATATTTCCTCCGTTGGGACAATTAGATCTCCATGAAGCAATTCCCCTAGTACCAAGTATTCACCTGAGATCAATTCATCATAATCTCCTGCCAGCCAGTTTACGGCCAGCATTTCAGAAGAACCATCATTGAAGTGGACCATGACTTCTTCAGGCAAATCCATAATATCATCAAAAGAAGTCCCAAATGGTACCTGGATTTCTGCAGCAGGATCTGGGTCCACACTGATGATTTCCTTTTGGATAATTACACGGGTGAAAGCTTGTATAGCTTCAGAATTGGAAATCAAAGGACTTAATACAAAATCACCCCAAATTTCAAAGTCGCCTCCCAAGCTTCCATCAAAATCATTTAAATCCCAAAGTACTTCCAATAAACCCGTACTGCCGTCATGATAGGTCACCCGAACAGGTTGGCGTAACTCCAGCCCAGATGATGGAGTGTGCAAATCCACTATAACATCTGCCAAGACTTCGGATTTCACGATATTCCTTTGGGCATATATATCCAGCATGGCCTCAAATTCAGCCGGATTGGTCAAGGGAAATTCGAATGCTGTCAGATGGCTATCTAGAATGAATTCCCCAAAAATCCTGTAAGTCCCAAATTGAGGTAAATAGTTGCCCGGTTTCCATACCACTTCCAGCTCATCCTCAAAAATTATAGTCTCTGCTTCATCGGTATCAATTTTTATGGTCACACCAACCCGCTGAGGAAGGTAGCCGGCCAGTTCATCGAAGGTTGTGCCCGACAATATGGATATTGGTGCCAATTCGGCAACAGCCGCTATATAAGGAATCAGTGGCTCTACTACGGCTACTTTGATTTCAGGAAATAAATTGTCCCGGTTTACTTGCTCAGAGGCATTTATAATACCTATTAATTTATAAAGACCTATTTCATTAGGATTGTAAGAGCCTGCTTGCCAGTCTACTGGAAAATAGGTTCTGCTCTTGTCGCTTAAGATTACTTCTACAGAATCCGGAAGATCCAAATCTTCAAAAGCAGTCCCCAAATACCGGCTGATCGGCTCAGGAAAAGGATTCAAAACTTCCACAATATAGGGGTCTTCCGGCTTGATGCTTAGCTTCACATGGAGCAGCCCACATATATCCGACCCTTTGATATTAACATTAAATTCGAATTCCCCATACACTGTGGGCTCCCCGCTCAGCATACCGTCTTCTGATAAAACTAGCCCGTCAGGCAGCAAGCCAAACCCAAGGCTAAAAGTATTTACGTCTGCTTTTCCCAGCTCCAATTGAAAAGTATAGGCTTCCCATTGGGTTCCTTCAGGCAACACCAAAGGTTCTGTATCAAGGAAAGTACCCTGGAATTCATATGCACCCAAATCAACTAACTGATGCATGATCCTGTCCATACCATCCAGATCCTTGCTGAACTTCACCTGAGAGTTATCCCCCATATTAATGGCCGGGGAACAGGCTGACAGACTCAAGTCATCTTGGGTAGGGTCTACAAATTCTGGGTCCAAATCCAAAATATTAGTTCCTGTAGGGTAACCATTCTCTACTATACTGTGGGCAATCTTAATATTTGCAGCAGTACCACCGACCTGATCAGCTAGCCCATTACCATGGGTATTGTTCCAAAGAATACTGTTAAAAATTTGGACATTCCCACCGGCCCTATATATAGCCCCTCCTCCTCCGGAGGTCGCTCTGGCAATATTGTTTTGACTGAAAGTTGCCTGACGTAATTGAAGGGTTCCATTGATATGATAAATACCTCCACCAAAGAAATTACCGGTTGTAGTAACACGGTTTCTACTGAAGACTGCATTTTCCATGGCAATATTACCACTTGACCATAATCCTCCAGCATGACGAACGGAGGTGTTGCCAATGAACTTAGCCCTGTTAAAGGAGGGGTTTCCTAAAGCATACATCCCGCCTGCGTTTAATCGCGCATGATTCCTTTCAAAAACAATTTCCTCCATCACTGGGGAACCTTTGGCATTGTAAAAACCACCCCCACGATTAGCTTCATTATCTATAAAGGATAACTTGGTCAGGGCCATAGGCAGGGTAGTATTGCTGTATAACCCTCCACCATTGTAGCTCAACGTCACTCTATTATTGATGAATTCCACCTCATTCAACTCCGGTTGGCCTGAGGCCACATGAAGCCCACCACCGTGTTGTCTGGAGGTGTTGCCCTCAAATTTAACCTTATCCAATAGCGGTCTGGCTTGTGCTCCCAAAGTATACATCCCACCACCTTGGTAACCCTCATTGTTCCTGAAAATAAGATTACTCAGCACAGGCGAACCATTACTATTATAAAACCCTGCTCCTCTACCGTTGATGCTATTGGTATTGGAAGTTTTACCTCCGCTGATCACAAACCCATCCACAATAGTTTCCGGAGTCAGTGCATTTGTATTATATAAAACATGACGACTTGCCGATCCTTGGCTACCATCTAGGATGGTGGCATTTACACCATGGATTGCGGCTGAATCCCTTTCGTCAAATTGGTCTTCCAAACCGGAAAATCCACCAAACATTTTTACGCCTTCCACTGGTACAAAATAAGAGGTAACCCTTTCTCCCGGGCTGTAGGTACCCTTGGCCACCCAAATACTGTCTCCCGCCATGGCCACCTGAAGGGCGGACTGCAAGTCCAGATAAGCATTTTGCCAATCTGCTCCATTGTTCTGCCCAGATATAGGGGCCGACTGATTTACGTAGATTCTGGCACCTCCCTCACCTGGAAGTACATTCATGGTGAACAGCCTATTTCCACATATTTCCCCGTCGGAAGCTTTGATCCCAAATGTAAATTCACCTACCGCTAAAGTCCGCCCCTCCAACTTCCCTTCAGGACTCAATGACAGCCCATCCGGCAATTGATTATAAAACACTTCAAAGTTTCTCCCTTCCCCTCCCTCAATAGAAAGCTGGATCTCAAAGAATGCCCCTCTAGTAGCATCCGGTAACACCGCTGGGGTTAAGGTTAATTGCTCCTGATGACTTTCATATACACCCAAATCTACCGCACTTCCATATACTCTCCCTTTTCCTTCCAAGTCGACTGAAATGCCATTGGAGAATGTATTTTCTCCCATGTTGATGGCAGGTGAGCATGCCTGGAGGCTGTAGTCATACTTGTATTCTTTCCTAAACATCGGGTCTGAACTCACAATCGTAGTCCCTCTTTCAAATCCTCCCTCAATGAGCGTATGGCCTATCTGGCTGATGTTTGCATTGAACTGGTCAGCTACCCCATTGCCTCTTTCATTCCCCCAAATAATACTGTTGAAAATATTGACCGTCCCTGATCTACGAAAGACCGCCCCACCATAATAAGCAGTAGCATGTGCATTCACATGGGCAATACGGTTATCCGCTAAAGTTGAATTCACCAAGGTTAGGGTTCCCGAATTGCTATAAATCGCCCCACCGTAATAAGCTCCGGTCTCCAACACCTTGTTTTGGGCAAACAGACCATTTTGAACGCTTACTGTTCCACTTGACCATAGGGCCCCAGCATGCCTATTGGATGTATTGCCCAGAAACTTGACCTCTTGCAACACCGGTCTCCCCATGGCAAACAAGGCCCCGGCATACACACCAGCATGATTCCGTTCAAATATCACATCCTTTATTACAGGTGCTCCGGTGGCCAAGTAAATTGCCCCTCCTCTGCCCGCTTCATTTTGTAAGAACCTGCCTTGACTTAACGTAAAGGCAGTGTTCGCACCATTATATAGCGCTCCACCATATGAACTGCCCTCTGCAAGATTATCCTCAAACACCACATCTTCCAACACAGGAACACCTGAGGCAATATAAAGCCCCCCTCCGTGAGATCTCGAAGTATTCTGCTTGAAAACCACGCTTCTCAGTTCAGGTCTGGCATTTGCCCCCAAGGTATACATCCCCGCTCCCTGAAACCCAGTATTGTTTTCAAATACAAGATTTGTTAAAAGAGGCGAACCGTTACTGTTATAAAAACCAACCCCTTTACCATTTATAGAATTGGAGGTCACACCTCTTCCCCCACTAATCACAAAACCATCAACAATTGTAGCGGGAGTCAAGGCATCTACATTATATAATACATGGTATGCCGCGGCACCTTCCATGCTTCCGTCTAGTATAGTCCGGTTGGCCGTATGAAGTAAGGAGGTATCCCGCTGGTCGAGGTCTGCCTCGGTACCTGCAAACCCGCCAAACATCCGTACCCCTTCCTTCAGGTGGAAAAAGTCCCTAACAGTTAGTCCAGGACTGTATGAACCTTTTGCAACCCATATTTCATCCCCTGCTACGGATACCTCTAGAGCCCTTTGCAGTGACAGATAGGCATTTTCCCAATTACTGCCATTATTCTGTCCATTTTCTGCAGCTTGACTTACAAATATCTGCACCACACCCTCGCTAGGTATAATTTCAATAGCAAAACTCTTATTTCCACAAAGCTCACCCCTACCTACATTCACTACAAATTCAAAAACCCCATTTACAATTGGATTTCCACTGATAATGCCTTCAGAACTCAAAGCCAATCCATCCGGTAAATGGCCCGATAAGACCTGCCACCTCTCCTGGCCGGTACCATCCTGCACAGCCAGCTGATACTCATAGTAGCTTCCCCTATTTCCTACGGGCAGGTCATCCGACGTAATGCTGAGAAGCTGACCATCTTCTTGATATTCATAAGCACCAAGATCCACAGTGTGATTTACAGTTCTGGGATTTCCGAGATAATCGAAGCCGCCGCTTCCCGTTTGCCCATTATTACCAGTATCGATTCCGGGAGAACAGCCCGATATACGCAAGTCATCACCTGCAGCATCCATAAAGAGGGGGTTGATGTCAAGTATGAAGTTTCCGGCTTCAAAACCGCCTTCCAGTATACTGTGACTAATCTGAATGTTGTTGATAACTCCTCCTACCTGATCTGGCACCTCACCTCCCCGGCTATTTCCCCAAAGGATACTGTTTTGGATAGCTACATTTCCACCAGCCCTATACACAGCTCCACCACTTGGAACAGAAGCAGCTATTCGGCTTACCTTATTAAGGCTCAAGCTGGTATTGCTTAAGGTGGCTGCACCCGAGGCGACATAAATTGCCCCTCCATAAAAACTCCCCGTGCCGTTTACCCTGTTTCGACTAAAGATGGAATTGGAAACTTCAAGTGTTCCCCTGCTTCGGATGGCCCCTCCATGTTGAAGGGCGGAATTATTTATAAAGCCTGACCTGTTGATCAGCAGGGAGCCATTGTTTTGAAAAATCCCCCCAGCGGTCAGAGAGGCCTCATTATCCCTTACCAATATATCCCACAGCTCTACCCTGCCGGAATTAATATACATGGCTCCTCCTGAAGCTGCTGTATTACCAATATACTCCCCCTTCTTCACTATCAATTCTGCAGAAGAGGTATTGTATAATCCACCACCCTGCCCAGCAGTGCCTCCAATAGTATTATTTACAAAAAACACACTGTCCAGAGTCGCAGCACCCCCGTTAAACATACCCGCACCATACAGAACCCTGGAACTACTTGCCGGAATAGTATTGGCTTCAAAAACCACCCCCTTAAGTTCAACCTGCCCATTGGAGTATAGACCTGCTCCTCTTGCATTGGTTCCGGTGGAAGTATTGCCCCTGAAAATAACATGCTCCAAGGTAGGGTTTCCGGAGTTGAACATGCCTCCACCATAGGCGCCGGTATTTTCCGTTATAAGCAAGTTTCGTAGAAGGGGTGAACCTGCTCTATTATAGATACCGCCCCCATAGTAATTGGCTCCCGTACTACCCGTTAAAGTTCTACCTCCCCGGATAGTAAAACCATCCAATACAGTTTCTTGCGATAAGTCTGCAATATTATATACCACATGCCTCGAGGCTGTCCCTTGGCTCCCATCTAATATGGTTTGGTTAGCCGTGTGGATTTGCTCAATTTCCCGATCATCAAGTGAAATTTCAGTGCCTGCAAAACCACCATAAACCTTTACACCCTCTTTCAAGGTAAAATATGAGGTTGCCGCAGTTCCCGGGCTATAATTCCCCTTAGCTACCCAAATTTCATCTCCGGCAAAGGCTTGGTCAAAGGCCTCCTGCAGGCTGTTCAATGCATTTGTCCAGTCATTGCCATCATTATTTCCAGTAGCTGCAACGTCCACAAAAAGAATTGCCGGGGAAGGCAAAACTTCCACCCTAAACTGTCGGTTTCCCGCCATATCTCCGTTCCTGGCCGAAACTACAAATTCATAAATGCCCAATATGGTGGGTACACCTTCCAGCAATCCAGCTGGGGTCAAGCTTAGGCCTACCGGTAATTCCCCCGCTTCAAGGGCAAAAGTCACTTCCCCATCCTCACCTTCGGTAATGAATTGGATAGCTGGGGAATTGCCCCTGAGCAAAGTTTCAATGCTTTCAGGCAAGATATTCAACTTTTCCCCACCATCATTTTCATAGGCGCCAATATCTATTACATCATTTATCACCCTCTCATTGCCGGCCAAATCAAGGTCAAAAAGTTGAAACTCATTATTGCCCTGATCGATGGCCAAACTGCCATTCCTCAACCTTAGATCATCCACTCCAGCACCCTCAAACAAAGGATCTCCAAAAATCAGGTTATGGCCTGTCTCAAATCCACCTTGTATCACGGAATGGCTCAAATCAAAGAAACTTGCCGTACCTCCAAGTTGGTCTTCTGCTCCCCCTCCTCGCTTATTCCCCCACAATATACTGTTGTAAATATTGACAGCACCTGAAGCCCGATATATGGCCCCACCTACAGGGGTAGAAGCTGTTCTGCCTATGGAATTGTTACTTAAAGTCACATTGCTGAAGGTCGCCGTGCCTCCGGCAACATAGGCTCCACCACCATAATAAGCCCCGGTACTGCTCACCTGGTTACGACTGAAAATGCTGTTGTCCAATCTGATTTCCCCCCTTGACCTAATGGCCCCGCCATGCTGTACCGCTATGTTGTGGATGAAAGCTAACCGGTTACCGGATAAATTTCCTCCGTTCTGGAATATGGCCCCGGCAGTCAAACTGTTATTGGCCGTAAAATTCACATCGGTAAGCGCAACTGAGCCACTATTAATATACATGGCGCCTCCTCCTGAGGTAGAACTGTTGCCTTTAAATGACCCTACAGTCAAGTTTATTTCTGCTCCGGAAGTGCTATACAAGCCGCCCCCAAGTGCGGAGGATCCTTCCACTTTGTTGTTTAAAAAATACACGGAATCCAATTGGGCATAAGCTGCAGTGAACATCCCCCCACCAAAACGCGAAGAAGTTCCGCTACTTGCAATGACATTACTTTCAAATGTTACTTGGTGCAATTGAATAGGTGCATTGGAGTATAAACCAGCTCCCCTAGCATTGCTTCCTGCGGCTATATTATTTTTGAAAATTACATGACTCAAAAGCGGACTGCCCGAGTTGAACATCCCTCCTCCATACGCCCCGGTATTATTGGAAACTATCAGGTTACGGAAAATAGGAGATCCCTGGGTGTTATATATCCCTCCACCATAATAACTGGCACCCGTCCCATTGGTAAGGGTCCTTCCCCCGCTCACCGTAAACCCATCCAGGATGGATTCTTCCGTCAAAGGGGCAATATTGTAAACCACATGGCGGGAGGCCGTCCCTTGGCTGCCGTCTAAAATGGTCTCATTAACGGTATGGACTAAGCTTAAATCCCGATCTTCCAAGCTTTCCTCCGTACCGGCAAATCCCCCGTAAATTTTCACCCCCTCAAGAAGGGTAAAATAGGAAGTAGCAGTGGTACCGGGGCTATAACTACCCTTAGAAACCCATATCTCATCTCCTGGAACAGCCTGTGTAAAAGCCTCTTGTAAGTTAACTAGGGCATCCTGCCATTTGCTTCCATTATTGGTACCTGTGGCATGTTGTGCTACATGGATAATGGCATTTCCCGAGACTATTTCAACAGTGAATTGTTTGCTGCCATAAATTTCACCATCGGTTACAGCCAAAACAAAGGTATAAGTACCCTCTACCATGGGAGTACTTGTCAACATACCCTCAGGCGTAAGGTCGACGCCAATAGGCAAGTTACCTACCTGTAAAGACCAACTGTATTGTCCATTCCCCCCATCTGCTGTCAAAGGTAGACTGACCCTCTCCCCTCTCATAAATGGGCCAATCTCGTCCATATTGATATTCAGCGAAGCACTTCCTTGATTCTCATAGGCACCTAAATCCACCACATCATTAAAAATCCTAAGGTTGCCCAAAATGTCTTCATTGCTGGACACCCTGCTGTTGTCTCCCACATCAATGGCCGGCGACCCTCCTCTTAAGGAAAGAAGGTCCTGATCAGGGGACAAAAACCCTGGGTCTCCCTGCAGAACCTCAGAACCTGTAGCATAACCTCCCTGAACAATCGAATAACTAACCGTAATCCCCTCATTTAATTGATCCGGGGCATTTCCACCTCTTACATTCCCCCAAAAAATACTGTTGGCCACATTTACGTTGCCTGATGCAGTTGCAAACAAACCGCCTCCACTTCCTGCGGCCGTTCGGGCCACACTATTGTTGGAGAAAGTAGCATTGCTGATCATGGCCACACCTGCACCTACATACATTCCCCCTCCATAATTGGAGCTTGTGGAACTGACCTGGTTCCTACTGAACACAACATTTTCCAGCTGCAGATTACCTCCGGCCATCCGCAAGCCTCCACCATGGTTGAGAGATTTGTTACCAACAAAGGCCACACGCTCCAATACAGCGCTACCGGAGGCAAGGTGCATCCCCCCAGCAAAATTTGTCCCTGTATTATCTTTAAAAACAATGTCGGTAAGTACCGGAGATCCGTTTTCACTCCATAACCCTCCGGCATAGGTGGCTGTATTATCTTGTAATAAGATCTTTGAAAAAGTGGCATTCCCAGCATTCCAAATTCCTGCACCACGTCCACCTATGTTGTTTCTGATAACCAAATTACTGAAGACCGGAGCCCCTGCAACGTTATAAATTCCTGCACCCCTATAACTAGCCCCACTATTAGTCCCCACACTTGCCAGTCCACCTGTGATGGTGAATCCATCCAAAATTGTGGCAGATGTCAGGGGAAGCAGATTGGTAACCACATGACGGCTGGCCACACCCTTGCTACCATCTAGTATCGTTTCATTATGAAGCAGATTTTCTTCTTCCCGATCCTCAAAATGCTCTTCTGCTCCCGAAAAGCCTCCAAATAACTTAACATTTTCTTTGAGTGTAAAAGTAGAAGTTACCAAGTCCCCAGGGCTATACACCCCCTTTGCCACCAAGATGGTATCTCCAGTGACAGCCTGGTTTAAGGCCTCCTGCAAATCATTGATGCCATTGGCAAAATCACTTCCTGACCGGTCTCCACCCGCCTGGGCCCAAACCATCAATCGGGTACTGCTTGGCAATACTTCTACGGTATACTGCCTGCTTCCAAAACTTTCCCCACTCGATACCGTAACCACAAAAGTATAAATACCCGTCACGGTTGGTCTGCCCGAAAGCACCCCTTCCCTACTTAATCTTAACCCCGTAGGCAAAGCTCCTTGTTGGAGTTCCCATACAGCCCCTCCATCTCCTTCAGTAAATCCCGTAGCGTTAAAATTCAAATTGACCGGACTGCCCCTGGAAATATTATCCAGCAATTCCGGCTCAATCACAATTACCTCTACCCCACTTAAGTTTTCATAAGCACCCAAATCAACAATTCCATTAGCTATACGCTGATTGCCGTCCCTATCCAATTGCCCTACCTGTTTATCGTTATCCCCTATATCAATAGCTGGAGAATTGTTACGCAACCTGAGGTTATCATTTAGGGCATCTTCAAATAGCGGATCTGCTTGTAATATAGTATCGTCTTCACCAAATCCATTTTGCACCAAACTGTGGGTAATAGTGACATTCCCTACCAACTGGTCCGATTGTCCCCCTCCTCGACGATTACCCCAGAAGATGGAGTTGTGGATTTCCATGGAACCCGAATTCCTGAAAAATAATCCTGCTCCCGTATTGGTACTCGCATGGGTAAGGGCTGTTTGATTGGCACTGAACGTAACATTGACCACTTGGGAAGTACCTCCATGATGATACAGCCCCCCGCCTTGTCCACTACTGGTATTTAAACTTACCCGGTTCCTGCTGAATACAGTATTCTGGATAGTTAGGGATCCTGAATTATGGTGTAAGCCCCCACCATTGGTACCTCCTTCATTATCTATAAAGGATACCCTATCCATCAGGGTAGTCCCTCGGGTATAGGCACCCCCTCCATTGCTTGTTGCTTTATTCTGTGCAAATACTACATCGGCCACCTGGTGGTTCCCCGAATTAATAAACAGGCCTCCACCCAAGCCAGCCAGGTTATGTTCAAACCAGCTTTGTTGGATATTTAGGGACGAACCGGCCCCCGTATTATAGAGCCCCCCACCATTGCCAATGCCTACATTATTATGCTGTACATAGGATTCGGTTACATTCAGTTGCCCGGAATTATAAATTCCTGCCCCAAGCAGACCCGTGCTGCTCTCGACCATCGAATTTCCCTCCACAGCCCCTCTGAACATATTTATACTACCGGTATTAAATAACCCAGCACCCTTTCCTATAGTCCCGGTTGCTTGGTTATTTACAAGATGAACATTACTTAGGGTTATGTGGCCGGTATTATAAATCCCACCTCCATACATCCCCTGATTTTCTTTTATAAGCAGGTTGCTGAAGACAACTTCCCCTCCAGCATTATATATCCCCCCTCCGTAATAGTGAAAGCTAAGGCTTGTGGTATTATTCCGGGTTAAGGTCTTTCCGCCTGTAATGATAAATCCATCCAGAACCGTTGCATTACTCAATGAACCATCATTATACACCACATGTCGGTTGACACTTTTTCCATCCAATACCGAAGGGTGGGAAGTAAACAATCCCGCCTCATCTGCTACACGTTGTTCAAGACTTTCCTCCATTCCGGCAAACCCACCGTAAAGTTTCACCCCTTCCTTCAAAGCAAAATTATCCAAGACCCCAGCACCAGGAGAATAGTTACCTTCACCCACCCATATTTCATCCCCAGAAGAAGCCTGTCCCAGTGCTGATTGAAGATCAGTGATGGCATTTTGCCAATCACTTCCCGAGTTATCCCCTTCAGCTGATGCCCAAACCAGCAACTGAGTCGGACCATTTTGAATATCAACAGTATATTGTCTACTACCTATTTGAGTACCATCGGTAGCCATCACCACAAAGGTATAGCTGCCCTCTACCATTGGCCTGCCTTTAATCGCTCCATTGTTGCCCAACCGTAAACCTGTGGGAAGATCTCCGGAAAGGATGGACCATTCCATAGCGCCTGTCCCATCTCCCACCACTAGGGGAATATCAATCTGTTCCCCACGCACCATATTCGGCAGTTGTTCAGGCCCGATATCCAGACTGGCTCCCCCCTGCTTCTCAAAAGCCCCAAGGTCCACAATATCATTCACGATCCGAGGATTGCCTAGGTAATCCAATTCCTTGTTCACAACCTCATTATAGCCCATGTCTATGGCCAATGACCCTAGCCGCAACTGTAAATTATCGCTGGCCGCATCCTCAAATAAGGGATCCGCAACTAGATTATTTGACCCATCAAAACCGTCTTCTACAATACTAAAACTAACAATGGGTACACCCCGGATCTGGTCCTTCTCTCCTGCACCTCGCTTATTTCCCCAAAAAATACTGTTGGTAATCTCCATTGTACCCCCAGACATATAGAGTCCTCCCCCACTTTCGGCTGCTGTGCGGGCTACCGAATTTTCACTGAAAGTCACATTGACCAATGTAGCAGTCCCGCTGTTAAACCACATGCCACCCCCATATAATGCGCCTGTATTGGTCACTTTGTTTCGGCTGAAAAAACTGTTGGAGATAATTACTGTTCCCGTTGAATACAGTCCCCCACCGTGGCCATTGGAACTATTGTTAATGAAGGCCACCCTGTCCATGGTTGGAGAGTTGTTATTCCACATCCCCCCGCCATTCGATTGGGAGCTGTTTTCTCTAAACTCAACCTCGCATAAGGAAACGGCACCTGCATTATACATCCCCCCAGCGGTAAGAGAAGATTCATTTTGAAGAAAAACAACTTGCCACAATTGGGCAGGCCCAGTATTCCATAAGCCCCCTGCATAGGAGCTAGTGGATTTATTCCGTTCAAATACAACTTGAATTATGGACGAAGGACCTGAATTGTACATACCTCCTCCACGTGCTGCCTCATTGTTCTTGATCCATAAATGACTGAAAGTGGGGCCACCTACAGTATTATAAATCCCGCCACCATAGTAATCCACTCCCGTACTTCCCGAGAGGGTTTTTCCTCCGGAAATTGTAAAGCCGTTAACTTCCGTATTACTACTTAAGACACTATTATTAAATATGACGTGATAGTTGACCTCCTTACCATCTAGAATTGTCTCGTTAACCGAAAACAGCCCGTTTTCTGCAACAGCTCGTTCGCTAAGCTCATTTTCTGTCCCCGCAAATCCACCAAATAATTTTACCCCCTCCTTGAGAACAAATGAATCCCCTGTACCTGAACCCGGGCTATAAGTACCCTTCGCTACCCAGATCTCATCTCCCTCCAAAGCCTGGGCTAGTGCCTCCTGCAAGTCTGTCAAGGCGTTTTCCCAAGATATTCCCAATCCATTTCCAGTTGCCAGATGGTCTACATAAAAACGGCTAGGTCCAGCAGTAACTTCCCAAGTATATTGCCTGCTGCCAATTAACTCGCCATCTGTAGCAGATATGACAATGGTATAGGTCCCCGCCACAGTAGGTGTCCCTGACAGCAGGCCCCTTTCCCCATCAAATGTCAATCCCAGAGGCAATTCTCCCGAACTTACCTCAAAAGTGAAATTATTCTCACTTCCATTTGTATCAAAAAATAGGCTTACAGCCTGTCCCCTTTGTTGCTGATGGAGTTTTTCAGGCCCTACTACAAGCGAATTGCCTCCTCCCGGATTTTCATAGGCCCCCATATCTACCACAGTACCAACAATACGCCGGTTGCCCAAAAAATCCAGGTCTGTGCTTACCATTCTGTTATCTCCTGCATCAATGGCCAATGAACCTGCCTTTAATCGAAAATCATCATTTACTGCGTTTTCAAATACCGGATCAGCAATTAAAATCCGAACACCCTGATAACCACCTTCTACTATCGAATGGCCTACTTCCAGCCCCTCATTAATTTGGTCCACCACACTTCCCCCACTGGTATTTCCCCAAAATATACTGTTGAAAACCGCCGCGTTATTATTCGTGCTGTAGTAGCCACCACCACTGCCCACACCATTTCTGGCTACGCGGTTGTTGCTAAAGGTGGTGTTGGTCAGATTAGCCGTACCACTATTATACATCCCCCCACCATAATGGGCAGCTGTAGAGGTCACCTCATTTCTACTGAATACTACATTCTCCAGTTGGATAACAGAGTTGTTAAATAAACCTCCCCCATGTTGGCCTCCCCTATTGTCAATAAAAGCCACGCGGTCCAAAACAGTACCCGCACCCCTATTATCCATTCCCCCACCGGTGGTTCCCGCTAGGTTTTGGATAAACATGACATCCTGAAGGTCTACGGCTCCAGTTGCGACTAATCCTCCACCATATGTACCGGACTGGTTCCCGGAAAAAGTCACATCCTTCAAAACGGTGGCTGCTGAGGTTAACATCCCACCTGCAAAGGTCCCCGAAATATTGTTGAGGAATCTTACCGACTGAAGTGTAGCATTTCCCGTATTCCACAATCCTCCTCCATGTGTATTAGTGGTTGAGTTTTCCTGAAACACAACATAGCGTAAGGTTATATTCCCCGTATTGTACATCCCACCTCCTCGAGCGGCTATGTTTCCCTTTATCCAGAGATGGCTAAATACTGCTGATCCTGTGGAATTGAATATCCCGCCTCCATAAAAATTATTGTTACTGGTAGTCCCTGCCATCGTCTTACCACCAGTAACCGTAAAACCATTTAACTCCGTCTGATTACCTACGTTTTCATCATTGAATACCACATGGTAATTATTCCCGCCTCCATCCAGAATGGATTCATGTACGCAATACAAACCTTCGCTATCCGCTACTCGCTCATGCAGTTCGGCCTCGGTCCCGGCAAATCCCCCATATATTTTCACTCCGTCTTTCAACCTGAAGGCATCGGCCGTGCCTGTCCCAGGACTATACCTTCCCTGCCCAACCCATACTTCATCTCCAACAAGCGCCTGTTCAATGGCTTGGCTTAAGGATGTCAATCCATCAGCCCAACTCCCCCCAGTTTGTCTACCACTGGCCTTTTCCTTTACATAAATCCGGGCCTTTCCTGCTTGGGTACTTAGGGTAAAAGTTCTTCTTCCTATCGAAGTCCCATCAGTTACCTCCAGTTCAAAGGTATAGGCCGCCACAGGCCCAATGGGAATTCCCTGGAGCAGCCCCTGCTCAGATAATCCCAGTCCCATGGGCAGCGAACCCGAGGCCAATGACCAGGCAAGACCTGCTTCACCTCCAACAGTGGCAAATTGATAGCTAAATGTGGAGCCCCTTGTAGCACCCCTCAAAGTGGCTGGAGCTATAGCCATCGAAGCCTCCCCAAATTCATAGGCCCCCATATCCACCACATTATCCTTTATCCGAGTCTTGCCATCCAAATCCAATGGGGTACTGACATTGGAATTCAAACCGGAATTGATTCCCGGAGAACCCGCCTGCAACCTGAGGTCATGGCCTTGGGCATCTACAAATATTGGGTTTACAGATAAGTTGCCTGTTCCCGCATAGCCGCCTTCAACTATGCTATAGGTGACGGTAGTAGTACCGGAAATCTGATCTGCCACGCCGCCTCCTCTACTATTCCCCCAAAAAATACTATTGGAAACATTTACGGTTCCTCCATTTCTATATAATCCACCTCCACCAGCGCTGGATCTTGAAATTCTGTTGTTGCTAAAGGTTACATTCCTAAGCGTGTGATTGCTGGATGTATTGTAAAGTCCCCCTCCATAATGGTTTCCAGTGCTTAGAACCACATTGCCACTGAAAACCGCATTAGAGGTAGCAGTGGATCCTGAATTATACATTCCTCCACCATGTTGACCGGAAGTGTTTTGGGTTAGATTCAATTGATTGAAAGTAGCAGATGAAGTATTGTGGATCCCCCCACCTGTACTCCCAGCCTGGTTGCCCTTCACGGTCAAATCCACAAATGTGGCAGCCCCGGAATTATGCAAACCTCCCCCAGCCAATGTGGATTCATTGTCCTCAATCCGACCATTGAAAAAATTGATGTTGGCAGTATTGAATACCCCTCCACCATTATTGGCTTTATTTCCCAGTATCTGGATAAAGTTGTACTGCGCCCCGGCCCGGTTGGTATATATCCCACCGCCATTTGTGCCGGCAAGGTTGTTTTTTAGGAGTATGTTATCAAAGGTTGACACCCCGGTGTTGAATATCCCCCCTCCCATTCCAATGGCCTGGTTGTCTTGGATAATCAAGTTCCGAAAGACGGCTCCCACAGTAATTACACCATTGTAAATTCCCCCACCATCCGGCTCGGGAGCTGCAGCTTTCCCTCCTCTTATCGTAAAACCATCCAATATAGTAGTATTGGAAAGTGGGATCTCGTTGGATATTACATGATAGTTGATCCCCCCGCCTTCCAATATGGATGGATGGGCAGTCATAAAATTCCCTTCATCGGTAAGCCGCTGATGAATATGGGACTCAGTTCCGGCAAATCCACCAAATACTTGTACCCCCGAAACCAATCTAAATGCATCCGCAGGTAAGTTTCCCGGAGAATAAACTCCACCAGCCACCCATATTTCATCTCCATCTTCCGCAGAGTTTAATGCCGCTTGCAACTTCACAAAACCGTCAGCCCAACTACTGCCAGTATTGGCTCCAGAAGTCGCAGCGGCATTTACATACATCCGAACGGGGGAGGCTCCCACGTTGATAAAATATTTTTTTGACCCCACCAACTCCCCATCAGTCACTTCTATGACTACCGGATAGGTACCCGATTTGGCAAGGGTGACACCTTCAATTTCCCCTGTAGCGGCATTCAGATGAAGACCATGCGGTAGGCCATTCCCCGCCACCGACCAGGTATATGCACCATTGCCCCCCGTGGCAGTTAAGGTTGATTTATAGGATTGCTTTCGGGTTACCTTTGGCAAGGTGTGATTATTGATGACCAGTCCGGTAAAAGCAGTTGCCTCGTAGGCCCCAAGGTCTATGGTCCCATTGATAATTCTTGGATTCCCTGCCAAATCGGAAATAGTAGTGTTACGGTTATTGATCCCCGCATCAATGGCTATGGAGTTTCCGGCGGTTCGCAAGTCATCAGCAGAAGGCTGCAGGAATAAGGGGTCCACCGTAATGATCCCCTCCCCTCCTTCAAATCCTCCTTGCACGATGGACCTCTCCACAGCCACATCCCCGGCAAGCTGATTACCCAAGGCATTAGCGCTGGAGTTTCCCCAAAAAATGGAATTGCTTACCCTTGTATTGGAATTACCCGACAAACCCCCACCTCCCGGGTTGCTGGCATGGGCATAGGCCGTGGTATTCTGGCTAAAGGTAACATTGACGAGATTAGCCGTACCCGTGGCAAACATCCCTCCCCCAGTCAAATTCCCCAGCACCCTGTTGCGGCTGAAAACAGAATTATAGAGGGTAATCGTCCCCGTATTATAAAAACCACCCCCGGCGTTTTGGGATTCGTTTTCAATGAAGGTTAAGTTTTCCAGTGTAGGACTGCTGGTATTATAAAGCCCTCCACCCTGATTCAAGGCCTTGTTTTTTGAAAAAGTAAGGTTGGAAATCCTAGCAGCACCTACCACATGCAAACCACCTCCAAGATTGGCCTCATTTTGCGAGAACAGAATGTTTTCAAGGGTGGGGGTGCCTGCCGCATACATTCCTCCGCCTCTTCCACCCCTGTTGTTTTCCACCTTTAGGTTTTGCAGCCTGGCAGAGCCGGATACATGGTAGATACCACCCCCATAATTATTGGCGTTGGCGGTAGTAGCCATGCCTGCCGATCCCTCACGAATGGTAAAACCATCTATTAAAGTCTCTGCGGTAGCGCTTGGCGCGATTGAAATAACATGTAGATTGATTTGGGAACCGGTGAGGATGGTTTCATTTGCCGAATACAAGTTGTTCCCATTGTGAACTCTCTCTTGTATGGAACTTTCGGTTCCCGAGAAGCCCCCTAGTAATTTGACACCGCTTTTTAAGGAAAAGGTCGATCCCGTAAGAACGCCGGGGCTATACACCCCTTTGGCCACCCACACCTCATCTCCACTATTGGCATTTTCCAACGCGAAAGCCAAATCGGTATAGGCATCCTTCCAGGATAAGCCATCACCTGCCCCATTGGCGGCAAGGTCAACATAATGAATGGTTTGGGAAAGAGAATAGCCTATGGGACAAAAAAATAAGAGCAACCAAAGCAGCAGCCGGGGAGTCCCTCTAAATTTTATGGTGTAAGCGGAAAACATGGTAAATATAAATCAGAAATCATAAGCCCTAGGGACTTACACAAAAGAGGGGAATATGTGATTTAATAATTTATATTTACCGGATTTATTAAGTTTTTACGCTTTCAAATTGGGCTAGGCAAACATAAATAAAATTTGCCATAATGCAACTAATTTATACCTTTTAGTTTACCTCCCGGGGGAGGCGAATCGGGAGTCACGAAGCCAACTCCCCCTTAGAAGGGGGCAGGGGGGATGTCGTAACGTAGACACCGTTGTGCGAATGTCTCCGACTTCGCACTGCCACAGGTAATTGCCGTAAGTTACCTCCTGCCGGGCGCGGACCCTACACCCGACATCCGACACCCCCGTAAGTACAACGTGGTTGTCATAGTTGTCCGCCCCGTGGGTCGCCCTCCCTCGGGAGGTAAACTGCGGCTCCCCGGGGCTGTTGTCGTGGTTGTCATAGTTCCGAGTCAGGCCAGCCACGTTACCTACCGAAAGCCGCTTAACGACAACATGTTCGGCAGTAACTTACGACGGACCTACGTAAGCAACCTTCAACCCCTGCTGAAAATCCTTTTCAAGGCGTAGCCTTGAAAAGACTCACGTGCATGTTCCCGTTAAAGAAACTCTCAACAGGCAAACGTGACTGACCTTAGGTAGAACCATGACAACCATGACAACCCAGTCCGCCGTGGCGGACGAGACAACCAGTCCCGAT